>CAVOXY010000020.1:0-78613 GCA_963700515.1 uncultured Planctomycetota bacterium | reverse complement strand
GACATCGTTTAACCCGCAGCCGCAGGCGAGGAAGCGGCTCGTACCGATTCCACCTCATCCCAGCCGCGTCCTCGCCCGCGGCTGCGGGTTAAACAAAGAGCGGGAAGATCTGTCAGGCTGCGGTCTGATTGTCCTGCGGAAAATAATTCGATTATCCGGCCTGTATCGCGAGTAGCCGCGGCGGAACTTGGGATCAGTGCGGAAACTCGTTTCTAACCTATACTTTCAGTGACAGAGGCCCTGGGGAGGCTGTGCGCTGCGCCTGGGACAGACAGCAAGACGACCTCGAAGCCGCAGTCGACATGTCGATTCGCGGACTGTCTGCGCCGCTACCGGCCCCGCAAGGCACAGTCGGAACATCTCACTCAGGATGATTGTCGGCCGGGGAACCGGTCGGCGACGTGACAAGGGAACTCAGCCTCCGCGCGGCAACGTGTCGCCGCGTCTTCAGGATTAATGATGAAATCGTTGCGGAAGATCCTGCCGATCATCAACGTCTTAGCCGACGAGTTGCGCACGATGGCGAAACGTGCCGTGGCAGCGGACGCGATCGCGGTGGGGCCACCCGCTACGGTGCGTCAATTGGAGCCGCGAGGTTCCCTTGAGCGCTTCACCGGCCGCCGGTGTCGTAGACGGCGCCGCGACGGGCGAGTCGGCCATGCCAGATACGGATGAGCTGCTGACGGTGGCTGGTTCCGATGCCCTGGCGGACGCCAACGCGCCGTCGAGCCAGGACAACGCGGCGAGCGACGGCCAGTCGGAGGTGCGGCGGGAACTGCTCCTCATCGATGCAGGACTCGCGGACGATCAGCAATTTATGGACGGACTGGTCGATAACGGGCCCGATCGCCGGCTCGACGTGGTCGTGCTGGACGACGACCGTGACGGCATGGAGCAAATTGCCGCAGCCCTGGCCGAGTACACCGATCTGGACGCCGTCCATTTCGTGTCCCACGGCACGGACGGAGCTGTCAAGCTGGGCAACACGTGGCTGACCTCCGATACTCTTGCCGCGTATGCCGGCTCGATCAGCCGGTGGGCCGACTCGCTCAACAGCCACGCGGATCTGTTGTTCTACGGGTGCGATTTGGCGGGCAGTCCCGAGGGCGAAGAACTGCTCGCATCGCTGCACGCCCTGACCGGTGCTGATGTGGCCGCCAGTATGGACGATACGGGGCACGCGTCACTCGGCGGCGATTGGGAACTAGAGTACTCGGTCGGCAGTATCGAGACGGCAGTGTTTGTGTCGCCGCAATCACAAGACAGCTGGCAGACTCTACTGAGTACCTTCACGGTCACGAACACGAACAACTCGGGGGCCGGCTCGCTGCGGCAGGCGATCCTCGACGCCAATGCGTTGGCCGGCACTGACACGATCACCTTCAATATTGCCGGCGCCGGTCCGCACACGATCAATCTGCTCTCCGCTTTGCCAACGATCACGGGCAGCGTGATGATCGATGGCTGGAGCGAGCCGGATTTTGCAGGTACGCCGATCATCGAACTGAACGGGACATCGGCCGGTGCAGGCGTCGACGGCCTGCACGTGACGGCCGGTGGAACCACCATTCGGGGACTGGTCATCAATCGATTCTCGGGAGACGGCATCGAACTCAACGGCGGTAGTGGTAACACGGTCGTGGGCACCTACCTGGGGCTCGATGTCGCCGGCTCAGCGGATCTCGGCAACGGCCTGGACGGCATCCACATTAACAACTCGGCCAGTAATGTGATCGGCGGCCTGACGGCAGCCGAGCGAAATATCATCTCGGGAAACAACATCCACGGGGTTCGCGTCGTCGGTACTTCCGCCGCCAACAACATCATTCAGGGTAACTACATCGGCCTCAATGTGGCGGGCACTGGCGCAATCGGCAACAGCATGAACGGCATCTGGATCGCCAGCGGCGCCAGCAACAATACCGTCGGTGGCACGGCGGCCAGGGGCCGGCAACGTCATTTCCGGCAACTTCGACACTGGCCTCGAGATTCAGGACTCCAACTCAACCGATAACCAGATCGCGGGAAACATCATTGGCCTCGACGTGACCGGCGCCGCAGCCATCGGCAACCTCGACGGTATCATCGTCGAGGACGCACCGAACAATACGGTCGGCGGAACAACCACTGCACACCGCAACATCATCTCGGGCAATACCGGCGGCAGTCAGGGCAATGGCGTGGTCATCTTCGGCACCAATGCCACGGGCAACCTGGTCCAGAACAACTTCATTGGCACCGATATCACGGGCACGCTGGACCAAGGTAACGCGCGAGATGGCGTGTTGATCAGTGACCGGGGAGATGGTGGAGTTATCAAGGGAGCGGCCAGCGGGAACTCGATCCGCAACAACGTCATCTCCGGCAACAATAGCGACGGCGTGCAGATCGACGCGGGTACCGGAAACGCCATCCTCGGCAATTCGATATACGCCAATACAGGTCTGGGAATCGAATTGGGAAGCGGCAGCGTCGTGACTCCCAACGACTCGGGTGATGGCGACAGCGGTCCGAACAACCTGCAAAACTTCCCGGTCCTCTTCGGACGCATTCACCGACGCTACCAGCACTATCGTCGTCAGCGGCACGCTCAACAGCACCGCCAACGGCAGCTTCCGTATCGAATTCTTCGCCAACGCCAGCGGCGATGAAGGCCAGCGCTACTTGGGCTTCACGACGGTCACGACGGGCGCCAGCGGCAACGCCTCGTTTCTGAAGTCGTGCGCTGCGATTGTGACAACTGGCGAACTGATTACCGCCACGGCCACCGACCTGGCCACCAACGATACGTCCGAATTTAGTGCGACACGCGCCAGCGCCGCAGCGTTGTTCGTCGATACAACCAGCGATACCGTAGATGGCACGACCACGTCGATTGCCAACCTGCTGGCCGCCAAGGGCATCGATGGCAAGATCTCGCTGCGCGAAGCCATCATCGCCACCAACAACACGGCCGGAGCCGACACGATTTTCTTACCGGCCGGCAGCTATGTCCTCTCGCGAACTGGCGCCAGCGAGGACGCCGCCAGCACGGGTGACCTCGACATCACGGGAAATCTCACGATCGCTGGCGCCGGTGCAAACACGACTTTCATTGACGGTGCGGCCACGGACCGTGTATTCGACGTGCTCAGCGGCACCGTTGCCATGTCCGGTCTCACGATCCATAACAGCAACGCCTTCAGCGACTGGGGTGGGGGCGTGAAACTCGCGTTGGGAGCCACGCTCACGTTGCAGGACGCGGCGCTGAGCGGCAACGTCGCCACCAAGGGCGGTGCGATATACGCGTCAGGTACGGTGATCCTGGACCGGGTTTCTATCGAGAGCAACACGGCGGTCACCGGTGCAGGGCTCTGCGTGGATAACTTCGGCACGGCCGCGCTGACGAACGTCACGATCAGCGGCAACGTCGCTTCCGGCATGGGCGGTGCGATCTACGCGACAAATAGTGTCAACATCACCAGTTCCACGATTGCCGATAACTCCGCGACTGGCGGCGGGGGGGGCATCAACTGTGCAGGCCGGCGGCAGTGCCACCCTCAAGAACACCATCCTGGCCTTCAACACCGGTGGCAACGCCAACGCGGCCCGCTGACGTCGTTGGGCTACAACGTCGACAGCGCCAACACGGCCGGCCTCACCGGACCCGGCGACCAAATCAATACCAACCCGCTGTTGGGTCCACTGCAATACAATGGCGGGACGACCAAGACATATGCCTTGCTCAGCGGCAGTCCCGCCATCAACGCGGGAACCGCCACGGGTGCGCCGGCAACTGACCAGCGCGGCGTCAATCGCCTCGGTACGACCGATATCGGCGCCTACGAATACACGGTGATCGGCTACGAGCCGTTCGCCTACGCCACGGGCAGTTTCAACGGCGCCAACGGCGGCAGCGGTTGGGCGACCCCCTGGGGCAACGCTGGCACGAACACCACCATCGTGGCCACAGGTCTGCAAAATCCGACCGTCGCGATGCCGGTCAGTGGTGGCACGGCACGGCTGGCGATGTCACTGCCAACAGCCATGACGCAGACGCGCGACCTGACGACCACTCTCGGCGCGGACGGGACGACGACCTGGTTGAGCTTCCTGATCAAGCCTGGCACCACCACCCTTGGCGACTACGTTGGCATGGAATTCGGCAGCACATCGGCTACCGTCGCGTTCGCCGGCTACAACAACAACGCTTTCGTCCTGGAAGTGGCGGGGGGCGCAGGCAGTGTGCAAGTGAGCGGGATCACGCCCCTGGCAGGTCAGACCTACCTGCTGACCGTGAAAATCGACTTCGCTGCCGGCGTCGATGCCATGACCCTGTATGTCAACCCGACCCCTGGTCTGGCGAGCCCGGACTCAACGTTCACGGCGGTCAAGAACAACATCGACTTGGGCACCTTTACGCGGCTAGGCCTGGCCGGGGGTAGACTTCTCAGCGCGAATAACGCCGCGCTCGACGAAATTCGGATCGCCAGCAGCTACTTCGACGTGGCGCCGGCCAGCCAACCCCCCCAGTCGGCCCCCGTACTCGATCCAACGGCGAGCCCCACGCTCGTCGCGGTTGATGAGGACGCCGGCGTTCCGGTGGGAGTGGTCGGCACGCCGATTTTCAGTCTTGTCGATTTCTTGGGGGGCGGCGGACTCGAAAACGTCACGGACGCCGATGGCGGCGCGTTCCTGGGCATTGCCGTGACCGCCGCCAACACGACCAACGGAACGTGGTACTACACCATCGACGGCGGCACCAACTGGAACGCTCTGGGAGCGGTCGCCGGTAATAACGCGCGAGCTGTTGGCCGCCGATGCCAACACGCGGCTCTATTTCCAGCCCAACGCCAACTACAACGGCACGTTGGCCAGTGCCATTACCTTCCGCGCCTGGGACCAAACCAGCGGTAGTAATGGCGCGGTTGCCGACACGACCACCAATGGCGGCAGCACCGCGTTCTCGTCAGCAACCGATACGGCTTCGCTGGTGATCAACCCGCTTAACGACGCTCCGGTGATCACCAGCAACGGCGGCGGGCCGACGGCCGCGGTCAACGTGGCTGAGAACAGCACGTCGGTGACGACCGTCACCAGCACCGACGTCGATGGCGGAGCACCGGTGTACAGCATCATCGGTGGTGCCGATCAGGCAAAGTTCACCATCGACGTTGTGACCGGGGTGTTAAGTTTCGTCGCGGCACCGAACTACGAAGTGCCCACCGATGCGGGGGCCGACAATGTCTACGACGTGACGGTGCAGGTCAGTGACGGCTCGCTCACCGACACACAGGCCATTGCCGTGACCGTCACCAACGTCAACGATGCGCCGATCAATACGGTACCTGGCGCACAGAGTACTGGCGAAGACACGCCACTGGTCTTCTCCAGTGGCAACGGCAACCTGATTTCGATCAGTGACGAGGACCTGGCCGCGGGGCAGGTTCAAGTGACATTGACGGCGACCAACGGCACGATCACACTCGGCTGGCCGTCGGGCACGGCGATTGCCGCGGGAGGCGAAGTCGGTGTCAACACCATGACCGCCGATCGGCAAGCGACGTTGGATGGCGAATTTTTCGGCGGAACGACGAACGACTTCGGCGGTCCGCGCGCGGTGGCATCCGACCCGTGGGGCAACTTCGTCGTCACCTGGTCCAGCAAGAACCAGGACGGCGATGGCTGGGGCATCTACGCACAGCGTTACGACGCCGCGGGCGTTGCCCAGGGAGGAGCCTTCCTCGTCAATTCCACGACGACCAAAGACCAGGTGCATGCGTCGGTGGCCATGGACGACGCGGGGAATTTCGTGATCGTATGGTCCAGCCAGGACCAGGACGGCGACAACTGGGGCGTGTATGGTCAGCGGTACAACGCGGCCGGCGTGGCCCAAGGGAGCGAGTTCCGGGTCAACACCTACACCAACAAGGAACAGCTCGGCGCCAGCGTCGCCATGGACGCTGCCGGCAACTTCGTCGTGACCTGGTCGAGCAAGGACCAGGACGGTGACAACTGGGGCGTGTACGCCAAACGCTTCAATGCAGCCGGCGTGCCGCAAGGAGGCGAATTCCGCGTCAACAACGTGACGACCAAGGAGCAGACCGCTACGTCCGTGGCGATGGCCGCCGATGGGAGCTTCGTCGTGACCTGGTCGAGCAAGGACCAGGACGGTGACAATTGGGGCGTGTACGCCAAACGCTTCAGCGCAGCGGGAGTGCCGCAGGGGAGCGAGTTCCGCGTCAACACGACGACCGCGAAAGAACAAGAGTTCTCGTCGGTAGCGATGGATGCCAGCGGCAATTTCGTCGTTTCCTGGTCGAGCAAGGACCAGGACGGCGACAACTGGGGCGTGTATGCCCAACGGTACAGTGCCGCCGGAGTCGCCCAAGGCGGCGAGTTCCGTGTGAACGTGAATACGACCAAGGAGCAAATGCACTCATCGGTCTCCATGGACAACGATGGTGAGTTTGTGATTACGTGGACCAGCAACGACCAGGACGGCAGCGGACGCGGAGTATACGCGCGGCAGTACACTGCGGCAGGTGTGGCGAAAGGAGGCGAAACGCTGGTCAATGCGACGACAGCCGGCGACCAAGAGTACTCGTCAGTGGCGATGGATTCCCAAGGAGGGTTTGTCGTCGTGTGGACCGGCAATGGGCCCGGCGACAACCTGGGCGTCTTCGGCCAACGGTTTTCAGTCCCGACCGGTCTGACCTTCACCGCGGGGGACGGCACGCGCGACGCCACCATGACGTTCAGCGGAACGCTGGCCCAGGTCAACACGGTGCTGGACGGCCTGGTCTTCACACCCAACACAGGCTTCAACGGGCTGGCCACGGTCACTATCACGACCGACGACCAAGGAAATACGGGTGCCGGTGGTGCCCAGTCCGACACGGACGTGATCAACATCAACGTTGGCACGCCCAACGTGGACCCGACGCTCACGCTGACCGGCGGATCGTTGAGCTACACCGAGAATGACCCGGCCACCGTGATCGACGGTGGCGTCACGGTGAGCGATCCAGACTCGGCTGACTTCAGCGGCGGACAGCTCACCGTGTTCCTGAGCGGCAACGGCACCAGCTTCGACCAATTGGCCATCCGCGATCAGGGTATTGGGGTCGGCCAGATTGGCCTTTCGGGGAGCGACGTCACCTACAACTTCGGCGCCGGAGCGGTGGTGATTGGCAGCTATGTCGGTGGCACCGACGGAGTCACGCCCCTGGTCGTCACGCTCAGCGCCAATGCGAACGCGGCGGCCGTGCAGGCGTTGGCGCGCAACGTCACCTTCCAGAACGTCTCCGAAGATCCGAGCACGTTGAGCCGTACCGTGGCGTTTCTGCTCACTGACGGCGATGGCGGAACGAGTAGCATCGCGGAAAAGACGATCGACGTGGCGGCAGTCAATGACGCTCCGATAATCAGCAGCGACGGCGGTGGAGCGACAGCCAGCTTGTCCGTGGCCGAAAACCAAACCACCGTGACGACCGTGACCAGCACGGACGTCGACGGCGGTGTGCCCACCTACTCGATCGCCGGCGGCCTGGATGCGGCCCTGTTCGCGATTGACGCCGCCACTGGCGAATTGACGTTCGCCTCAGCCCCAGACTTCGAAAACCCGACGGATACCGATACCGACAATGTTTATGAAGTGACCGTCGAAGTCAATGACGCTGCGGGCGGGACCGACTCGCAGACGATCTCCGTCGCCGTTACCGATGCAAACGAAAGCGGTGTGTCGGCCATTAGCGACAGTGACGTGGCGGCTGATTTCGTGCTGGAGAATGCCGCGGGCGGCACGGCGGTTGGGATCACAGCGTTGGCCGACGACGCTGACGGCACGGATACGGTCAGCTACACGCTCGATGACGATGCGGGCGGACGCTTTGCCATTCACGCCACGACGGGCGTGGTCACGGTCAACGGCTCGATCGACCGCGAGGCGGCCGCCAACTACGACATCACCGTCAGGGCCACCAGCACCGACACCACGACCACCACCCGCACCTTCACCATCACAATTGGCGACGTGGACGAATTCGATGTGGGCGCGGTCAGCGACGGCGACGCGACGTCCAATGCGGTGAATGAGAATGCGATCGTCGGTACGAGCGTGGGCGTGACCGCCGCAGCCAGTGACGCGGACGCCACCAACAACCAATCACCTTCAGTCTGCAGGACAACGACGGCGGACGGTTCGCCATCGATGCCAGCACAGGCGTGGTGACCGTGGCGGGCGGAATCGACCGCGAGGCCGACGGCGCGAGTCGCAACATCACGGTCCGGGCCACGTCCAGTGATGGCTCGTTCACCGACCAGGTCTTTACGATCGCGATCAACGATGTGGACGAGTTCGACGTGGGTGCGGTCACCGACAGCGATGCCACGGCCAATGCGGTCGATGAGAACTCAGCCAATGGCACGCTGGTGAACATCACAGCCGCAGCCAATGACGCCGATATCACGAACAACACGATCACCTACAGTCTGCAAGATGACGACGGTGGCCGTTTTGCGATTGGCGTCAACACGGGCATCGTGACGGTGGCTGGAGCGATTGACCGCGAATCCGACGGTGCCAGTCGCAACATCACGGTCCGGGCCACTTCCAGTGATGGCTCGTTCACTGACCAGGTCTTTACCATCAACATCAACGATCTGGATGAATTCGACGTGGGTGCCGTGAGCGACAGTGACGTGGGCGCCAACACTGTGGCTGAAAATGCCGTGGCAGGCACCGCCGTCGGCATGACGACTGTGGCCGCCGATGTGGACGCTACGAACAACACGATCAGTTATTCGCTGGACGACGATGCCGGCGGGCGGTTCACCGTCAACAGTGTGACCGGCGTGGTGACGGTTAATGCTGCCCTGGATTATGAAAGTTTCACCAGCCACTCGGTCACGATTCGCGCCACCAGCAGCGATGGCTCCTCCGCGACGCAGAGTTTCATGATCGATGTGACCGACGTTAGCGAATCGGGCGTGACGGCGATCAGCGACACGGATGCCGCCGCGGACTTTGTGCTGGAGAACTCCGCCGGAGGCACCGCAGTCGGCGTGACGGCTTTTGCTGATGATCTGGACGGCAGCGACACGGTCAGTTACTCGCTCGATGACAATGCCGGCGGACGGTTTGCAGTTGACGCCAACACCGGCCTGGTCACCGTGGCAGGCGCCATCGATCGCGAGACGGCCGGCAGTTACGATATCACCGTCCGGGCCACCAGCACCGACACCTCGACCACCACGCGCACCGTCACCATCACGATTGGCGACGTGGATGAATTCGATGTGGGAGCGGTCAGCGACGGTGCTGCCACGGCCAATGCGGTGAATGAGAATGCGATCGTCGGCACGAGCGTGGGTGTGACCGCCGCCGCCAGTGACGCGGATGCCACCAACAACACGATCACGTACGATCTGCAGGATGACGATGGTGGACGGTTCGCCATTGATGCCAACACCGGCATCGTGACAGTGGCCGGCGCGATTGACCGCGAAGCAGACGGAGCCAGTCGCAACGTCACGGTCCGGGCCACGTCCAGCGATGGCTCATTCACCGACCAAGTCTTTACGATCGCGATCAACGATGTGGACGAGTTCGACGTCGGTGCGGTCACCGACAGCGATGTCGCGATCAATGTGGTCGATGAGAATTCGTTGGCCGGCACGGTGGTTGGCGTGACGGCATTGGCCAGCGATGCTGATGCCACGGACAGCATCACGTATAGCCTAGTGGACGACGACGGCGGCCGCTTTGGGATCGACATTAACACGGGCGTCGTGACCGTGGCCGGAGGAATCGACCGCGAATCAGACGGGTCCAGCCGCAACATCACCGTCCGGGCTACTTCGAGCGACGGATCGTTTACCGACCAAGCCTTCGCCATCTCCATCAATGATGTCGATGAATCCGACGTCGGAGCCGTCACCGACAGTGACGCCACACCCAATTCCGTCGCTGAAAGCGCCATGGTCGGCACGACTGTGGGCGTAACCGCCGCGGCCAGTGACGCGGATGCCACCAATAACGTAATTAGTTACTCGTTGGATGATGATGCAGGGGGGCGATTCGCGATTCACAGTGCGACCGGCGTGGTGACCGTCAACGCGGCACTGGATTACGAAACCTCCACCAGTCATGGGGTGATCGTTCGCGCGACCAGCAGCGACGGTTCCTTCTCGACGCAGAGTTTCATCATCGACGTGATCGACCAGAACGACAGCGCGCCGGCGATCGCCAACAATAACCTGGTACTGGCGGAAGGCCAAACGGTGACCCTCACCAGCGGCAACCTGAACAGTGTAGATCCGGACAGCACACCATTTGACCTCACCTACACGGTCAGCAACGTAACGGGCGGTCGTTTCGCGTTGGCGGCAAATGCGGGGGTCGCCATCAGCAGCTTCACGCAACAGCAGGTTAATATCGGGCAGGTCATCTTCGCCCACGACGGCGGCGAATTGGCTCCGACGTACCGGGCCACGGTCAGCGACGGCGTGCAGCAGGACGGTCCACAGCTGGCGAATGTGACTTTCACGAACACCAACGACGCGCCTCAGGCAGGCGGTTTGTCGTTCGAATCGACGACGTCGTCCCTCACGGGAACCGTCCTGCCAGCGGCCACGGACGTCGACGGCGACCCGCTCACCGTCTTGCTCTTCGCAACACCTGCTCATGGAACGGTCAGCCTCGCGGCGGACGGGACATTTGTATACACCGCCACCGCCTCGTTCTCTGGTGTCGACAGCTTCTCCTATCAGGCTTTCGACGGTCAATCACTGAGCAACGTGGCGGTCGTTTCGATCACGGTCGTGCTGAACGCTTCGCCCCCACCTCCGCCACTGGGCGACAACGATGCGACGCCCGACACTTCGCCCACAAATTCCGCGTCCGACAGTCCGGTAGTGCAAGAGAGCGGGGATATCGGCGTGCTCGGTCCTGACGCGGCGCCACGTGCCATGACGCGAACACCGGAGGTGACTGGCACGGCGGACGAGCCGGTGGAATTGCCGCTGGCGGTCGACGTGGAAATCGAGGATGGCTCTGACGAGTTGTTCCTGGATTCGGTTCGCGCCGAGGCGGAGTCCCTGGCCCTGCGAAATCGTATCATGGCCAGCGACGCCAATGACACCGATTCACCAGCCGCTCGTGAAGGTCGTAGCGGGTCCGTCAACGGGCTGAGCGAAGATGCCGGCATCACGAGTCTGGGACAATCCGCCCGGCTCTGGCGGGATCTGGATCAGTTTCAGCAATCGTTGGATTCCGATTTGCAGCTGAACGCGGTCACCATTGGCTCGGTGGGGACGCTTGTTTCCGGGTTCACTGTGGGATACGTGTTGTGGGTCCTCCGCAGCGGGTTGCTATTGTCGAGTCTCTTGGCGTCGCTGCCTGCTTGGACCATGTTCGACCCCATGTTGATCATGCCAGTTGGCAGCACGCAAGACGACGGTCAAGAGGAATCGCTGGAACAGATTGTCGAGAGCCAGACCACGTTGGCCGCGTCTCGACAACGCCAGCAAAGTGAGACGGAACCATCACTATGAAATGGCTCAACCCCCGATTACGAATATCCCTGGCCATGGCCAGCCTGGTGGTCGTGTTCATCTGCGTGGCGAATATGCTGAAGCTGATGCCGGACGCCGATCGAGCGAAGCTCCAGGGACGGGCCGGGCTGTGCGAGTCCCTGGCGATGAGCGGCTTCGGTGTTGATCGCGCGCGGCGACACGAAGGCGCTGGATACGCTGCTCATGGCCGTCGTGCAGCGGAACTGCGACGTGCGGTCGGTCGGCGTGCGAACGGTCGAG
Source organism: uncultured Planctomycetota bacterium (assembly GCA_963700515.1). Lineage (GTDB taxonomy): Bacteria > Planctomycetota > Planctomycetia > Pirellulales > Pirellulaceae > JAJRVM01. The sequence continues at coordinate 66,817 of CAVOXY010000020.1, read as the reverse complement.
GGAGAACTGTTGATCGCCGCGGGTCCGCACGCAGCCAGCTGGACGGCGCCACCGGCAGACAAATCCACGTCCCAGCAGATGCAGGTCCCGATCTATCAGAGTGGTGACCAGAAATGGGGCAGCATGGAGTTTCAATTCACGCCGTTAAGCGGAGTGGGCCGCTGGCAACTGCTGACGTCACCGCACGTCCGGTTCCTGGCATTTATCTCCATCGCCTGTTTTGCGGGATTCGCGCTGATCCTGCGGACCGTGCTCAAGCACCTCGATCCGTCCAAGGCGGTTCCCAAGCGTGTCCGAGAAGCATTGGACAATTTGGCGGAAGGGCTACTCATTCTCGATACGAAAGACCAGATTCTATTGGCGAACACCGCCTTCGCTTCGGTGGCAGGCACCGAGCCCGAGAAGCTGACTGGCGTGCCAGTACCATCCCTTCCCTGGCGTCAGGGAGACGAAGAGAGCGGCCGGATGTATCCTTGGACCGAGGCCTTGCGGCAGCGGTGTACGGTGTCGAACGCGCGCATGCAGCTGAAAGACGTGCGTGGCCATTGGCGGAGCTTCAGCGTCAACTGCTCACCGCTGCTGGGCAGTGGGGGACGCTATTGCGGTGTGATGGTGACCTTCGACGACGTGACGCTGCTGGACGAGCAGAACGTGGAGTTGGGCAAGGCCAAGCAAGCCGCCGAGGTAGCCAACCAGGCGAAGAGCGCGTTTCTGGCCAACATGAGCCACGAGATTCGGACTCCCATGAATGCCATCATGGGCTTTGCCGATGTCCTGCGCCGCGGCATGGAGGAGAGCGAGGAGCGGCGGCGGGAGTATCTCGATGTGATTCACCGAAGCGGCACGCATCTGATCGAGCTGATCAACGACATCTTGGATCTCTCTAAAATCGAGGCCGGCAAACTCGAGGTGGAAATCACCACCACCAATCCCCACGGTGTCCTGCACGATGTGGTGGACGTCCTGCGTGTGCGGGCTGATCAAGCCGGGATTACGCTCGACTGCAGCGTGGAAGGGCTGGTGCCGGAAACGATCCAAAGCGACGGCACGCGGCTGCGGCAGATCCTCATGAACCTCGTCGGCAATGCTCTCAAGTTCACCAGCCAGGGAGGTGTCAAGCTGATCTGTCGGATGCGGCCGCAGAGCCGTACACCGCATCTGGAATTTCTCGTGATCGATACGGGCATCGGCATGACCCCTGAGCAGATGGCTCGGATCTTCAACCCCTTTGAGCAGGCCGACAGCTCGGTCACACGGCGTTTCGGGGGCACGGGACTGGGACTCTCGATCAGCAAACGACTCGCGGAAGCCCTCGGCGGAGACATCCGGGTACAGAGCGCCCCCGGTCAGGGGAGCACGTTCTCGCTCGCGATCGAGACTGGCCCGCTAAGTGGCGTACCGATGATCGACGCGTCGACTGCCACGCAACTTCTGCAGCGGACGAAACAGGCGGAGCAGAAGGCCAACGACATCTCCCTGCGTCCGTCTCGCGTGTTGATCGTCGACGACGGCGAGAGCAATCGCCAACTGATCGGCCTGTTGCTCCGTCGGGCGGGGTTGGAAGTCTGTGAAGCGGAAAACGGCGTCGAAGCGATACAACAAGTCGAGGAAGGTGCCTTCGACCTGGTGCTGATGGACATGCAAATGCCCGTGATAGATGGCTACACGGCCACACGTCGCCTGCGGGAACAAGGCTACTCTATGCCGATCGTGGCATTGACCGCCAATGCGATGCAAGGCGACGAAGAAAAATGCAAAGTGGCTGGGTGCTCGCATTTTCTCACCAAGCCGATCGACATCGACCGGCTGTTCGCGCTGCTGGCCGAGACGCTGGGGACGGTCGAAGGGGACGAATCAACGGCGGCCGGAAGCGACTCCGCCGGCGAAAGCCGCCAAACTCGTGAAACGTCCCCGCAAGATGGAGACAACGGGGGTGTCGCGTCTGGGGAGGGCCTCGTGTCGGGGGGCCCTGCCAGCGGGGATCCGGAATCGGCGAAAGCTGCTCGTGGCGCGGGCGACACACTATGGAATGCGGACAGCCACCGGGGCCTGCCCGACGACACGCCGCGGCCGCGGCGGGACGCGATCATCTCCTCCTTCCCGATGGACGACCCGGAGTTGCGCGTGATTGCCGGAAAATTTGTGGAGACCTTCTTCGTACGCCTGCAGAACATGTTGGCCGATTTCAGTCGCCATGATCACCAGGCGTTGGCGGACCACGCTCATTGGTTGAAGGGAGCCGGTGGCACGGTTGGATTCCACGACCTGGTCGAACCGGCCAAGCGTCTGGAGTCGCTCGCCAAGCGCGGCGCGACCGATGAGATCGCCGCCACCCTGCGGGAACTCGTGGAACTGGCGGAGGCGATCAGGCTGGACGAGAGCATCGCTGGCACGGAGGAGGACGCGGCATGTACGACGAATTGACGCGCATTGTGGCGCGAAGGCGATATCGCAGTCGTCGGCTGCGAAACGGGTCGTCACCCGAGACGCGGGACCGGGAGAACCACCGGCACGATCGCCACATGCAACAGACTCGATTTCTACGTTATCCAGTATTCGAGGTTAGAACATGTTCGGGCTGAGACTATCGGCGATTGCCCGCATCACCATCGGATTAACCGGCCTGCTGATCAGCATGCTGGGCCTGGTAACGTTGTTGGGTTTGTTTCCGAACCCGCAGAAGCGGATCGTGCCTTTGCGCGCTGGAATCTGCGAAACAGCGGCCATCGGCTTCTCGTTGCTGGCCGACCAGAAGGACACGGTCGCCATGCAGCGGTACCTGGAATCGATTGTCGAGCGAAACAGTGAGATCGTCTCGATGGGTGCACGCCTGGATGATGGCACTTTGCTGATCAACGTGGGGGATCACGACGTGCAACTGGGACTCTTCCCAGCGAGCCGACTCGGACCCGACCCAAGTCTCTGTGCAGTTGTTTGCCAGTGGCAAGCCGTGGGGGACGGTGGAGGCGTGCTTTACACCCGTGCCGGGAGGGAACCTGGCAGGCGGTCTCATATCGCCCGCGGTGGCCCATGGCGGTGCCATGGCGATCCTGTGCCTGGTCGTCTTCTACTTCTATCTGCGGGCCGTGCTTAAGCAACTCAATCCTTCGAAGGTGATTCCCAAACGGGTGCGCGAGGCCTTGGACACACTGGCTGAGGGGCTGCTGGTTCTCGACCAGAACGAACGCATCGTGCTGGCCAATCGAGCCTTTGGTGAGTCCACCGGTATGCAGCTTGATGCGCTGCTCGGCGTTTCGATCTCACGGCTGTCCCTGTTCCGCCCCAGCGAAGAGCAAGCGGTCGTTCCCTGGACCGAAGCCTTTAACACGGGCAAGCCGGTCATGGGGCAACTGTTCGGCATGCCACGCGACGGCAAGGAAGAGGTGACGTTTTCGGTCAGCGCATCCCCCATCATCGATGAACAGGGGAAGAGCCGGGGGGTCCTGACGAGTTTCGAAAACGTGACGCTCCTCGAGCGCAAGAAGCGTGAGCTGACCGTGATGGTCGAGCACTTGCGTGTCTCGAGTAGCGTTCTCAAACAACAGAACCGGGAACTCGATCGGCTGGCAACTCGCGATGCGTTGACCGATTTGTTAACCCGGCGGCCGTTTTTCGAACGCCTCGACGTCGAATGGAAAACGGCAGCGCATTTCGGCCATGCCCTGTCGGCAATCATGCTCGATGTGGACCACTTCAAGTCGGTCAACGACAACTGGGGGCACGCCGTCGGCGACGAAGTCTTGCGGCAGGTGGCTACATGCCTGCAAGAATCGGCCGACGAGTCCGATATTGTCTGCCGGTACGGCGGTGAAGAGTTTGCCGTCCTCTTGCCACACACCGACCTTGACGCCGCGGCTCTCGGCTGCCGAGAAGCTTCGACTGGCCATCGAGCAGCTCGACCTCGGCCAACTCTCCGTCACGGCCAGCTTTGGAGTCGCGTCGCGGAATGGACAGACAAATGACCCGCAGGATCTCCTCGTGCAGGCGGACAAATGCCTCTATGTCGCCAAACGGGCCGGCAGAAATCACGTGGTCCGCTGGGACGAAATGTCCCGTGACGGCACAGCCGACGAGGCGACGGAAGAGGGATTGGCGGCCCGCGAGGACGTACATCAGGCGGCCATCCCCTTCCACGCTGTCGCCGCGCTGATATCGGCCCTTGCCTATCGCGACCTGACGACGGCCGAACACAGTCGCCGGGTGGCCGATCTGTGTGTTGCCACAGCCGAGGGGCTGCTGTCGCTGCGGGACTGTTACCTGCTCGAAATTGCCGCTTTGCTGCATGACATCGGCAAGATCGGCGTTCCCGACAAGGTCTTGCTGAAATCCGGCCCACTCACTCCCGACGAGTGGGAAGTGATGCGGCGCAACGACACCATCGGCGCGGAAATCGTGCGCGCTTCGTTTGCTTCACCCGCGTTGAACAAGGTGGTGGAAAATTACCAGGCCCATTACGGCAATCCGAGCGCGCGACCGGAACTCCCCGTGGGAAACCGCATTCCCTTGGGAGCGCGGATCCTCGCGATAGCGGACGCCTACGACTCGATGGTCAGTGACCGGGTCTATCGCCCGGGCTGTTCACCCGAAAAGGCTTTTGCCGAACTGCGACACTGTGCCGGAACGCAATTCGACCCGGAACTGGTCGAGCGGTTCATTTCGATCCTGACCGATCGCGATTTCTACACCCACGCGCCGAGCAGTGGCGTATCGAGGGAGACGGCCCTGGCCATTGGGCTGCAGATCGAGCGATTCCTGGCGGCCCTCGACGCGATGGACCACGCGGCGCTGGAGGCGATTTGCGGTCGCGTCCAAGCCACGGCCGAAAAGTATGGTGCCGCGGAGATCGCTACCCAGGCCGCCACCGTCTGCGCAATCCTCGACCTGGATGCCGACACCCAAGGCCTCCTCGAGGCCGCGAACGAACTGCTTGATCTCTGCCGCGCGACACAGGTCGCCTTCCTGCAGAAAGCCGGCGGCGCAGGGGCCCCGATCCTCGCCCCAGCTGAATCCCAACTGGAACAGTGCCTGCAAGAGTCGGGCGCCCCGTCGGGCACTTAGCCAGCATTGGCGTGCCACTTTCCTGAGCGGAGCATGCACCGAGAGAGTATTGCCAACAACGAGAAACGCTAACCGCGAGCGGAGCCAGTGCTGAAACAAATCCCCGCTCACCACTTCCAGTGATGCCAATCGAAGTGCAACATCCTGAACACGATTGGTGGTCAGCGCTACGTTGGTGGCGCTCGCTCAGGAAAGATGTCACCGGCTACGTTTGGACTAGCCGTGATTCTGGTCGTCATCCCTCAGCGATCGTTCCACCGGGCAGGGATCGATGAGTTCCATTTGGATGGCAATGATGTCGCCGGCCCGCGTGAAGAAGGCCTCCAGCACCCGCGGATCAAACTTTTTGCCGCTCTGTTCTCGCAGGATGGCAAAGCACTGCTGGCGAGGAAAGGCTACTTTGTACGAACGCCTGGTTGATAGCGCGTCGTAGACGTCGGCGACAGCGGTAATGCGTCCCTCCAACGGAATGTCTTCGCCGGCAAGTCCGAGCGGGTATCCGGTCCCGTCCCAGCATTCGTGGTGCGTCTGGGCAATGCGTGACGCCATCATCAGCAAAGCCGAACCACGCACATGCAGGATGCTCTCACCCAGGCGTGCATGCGATTGGATCATCCGCAGCTCACGGGCGGAAAACGGCTCGATAATCTGCCTGCCCCAAGCACAATGCTTCTTGATCACGTCGAATTCTTGCGGGTCCAACTTCCCCGGTTTAAATAGAATGCTGTCCGACACACCGATCTTGCCGACGTCATGCAACGGTGCCGCCTGCTCAATCATTTCCGCTTGCGACTCCGACCAACCCAGCTCCCGGGCAATGATCCCGGCGAATCGTCCGACACGGAGCACATGGTTTCCCGTTTCGTTGTCACGATGTTCCGCCGCGCGGGCCAGACTCAGAATCAGCTGTTCCCGGGACTGGACAACTTCGGCCGTGCGACGGCGGACGAGTTCTTCGAGCCTGGCCGCTTCGTTTACCTTCTGATCGTAGTGCTTCTTGACAACCAGAGCGTTTCTGACGCGCGGTGCCAGGTCATGAGGGTCCACCGGTTTGGTAAGAAAATCAGTCGCCCCCAGATCCAATGCCAATCGCTTGGTGCCGGGATCAGTCGTGGCGGTCAACACGATGACCGGGATATGCTCCAACGACGAATCGAGCGATTTCGCGCGGAGTATGTCCAGCCCGCTGATCTCCGGCATGCGGATATCGAGCAACACGACGTCGGGCATCTCCCCCCGAATCAGTTCGATCACTTCCCTCGGTTTCGTGGTGACAATGAAACGCCCGTAGCCCTCCTTTTTCAGGTGATGCTGGACAGTGAGAATGTTCACCTCCTCGTCATCCACCACCATGATTTTGGCTGCCTTGATTTCTTCTGGAAGCTCGCGGCGCGGCGTGTTCGCCAGGGGGTCCTCAGGCCGAGTTAGGGAAACTGCGGGTTTCTCCCGTGAGGCGATTGCCGTAATTTGGCCTGCCGCAGTTGACGGTGTGCCGGGATGCTCGGCGCTGTACGACTGTACGAGGGCGTCCAGGCGATTTACCAGGTCAGCCATCGATCCGTCCGTACTGACGACGGGGGAAAGCTCACTCGGCGTGTGATCGAGCGGTAATCGTCCCTGATTTGTTGTGTCACTGTGTGTCGTATCGCTGGACATTACTATTCCTCAAGAGCTGAGCACCCAAATGGAAGCAGTCATGAGCAAATCGGTACCGGCGCAGCCGTATACGGAGCGTTGTGGTTTCCACTGCCTCCACAAGTATAGGACGTGCAGGCGTGCCGATGCGGAAAGTGACGTCCTGCCGCAGGCTGGTTGGGCACATGCTGCCCTGCGCGAATTCACTCCCGCGACCCCTTCTACCGTCACATCTGCTCCCTTCGGACACAGGCTGCCGTCGCCTCAATCGAAATCGACACCCCCTCTGGGCTGTTAAGAAGTCGAGTCAATTGCGTCCACTGAGTCCCGGATCAACGGCCCCTTTTGTACCGATCGGAAGCGCTGTTTCTGCCCGGATTGACCGCCTCAGGATTTGCCGAAGCATTCCAGCCTGTTAAAACAATACTGAACGAAACAGCACGATTTCCTGTTTTTGTCATTCAATTTTTGGACATTGGAAATTGACTCGTATTTCGAGTTTCGGATTTCTGGCTCGGGAAGCGTCCCAGAATCGTGCAACTTTATTTAGGCTCCGCGTATTTCCGCGTCTCTAAGTGGGGGGTGAATGTGTCTCAGATTCCGCGGCAATCCAACGTGTCAACGCAGGGTCCGTGGATGGTCAATTGGGGCTATGCGATCAGCATTGGCGTGATTCATGCGTTGAGCCTCTTGGTGTTTTTGCCTTGGTTCTTCAGTTGGACCGGTGTGGCCTTGTGGATTGGGGGCCAGATCGTCTACGGCACACTCGGGATGACTCTGGGCTTCCACCGCCTCTTGACTCACAAGAGCTTCATGTGCCGCAAGTGGCTGGAGCATTTTTTCGCCATGCTCGGTATCTGTTGTCTGCAGGACACGCCCGCGCGGTGGGTGGCCATTCACCGAAAACACCACCAGTATTCCGACGAACCGCCAGACCCGCACACGCCCCTGGTTAATTTCCTGTGGGCTCATCTCGGCTGGGTGGTCGTGGAGAACTCCGCGCAGCGAGAGATCCGGTTCTACGAGCGATACGCGCGCGATATTCTGCAGGATCCGTTTTATTTGAGCATGGAGCGGCATGCGAAGTGGATCTGGTTCTATCTCGGGCACGCCGCGCTTTACTTCCTGGTCGGCTTGGCCATCGGATCCATACAGACTGGCCGATACCTGGGTGGCGTGCAATTCGGAGCCAGCTTGTTGGTCTGGGGTGTTCTGCTGCGGACGGTCACCGTCTGGCACGTCACCTGGTCGGTCAACTCGCTGACGCACCTCTGGGGGTATCAAAACTACGAAACGGGTGATCAGAGCCGGAACAACTGGCTGGTCGGCTACGTGGCCGTCGGCGAAGGCTGGCACAACAACCATCACGCCGACCAGCGTTCGGCCAGTCACGGCCACAAGTGGTGGGAGTGGGATGCCACCTACTGGGTCATCCGACTCCTGAAACTGTTCGGGTTGGCCTGGAACGTCGTGCCGCCTCGAGCGCCCCTCAAATCCTGATACGATTGCTGGCCTGTGCGCCGACGTTGGCATCCGTGTGCAGCTCGCCGCAAGGATCGAGGGCCTACGGGCCGTGGACAACCACTTCGGCAGCCAGGCGAATGTGGCGGTAGATAACGTCGCCAAGAGCCGCTTTCTGGCCAATATGAGCCATGAAATCCGCACGCCACTCAATGCCATCATCGGCTTCACCGACCTGCTCGTTCGCACGATCGCTGAGATGTTGGACAGCACTGGACTGAATCCCAGATCCGACTCCCCGGAATCCGTTCATGTGCACCCTACCAGCAGGTCGCGCGCTTCTCCCATGGGCACGAACAAAGCTCTCGCTCCTTTGCCGGCAGGGCCGCCCGCGAAAGGCGCGGCCTTGTACTCCACCTTGCCTATCGAACGCCCCGCCTTCCGCGAGGCCGTGGAAGAATTCATCCAACGACTTCAAGACCAACTCGCCGCCATGCAGCAGGCGATCGGCGCTCAAGACTTCCAGGAATTGAGCCGCTTGGCACATTGGCTGAAAGGTGCCGGCGGGACGGCAGGGTTCCCGGCCTTCACCCAGCCCGCCAAACACCTCGAGTCCTTCGTGCGAGACCAGCAGTGCGACGGGATCGAGGCCACCGTCGCAGAACTCCGGCAACTGGCGCAGCGCATTGCTGTGTCCCCGGCAGAACCGGCACCACCTCGTGAAGAAGCCTCGTGTGGCCCGCTCCATAACATTCCCGCTGTTTAGTTCAATAGTGTCGGCCACGACAGTCCTCACCCTAGAACCGGTCCCTTCGTCACAGACGGACTGACCCCTCAGTTTGCCCCATTCGAGCGTCGTTCCGTACCAGTGCTATGTCAAGAAAAACGTATAGTTTTTCGGACATGCACCGATCGCCGCAGTCTAGCGGGAAGCCTCGTGTGGCACGCCTGACGTAGCACCGCTGGACCGACGGGCCGTCGCTGCCGTCATGACGTGCCGGCCAGCCGTCATAAGAATCGTGCAAAACATCCGGACGCCGAGTCGCTCACCGTGAGCGGCCTTGACGGAAGGCGCGATTATCCTGTGAGAGAGAAAGCTCATTTGCCGTGACCATCATGATGATGATTTTCCAACTCGCGTACGCCATCCTGTTCATGACCCTGGGGTTGCTTGGGGGCTGTTGGATCTGCCGCCACCGACTCCGTGCAGTGAGTCGGCACAAAGATGAAATACTCCTGACTCGTGACATTCTGGCGCGGGTGGATGAATTGACCACGCGCGTGGCCACGGACGTGGGTGCGCACAATACCCGCGTGATGGCGATCAATGACGAGTTGGCTTCGACCGAGGCCCCCGACTCGGAAGCCGTCGTGGCGACGATTGCCAAGTTGGTCGCCATCAACTGCCAGATGCAGGAGCGGTTGACCGAGGCTGAAACAAAGCTACAAGAACAGTCCAAGGCCTTGGAATCCCAGGTCGCGGAGGCCCGCACCGACGTCCTGACGCGACTGCCGAACCGCCGCGCCCTGGAGGATGAAATGGCACGCCGTCTTGCCGAGTTCCACCGCCATGGTACGTCCTTTTCCGCGGTCATGTTGGATGTCGATCTTTTCAAGAGATTTAACGATCAGCATGGTCATCAAGTGGGTGATGATGTGCTCCGCGGTATCGCCGGCGTGCTGCAGCAGACCATGCGCGGGATGGACATGGCGGCGCGATACGGGGGTGAGGAGTTCGTGGTCATCCTGCCAAGTACCTCGCTCGAAGATGCCCGCCAAGCCGGGGAACGCTACCGGCAGGCGATTGAAAAGACGGTCTTTCGCTCGGACGGCAAAGAACTGACCGTCACCGCCAGCGTGGGCGTGGCTCAGTTCATGCCCAGTGAACAGCCGACCCTGATGCTTCGCCGAGCCGACCAGGCGCTCTACGCCTCCAAAGAAGCCGGCCGCAACTGCACGCATTGGCACGATGGCCGTACGGCACATCGTGCCATGACCGGCATCGGACAGAAAGTGACTAACAAGTGCCAGGAGCAACTGACGGACGAGCAGCCTCGGCAATTGACAGAACCGTCGCCAAACGGACCTGCGCCAACTGCTTGCCGCCAGAGCACAACGAACAGTTCGAGTGTCGTCGACAGCGATTCGGATGAGCTCGCTTCGAACGAGTGCGATCGATCCGCGTTCTTCTGCCTGGTCCGACAACGCATGGCAGAGTGGAAGCGGCGTGGAGCAAACTTCTCGGTGATGCTCGTCCGGATCGATAAGTTTGACCATATCGTGGCGACTTCCGACCAGTCGTCCGGCGACTTCGCCTTACGGACAATGCGACGGTTCCTGACCGGCACCCTGAGGGAAATGGACGTAATCGGCCACTATCGGCAAGCCTGCTACGCTTTGCTGCTGCCGAACACGAGGCTTTCGGAGGCCATGATTGTGGCCCGGCGCATTCACCAAGGCGTTGCGAAGTGCGAGCTGCCGACGAAGCATGGCACCCTGCCACTGACGGTGAGCCTTGGTATGGCGGAATCTATCGAAGGGGACGACGCCGTCCGTCTACTGCAGCGCTCGGAAGCGGCCCTGCAGGCCGCCGGGCGAAACCGTGTCTTCTATCACAACGGGCAGTGGCCCGAGCCGGTGCCGGCGGACCGCCCAGGCTCAAGTGAGTCGGTGATGTCGGCCACGCGCGGCTGACCGGACCCGGAGCGGAAGCCGCCGAGGATTCCGCAGAAGCGCAATCGTAGCGGAAGCCGCCGAGGATTCCGCAGAAGCGCAATCGTAGCGGAAGCCGCCGAGGATTCCGCAGAAGCGCAATCGTAGCGGAAGCCGCCGAGGATTCCGCAGAAGCGCAATCGTAGCGGAAGCCGCCGAGGATTCCGCGGAAGCGCAATCGTAGCGGAAGCCGCCGAGGATTCCGCGGAAGCGCAATACGGTAGCCAGCTGCGGCTGAACCCTGGCGGGTCCAGCTACCGGAGCAGAAGCGCAATACGGTAGCCAGCTGCGGCTGAACCCTGGCGGGTCCAGCTACCGGAGCGGAAGCGCGATACGGTAGCCAGCTGCGGCTGAACCCTGGCGGGTTCAGCTACGCGGCTCGGCGAAACTGTTGTCGAATCCAGCGTTCCAGCTTGTGGTAGAGGAAGCTACCGACGGCTTCTCGGTGAGACGGCAGCGCGGCGACTCCAACCTGTCCCGCCCGCAGCCGGCCGCTCCATTGGCTGTTCAACGACAGACCGCCGACAAAGTGGGGAACCAACAACTCCGTTTGTCCGCGCCGTCACCCAGGTCATGTGATTTCTCCACCTTGGCTCTCACCGCCAACGGGCCGCCGTTAGCTCCGGAAAGGGCCGGCTGCGGACAATCGAGGCTCCCACGCGGGTCGATGCTCGACAGCGGGCAGACAAACACTTGGCCCCCTGGCAATCGCACGCGGACCGGCCGACCCACGTTGGTCTGGAAGGCGGGCAGTTTTTCTTGAGAAATGGCCAGTTGCAGCTCCTTGTCCTGCTCGCTGCCGATCGACAGAATCTCGTCTCCAGGCTTGAGATAGACGCCCAGCAGGTTCTGCAGATTCAAGCCGATCACCCCGCCACTAATCGCCCCCACGGAGTGGTCGGCGTCATAAGAAACCGGCATCTACTACAAACCGCATCCCTGGTGTGCCGGCGCTCGCCATTGCATTCATTGATGAGGCAATGTTTTCGGAGCGAGCTTGTCACACCCTAATTATCGCCGGGCGTCTTGAACAACCTCATGTCGGGCCGACCATCCGTGCTGGTGCGACGCACGGTGATCTGCTCGTGCTGTAGCAGCGTCCCCGTCACGCGTTTCAACTCCACGAGGGCCAGCACGTGGTTCACTTCACCATCCTGGGGAGCCTCAGCTTTATTGCCTTCTACTTCTATCTGCGTCGGACACTTCAATATCTTGATCCCTCGAGAGTCATGCCGGCGCGAGTGCGTCAGACACTCGACACCATCGCGGGCGGATTGATGGTAGTCGACAACCAGGAACGCATCGTGCACACGAACGAGGCATTCTCGCGACTGATCGGCGCATCCAATGCCACACTCCTGGGCGAACGTGCTTCGACACTACCGTGGCAAGCGGCCGAAGATAGCCAAGCCGACGTATACCCTTGGACCAAGGCAATACAGAGCGGCGTGTTTGCCACCGGCGCGAAGCTAAGCCTGGAAGTCAAAGGACTGGGCAGCCGCAGAATCCGTTTCCCGCTGTATCGGCCTTGACGTCGGCCTTGTCGTTCCGGGACCCGGAAACGGCGGAACATTGCCGACGGGTGGCCGATCTGTGCACGTGCGTGGCCAAGGAATTGATGCCTCCCAGCGAGTCGTATGTGCTGGAAATGGCCGCCCTGTTGCACGACATCGGCAAGATCGGCATCCCCGATTCCGTCCTGGGCAACAAACCTGAGCAGGGTCGAGGGGCGATGAAAATGGCCACGGTGGAAGTGCACTCCCAGGACATCAAACCGACGTTCACAGACGACAACGTCAGCGGAGCGGACAGCACCCCAATGCTGATTCCGGTGGCGTTGAAGACCCTCTGCCCAACCGCCGTCCTCGACTACGACCTCTACCAGTGGGCCAACGACAAGTCCGATCCCGTGTTGTATCGGGAACGTCATCTGCCGTTTTCCCGCAGTGACATCGATCGACTGTTGAACGCCAAAGTCCACACCTTGTACCTACGACTGAGTGATGAATTTGATAAGGAAATGGTCGAATGTTGGATTGCCACAGTGACACACCACTCCCGGTAGAAGCGATCGCCTCGTTACCGTGCGAAGTCGATTTGCCCGAGTCCTGGCGAGACTTCTTCGCCCAATCGGGGGTGTTGCCGGCAACGCCGGGGGATCGTCGCCGATACCGTCGCTTTTGCCTGCGCGTGGCCGCGGCAATGCGACTCCTCAAGACCATACCCAATCTGAACAGACCGGACCAATGGTACAAGGTCTTCGCGAAAGACGTTTCGCGACTCGGCTACTCGTTTCTGCACAGCGAGCAACTGTTTCCGCGGGAACAGTTGGAACTGGTCGTCGACCAGTCGCACCGTTACTTTGGAGAAGTACGCCGGTGTCGCAGAGTGGGTTCGAAATGTTTTGTCATCGGCGCCCAATTCTGCCAAGACACCAAGCCGTCTTGACACGGACTGCGCATTGTCCGGTCCGTGACAGAGCGGATACGGTCATGTGCTTCCCTGCTATCGAGCGTGTTCAATCCTTTGCCGCCGTCAAAGCGCGATCGAGTTGATTCGCAAATGCTTGTCGGTCCTTGACGCTGAAGTTGGCCGGTCCCCCGGTGATCTGGCCTCCCCCACGCAATTCATCAAACAGATTCCGAACGGCCAACCGCTCGCCGATGTTGGCATCCGTGTACAATTGGCCGCGCGGATCGAGGGCCTGCCCGCCGTGGGCGACCACGTCAGCAGCCAGCGGAATGTCGGCCGTAATCACGAGATCGCCCGGCTCAAGCAGTTCCACGATGCGCCGGTCGGCGACGTTCATGCCCCCGGGGACGAGCAGGCTGTCGATGAACTCGCTGCGCGGCGTCCGCATGGGCTGATTCGCGACCAACGTGACCTGGATCCTGGTGCGGTTCGCGGCGCGAAACAACAACTCCTTGATTTCGCCCGGACAAGCGTCCGCATCGACCCAGATTCTCATGCGTCAGTCCTTAACGTGGCCCGCGGCCACCACCCAACGTAGAACGGAATTCATTCCGTTTATGAAGCACCCATCGTCTGCCATTTCCCCCGACATAGAACGGGAATTCCGTGCTTCAACATCCGCGACCGTGTGTCGACGTTAGCGACGAACACTCGAACGCGGGCCCGGCCCGCAACTCAACGTAGAACGGAATTCATTCCGTTTATGAAGCACCCATCGTCTTCCATTTCCCCCGACATAGAACGGAAATTCCCGTGCTTCAGCATCCGCACACCGTGTGTCGATGTTAGCGAAGAACACTCGAACGCGGGCCCGGCCCGCAACCCATCCTGGTCCCACTCGTCGGGCATCCTAGAAATTCGACACTAACGCGTATCGGGAATGCGGAATGAACAGCACAGTCTCTGCCATGATAACGCTCAGATCGGCCACCGCCAGCGGGAGTAGCGGAAATCGAACCCGCGACCGGACACCGCTGCATCGCGACTCGCCAACTGCATTTACCGCCATCTTGAAATCGCCCGCGTCGAAGGTGAGAATTGCCGATGTTCTGGGGCGACGGGACTTTACCATCACCAGAAGAGGCACTTCATGTACCGCGACAAACCCTTGCCTCGCATGTGCTTCAACGTCAACGTTACGAAGCATTTTGGGGGCGAGACAACGCGAATGCAAGCTCGTAGGCGCAGTCGTCAGACTTCGGGCGTCGCCCGAATCTGCCCGAATTCTGGCGGATTCGGCTACGAAAAAATTCCACAGCGTGGCCCCGGCGCGTGCCATCACATTTGGCGGGGAAGGAGAGCGGGGGATTCTCTGGTCGCTTTCTGTCTGGTCCTGGCCGTCATAGCCGGCCTGCTGGGCCCCAGGAATTCATACGCCGGGACATCCAACCGCGTGACCATCGGCAGTGGTTTGGGATATCTGGACTATCCCGACGCCCAAGCCACACTCCAACTGCAGAGCGGGGACACGCTCTCGATCAACCCCGGTACCTACAGCGGGCTTTCATTGGGAAACCTCGGCGCCGGCCCGCAACCGGGTCTGGCAGTGGAAAACAACCTTGTGTTCGCGACCTGGAGCGAAGCGGGCCTGGTCGATACCGAGACGTTCATGCCGAGGGAGAACTCTCCCGTGAAAGACGCCGCCGACGGACGCGTCGACGATATCACCGAGGATCATTACAACCATGATCGGCCCACAGGTGCTGCAGCCGATGTAGGTGCTGTGGAGTATCACAGCAAACCGGAAGCCAGCATCACGCAAGTCACGGTCCGCGAGCAGAGCCGCCGGACGATCTACCACTCGCCCCAGACACCCGGCTACACCTGCTGGGCCGGAATCTGGACGATGCCCGACGCGAGCGTGATGATCGCTTTCACTCAGGCCACCGGGCCGCTCGAGGGCTGGCGACAGCGTGCGCCGCAGGAGATCCTGAAGCGACTGCCAACGGCGCAGCAAGACATTCCCGCCTACGACATGACCGGTCTGGCCCAGGAGAACCTCCACTTGCGGTCCACTGACGGAGGTGAGACATGGGCTCGCTTCAGCTCCGACCCGTTCAGCTCCGCCATGAACGGTTACTCACAGGGGAGCGTGTTGGTTCTCGCCGACGGCATGCTCTTGCGAATGGGCTGGGGACAGTCATTGACGTACTGCGACGTGCGCCCGACTGGATTCCTGCAACGCTCAACCGATGGCGCGAAATCCTGGGGCTCTCCAGCATACCTTTCTCCCGATGCACAGTTGCAGACCTTCCCAACGCGCATTCGCCGGCTGCGCGATGGCCGGCTGATGATCACCGGCGGGGCGGCCCCCTACGACCCTCACCACTGGCAGTGGATGGACCAACTTCCCAAGACGCACCACTGCCTGTGGATCAGTAACGACGCGAGCGGAACGTCATGGTCGGGCCCGCAGTACGTGGCTACCGGAGTGGACTTTGCCTGCGAGGAATGGGACACCGCGGAGCTGAACAATGGCGACCTGCTGGCCGTCTTCCGCGCCATTACTTACGACGACTCGGGAAAAGCCGTCCAGCAAGATCGGCGTCAGAGCATTCTTATGCGGCAGGGTGACACGTGGAAACCCGGACCGATTTCCCCGACGCCGTTTCCGCATGACGGCCATCCGGAACTGCTCTGCACGCGTGAGGGCATCATCCTCCACGTCGCCCCCACGGCCTTCTCGTGGACGGCCGACCGTGGACAAACGTGGACGCGGCTCGACTGCCCGGGCACAGGTTACTATCCGCATGCGACCCAGCTCGAAGACGGCACGATCCTGGTGGTCGGCCACACGGGCAACGACGACGCGTATGGCAAGACCGATCAGGCCATCGTGCTGAACCGACTTCGGCTGGACGTACGGTGACCGCGCGGGCTCCGACCTGGCCGACCCGCGAAGTGGATGTGATCAGGCTGTGACATCATCGCAATTTCTAATGCACACGTGGAACCAGTACGGAGCCGTCGGCTATTCGAGTCAATCGGACCGCTCGCTGCTCATGCCTGTCGAGCTTACGACATCCACACTGTTAGTGATCAGCTTAACTCGCTCGATGCCACGCAGCAGTTCTTGGAGTGCTTGCTTCAGATAAAAGCTTGGCACACGGCCACCAAGTGTCAGGTGCCCGCGGTGGCAGCGCCACGTGACATTGCCGAAGATGAATTTGTACGAACATCCGTCAATGCGCTGGCGGACAGTTTCGCGAATGCGCTCATCATCACCAGTTCTGTTCGTGGACGATTCCATTGCCACAACCGCGCTCCCTTCCATCCCTCTCGCGATTTTCATTGCTTACTCCGTTGGGCGACTAACGATTCGCGCGGAAAGGGGATCGCGATCGCCGCGTCACCACTGCCTCAGTCTGCAAAAGGCCCGCAGCCTACTGCCGCGATGCCACGCCTGCGCACAGCGGTACGCATTCACGAGGCGACTGACACCAAGCACAGCTAGAAGTGAGGGGCGCCGATGCTCCTGATAAACGCAATCATCATTGCGAACAGGATCAGGGGAACAGCCTGGTCAAACACTTCGGTCTGAGAAGGAGTGGCTGTCTACCGGCAACTGTCGGACAAGAAGAAGAATCCGACCAACACGAGAGTGCCAAGCTTAGCGAGCCTAGCCCATTGCTTCTTTGAGATGGAGCTTGAAAGCAGAAAGTCGCTACTCACCAATTAGCACACGCAGTGTAACACGGGTCCACAATGTAAGTCAACGGCCAGATGCAACGGTGACAACGTTTCCCCGCACTCGCTGGCCTGTTGCCAGCTGATGACCGCTGTGCCGTGGGGCGCGAGGAAACGCCGTGAGGCGGCCACCACAGTCGCTCATGCGGCCACGGTTGTCTTCCACATACACGCAACGTGAGCCCCCCCGACAATGGACCGATGACTGGCCCGAGTTACTGCCTGAGTATAACGAAGCTCTCCGTTGCTTCTCACCATGGGCAAGCGTAAATTGGACGAGCTGTCTCGAGTCTGAAAGGTGGTCATCGCCCGCAGAGCATCGGCGAAACCTGAGGAGAAAGTGACCGACGCGGCAGGCATGACGCTTGTGGAACTGCTCAGAACGGGGGACGCTTCCGCCGAGCGTTTGGAAAAAACGGAGAATCTGCTGGTCAAACTGGACCGCACTGCGCAGAGCCGCATTTGCTTACTAGCTGGCGAAAGAGTTAGACCAACTGGGCAAGACCGCCGAGGTGGAGAAGTACTGGCGTCGGTCGCTGATCATGGACTACCACGACACTCCCTGCGCCACGCTCTCGGGTGTGGAACTTCCCAAACGCCCCGGCAAATCAGGCCCGACGATGATGTGTTGGACGAAACAGATCTCTGGCCACTTCCGCCAGCAGAGCAACCGGGGACGCGTCTTTCCTGTGGCGGACGTTCCTCAATGGGCATACGAACACGTGACGAGAACCAACCCTCTGCACTTCGCAAGAATGGAGCACGACGACCATGTCCACACTGATCGATCTCTCATTTCCGTTCGAGCACGGGCAGCTCAACTTTCCGTGGGACCCGAAGATTAGCGTTATCGTTCATAACACGGTCTCGACGATCGGCTACAACATTACTCAGTTCAGCATGGGGACCCATCAAGGCACACACCTCGACGCGCCCTTTCACTTCTTCGATGACGGTAAAACGGTCGACCAGATCCCGCTCGACCGCTTCTACGGTCCAGCCTTGCTGATGGACTTGGCTCCTGGGTCGCACTTGGAGGCCAAAGCACCGATCACTCCCGCGATGTTCGAACCTTACGCCGATCGAATCCAGCCGGGAGCCAAGGTCATCTACCGCACCGGCTGGGACCGCGCTTTCGGGACCC
Source organism: uncultured Planctomycetota bacterium (assembly GCA_963700515.1). Lineage (GTDB taxonomy): Bacteria > Planctomycetota > Planctomycetia > Pirellulales > Pirellulaceae > JAJRVM01. Next base: position 48,648 of record CAVOXY010000020.1, on the reverse strand, counting down.
AGGAGTATTTCTCCGATTTCCCGTCACTGACGGTCGAAGCTGCTCAGTGGCTGGCCGAGCGGAAAATTGGCTTGATCGGCATGGACACGCCTACGCCCGGCACGCAATGGAAAGAAGTACACTGGACCTTGCTGGCGAAAGGCCTGGAGATCGTGATTGTCGAGGGCCTGACCGGGCTGGAACAACTTCCCGAGCGATTTACGTTTTCCGCCTTTCCACTCAATTTCAAGGGGCGTGATGGCTCTCCCTGCCGCGCCGTAGCGATCGTGGACTGAACTGCATACTAAAAAGGAGGCATCGATGCGCGGACTCCATGGTAAAACAGCGATCGTGAGCGGCGGTGCAGCGGGCATTGGGCGCGCCATCATGCAGCGTCTCTGCACGGAGGGCGTCTCGGTCACGTTCACCGACATGAGTGATGACGGCATCGCCGCTCAAGAGGAATGCGTGGCCAGGAACTGGTCCGTTCAGTTTGTGCGGGGCGACATGGCCGACGAGAACTTCTGCCGAGAGGCCGTGGCAGCGGCCGTGGGAGAATGGGGCGGAGTGGATTACCTGGTCAACAACGCTTTCTCGTTTATCGCCAAGGGCGCCGACGCCACGCGTGACGACTGGAACCGCATAATGCAAGTCGGTCCGATCGGATACGCCACCATGGGACAACTGGCAGCCGAGGCGATGAAAGTGCGCGGGGGCGGAGCGATCGTGAATATCTCCAGCATTTCCGCACACATCGCCCAACCCAATCGTTGGACATACAATGCGGCAAAGGGGGCCGTAAATCAACTGACCCGCTGCATGGCTTTGGATCTCGCACCCCACGGCATCCGCGTCAACACGCTCAGTCCCGGCTGGATCTGGACGCGCGAAGTGGACAAAGCTTGCGGCGGCGACCGTGCCAAGTGGGGTCCGGTCTGGGGCGAGTACCACATCCTGCGGCGACTTGGCAACGTCGAGGAGATCGCCGGACCCGCCGCCTTCCTGTTGAGTGACGAAGCCAGCTTTGTCACCGGCTCGGAACTGATGGTCGACGGCGGTTATGGTGCCCTCGGATCGGAAGGGCTCGGCACTTCGTCCACCTTCGCCGGATCAGATTAATGCCAGACCCGGCGAATGATCAGCGACCAAGATGCAGGAGATCTCGTGGTCAAGAGAACAGGCAGGCACAGAACATCTTTCTGTCATCCGATATTTTTGTCGGCACCTGCCCCGTCCGCAACGTTCCAACGAGATTCGTCTGCAGGACAGAAGAATGGGGAGGCATGCGTTGGAAGATAAGCAGCATCGGAGCTGAACTGACATAGGGTCGGGTTCACCGTGGTCCGCTTACCGCGCTGAGATCGGCGACTCAAATTCGTAGCGACCGGACTCCACTCGATACACGGCATCGTTCCCCTCGCTCCCCATCGACTGCACGCCAGATGCCTCCCCGGCTGGGTGCCCGCTTTCGGTACTGGCCGACGCGTCACTGCTGGGCAGATACACGATGGCGGTGGATCCGGGCGGAATCTGCAGCTTCAAGATGAAACGAGCGCCTTCGATGCGCCAGTCGCTGACGATCCGGCCGCGAATCGAATCATACTCGCCTTTGGCCCAGGTAAACCCCGGTCCGGGCCGCGGTCGGATGACAAACTGCTTGTAGCCCGGATGTTCCTCCAGCGGGTTGATACCCACGATGTCGCGCCAGATCCACTCGCCCACCGAGCCCAACGCCCAGTGATTGAATGAGTTCATACCCGGGTTCTGGAACCCGCGCCCTGCGACATAGCCGTCCCAACGTTCCCAGATGGTGGTGGCTCCCATATCGATCGTGTAACCCCACGACGGTACCGTACGCAGCTGGACCAGGCGACACGCTTCGTCGTGTTGACCGTTGCGAGTAAGTTCCAGCATCATGCGATGCGTCGTCTGAATGCCGGTGGACGGGTGGCCCTTGTATTGCTGAATGGCCTCGAGCAGATGCGCAGTCGCCTGCGCGCGAAGCGGTTCAGGCAACAGATCAAATCGCAGTGCCAGGGCGTAGCCCGCCTGCGTGTCACCCTGGATGCGGCCGTCGGGCGCGACGAACGCACGGTTGAAAGCGTCCTGAATTCTGTCGGCCAGCTGGTTGTACTTCGCCTCTTCCGCGTCTCTGCCTACAACGGCGGCCATCTTGGCGACGATGCGTGTCGAATGGGCGAAGAAGGCGGTCGCCAACACCTCATTGGGGACGGCGCTGATCCCCTTGGGATAGCCCTCGAGAATCAACGTATCGCCGTTGAGCCAGTCGTTGTAGTCGTCGCTGCGACTGTTGATCCACAGCAAATCCGGATTCTGTGCCTGTACGTAGTCGACCCACCGCATTGCCGACTCGAAGTGTTCTTCCAGCATGCGTCGGTCGGCGTAGTTCTGGTACATCCGCCAGGGGATCACGGTGCCCGCATCGGCCCAGGCGGGCACGCCCATGCCGCCCTCCTGGTTGCGACCCCAGGTGCGCGGAGCGAAGTTCGGGTACCGGCCGTCGGGCAACTGACTGTCGCGAATGTCGCGCACCCATTTGCTGAAGAATCCGGCCATGTCCATGTTGAAGATGGCGGTCTGCGAGAATGCCTGGATGTCGCCCATCCATCCCAGACGCTCGTCCCGCTGCGGGCAGTCGGTCGGCACGCTGTGCATATTGCCCCGTTGTACCCACAGGATATTGTGCATCAACTGGTTGACCAGCTCGTTGGAGCACTGGAACCGGCCGACAATCGGCGAAGACGAATGAAACACGCAGCCGGTCAAGTCCTCGAGTCGCGGTGGCTCAGACAAACCGGTAACTTCGACGTAGCGGAAACCGTGGTAGGTAAAGTGGGGCTCGAACACTTCTTCCTGGTCACCCCGCGCGGTGTATTGGTCAACTTGGGGGGCCCCGCGGAGGTTGGCGGTATAGATAGTGCCGTCTTCGTTGAGCCGCTCGGCGTGCCGCAACAAAACGTGGCTGCCGCTCGGCACCCGCAGTTTCAGCCGGCACCAACCGACCATGTTCTGGCCCAGATCGAACACGTAGCTGCCAGGTTTCGGCTGGTTGAGCGCGACCGGTCTGAGTTCTTTGACGATGCGGATCGGTTCGTTCCGCTGCCAGACCAATTTCGCATCACCGCGCGGCTCGGCATGTACACCCTGCCATGCCGCATCGTCGAAGCCAGATCGATCCCAACCAGGAATCTCTTGCCGAGCGTCCTGCACTTCGCCATCCAGAATATCGGCATAGCGGATGGGGCCCTCGTCGGTGGTGCGCCAGGCAGCATCGCTGACGACTTGTTGCTTGCGCCCGTCGGTCGTGGTGATCTCCAATTGCGACAGCCACTGGGCACAGCAGCCGTAGATGAATCGTCCCGGCGGCGGTGCCAGCCCGATTCGACCGGCATACCAGCCATCGGCCAGCAGGACCGCGATCGAGTTCGCACCCTTGTGCAGCAGCGGAGCCACGTCATAGGTCTGATATTGAATGCGTTTGTCATACTCAGTCCATTCGGGAGCCAGGATGTGATCACCTACTCGCTGGCCATTGATGTACAGCTGGTACAAGCCACGGGCCGTGACGTACACCGTCGCGCCGGCCACCTCCCCATCCACGACAAACTCCTTCCGCAACATCGCCGGTGGCAACAACTCGATGTCACCGCCCGTGGAGACGAGCCGCCCATCCACGAGAAACTTAATAGACCAGGCCGAGACCTCGATCGAATCGGCACTGGTTGCTTGTGCACCTTCGGTGACGATACTGTCGCCCGAGAGAACTTGCATCTCGGCCAGCGCCAGGCCGTAGTTGCCCGCATCCCGCATCCGCAAACGGGTGGTGGTTAGCCGTACGTATCGAGCACCAACCGGCGCAAAGGCATAGGTCGTCGCATCCGTACCCGGATTCGGAACATCTTGAGTTGTCTGGTCCACGACCGTTTTTGCATCGGAAAAATCGGCTTGTTGGGCGACCTCGATCTTGAACCGCAACGGAAACAGGAAGCCGGGCACGTCCTGGGACCAATCAAATGGTCGAGCGGGATAGAGTCGCACCGCGTCGATTTGCTGAGGCTTGCCCAGATCGATCGCGACCCATTTCTGCGCATCGGCCGTCGGACTGAACTGGCTGTGGTAACCGTTGTGCGGCGTGCTCGGTTTGCGCTGGGCGGCCTTGGGATGGGCAATCCATTGAGCTTGCCAGTCGTCGGGCCGCAGCAGTCCCATGGACCAATGGGCCGTTGGACTCCACTCGGATGCTTTGTCATCCTTATCCCACACTTGTACTTTCCAGTAGCACGACATGCGCGACAGCAGCGGTTTGCCGGCGTATGCGACGTGGACCGACTCAGCGGACGGGACTTTGCCGCTGTCCCACAGGTCGCCTTGATCCTGCGCCAACATCGCCTTGCTTTGCGCCACGAGAATCCGATACGCCGTCTGTTTCTGGCCGCGCATGTCCGACTCCAGCACCCAACTCACACGCGGATTCTCGACATCCATTCCCAACGGGTCGACGAGATATTCACACCGCAGATGCGTGGGTGCCAGCGACGCCTCCGCCGCAGTGCCAGGCTGAACTGTCAGCGCGACACCGGAAACGATCGCTGTAACGCCAAACCATAGGATCAATCGCCGCCATCTCATGTCGGTATCTCCGGTGTGTCGGCAAGGGTCTCTGGGCTGGGTCTTGTCATCAAGGGTGCGCGTTGCTACTGCGTGTTGCCTGTGTGTTCCTCAACAGATGGTTGTAGTCTACTGATCGCAATAGAATCAAGGAGAGGACCAGGTTAGTTAACTGCCTCAGATGCCCCGTCCAACGCGTATGGAGTCAGCTTGAGTTCATTCGTCAGAAGCGAGTGTGTCCACACCAACGGTGTGGTACTCCACAACCCAGGGTAGGCGGTCAACATGAGGAGCGGTACCCTGAAGGGGTGCGACAGGACTAACATCAACACGCTCACCCACGTGACGCCGCGCGATAGCGTTATTGCGTCTGCCTGCGTGAGCGCACGATTGAACATCAGACGTGCTCGGATCCGGAGACTAACAATGCTTAAGTCCTTGACGCGCGGTTGGCCTTTTTCTCGTCTCATCAACCTGCCCGTGATCGTTCTGTTCGGGCTCATCCTAGTTCCGCTTGTGCCCTCGTCCGCTTCGCCTGCGGATCCGATGCTCACGCTGCTTGATACAGCCCAGCTTCAAGCAGTCACCAAACAGCACGCTGGCGAAGTGGCTTTGCTGTTTACTGAATCGCGCGAATATCCGGTCCGGCGCGTGCATGGCATACCGGAGCGTTGGCTGCCGCAAACGCAAACGGCGCGAGCGACGTTTCGCGGCCAGTCGCGGCCGGGCGAGTTCTACGTGTTTCAAATCGGGGTCTATGCACTGCAGGATACCGGATCACTGGGCATCCAGTTTAGCGATCTCACCGGTAGTCCGAGTTCGATTCCTTTCAGTGCCTGTCGCTGCTTGAGCCTCGGGGGAATCGATTACCGGGGACGCGCATTCACAAAAGACATCTCCTTGAAGACGGGCCAACTGCAGGCGCTGTGGATCGGTGTAGCGGTACCCGCAAACGCGCGGGGCAATTATGCTGGTTCGTGGAAAGTGAGTGTGGCACCGAACAAATCTGTCCCGGTCGATATCGCGATCCAAGTGGATGGAGAACCGGCCACCGAGAGCGGCGACGGCGTAGCCCGCAATCTCTCCCGACTCCGCTGGCTCGACTCGTCCGTCGGTAGTGAGCCGACGCTGACCGAGCCGTTCACCGCCATGCAGACCGAGGGTCGCATCCTGAAGGTGCTGGGACGCGAACTGGTATTGGGCGAGAATGGCTTGCCGGCTCAAGCGATCAGTCATTTTTCACCGGCCAATACGCGCATCGAAGAAACCGCCCGCGAGGTGCTGGCCCGGCCCTTTGACTTTGTCGTCGAGACTGGGGCAGGGGTGCTGTCTTGGCACAACGACTTCGTCTCCCTGACGCACAGCGAGCTGGAAGCAAATTGGACTGCACGAGGCACAGCAGACGGCCTGCACACCGAAACATCGGGGCGGCTTGACTACACGGGCTGCGGCGAACTGTGCGTGCGATTGATCGCCGAGCGTGATTTGGAGTTGGCCGACGCGCGGCTCGAGGTGCCACTGCGAGAAGACGTCGCTCGGTATTTCATGGGCCTGCATCAGCAAGGTGGCCACCGGCCCGCGGAAGTTCATTGGAAGTGGGACGTCGCTAAACACCAGGACTGCTTCTGGTTGGGCGACGTGAACGCCGGCTTAATGCTGCGTCTGAAAGACGCGGATTACTTGCGTCCGCCCGTCAACATTTACTATTCCTTTCGTCCGCTGCGATTACCCAAGTCGTGGAGTAACGAAGGCCGGGGAGGTGTCGACCTCGCGACGGCTCAGGACGAGCGAGTACTGGTGCGTGCTTACAGTGGCCCGCGCTTGATCAAGCAGGGAGACGTGCTCGATTTCATTTTCGAGTTCTATCTCACGCCCTTCCGTGCATTGGACACCGAGAAACAGTGGGGGGTGCGATTCATCCACGTGGGCGGTCCCGGTCGGCAAGCAATTGACGACGCCGTGGCGGGGGCTGATGCCCAGCACGGCCCCAACGTGATCAACGTCCACCACGCCAGTTTCTACTCTCCGTATATCAATTACCCTTACAGCGACGACTCGTTCCCGGCGTTTTGCGAACTCGTCCAGCGGGCCCATGCCAAGGGTGTCAAATTGCGGGTCTACTACACGACGCGCGAGATCACGCAGAACATGCCGGAACTGTTCCCGTTGCATTCACTCAACGGTGAGATCATCCTGCCTGGTCCGGGCCAGGCGGCGCACACGCTGCTACACCCGCAGGGCCCACACGCTTGGCTCACGGAAAACCTACGCGAGGAATTCGTACCAGCCTGGGAGGCTCAGGTGGGAAAGCCGTACTCGGACTTGGACCTTTCGGTGATCACTACGCCCGACTCACGATGGAATAATTTCTACCTGCAAGGGCTTCAGTTACTGGTCGACAAATCGGACTTTGATGGAATGTACGTCGACGACACGGCTCTCGACGCCAACAGCCTGCGCCGCGCGCGACGCATCCTTGACAAACGTCCGGGCCGGCTGATCGACTTGCACACCTGGAATCATTTCAATGGTTGGGCCGGGTTTGCGAACAACTTGACCATCTACATGGAGATCCTCCCGTACCTGGACCGTCTCTGGCTGGGCGAAGGCTTCAATGCCAACGCGGCAGCTCCCGATTTCTGGCTCGTCGAGATGTCTGGTTTGCCCTTCGGCCTGATGAGTGAAATGCTCGACGGCGCCAATCCCTGGCGGGGCCTGGTCTTCGGTGAAACCGCCCGTCTTCCCTGGTCCGGCGACCCGCGCGGTGTGTGGAAATTCTGGGATGAATTCGGTATTCAGGGAACGGAGTTCCTGCCGTACTTCCTCGACAAATGTCCGGTGAAGACCGATCGCGCCGATGTGCTCGCCACGGTGTATCGCAGGAAGGGCCGGACACTGGTCGCCCTCGGCAGCTGGGCTAACGAGGAAGTGCCGGTGAAACTGAACATCGATTGGCCGGCGCTAGGGCTCGATCCCGCGCGCACGACGTGCTATGCGCCCCCCATCGCCGGGATGCAAACCGAGAGGGTGTGGAAGTCTAACGAATTGATACCCATCGCGCCGCAGCGCGGCTGGTTCCTGGTACTTGATGAAGTCGCACGTGATGGCGGAAACGCCAATGTTAACTCCGAGGAATGATTGGGCTCTGAAAAAGCTTCGAGGCCGTTGAGATAAGGCGTGGGGAAAGCGATTCACCAGATGGTGTGCAGATCGTTCCACGCACAAGTGTCGTGTCGGAAAAACACAGAGGAACTTGACGGCCCCCCACATGAACGAGACTGAGTGCGTGCGAAGGAATGCTCGACAGTCCAGACGGAGGGGTTATCGCCACTGCGCGGCTCGGGCTTTCGTGCGTTTGCGCCTTGTATCGTGCGATTTCCACGTCGGCGATTTTGCTGTGCGAGGACCTGTATCGAGCTTCTAGCCGCGGCCGGTCGCTCGGGTGTTGGTGCGCCCGATAGATGGCGCTGAGCAGGTCATCAGCTACTGGGAAGTCGTCGCCGCACCATTTCCTCCCTAAAATACGCTCGCGGTTGGCCCGCGATTCGCTAAGAGAATCGCTAGAGGTCCGGTTGCTGGGAATATTTCCTTCGCCGATAACGTGTCGCCCCCCGATACGCTTGGCGATTTTTTCACCGAGGAGGTAAGAACATGAAAAATCACCCTTTGAGAGAATTGGCAGCGTTGGGCCAGTCTATCTGGCTGGACTACATCCGACGCCATCTGATCGTCAGTGGCGAGTTGGGGCGATTGATCGAGGAGGATGGGCTGCGGGGGATGACCTCGAATCCCGCCATCTTTGAAAAGGCGATTGGGGAAAGCCACGATTATGACGAGGATATTCGGGCCCTGGCTCTTGAGGGCAAAGGCGTCATGGCAATCTACGAAGCCTTGAGTCTGGGCGACGTGCAAAGTGCGGCTGACGCCTTCCGGCCGCTCTATGACAAGACAGATGGCCAGGATGGATATGTGAGCCTGGAGGTGAATCCCCACCTGGCGCACGATACCTCCGGCACGCTTGAGGAGGCCCGTCGCTTGTGGACCGCGTTGAGTCGGCCGAACGTCATGATCAAGGTGCCAGGTACGGTCGCAGGACTGTCAGCCATCGAGCAACTGATCAGCGAAGGCATCAGTATCAACGTGACGCTGCTCTTCGGTCTGCCTCGTTATCGACAGGTGGCAAACGCATACCTTGCCGGCATCGAAGCGCGGGCGGCCCGAGGAAAACCCGTGAAGCAAGTGGCTTCGGTCGCCAGCTTCTTTGTGAGCCGCATTGATACACTCGTGGACCCGCTGCTCGAGAATTGCATTGCCAAAGGCGGCAGGGAGGCAGACGTCGCGCGGCAAGTGAGCGGCGAGGTGGCCGTCGCCAGCGCGAAAATGGCTTATCAGATCTACCAGGAGATTTTCGGCAGCGATCGGTGTAAGAAACTTGCCGACCAGGGTGCTCGTCCGCAACGACTGCTCTGGGCCAGCACGGGCACTAAGAATCCGAACTACAGCGACGTGAAGTACGTCGAATCGCTCATCGGGCCGGAGACGGTCAACACGGTCCCGGTCGAAACCCTTGACGCCTACCGCGACCATGGCGATCCGCAGGCCCGCTTGCAGCAAGATGTCGAGCGTGCCGCTTGGGTCTTGGAGCGATTGCCCCAGCTCGGCCTCCACATCGACCAGCTGACACAGCAATTGGAGGACGAAGGCGTCGAGAAGTTCAACAAGCCGTTTGACAAGCTGATGGAGACCTTGGCGAAAGCGTCGCCACCGTAGGAGAAGGACGTGGCATGAAGGGGCTCAGCGAGCTGGATCGTTATTATCTCGTGATGGACACTATCGATCGCCGGCCGCGGACCGGTGACAAGGGGATCTACCTGAAACAGCCGCTGAAGGATAAGCTGATCGAGCACAAGCAGTGCATCGATTTGTGACGGGAATTGTCGGTTGGTGCCCTGCCTACCGCCCACATGGTCTCAGCGCGTGCAGAGTACCAAAGCCTTAAGGGCTGTAGACACAGAGTGAGTGCGATGAATTGAATTCACATTCGCCGATCATTATCGCGCAGACGCTGGTTGCCGGCGACCGGCGCCAGCTGGCGATGGATGGATGAAAACAATGCCATAATGGAAAGGGCATGAGCATGACCACAAGTATCCCACAACCCACGGCACGCACGGCCTGGAAAGCCCTCGAAGACCATTACCCGCACGTCCGGGAGTTACATCTACGGCAACTCTTTGCAGACGATCCAGCACGTGGGGAGCGATTGACCGTCGAGGCGCTCGGCATCTATTTTGACTACTCGAAGCACCGCATCACCGATGAGACACTCAGGCTCCTGCTGCAGTTGGCGGAGGAAACCGCGTTGCGGTCGCGCATCGATGCGATGTTCCGAGGCGACAAGATCAACGTCACGGAGAACCGGGCGGTCTTGCACACGGCCCTGCGCACGCCTACGGGACGATCCATCGTCGTCGACGGCGAAGATATCGTGCCTCAGGTCCATGCTGTGCTCGACAAGATGACCGACTTTTCCCACCGCGTGCGGAGGGGCCAATGGAAGGGCCATACCGGCAAACCGATCCGTAACGTCGTGAACATCGGCATCGGCGGGTCGGATCTGGGGCCGGTGATGGCGTACGAGGCCCTACGGTATTACAGCCAGCGTGACCTGACCTTCCGCTTCGTCTCCAACATCGACGGCACCGACTTCGCCGAGGCCACCTTCGACCTCGACCCTGCGGAGACGCTGTTCATCGTCGCGTCGAAGACCTTTACGACGCTCGAAACAATCACCAATGCGCACACGGCCCGTGATTGGGTGCTGCAGGCGTTGACAGATCCCGCCGCCATCGCCAAGCATTTCGTCGCGGTCTCGACCAACGCCACGGAAGTCGAGAAGTTCGGCATCGACACAGCGAATATGTTCGAGTTTTGGGACTGGGTCGGCGGCCGATACTCCATGTGCTCGGCGATTGGTCTCTCGACGATGATCGCCCTCGGTCCGGAGAATTTCCGTGCCATGCTCGATGGATTTCACCAGATGGACGAGCATTTCCGCACGGCTCCGCTGGAGCGAAATCTGCCGGTCCTGATGGGACTCCTGGGCCTCTGGTACAACAACTTCTTCGACGCACAGACCGTGGCGGTGCTGCCTTATGAGCAGTTTCTGAAACGCTTCCCGGCCTATCTGCAGCAGTTGACGATGGAGAGCAACGGTAAGTACGTGACGCTCGATGGAGTACAAGTCACCTGTCAGACCGGGCCGATCTACTGGGGTGAACCGGGGACCAATGGCCAGCATTCCTTTTACCAATTGATGCATCAGGGTACCAAGCTGATCCCTTGCGACTTCATCGGGTTTGCGCAACCGCTTCACCGTCTCGGCCGCCACCACGACCTGCTCCTGGCCAACGTGTTCGCCCAGGCCGAGGCGTTGGCCTTCGGCAAGACGTCGCAGGAGGTCCAGGCTGAAGGCACCCCCGCCTCCTTGGCGCCACACCGCACCTTCGAGGGTAACCGTCCGTCCAGCACCATTCTGCTGGAACGACTCACGCCCTCTGCGCTGGGAAAGCTTGTCGCCCTGTACGAGCACAGCGTCTTTACTCAAGGGGCCATTTGGCAGATTGACCCATTTGACCAGTGGGGGGTCGAACTAGGGAAGGTCCTTGCCGCACGCATCGTTCCCGAACTTGAGACCGGGGCCCCAGGAACAACTCAATCACGATAGCTCAACAAACGCTCTGATACGACGCTATATGAAATGGAAGGATTAGGCTGCAGGGGGAGATAGAGCCAATCTCCTGAAGTGGCCCGCGGTCACATCGTCGGTATGACGGGGGACGGGGTCAACGACGCCCCCGCGCTGAAGAAAGCCGACTGCGGCATCGCCGTTTCGGGCGCGACGGACCGCGTAAAGTCGCTTGCGTATCGAGTCTTTGATCCCACCGCCGCACCGCTCTTGGGCCAGGAGTGCGGCGTGTAATGACCGGAACCAAGTCTGAGCGGGAAGAGTAAGAGTAACAATCGTTCACTCCTACTCTGATTCTGATTCTGACTCATACTCCCCTTCGCAGCGGGCCATTCTTATCCAGCACTACTTGCGTCGCCGACGCGGCAAGGACGATGCTGTCGCAGCGTTGCAACAGGACGCCCGCCGCCTCGGCTTCTTCGCTGACAATGTCGTTTGCGCCGGCTTTTTTCAGCCGTTTTATGTTGGCTTGGTAGCGGCAGCGGACCAAGATCGCCGCCGTTTGATTCAGCTCGCGCAGAGCACTGACGACGGCGTGGGCAATTTCGTCATCGGGCACGCTGACCACCGCCAAACGGCACTGATCCGCATGTGCTCGGTGTAAGATCGCCCCGTCGCGGGCATCGCCAGCGACTGTGTGAAAGCCTTGCTGGGCGAACGGGTAAAGGTTGATCGGGCTCAAGTCCACCAGGCAGACGTCGATACCGATGGTTTCCAAATGCGAGGCGATCTGGCGGCCGATAGGGCCCATGCCAATTACGACCGCATGCTGGATGGGACTATCGCCGTGTCGAACGTGTTTCGCGTCCTCTCGCTCGTCGGGCATGGTCTCCGTCCCACGCAGGCCGAGTTTCAGCAGTTGCGGTGTGAGGATCAAGGTACCCAGCGCCAGGAACAGCATGCGATGGTAATCAACGCCGGTGATCACTCCTCGACTGTATCCTTCGGCGAGGACCAAGAAGGAGAACTCGCCGAGCTGTGCCAGGCCGATCCCCATACCGAACGCAGCTGCCCACCGCAGCCCGATCAACTTGAGCGCCAACGCGGCAGCCGCTGACTTCAGCAGCAGAATCCCCACGAGTCCCGCCGTCAGCAGGAGTGGTTCGCGCAGGAAGGCCAGGGGATTCAGCAGCGTGCCCAGCGTGACAAAGAACACAGCGGCAAACGTTTCTCGAAACGGCAGCACAATGGTGTCCACCTGCTTGCTGAGCCGGTTACCGCTGAGCATGATGCCGGCCGCCAAAGCTCCCAGCGAGGGAGGCAGTCCGAGCCACGACGCGCCCCAGCACATGCCGCCCAACAGGCTCAACACGAACAACACGACGAGTTCCACGGACCGCAGCCGAGCCAGCAGGGGAACGATCCAGCGACCGATCCAGCCCCGCAGCAATACGACGGCCGCAACGAAGGCCGCTGACTTTCCCGCCAGTAGCGCATAGGCCACCATCGTAGGAGGGGCACCGCTCTCGGTGAGCAGCGGAACGAGCAACATCAGCGGTACGAGGGCCACGTCTTGAAACAGCAAGATGCCGATGGCTCGGCGACCATGTGGCGTAGCGGTCTGCCCCCATTCCGCGAGCGCCTTGAACACTAACACCGTGGAACTCAACGCCCCGGCGCAGCCGACTAATATCGCTGAGCTCCACGTCATGCCGAAGGCCAGGCAGGCTGCCGTGAAGGGGACGGCCACCACCACCATCTGCACGGTCCCGCCGATGAGAAAATAGCGACTCATGCGGACCAGTTCTTCCAGCGAGAACTCAATCCCCACCGAAAACAGCAACAGCAGCGCGCCGGCGCGAGCCATGTATTCCAGCTCGTGACTTTCCTGCGTTACCAAGCCCAACGAGCTGCTGCCGATCAAGGCACCGACGACCAAATACCCGACCAGCAGCGACACACCGATCCGCTTACAGACGACGCCCGAGAGCAGTCCTGCAGCCAGGACAATCAGAAGATCAGTGACAGAGTCTTGTAGGTCCATCGTCGTTTGTCCTTCCGTGACGGGCCCCCCGACACTCCATGGTATGTCAATTCTCGTACCCGTCGGACGCCGCACGTCAGCGTGTGAATCCCGCCACGCGCATCATTGCCCTGCTCAGGTTATCAGCCGATGTAGGGGAGACATAGGGATCATCACATTTCCAGCCACTCGTTAGTTTCTGCAGTGTACACCATGACGGTCACGTCATCATGGGGACCAGGCTGAGCGAGAAGAGTCTGGGATACGATCAGGACCTGGACGCCACTGGGCGCATCCTGTTCGTCATGCATGACTTTCACGGCTGGACAGCCGGCGCCGCCTGGGAAGCCTTCAAATTCGACCTCAAGCACTTCAGCCACATCGCACGGTTGGCCATCGTGGGGGAAACCAATTGGGAAAAAGGCATGTCCGTCTGCTGCCGACCCTACACGACTGCCAAGATCAAGTACTTCCACCACGCCGATATCACGAAAGCTCGTAAGTGGATCCAGGCGCGAGGGCACATATGGGACGGAAAAGTCCATGAGCAAACCCACAAATGCCCGGAAAAGCGGCAGACGGAAAGTAGCCCTTGCGGCAGAGACGTGGGGGTTCATGAGGCGTTCTTGTTTGTGCTCTCAGAGGCCGGCTACCGCGGTGCGGCGAGATAGGAACAGTTGCGGACACACTGGCATGCGAGTTGCTATAATATCCCTGAAGATCCGTTCAATGACGGTTGAATCAGTCTCTCTTTTCAACTCACACGAGGAGATTGAAGATGTCTGCACCGTTACAGTTGTCCACGGCCGAACGAGATCTCTTGATCGAGCTTCTGACAAACCGCATCGGCGAACTGCGCCAGGAAGTCCACCATTCGATGGTTTCGACCTTTACGGATCAGTTACAGCAAACCGAGGTACTGATGAAGGGACTCCTGGCCAAGATCGAGTCCGTCGGCCGGGAAGCTGAGCCTGGAACGTAAGCCTTCGTCGCAGGTCAGACAAGAAACGTACGCCTGGCGTGTTACTCGATAACGTGCCTGCCCGGTGTGCGGATGTTTGGAGGACGGGATCCTATCCCGTCCACACCGATTGCGTGGAATCCCGAGCAACCGTGACTGCGGCCCGAGGGCCGCGTGAAGGTGTTAGTCGGCAACCTGCGCGCTCGGTGTGCGCACGTGTGTGACACCGACTTCTCGTGTTGCTCTGCTACTGGATCTCAATCCAGTGAACGCCCCACGGTTCCAGTCTGATACTCACCTTGCCCAGATCATCAGCCGGAACTGTTATGACAACCTGGATATCCCGTTCTCTATTCAGGAATCATATTCGAGTTCGATTGACTTCGGCTGGAATCATGTGGTAATAGCTTATCAGCTTTCCCGCCACTATAATGGAAGCGTTGGGCCGACGTGAAATCAGGTGATCGGCAGATTCACATGTACGCTCGCCCCTGCCCGCGAAGCGGATTAGCAGGGGAGAGGGCAGGGTGAGGGCTGGTAACTTCTTGGCTGCCGCTTGCCATAGCTGCGGTCGAAAGGGGAAGTCGTCTATGTCGTCCGCAGAATCGCGGCAATCGGGACTGGTCGAGTTGCCCGAGCAGCTTCAAGGGTTGTTTTGGGATCACGACTTCAGTCAGCTCGACTGGCAAAGACATCGCGATTTCATCATCGGTCGGGTTCTGGAGGCGGGATGCTTGGAGACCATCCGCTGGCTTCGCTCGGTGGTCGACGACGAGGGTCTGCGAGACTGGATCGACCGTCATCAAGGGCGGCCGCTCGACGGGAAACAGCTTCGCTTCTGGCAGGTGATCCTGGAGATTCCGGCCGAACAGGTGGACCGGTGGCTGGCGTCTCCCGGGCGAAGACTCTGGGAAGGAAGACGGCATCGATGAACCTGTACGCCGAAGTGCTTCCGCCGCAGCAACAGGACGTCCTGCGTCAGCTTGGACACGTGACAAGAAAGCTAGGATACTATCTAGGTGGAGGAACCGCCGTCGCCATTCACCTTGGGCATCGGCGTTCGGTTGACTTGGATTGGTTCACGGAGGGACGCATGGACGATCCCATGAGGCTCGCGGCGCAAATCCGGGACGAGGGGGTGGGGCTGGAAGTTCGGAGCGTCGACCGGGGAACGCTCGATGCCATGCTGGGCACTGTCCGCCTCAGTTTTCTCGACTACGGCTACCCTTTGCTCGGACCTCTGATCCATTGGCCGTCATTCGATTGCCAGCTCGCCTCGATCGATGATCTAGCCGCCATGAAACTTCTGGCCATCGAACAGCGCGGGGCCAAGAAGGACTTCTTGGACATCTACGCGATGGGAAAACACGGATTTTCGCTTACTCGCATGCTTGAGCTCTATCGCAGAAAATTCTCCGTGGAGGACATCGCTCGCGTGATCTACAGTCTATGCTACTTCGACGACGCTGAGTCGAACCCGATGCCTACGATGCTTCAAGACACCGACTGGGAAGAGGCCAAAACGACGATTCGAACATGGGTAAGGTCCATCGTCGTATAGGCAATCTGATCGAACTTGGAGGAAAGGCCCTTTTGGTTCCGGGGGGGTAGGCATCTGCTTTCTGACTCAGTCGGGCAACAAGGACAAAAACATGACTGACAAACAAGTCTTTCTAGCCAGCCTGTGTTTTTTTGTCACACATCTTTATTCCCTTCCGCTCCGAGGGCCCGGGCAAGCGGCATGACGGACTCCAAATCATCGGTTTCCGGCCGAGTCATCGTTCGCAAGATCGACCTGAGCACGCTCGGCAAGCATCATCGGGCTGTCCCACATGGGCAACCGCGTGAACCTGGTGTTCCCCCCCTCGCTTTTCCATGCAGATCTGTTCAGCTCGAAGACCTTACCGGTGATCAGTTCTTATTAAAGTCGAACAGGGTTTCTTCCACCGTGATGGCTTCCGATTGATTGCCGGTCTTGGAGTTCACAAAGAGCAGATCATCCGACGTACCGCTTTGAATCTCCTGCAGTTGGTCCTTCGTGCGATAGTAAAGAGTCAACGACGCGAGCATCACTCCGCGCGGCGTCCCTTTCTTGAATTTCAATTTAGCGGTACCCGCTTGGCCCTCGCCAGTGCCCACGATATTCCCGCCATACGACCGATCGGCAGTCCCTTTTGGAACGTCAGTCATCCCGACCGTGTAGAAAATCGCCGTCACCATGCCGATGTTGTCATGAAATCCCTTGACAGCGGCGACGGATCCACTGCTTTCAAGAACTCGGAAGGTCTTGTACGTCTGCTGGCCGGTCGGCTGCCCGCGGGAATCGCGAGTAATCTCAAACCAGCCTTTGATTTCACGTTTCCCACTGCGGGCTGCCAGATACCAGTGACTCTTGGTGTCCAGTTTTTCCGGCTCAACGAGTTGCTGATTGATTGAATTGACTCCGTCCACGTACAACGCCACATAGACGTCCCGGTCAGAATCATTCTGGACCATGATGGTGTACTCCTCACCTTCGTTGAGTTCGATGACCGCCCTCCCTGCAATGTCCTGCGGTTCACGAATGGATCCTTCTACTTTAAGGGCAATGGGGTACGGAAATGTCTGATCCAGGGCGGGGTGGGGGAGTCCCTTTTTCAGTCGAACGTATTGCTGTTGTTCAGACTTTTCTCCCGCCGCGAAGGCGCCGGGGCCGTCCATGTCGAGGCCAGTGTT
Source organism: uncultured Planctomycetota bacterium (assembly GCA_963700515.1). Taxonomy (GTDB): domain Bacteria; phylum Planctomycetota; class Planctomycetia; order Pirellulales; family Pirellulaceae; genus JAJRVM01. The sequence continues at coordinate 31,653 of CAVOXY010000020.1, read as the reverse complement.
TGCCAGGGAGCCTTTTTCCCATCGTCGCAGTTCCCAGCTCTCCCCTTGATAGGCCGCCTTGGTGATTGTCATCGTGTCCTGAAAACCTGTCTCGCTGGTGACCGTCGCGTCGCCCGGTCGAATCACTTCGACATTTCCGTTCAGGCTGATCGTCTTCCCATCGTCATCGGCATTGGTTTCTCCTGACGTCGAGTGGGCGCCGGAGGTGACTGACTGAGCGTTCACTGTGGCAGTGTCCTCATCGACTGTCAGGATAACAAAACCGTCGGCGTCGCCCACGTTCTCAGCCAACTCCTGCAACTTGCGAGGCACCGACAGATCGCTGAGTGACCGATTCGCCAGGGCGGCCCGCATCACTCGTTCCGGAACAACCTGAAACCTCCGTTGCCTCCCACTCTTCTGGGACGCTTCCACGAGTTGTTCATACATTCTGTTCGCAAGGACCTTTCCGCGTGGCCCCAGACTGCCGATCGTGGCTTCTCGATCGCCCTGTCGATTAATCACAACAGGAATCACACCGATCTTCTTCTGCCCGGCATTCATGACATTCTGAACAATCTCGTCGACGGAGGCGTCTGGCGGTGCCAGCAACATCGACGCACAGAGGAGAGCAAACATGGTTCGCGCCTGTAAAAAGGGGTAAGTCTTGATCGAATTGCTGAGCGTGCGGACGAGCTGACTGACTGCGTGCCCGCCGCCGTGGGACCGCCGACGATCGGCGTTCACACTGTCACATTGTCACATTGTCACATTGTCACATTCGGATCGATGATCTTGTCGTGCGGCTAATTCGCACTTGGTCGCTGCGTTGAGAAAAGGGCTTGTCCCGGAGTCGCATCTCCCAGGGTGATCGTTCCCATGCCGTTCCCGGTGCCAGGGAATCTGAGAATGAAGCGTTTTTCGCCAACCGGAGCCGTCTGGTACGTAACTTCCATGACAAGTTGGCCGTTGACAATTCGAGCGGAACTGGTACTGAACAACTTCGCCCGGTCCGTGGACTGAATTCGATCACGGTATAGCGTGTCAATCGTCACAGACTGCTTGTCCGCGGCGACCGTGCATCGCAGGTAATAGAAGTCTTCAAAGAAGCCATCGTCATTCGGATATTCGGGTGATCGACCATACGTCACGAGTGAGGGCTCCACTGTCGTGCCGATGTAACGCGTGATTCCCACCTGGATGACCGAATTCCTGGCAACCGCTACCCCGGCGAGTGGGTCCTGCGAATTGACAATTTCAACGCCCTTCATTTTGGTATCCGTCGTGGAAGCTGTTTCAATCGTCAAGACTTTCAGTTGCAGCCCCTTCGCAGCTCAGCCGTTCGGCTGCAACCTGACGGCGGGCATTGACGAGTTGCGGAACCTGAACGGAAGCCATGACATAACGAGTCACGTCCAACGTGATCGTCGTGGACGGACTTTTCAAAACAATGCCCGCCGATGGCGACTGACTTTGCACCTCACTTCGCCCCTGCCGGTCGTCGTTTTCCGCGACGGTAGTGCGGCCCACACGGCTTTTGAGTCCGGCATCGCGAATGGCTCGCTCTGCTGCTGCGAGTTCCTGTTTTCTGACATCGGGCACCTTCTCTCCCGGGAAAAGCGTCACGGCTTGTCGGGCATCGATCAGTTCTCCACCAGCCGGCGCCGTATGGTGCACGAACTCACCCGCCACGTATCCTCCCGGCAGTTGTTCTTTCAGGCCGACTTTCCGCAGCATGGCGATCCCGGTTCGCCACTCAACTTGATCCAACCGAGGGACTGGGCGGCCGACTTCCAACGTCACTTTGGTTTTTGGCGACACATACTCCTCTGTGCCATCCGTATGCACGGGCGGGGCAATCGTGTGTTTGAGAAGTACGTCGCCAGCGAGGACACTGTCAGTGGAGAGAACGTCGTTAAGATCGTGCTGTTTCAGTCGCTCTTGCGCAACTCGAATCGATGTGCGTGGCGGCAGTGATGGGACGGGAACGACGACTGAGAATTGAACCTTCGCGTTTGCCCGATCGATCAGCTCGCCCGCCTTGGGGCTCTGCTGCAGAACTCTGGCCGTCGCCAGACTGGTATCCCCGCCAGAGAGTCGAAAGTCGAGTTTCATTGATTCCAGCAGTTGCCGTGCTTCCGGTAACGTCTTTGCTTTTCCCAGCCGGCCGCCCACCAGATCCGGCATGCGCGTGCCGACCCGGACATATTGGATCACGGCGTCCGGATTACCATACACGGGTTGACCTTTGACTTCCGCCGGCGGCTTTTGCTCCAGCACCACATCCGAGTTTAGTAGACGAACGCCGCCGGGACGCTGGGATTTGTAGCCCGCGTCGGCCAAGAGACGATCCGCCTCTGAGATGGAGCGTCCCACGACATCTGGAACCCGGCGTTTGAAGACGACCTGCACTTCCGTGCCTCGGGCGACGTAGTCTCCTTCCGGAGGCCGCTGGTCACTGACAATATCGTCAGCTCGCACGGATCCTGCTGACTTCCCAATCAGTTCAAACTCGGCCAACTTGGCTTTCGCCGCCGCCGCAGTCGCTTCTTTCAAACCCGGAACACGACGCAGAACGATCAACTTCACCGATTCCTCGGGTCGCACCCATTTGCCGGCCTGCGGTTTCGTGTCCACCACCCTGTCGGTACTGATCAACTTCCCATCGGCCGTCGGTTTTAGTCCAACCTGTCGGAGTCTTGCCAGCGTCTGCGCCATGGACGCGTCCTTCAGGTCACCAGGCACGCGAACATGGCTCGGCCGACTACCGACTTTCACCAGTTCGCTGCCCTGCGGAATCTGGATCCGGACTTCCGACTCTTCGACCTGGCTCTCCGACGTCCCAACGCTGCCGGGCTTCACGGAAACCGGACCAAGGCTTCCGTTGACGACCTGGACGTGCTTTAGCCAGCCGGGATCAACCGGTTTTCCTGACAACACAACGACTGGTTTTCCCAGCCCGTTTCCGCTGACCTGAAGAATAGTCGCCGGGTCGTAAAAACCACGCCTGTACAACCACGCAATCGCCCATGCAGCGACGTCCGCGGCAACCTGGCCGTGTGCGTGGCCTGACGCCTGCATTCGGCCCTGCAGATAATCCCGCAGAGCATCAACCGCCGCCTGACTCTGTGACGCGGTCAGCTGCAGCCTCAGCCTGCCTGTCAACGTTTTCAGCACATCGTCTGCTTGCAGAGCCGGCACGTCACTGCCTGCCGACTGGTCGGCTTTCTGCTCGCTAAGCTTCATCACGTCGGCGATCGCACTACCCAGCATACCTGGCGAATCACCCTGCTGGACCTTCTGTAGTACTTCGTCCAAGACGACTTTCAGAATACCGGTCAGAACCGCCTGCTCGGGAGTTGTCGTCGGGTCCAAATTAACGCCCGGATGCGGATTCACTGCGACGGTTGCGTCCGGGACCAGGTTCGACGCCAGGTCTCCGACTGCAGGGTCGCTGTGGGCATCGATCACCAGTTCATCCGGCCCCGCTATCTCGCTATCCGGGCTCGTGCTACCGGACTCCGGAAGATTGTCCCCGGCGGCAAGTGTCCCATTATCCGCGGGCGAATCGAAGTTGCTCTCTGGCGGAACGTGTAGGGCCGGATTCGACGAAGCGTCGATGATCCCCAGCGGATTCACACTTGTCTCGACAATACCCAGCGGGCCAACGGGATCACCGATCGTAGCCGAATGGGCAATGGTTGTGGTCTGGTTCTCCGGCACGCCGGAAACGCGAACTGCCAACAGCAGACATTCTCCCATCCGTGACGTCGTTCCGGCGGAGATACCCTGCGCCAGGACGATTTGATCCTTTGCCTCGTCGACTTCCTGCAGCGAATTGACGTCCAACAAGACCGGAATCATGCCGGCCGCGGTGACCTGTTTTTTTGCTTCCATCACGTCTATAAGTTCGACCGACGGAACCGTTACCTCCTGATCGATCGGCAGGGAGCGGCCGTCTCGCGTGAAGCTGACGTCGCTGGTTAACCGAATGCCCTGCTGAGTCAGGCGCACCGTGGCACTTCGCGACCCATCCGGATTGACAATCGTCAGGAAATGATGAAGCGCCGTGGCCTGATCGCTGCGGTGTTCAAACCGCAGACTGATCACGGCTGTCTCAGGTTCGACCCCTGTCACGACCGCGGCAATGCGCGGGTAACCGATCCCCGCCGTTACCACCGGTACTTCGGTCGACTTCCATGGCTCCGCTTGGCCGGAGATGGCTTCCGGCTGGGTGGCGTGAAACATTTGAAAGCCCGGCAACAGACCGGCCACAACCAGGTTGAGGGAAGGTCCCTTGTGTTCGTCTCCGGCCTCCGACTTCGCCGTCTTGAGGGTCGGCGCCGGCAGGTCGATGCGATACCGCCGTGTCGTGTCGCCCGTTACCCAAAGACTACGCGTGCCCGGAGCGAGCGACGTTAGAAACTGGGACGTGGTTCCCGTCAACCGCAACTGGCCATGGCTGATACCGGGGACTGGTAGCTGCTGCAGAGAGGCATCTTCATGAGGGTCTTGCGTGACGACCACCCGCAGGCGGTCTTCCTTGGCCGCGGGTGGGAGAGGGGAGGTCAGCGTCACGGCCCCCTGCTGCCAGTCGATTTGAGTGGCTACCTCGAGTACCTGAATCGCAGCGCCGGTCTCATTCTGATTCCCGTCCTGTGCCGGCGCGATCCCGGCAAAAACCAAAAGAGTGCCACAGTATGTCAGCTGGATTACGCACGGGATCCAGCAGCGGATGATCGGCACACGTAACATGATGTTTCAGATTCCTGTTTGACAATCGACCGCCGTGGTTTTCACTTTGCCCATGCACACCGTCACTTAAACAATTCGGGGGGAAGAACCGAGAGTTTCTTCCCAGTCCCGGACGATGGCGGACTCACAGTGGTGTCGAAGACAACCTGCAAGTTGGAGATTAGCGGCAGATATTCCTTGAGCTCCAGATATCGGAGGATGGTGTCACCACTTTTCAGATACCGGCCTTCCGCAGCCTGAAAGAAACCTTCGTAGCCGCTGCCATTCTGTTCCGGCAAGATCCAGACGATTTTGCCCGTGGCAAAGAGTCTCGACAGTTGTTTTTGGGAGCGAAAATAGGTAACGACCTTTGGCAACATGCTGGAGTCGTCGGGAATCACGATGCAGTCCCGACCACCTTCGACACACGACAGGATGGCAGCTGCCAATGACCCTGGGGTGTCAAATCCAAACAGCACGAGAGTATTGACCTCCGCTTTCTTCAGGATCTCCGTCCGCGCCGTCCCGTCGATCATCCGCTGCTGCCGCTTTTCCATTTCGGCGTGCAGTTGTTTCAGGGACTCCAGTGCTGGCCCGGGCGCAGCGCGGCCGCTCGCGATGAATGCTTGGACATCGACAATCTTGGGCCAGTCACGCGAGAACTGCTTCCACATGGCCTTCTCCGAATCCGAAAGCTGTTTTGCCATTTCGCTTGGCGGCTCAGGACGGACGAGTTTACCGAAACGAATTGCGAAACAGGTCCGGTTGATGGCCCAAATCAGTCCCTGGCTCTTACTTGCCGAATCCGTTGTTTTGCGGGAACCGTTGGTTCAGCGGGCATGGCCGGATCGGCGGGTTTCACCGTTCCCGGTGCCATCGTTTTGGCGACCGCCGAACCATTGCTCTGCCAGAGATAGTACTTTTCCAGTGAAGCTTCCATATTGAGCCACGGAATCTGCCCGGTCTGCCGTTTCACCGCGCGACTGGCATCAAAGAATACATCACGCAGTTCCAAACCAGCGGCCGGGCGCGACTTCAGGACGTTTACCAGACTCTCCGTATAGGGAGAGTTTTTGCCCGTGCCGTCGGCGGCCGTTTTGTCGGGTGAAGTGGCGAACGCGATGACGGTCCCTTCCGGGACGTTGGACAAGGCGGCCAGACCACCCCCCGCCGCGCTGCGACTCCAGCTCCGCTTGAACGGATCGTCGCGGCAGCAATCCAGAACCACGATCTTCAGGTTGCTCTCCGATTCGGCCATCGCGTCGAGAACGGTCGCCAACTGCAGACATTGTCGTTTGACCTCGAACTCCTCCCGCATGTGTGCTCCGACCGGAACGAGAAAGTTCTCGCCCTTCACCTGCATGCCATGGCCGGCGTAGAAAAACAGACCCACACTCCCCTTGGTCAGCGAGCGACGAAACGCCACCATGGCATCTTCCATGCCGGCGAGATCGAGATCCTTCTTCTTGATCACCTTAAACCCAAGCGGAGTCAAAGCGGCTTCGATGGCATCGGCGTCATTGGCCGGGTTCCGCAGAACTCCACTTCCCTCGTACTTCGAATTGCCGATGACCAGCGCTACACGATCTGCCTGCTGTGCGCACGCATCACTGACCAGGACCAGACATGTTAGCAAGATCGCTACGATAACAGATGGCATGATTATCTTCCGATACAAGTACGACGTCAGCTACTTTGACGATGCAGCAGGCGGACCGGCTGGCATTTCAAACGCATGATCACATAGCCCGATTTTCTTGGCATAATAAAGTCTTCTTCCTTGAGTCACGTCGACCAGGGGCAGAGGCTTTCGCTCATACTCGCCGTAGTAATAATTGTCGCTCTTGGCGGTAAAGCGAATCTGCGACGCTCGCACCCGCATTCCTTCGCTAGTCGTTGGATAACCACTCGCGCCTGGACCAATTGCGAACTCTTTGATTTGTCGCCACGTTGTCTGTCCTCCTTCGCTCGCTCGGTAACTCAATGACACCTGCAGAGGCTCGTTGGTTTTGTTCGTCAGGCGCAGAATGCGGTCGTTGTAGATGCGTCCACCCGATTTGGGTTCCACGACATGTGTGTAAACGCGTGGCTGGTCGGCGAAGTAGCCTCGGGTTTCATCGACGGCCGAGTTCGGTTGCAGCAACCAGAGGTCCTTATCCCGGTAGGTCATCCAGCGTTCGCCGGACTCACTTTCCACCCACAAGCGGACACGGTTGGCGGTGAGCGGACGGGCCTGCGTGTCGACGGTGGCGTTGTCTGATGGAAAACGAGAATTGATTTCCAGCAGTTCCGTTTTGCCGGGGTCAATTTGGAATCGATACGTCTCGCGGGAACCCGGCGCACCGGGTGCCCAGCGCCAGACGAATTTACTCTCCTGGACCGAGCGGAAACGCCCCTGCACCCAGACCGTAATGGGTTCCGGGGTGTGATTTGCCACGCACAGTTCGCTCTCGAAATGCATGCGTGGCCCTTCCACCTGCACGTTGGGCACATAGAGTTCCACCAGTCGCTGGATTTCCCGCAGAGCCAGCAGGCGCACGTCACATTCCGAAACATGTTTCAGGTTGGGGACATCGATTTTCGCTCGTGGGTGCGACTCGCCTTTGTCGGCCACCAGTTGTGTCAAATGCACCGTTGCAACTTGTGCGTCGGACCCCGCCACAACACGACTTGTCCCCTTCGTGTTAATCGTGCTGTGAAAGTCGCTGCAGCCGATCAACAATGCCAGAACCGCATCATGATTCCCCTGCAACTCGCTGGATGCATTGCGGAAGGAAAGACTGACCGCGGACTCGTTGGCGTATTTATCACGTCCACTGCTGCGGTCATCCTTCTGACCACTGCGATGCAGAGCCACGGCATTGAGTTGCGCCCGCAACTGTTCCAGGCTTTGCTCCACTTTAGCCTGACGCACCTGGCGTTCAATTTCCTCGCGAGACGGTCCGCTGCTTTCCGGCTTCTTCCCTCCTCCTCCGAGCCCCAGGAGCTTGCCGGCATCGGACAGGGCGGACGTCGCGTTGTTACTGACGCTATTGACCAGACTGTCCACGGCCCCCGTCGGATTCTTGCGGAGTTCGGTTAACGTCTTGCCAAGCTGTTCACGTTGCGCTGCCAGTTCTCCACCCGCCTGCTTGCCGGCATCTGAGATCTTCCCGAGCGCGGAGTCAACGTCCTTATTGCCCGTACGAACGGCATCGAATCCACCTCTTGCCACGGCGTCAGCCACGTCTCGCTTGAAATCCTTTTCCGCGATCGCCAGGGCGTCGTGCGCACTTTTTTCGCCGCGGGCCATGGCCTCGAGCGCGGCGTCGTACAGTTCCGGCATGTGTTCCTTCACGGCATTGACAATTGCCGCCTCATTGACCGCGTCCAGCGAGGGAAGATCGAAACTGATTTTCTCGCCCCAGACATTGACAACGACATGAACCGGATATTCCTTGTTCTTTGAGTTGGCTACGACCTCCACGGCGACGTCGAGAAGTTTGGCGAATCCGACATCCACCTTGCTTTCGAACACAAGTCTTGCCCACACCTCGGAAAACCCGGGTTTGAAACCGGTGCTCAGTCGAGGAGCGATGTCGACTCCACAGATCTTGCCCGATTCAATGGTCAATGTTCCATGGCCGTTATTCGCCAGGAAGAGTCGTGATTTATCCAGTGTCTTGCCGAACAACTTACAGTTGCCCACGCTTTCGAGCCCCTCTCGCGAAATCGTGGTGCGGGCATCCATGGCGAACACAGACGTCGGAATAGCGCTCCCTCGACCGGGAATTCTCAGCTGCGTCTGAGCAATTTCTTGATCCAGATCGATGGTCCCCCAGATGTCGCCAATCGGTGTTGTGCTGAAGGTCACCGTGCCGTCCATATCGACTGCCCGCACCGGAAAGTCGAACGCGAGTGCGACGTTGAGCGAGACAACGTTGTCGCTCTCGGAGACGACCGTCGAGATCACGGTACCAACCGACAGTTGTCGCACGCCGGGTTTCGCTGACTGCTTGGCGTCGGGAGTCCAGTGGCCGTTGATCTGATGGATTCCCAGCGGCGTGCTCCCCACTGGAATCGGCGGTACGCAGTGATATGTCATACCCAGTTCACCCGACCATTCCAGCTGCTGCTCGGTTGTGACAATGGCCTTGCCGGTCGCGCTGATGGGGAGCAGATCACCCAAATTGACCGCAATATCACAGGTGAGACCGGCCTTATGGGTGCCGAAATCGGTAAATTCGAAGTTACTGACCGTCACCGGCCCGTCGATTTTGGCCAGGAGTTCGTTGGCGACCTTTGTCAGCTGCGACTTGGCCAGGCTCTTCAGGTTGGTCGTGATCTTCATGTTGTCCTGATCGAGCACGGCTTCGAAGAACGGAGCCTCATTCACGTATTTGAAGTACAGGCCGTGTGCTTCCACCACAATGCCCGGTCCATACTGCATCTCAATGACAATATCGGCCTGCTGCGAAAACAGCGACTTCGCTGGATCGGTCTTGAGGATCTTAAACGTCACTCCGGCGGCCTGTCGCGGCTTCGCCAGCCACTGCGTGATTTCCTGGTCGGCAAATACTTTGGCGAATTGAGCCGGGTTCTTGAGACACTCGACGGCGGCAATCACTTCCGAATCGACTACTTCAAACACCTCGTGTGCCGCGGCGGCCATCACGATTTCTTTGATCTCCTCGCGAAACGCAGCTTCGTCAATGTCGACGAATTGTGCGGCACTGAACTGGGCATTCTTGTACTTCTCCTCCGCGGAATTGAGCAGTGGTGCAATCCGCTGCGAGTAGTGGATGTACTTATCCAGTTCAGGCGACTTCGTCACCACGGACTCCAGAGTTTTCGCGATCTCCACGACGGCGTTGACGAATGCGCCGGAATCTCGGGCTTCTTCCAGTGCCTCAGCCGCACTGGCCGCAGTTTCCAGTTCCTTCTTTAGCTGGAGGCATTTCTCACGCCATTCACGGAGTTGGCCAACGAGTCGGACAACCTCGGTGACAGTGTCGCTGTCGAGCAGGACAAGCAACTGCTGCTCGTCGGGACTGAGTTGCCCGTGAGCGCGCGGCAACGCCAGGTTTCCACACATGATTGACACGACAAATGTAGTGACGAGCAAACGATGCCAGCGGAAGGGGAAACTGTGTGAATGAGGATGAGCGGCCATTGCTGATTCCGGAAGGAGCCACACGGTAGTGAGCTGCCTGTAAATGTGTGAACGTAACGAGTATTAGCGCTGATCTCTCCTTCTACGGTTCAGTTGACAGTTTTCGCCAGATCGCAAAATACTGGTAGCAATACGGATTTCTGATGGCATCCCCGAAAGAGATGCCAAGTGATTTCGGCTGGTCAATCTCCTGGTAATTTGGTAGCCCGCCCCAGTGCCCACCATGTGACGGCCCAGCCTCGGATTCGGAGATCGGATGGACTACGTGGATCGCTTCGTGAAGAACGGTGGAAGCCTGTTCAAAGGGGCGATCGCCATGCACTGCCTTGTAGTTGGTCGCGAAGAACTGCTTACCGATGTAGACGATACGTCGCACCGAGTCGGTCGCTGCCACGAACGACAACGCTTCCGATTCCGTGTCCGAACGTCGCCGAAATCTCAGTTGCTGAGATTCCAGGACGGCTTGATTCGACAGGAAGTTCTGTCGGATCTTTTCCACGTGCTGACCTTGATCCGGTCCGGTGGGAATGGAGAACGTCATTTCAAGCAGTTCGATAGTCCTGGGCGTCGGGTTGGCCAGTGCATCCACGCACATCTGATTCAGGCTTAACGCCCGCAAAAGAGCAGATCCGACATCGGCCTGTTCCTGTGGTGGAAATCCGGAGTACTTGCCCTGCACTCGATACAGAGTGAGCATTGCGGTGGGACTCGCCATTTTCGTGCGCATGGTCAAACGCGGAAGTGGCGGCCTCGCCCAGCGAACCGCTCGTTTTTCGTCCCATGGTAGCTTCTCGAGATCAGCCTTGGGGTACTCTTTGTTGACCGTCGCTTGAAGATACTGGTCGTGAATGCGGGCGGGAATCGTGTTGTATTCCAGGCGGCTCCGATACGGATAAATGAAGAACGAAAATGTACGGCCCGGTATGTCGGGAAAACTCTCCTCGCCAACGTAGACGGCGACGACTTTCTGGCTGTTTGACAACGGATCTCCATCAAACTGAGGGTCCCATTCGATCACGATTACATCGCCAGGTTCCGCCAGCTGATCGACACGAAGAAACCGTGGCTTCGTCTGCATGAGAGACTGCACGGGCGTTGATTTCTTTTCGAAATCCATGAAGTCCGCCACGCTCACCTGAAAGTCGGCGAACCAGGCGCTTTTTCGCGAAGCCACATATTGCGACGTAAATGCCTGTCGTTTACTCGCGTCACTAAAGACGCCACGGGAGGCGGACAGGATCTCCGCCGGCGTCGACGGAAGGTGCATATCAGCGCAGAACGCGGTCGACGAGATCGCGGCGATTACGCACAACGAAATCGAGCGAATGGCACTCGGATCATGCAAACCGGCGCCGGTTCGATCATTCCTGTACAGCGGCTTATTTGGATGAGTCATGCGTATGTTGCTCTCGGTGCTTTTCACTTTGGCAGCAGGCACACCGTGGTACCCGGCAACACTTTCTGGTTTGCCGACGGATACTGCCATTTGACATTTCGGATCTCAACTTGACTCGGCGCTGCTGGCAGCCGGCTGTCCGACATGGATACAAGGCCAGCTTGGGTGAGTTTTTCAACCGCCAGTTCGGATTCCAAACCCAGAACGTCCGGCACCGACACGGCCGCCTGCTCGGCTTTGCCTTTGCGAAATGTCCACAGCCCCACGGTTGCTCCCCCCTCACATCCCGTGCCGGCCGACGGGGCCTGCAGGTAGATCACACCCGGCCTGATGTCATCGCGCCAGTTGTGCGGCGCGATGTAGAAGACACCGACTACGGGGTTGTACCCAGCCAGTTTCAGCACCTGCACGGCGATCTCGGAACGCAGTCCGGCCACCGATGGCAGTGCGCAGGACCTGATCGCCGACAGCCTCCGATTTCGACGCTGCCGGATCGGGCTCATCACTCAAAAGCGAGTTCAGTCCCACGAGCATCCCCAAGACACAACTCAGGTTCATCGTTGCGTTTCTGACGCGGTCCATTGGCCAGGCTCTCTCGGAATTAACAAGGTTTCAAAACCCTTCATGGCGATTGCGTTCCCGCACGAATAACAATGTCAGCGATGACCGGGATCACGTGGCATTCTCTATTCCTCCAACCTGGCGAGTGAAAGAGGGGTGGCACTGCCAACCCGGATTTCCAACTCCCCAAAAAACCCGCGCGCTAATCGACCGAGGATGGTCGATGGAAACTTGACGAAGTGGCGGCACCAGTGGTCAGAAGTGCGATCACCCTGCGCGAAACGATCTGACAAAGCGTGGTACGGAGAATACCGTCCCCCGGCCAATCCGCACCTCCCTGCCGGACTCCCGTGAATTCAAGGACCCGGCAGTCGCCTCGATCAATTACCGCCCATCAGACTGCACCGATTGCGGAACCCCAGGCATCGCACATCTCGGACCGTCGACGGAACCCGACACCCTTCAATTCGACGGCTACTGCTTCCCCGAAGCGCTCGCGCACTGTCCACCTGATACCTAGCCCAAACAACCCGACCCGACTCATTCGCACCTAGCCGATCCACACTTCGAGCGAAGTGGCGTCAGCAATAGTATCCCCAAAATTTAGGGGGTCAATACCCAACCCTATTGGCAAGTGCTCCTACCCTGATGGACCACACTTGTCCACTTCACGGCTGAAATTATAAACCATTATCATAGAACGACTTGCGATGGATTTCGCAGGCGCAGGGCAGCCCTTCCTGGAGGCCCGTCCTGAAACCGAAACCAACATCGGCGCATGCTTTTTGAGAGTGTCCAACTGCGTGCGGGCCATCGACTGGAACGTGACGGCTCGCCGTCGCCTTTACGGACGCCGCGGCGCGACGCCCGTCAGCGACATGATCCAATCACCGTCGCTCGACACACGGATCACCTGCGTTCTGGAAGGCCAGCCGGATCCGCTCAAGTGCCGCGATATCGAGGACGTGGTTGCGCTGCCGGTGGAATCGCAGCCGTCGCACCTCTGGATCACCTGGTCGCTGGGCGGCGGCGCGGTGCTCACCTGAGCTGGTGTTGCGCTGCTGGTCTGGACACAGCGGCATCGCCATCGTCGATGCAAAACCAGTAACCGTGATGCAGTGCGGCTATCGCCCCGAACGTGTATTGCTGAGTAATCCTGGGGACATCGACGTTATCTGGTGGCTCACTGCACGGGAGACGCGCGAGGTTTAGCAATCTCTCTACGTTCGCGGTTTCTTGAAGCAGACGGTTGTACTCAGAGCGGGTGACTTCCAGTTATGGGAGCCGGAGGGCGCAGCCCAGAGCCAGAAAACTTGCTATCATCACGGAGAATGTCAGCAGGGAATCGGTGCATTTTATCGGATCAGCTGATAGAGGCCTGCGGGGCACCACACGGACCTGGCGACCCGTTGTCATGGCCGGCTGGCAGGTGGGGGGAACTTTGGCGGCTCCCCTGCTGGCCCGGGTGTTGCGGAAGCGCACGATGGACCCTGCCGGTCAAGCTTTGAGAGAGCTTCTTTGCGGAAGGCACGGAACGATGATCCGAAGCACGACTCTACCCTTGTTCCTGTTCGGGATCGGTGCAGGAATCATTTCGCTCTCCAACGCCGCGCTGTCCCAGGACAATGCCGTTTCCCCGGTCGCAGGGGGGCAAGGGAAGCCAACCGAGGCCGTGTCGGAAGCCGTCGCGACGCCGGACGGCGAGATTACGACTGCCGATCGTATGCTGCGGCTGGAAAATTCCGTCGAGGCGGATAAGAAGCAACTGGGAGAGCTCGAGAGGGATCTGACGAAAGCACAGGCTGAGGAAGAGGCCACGAGTGGTGTGGTGCAGAAACTCGCGGCACAGATCGAGAACACGACGACGCGGCTGCAAAAGGCCAAAGAGGCGGGAGATCAGACGACAGCTGACCGGCAGCAGACCCTGCTCTCAGAACTGGAGTTGGAGCATGGGACTGCGAAAGAGCAATTCAATCTGGCCATTCAAACCCGACAAACCGTCCAGGAACAGATCGCCACACTCCAGCAGAAGATCGCGATGGACCAAGAATCGCTGGACAAGTTGAAGGGAGTGCCGTCCTCGGAGCCGGCGGAAGTCGAACCATCAACTTCGATCGAACCGTCAACGCTCGGCCCGTCAACACCTTCCCCGGATTCCCAGCCCGACAAGACGCCCGCGCCACCGACCAAAAGGAGACGGCAGCGGAAGAAGTGGTGGTCAGTAAGGACCTGATCAAAGCCCGTGAAGCCGTGAAGGACAAGGCAGAATCGCTGCATGACATCGAACAGGATTTGGACGCCCTAACCGACAGTAGAACGCTGCTCGAGCAAAGCATTGCACTGGAATCCGAGAAGCTGGAAACGGCGCGTCTCAAATACGACAGTTTAGAGAACGCCCTGGAAGTTGTGGGGAAGGAATTCAATGACAAACTTGCGTCAGGTACGTCAGCAGGGGAACTCCAGCTGCTGCGCAAACAGAGCAGCGACATCCAGCAGAAGATGCGGGACGCGCGCGGTGAGATTCGCAGCAGCACGGACCGCTCACGACAGCTTGGCAACGAACTGCTGGTCCTGCAGGCGGAGGAGACACAGTTGGTCAAGCAGAGTGAAGAGCTGCGCCGCGAGATGGCCGCGGCAAAACGCAGCGAGTTCGTACTGGCGGCTCGCGATTATCTCTACTCGACGGGTCCGAAAGTTGTCGTCATCTTGCTGCTCACGTTCCTTCTCTGGATACTCGTGAAACTCCTCTGTGGGCGCAGCCGAGCCTGGATCGGACGCGCTGGCCGGGGCACAGCGTCCGAACGACAGAATCGAGCCGACACGTTGGCGGGAGTCTTTCAGAACACGGGCAACATAGTGATCGTCATTGGCAGCGTGTTGATGATTCTGGATGCCGCGGGGGTACCGATTGCGGCGTTGTTGGGCGGTGCCGGTGTCGTGGGTTTGGCGGTTGCCTTTGGTGCTCAGAGTCTGATGAAAGACTATTTTTGCGGTTTCATTCTGTTGCTGGAGAACCAGTACAAAGTGAATGACTTCGTGACGATTGGCGGTCTCAGCGGCTTGGTAGAAAGGATTACGCTCCGCGTCACCATCCTGCGCGATATCGAGGGCAAAGTACATTTCATTCCCAATGGGCAAATTTCCTCCGTCACCAACGCGACGTTAGACTGGGCCCGTGCTGTAGTGGAAATCGGCGTGGCTTACCAGGAAAACGTCGACCAGGTCATCGCGGAACTCAAGCAATTGGTCGGCCAATTGCGCGAGGACCCGGAGTTTCGCGATGCGATAGTCGGCGATATTGAGATGCTGGGGGTCGACAATCTCGGCGATTCGTCCGTGGTCATCAAGTTTGCCGTGAAAACACGACCGGACCAGAAGTGGCCGGTGAAACGGGAACTGCTGCGGCGGATCAAGAACACCTTCGACGAGCGGGGAATCGAAATCCCGTTTCCCTATCGGACCATCATTCAGCGCACGGAGAACCACAGCCTCGCCAGGCCCGTCGTGAAACCTGTACCCGACGACACCGGCGAATAACACGTAACATCAGGTAGCCGCATGTTCAAGAAACGACATCCCCGGGCAGGGGCTCGTCCTGGAACGCTGGTGATCGCGGCAGACGCGCCCCCGCCGAAGATTCACGTGATCTTTTGAAAACTCACGGCCAACGACAGTGAGCGTAAGTTGAGTCCGACTGGACTTACGTCAAAGAGATTTGCCGTAAGTCGCGCGAACGCATTTTTCCACGCCGCGCTGGACATTTTCAACACGCGTACGATCCGCTACACATGGGTGCGGCGAACGGAGAGCAGATGGTGGACTGCCGATGTTGGCGGACAATTAGCTGAAGGATCATGACACGCACCCGGCGGATTCCACGGGATCAGCCGACGCGGCATGATACTGCGTCGCACTTTGTCATCCGAAGGCCCGAACAGCCACCGCCGCCATCAACAGACTCGCAGGAGAACCACAAGACAATCACCATACCTCTTGAGAAGCCAATCGGAAAATTACACAATGACTTTCTCGAGACAAGCGGAACATGAGATAAAACGGTGATACCGGATTTTTGAAACTGGTTGGAAAAGGACCCTTAATTGCTCGTGCTGGACGGCGTCGAGGACCGCATTATGGTATTCGCCGAGCGCGGAACAATGGTCTACACGCCGCGGGCCGCGTGCGAGTCGCCATCAATCGAGTCTATGTTGCTGATACAGCGGCATAGCCCCTTTGAGGCTTCTCAAGCTCGACGGATGGTGCCTGGATAGAAGTAGTCCAAATTCGGCCAATCGCCCCGAGACGCGAGCGTTTGCACTGCATCTCGACGTGGTCATCCAGGGGGGACGATCATGACGGCGCAAACTTTTCGCAACAACAAGTTGCCAGGTGGGCGCGGCGCATATCTCGGGGAATCCGTGAAACAGAAGCGGCGGTCGCGAAACTCCGCCCCTAATTCCGGGTACAAATGGACAGAACAATCGGTTCCTGAGTAAGCCTGGGAAGATCCCCGCTTCACGAACCACTGTCCGGAACTCCGGAAAGGAACTTGCCGTGCCCCACTTCACGGTCTCCATCCTCCTTCTCACTATGATTACGACTGGCTGCAACCAGGCCTCCGCCACAGAGCCCGAAGACGCAAATTCCGTTGAAACCAAGTGCCTGACGTTCCAACTCATGACCGGCCTCCCTGGGTATGCGGGCCCTCAGCCACAGCCCGGACGTTTTGCGCTAAGCAAGACGCAGCTTGAAGAGTTTGTTCACGACGTGGTCAAGGCCATCGGAACGACGGGAGATGCCCGCCACAAGTTGGGTTTTACGGTGGGGCCCCTCTGTTTCGACATGCCCGACGAGGAGACGCGCCAGTTCATCCACGATGCTTTTGCGGTCGCCCGGGAAAACGATGTGGCCGTGGCCTTTCACATCGATGATTCGATGTGTTGGGGAGAACGCGAGGATCTGTTGTCCGATCCGAACAACGTCGAAACGGCGGACTGGAAACAAGAGCCCAACACGGGCCGCCGCGCTGATTGGGGTCCCACACCCACCAAGTTTCCGCCCCAGATGTGTTTCAACAGTCGCGACGTGCAGGCAGCCGTCAAAGACCGAGCCTCTCTCATTGGCGCGGAAGTCAAGAAGGAACTGGACGCGCTCAAGAGTTCAGGCAAGCAACATCTTTTTGCCGGCGTCATCGCCGGATGGGAAACGCAAATTGGCCGGGATCTGGAAACGGACCGTCTCCTCGGTTATCGCGCTCTGAGCCATCGAGGATTCAGCGAAGATAATCCGCCCAAGGATCCAGACCTCGAACGGGTCCACATTGTCAAGGAGTTCATGGAACTGTGGGCCAATTCTCTACAAGGGGCCGGGGTTCCTCGTGAGAAGATCTTTTGCCACATCGCGTTCACAGACCAAGGGCTGCGCAAAGCGGACGCGCAGGAATCGTATGCGGAAAAAGTCGCTTTCGCCCTTCCTGAAGTGGCCTTCAGTACCGCCTACCGTCCTGGATTCTCCACCTACCCTGAGGGGTCGACCTTCAAGGAACTCTATGCCGTGCTGGCCCAGCACGGTTCTCCTGGCTGGATGTCCGCCGAGGGCACGAACGTGTCTCCTACATCCATGCCGGGCGAGCCCACGATGGAAACCTATCTGGGACGGATGTTCAATCACGGGGCGGTCATGACGAACATTTTTTCATGGGGAATTGGCGGCGAGGCGAATCGGGACAACTTCTTTCGCAAGGCCACGGAGAACTCCGAGGCGCTGGCCGCCTATGCCAAATTTTTGCGGGGCGAGAAGTTGATCGAATCGACTGCGGGTTTTTCCAGTGAGGCTTTCCAGGCCAAGATGCACCGGATTCAACGGGAACTCCCCGCCTGGGTCCAACAATCGGGACAACAGGCGAAGGTGCAACCCTTGATCAGAAAATTGGAGGCATGCATCAAGGACAGGAAGTGGCAGGAAGCGGACAAGATGGCTGATGAACTTCTTCTCTTGATGTCCCCGGGGAAAGAGCAATGAGACGAATTCCCGTCGCCCGCGGCACGCACAAACTGCGGGTGATCGAAGTCGCTCGGCATGCCAAGAGGGTTCAAAGTAAAATGCACTAGCGGAGGCGCACGCGTCGCTACCGCGATATTATCGGGTGAATACCATGGACTCGCTCGCTACTCTTCCTTCGCCGGTCACTCCGCCTCCGAAATCGACGCGCGCATGGCTTCTGACGTCTCTTCTGTGCTTCTTGATCGTGTGCGTCCAGGCAGAATCACAAGGGGAAGACCGTCCGGCTGGCCCCGCAAGCAGCGCTGCAGCGGGGGAGCCGAGATACCTCATTTTCTGGAATGCCCCGGAGAAGGTGGGGGAACTGGTCGAGCGGGTCGGCATGAAGGGCGACGGCAAGACTCGGCTTCTGGGTTTCGGCCTACCCCTTGAGACCTATGAATTTGAAGAACACCTGCCCGGCCTTATTCGAAGTGCCTTCACCGCGGCCCGCGAGCACGACGTGGCGGTGATGCTGCAATTCGATTTCCATCTTGCTTGGAAGAACCGCCCGGACCTCTGGAACTGGTTCGATCCGAACAAGCCGGGTTACAACCCGAACAACACATACAACGTCGAGTGGCACGGCTGGGACGGACCGCCAAACAAAGTACGTTACCTGAACTGGGGTGTGCTCGAACGCCTGCCGCCGAACATGTGCTTCACGAGCAAGACGATTCAGGCCGAGATCACGCGGATTGTCTCAAAGGTCATTGGGCCCGTTCTCCGCGAGGAGCTCGGAAAACTCAAGGCGGAAGGCAAGGCGACACTCTTCGCCGGAATTCTGGTCGGTTCCGAGCCAAGCATCGACGACTATTCGGAACCGAATCCCCAACGCACCAAAATGATGGAGGAAGATGGCGTGCCCGCCGGCCCGCTCGGCTACCGAGCGCTTTTGGATCGTGGCTTCAGCGCGGACAATCCACCGGCTGATTTCCGCCGGGCCCTCGCGAAGATCGTTCAGGAAACCGTCGCTTTCTGGTGCGAGCAGTTCGTCGATGCCGGCATCCCGGCAGAGAAGCTCTACCCGCACGTGGCCGCGCCGCGCCCATTGAGGTGATGAACGCTCCCATCTGGACCGCCTTCAACGAGTATTCCCGGCCCGGCTGGACCACCTATGCGGTCACGGTTCTCGGGGAGAGCTTCCAGGCCATCTATGACGAGCTGGAGAAGCACGGCGATCCCGCCTGGGCGGGCGTGGAGGCAAACGCTGGCATTCCCGGATCCGTCGTGGATTGGGAAACCTACCTCGCCTGGCATTACAACCATGGCTGCGTTCTCGTAGGCGTGAACACGGGCGCCACAGGCGAAGACCTCCCCAAGCGCCTTTGGGACAGCGCCTTTGGTAAGGACGCCATCGCCGCCTATCGCAAGTTCCTGACGGGACAACCGCTGGTGGAGAAACCTCTCTCCATGGATAATCCGCAATTCCGCATTCAGGCGAAGATGAAGCGGGTGCGCGCGGGTATCGAGCACTGGCACAGCAGCGGCAAGGATCCCTCGGCGGTAGGCAAGCTCATGGCAGGCGCCCAGCCGCTCAGCGAACGGCGGAAAGCTCAACGAGTTGGAGAAACTCGTGGACCAAGCGCTGGAGATGCTGGGCGAGGCCGAGAAAGCGCCAGATGTCTATGGCAAGCAGTGACGGTCGGTCCGCTGCCGGCCTGACACTCGACTCCTGTGTGATAACGAGTCCAACGGGAATCTTGCGACACTTCCCAGTCGCCGTGCGCGAAATTCGATGTGCGTCAGAATCCAACCGATTTCTGACTTCGCCCGACAGGGTAGCTCGAATGTTCCAGTTCGATGTGCCCAGTGCGTGTGAGTAATAGTCCCTTGGACTCGGCGATGGGCTGGCGGCCGCACATTGGCGACGTGCATTTCGACGGTTCGGACGCGGTGACCGAGTGGAATTAGCCGACTGCGGTTCGGGCCTCGATCGCGCACACGACGCAAATTCAAAACCCTGATTTGCCGCTGACTTTGGCCCAACCTCGGCGAGCCTTCAGCCGCGAAACGATGGCTGACGGAGCCGCCCTGATGCAACGCCAGGTATTCACATATTGGACTTAGTTGGATCCTTGACTTAGTCCATATTTTGACATACAATCCCAGCATGCTCGATGACCCCGCTAACCTGCTTCGCGCACATGGTGTCCAAGTCACGGCTCAGCGTTTGGCCGTGCTGCGTGCGGTGTCGGGCCGGCCCCATTGCACGGCGGACGACGTCGCCGAGGACGTTCGCGCCGAGATCGGTGCCATCTCGCGACAGGCGGTGTACGATGCCCTCGGGGTCCTGGTCGGGAAGGGCCTCCTCCGGCGCATTCTCCCCGCAAGGTCGTCGGCCCTCTACGAGGATCGGGTCGGTGACAACCATCCCCACGTGATCTGTCGCACCTGTGGAAAAACGGTCGATGTCGACTGCGCCGCCGGCGACATCCCGCGTTTGACCGCCGCCGCCGCTGACTCGGGTTTCCGGATCGATGAGGCGGAGGTGATCTTCTGGGGCAGCTGTCCCGAGTGTCTCGCGGCAAATCCGGGATCGGCCGGCGACTGAACACCAACAAAGCGACACTTCGAAATCAGACCAACCAACTTTCAACCGAACATTAGGAGACTTCAGATGTCAGATTCCGCCAGCAAGTACCCCGTGATGACAGGAGTTGCTCCAAGACGCCCGGTGCGACGAATCCGTGCAACAAGTTCAGTGTGGCTTGTTGCCTTGTCCCTTAGCTGTTTGGTAGGGAACAATGGCGGCATGGTGCTGGCCCAAATTGACAGCTCAAAATCACTGACCGAGGACGGTGGACAACAGGTCGCACATCACAAGGAGTCGCGAACCGCGGGATCGCATGGGGGAAATATGGCGGCCGGCACCAAGTGCCCGGTGACGGGCCTCATGTTTGCCTCAATTACAGCCGCAACCTCGGCCGCAACTACAGACGCCACCACGGATTCAACCAGCAATCCAATGGCGGCTTCGTCCTATTCGAATCGGGACTGGTGGCCGAATCAGGTGAACCTGGAGATACTTCATCAGAATTCCGCCAAGAGCAATCCGATGGGCGCGAACTTTAGCTACGCCGAGGAATTTAAGAAGTTGGACCTGGATGCCCTAAAAAAGGACATCAAAGAGCTGATAACGACTTCGCAGGATTGGTGGCCAGCCGACTACGGCAGCTATGGTCCGTTTTTCATTCGGATGGCTTGGCACAGCGCCGGTACGTATCGAGTTTCCGACGGACGGGGTGGTGCGGGCTACGGCACACAACGTTTTGCGCCACTTAACAGCTGGCCAGACAACGCGAACCTGGACAAAGCCCGCAGATTGCTCTGGCCGATCAAGCAAAAGTACGGCCAGAAGATCTCGTGGGCCGACCTGATGGTACTCACCGGTAACTGCGCCCTGGAGTCGATGGGGTTCAAGACGTATGGATTCGCTGGAGGTCGCGAAGACGTTTGGGAGCCGCAACAAGATATCAACTGGGGACCTGAAACCAAGTGGCTGGGAGATAAGCGTTACAGTGGTGACCGGGAACTCGAGAATCCTCTCGCCGCCGTTCAGATGGGTTTGATCTACGTCAATCCGGAAGGACCGAACGGTAAACCGGATCCGCTCGCCGCAGCCCGGGACATTCGAGAAACGTTCGGCCGCATGGCGATGAATGACGAAGAAACCGTGGCGCTCATTGCTGGCGGACACACATTTGGCAAAGCTCATGGTGCTGCCAGTCCCCAAGGAAACGTCGGTCCGGAACCCGAAGGTGCCGGCATCGAAGAGCAAGGCCTCGGCTGGAAGAACACTTTTGGAAAGGGCAATGCTGACGACACGATCACCAGTGGCTTGGAAGGTGCGTGGACTTCCACACCGACCGAGTGGTCAAACGGCTACTTCAACAATCTATTCGGCTACGAATGGGAACTGACGAAGAGTCCCGCCGGTGCGTCTCAGTGGACTCCCAAAGACAAGTCGGCTCAGGGGACCGTGCCGGATGCACACGATGCGTCGAAGTCTCACGCCCCGATGATGTTCACGACCGACCTGGCGCTGAAGGTGGACCCGATTTACGAGAAGATTTCGAGGCGTTTCCACGAGAACCCGAAGGAGTTTGAAGCAGCCTTCGCCAAGGCGTGGTACAAACTGACTCACCGCGACATGGGTCCCTACTCACGGTGCCTCGGTCCGGAGGTTCCTGAGCCGCAATTGTGGCAAGACCCTGTTCCCGCAGTTGATCATCCATTGATTGGAAAGCAGGACATAGCTGCCCTCAAGAGCAAGATACTCGGCTCAGGTCTGTCCGTTTCGCAACTGGTCTCGACCGCTTGGGCATCGGCGTCAACATTCCGAGGTTCTGACAAACGGGGTGGTGCCAACGGAGCTCGCATTCGCCTCGCACCGCAGAAGGATTGGGAAGTCAACCAACCAGCCGAGCTTGCGAAGGTCTTGAAAACACTGGAGAAAATCCAACAGGATTTCAACAACTCGCAGACCGGCGGCAAGAAAGTATCGCTCGCTGATCTGATTGTGCTGGGCGGGTGTACAGCCGTTGAGGAAGCGGCGAAGAAGGCCGGCCACAACGTGCAGGTTCCCTTCTCACCTGGGCGCACCGATGCGTCGCAAGAGATGACCGACGTGGAATCTTTTGCCGTGCTCGAACCGACCGCAGACGGGTTCCGCAACTACCTCGGTCAAGGACACGATCGCTCGGCGGAGGAACTGTTGGTGGATCGGGCGCAGCTGCTGAAGTTGACCGCTCCGGAGATGACGGTGCTTGTCGGTGGCATGCGAGTTCTGAATGCTAACTTCAGGAAGTCCGAACTTGGTGTCTTCACTGAGCGACCTGAGACGTTGACCAACGACTTCTTCGTGAACCTGCTGGACATGAGCACCCAGTGGCAGAAGTCCCCCGAAGGCGAGAACGTCTTGGAAGGACGGGACCGCAAGACGGGTGAGGTCAAATGGACTGGCACCCGCGTCGACCTCGTGTTTGGTTCGAACTCGCAACTTCGCGCCCTCGCGGAAGTTTATGCCAGTGACGACTCGGAGCAGAAGTTTGTAAATGATTTTGTAGCGGTCTGGGATAAGGTGATGAATCTTGATCGCTTCGATCATCTGTCTGATCTCAGCCGATAGATAGATCGTCCGTCGAAGCCAGGATCTGCGCGAAGGCGTCCCCGAGCAGGTCCTGGCCCGAGCCTTCGAGTACTGACACAAATGCGACAACGGGGTCGGCGAGTGCATCGAGCCGGCTCAGAGCGTGTGCGAGTTCGCGCCACTGTTGTTCAAAGGATGACCCAACATTCGGATCTAGCCGACATCTCGAGGCTTCCGTGGTGTAGCCGCGCAACCATCAACGAAAGGAGCCCCCTATGAGAACTTCAGGAAAGCTGTTGCTCTATGGTCTAATTGGACTGTTGGCTTTTGCCTTGCCCGCCCCGGCCGCCGACATTTCCGGCCAGTGGCACGCGGAGTTCGACACTCTGATCGGCGTTCAGAAGTACCATTTCAATTTTCAGGTACAGGACGGAAAGGTGACAGCCAGGGCTGTCGCCGAAACCGGTGATCAGAAGCGCGACGTGCAGTTCAAGGAGGCAAAGCTTGAAGACGACACGTTGACGTTTGTGGAGATACGGCAGATTCAGGGCCGCGAGATCCGAATCGAATTCACCGGCAAAGTGGGCGACAAGGGGATCAAGTTCACCCGCAGCGTCGGCGACTTTGGGAGTCAGCAGTCCGAGGCGACTCGTGTTGCTGCCACGCCGAGCGCACCGGCAGCGGCAAATGCTCAAGCGAGCGACCGTCCGCGTGGCGGTCGCGGGCGTGGAGGTTTTGGCGGTCCGATTGAACTCGGTCCGGATGACAAGCAGGTTTACCCAGACCCGCCGGAGGGATTTCAAGCCGAGCGAGAGGGAATCGAACACGGCAAGCTGGAGATGATCGAGTATGACTCGAAAACCGTGGGCACTCGACGAAAAATGAACGTCTATACGCCGCCCGGCTATTCGACCGACAAGAAGTACCCGGTCCTGTATCTGCTGCACGGCATCGGCGGTGATGAAACGGAATGGCAGAGATTCGCCACACCCAATTTGATTCTCGACAACTTGATCGCCGACGGCAAAGCAACGCCGATGATCGTAGTCATGCCGAACGGCCGCGCTCAAGAAAATGACCGTGCCGAAGGCGACGTCTTCCGATCAGCGCCCGCGTTCGCAGCGTTTGAGCAAGATCTGCTGCAGGACGTCATTCCCGCGATCGAATCTCGCTACTCCGTTCAGGCAGACCGCGACCATCGTGCTGTGGCCGGACTATCGATGGGCGGCGGTCAGGCACTCAACTTTGGCCTTCAACATTTGGATACCTTCGCGTGGGTTGGCGGATTCTCTTCGGCTCCCAACACGAAATCACCATCGGAACTTGTTCCAGATCCCGCCACCACAAAACAGAAGCTGAAGCTATTGTGGCTGTCCTGCGGCAACACGAGACGGTCTGATCCGCATCAGCCAGCGTGTGCACGCGTACTTGAAAGACAAGGAAGTTCCGCACATCTGGAATGTCGATTCCTACGGGCACGATCCCACTCACTGGGCCAATAACTTGTATCACTTTGTTCAGCACATCTTCCACGATGCTCAGGCCGAGCAGGGGCCGACAGATCAGGAGCAATCCCGCCGGATTATCAAGGATGCCTACAAGGATGCCTTCCTGATTGGCATGGCGGGCGATCTTCCCGGCCGTTACTCAGAACAGGAAATGAGCCTCGCGGCAGAGCACTTCAACGCCATCACGCCGGAGAACTGCATGAAGCCCGAGCGAGTCCATCCGGAGGGATCGTCGACGCATTACTGCAGACCGCTTCTAGGTAAGATGGCCGCTCGAGTCGGCGATGACGGTTTCCGAGATTGGAATGAACTGTTCCGATGACCGGACGTGAGTCGCGGTCAAAGGTACGAGTTTCGCTGCAGGCCAACGAGGATGAAATCGCCCCCACAGAAAGTCAGCGGCCGACCGATCAGAGCCGAACCAACCTGCGACCTTCGGTCGCGTTGCACAAAGCTCTTCGAATTTCGGCATGAAAGATAAGCCGTTATCCGATAACGGCTTAAGTACACCCCACTGGATTCGAACCAGTAACCTTCGGTTCCGTAGACTGCGCCTTCGATGACGTAACGCCCAACTCCACCAACCACTTAGGAGTCCACCCGGCGTCTGGTTGTCGAAATGCTTCGCTTGCCTCCAACGGCCCTCGCCACGGCGTAGCACCTCTTAGCCAGCCTCTGGATGATGCCCTGGGCGAGATTCTGGCCGCATGGAACTCACTTCCGACCCATATTCGGCACGCGATGAAGGCCTTGCTTGATGTGGCCTCCCCGACGGCGATCAACTGCGAGGAACAATCACGCAGCCGCGCCGAACGTGATCCCAGCCACCCCGGAGGGACCACGCGATGCTGAGACAAGGATCACGCCAGACGATCGATGCACTGCGACAACATCCATCTACACGCGGCATGGTGGCAGCAATCGAATCTGGACATAGCGACGACTGTTGTCACGATCACTCACACCACCACCACACCCTTAACACCCGAGAGAGGAAATTGACATGACACCAACTGCAAACATCGAGGCTCTGAACACCCGCTTTCAGGAATCGTCGCGGAAGGTGTGCGACATGTTGACGAAACAGGACGCGCTCCGACGCGAACTGGAAGCACTGTACGCCGAAGCCGAGGCGGCAGGTTCCTTGCAGTTCGCAGCGATTCTGAAAGCCATGGCTGACCAGATTGGACCTACCGGCAGTGCGAATGGAAAATCCGAGTCGGCCACGTCCAAGCGGCGCGGCCGACCGAGCAAAGCGGCTACGACCGACACGTCGGCCGACACCCAGTAACGAACGGTCATCACCCGGATCACTACGAACAGTGTTTTGTTTCTCCCCATTAAGAAAGGACGAATAGATGACAACGTGGACCGTGAATCTCCGTCACGCCGCACCCCAGGAATTGGTCAACCTGATGTGCGACACGAGCGGATCCATGCACGGCGATGCTATTGAATCGTTCCGTCGAGGCGCGGCTCGATTCCGAGCCCAATGTTTGGCCAATCCGGCGCTTCGCGAGCGTCTCCAAGTGCAGTTTATCACTTTCGGCGGCGAAGTGCGTCTTATTCCATTCACACCGATCGCGACATTCCAACCCCCGTCTGTGCGTGCCTACGGAAACACACCGCTAGCGGAAGCGGTGCTGGCCGCCATTCAAGCGACGGAGGAACAAATCGCCATGCTGCGAAACGTTGCCGAGCTCGAAACGTATACGCCGCTGTACTTCCTCGCGTCGGACGGTGCTCCAACGAGTTCCGCGGAGTGCCTCCAATTGGCAGCCGATACGATTCGCGAATACGAGCGAACTGAGCGTGGCTATTTCTACGGTTTTGGCGTCGACGACACCTCAGTTACCGCGCTCCAGCGGCTCTTTGTTCGTGAGGTCAAGTGCCTGGACCGAGTCAATTTCCTTACGACCGACCCGTCGGCCGACACCCAGTAACGAACGGACATCACCCGGATCAACACGACCAGATGTTTTTTTCTACCCATTAAGAAAGGAAGAACGGATGAGAACGCTGAGCTTGAATCTCCGTAACGCCGCGCCCCAGGAATTGGTCAACGTGATCTGCGACACGAGCGGATCCATGCACGGCGATGCTATTGAATCGGTCCGTCGAGGCGCGGCTCGATTCCGAGCCCAATGTTCGGCCAATCCGGTGCTTCGCGAGCGCCTCCAGGTGCAGTTCACCACTTTCGGCGGCGAAGTGCGCATCATCCCATCCACGCCGATCGCGATGTTCCAGCCGCCGTTTCTGCGTGCCTACGGACTGACACCGCTAGCGGAAGCGGTACTGGCAGCCATTCAAGCGACGGACCAACAAATTGCCATACTACGAAACGTTGCCGAGCTCGAAACGTATACGCCGCTGTATTTCCTCTCGTCGGACGGTGCTCCAACGAGTTCCGCGGAGTGCCTCCAATTGGCCGCCGATACGATTCGCGAATATGAGCGAACTGAGCGTGGCTATTTCTATGGTTTTGGCGTCGACGACACCGCAGTTGCCGCGTTGCAGCCGCTCTTCGTTCGTGAGGTCAAGTGCCTGGACGGAGTCGATTTCCTCAACTTCTTCGAAATCGTGTCGGCGAGTGTTAGTTACGTCAGCTGCCGGTCGGTCGGTGAAGTCCGTGACCTCATGCCGATTATCCGCGGTTTCTTGGAGGCCCCCCACGATGACCGCAACGATTAGGGTGGTAGTCAACCGTCGCCCGGTTGTGCTCACAGCGGACCCATCGATGATTCCCGGCAGAGAAGGGAGTGTGTATCCCGACCCAACAGATCCGGCATTCGTGATCAAGATCCCACATTCGCCCGAGGACGGAAACTGGCGACAGAAGATCAAAATCATGTTGAAAAACCGTCTGTACTCGCCGAACGTGGCTTGGCCCGTCAAGAGAGTGCTGTCGGCTGACGGCAAGCGGGTCATTGGCTGCAGGATGCCATTTGCCGCGAACAAATGGCCGATCGTCTGCGCCTACAGTAGCGATGCGACCACGCGCTGGATGCACGCAGACTACCGCTTCCGACTCCAAGTCGCGAAAAACCTGGTCACTGCCATCGCGACAGTCCATCAGCACGGCTGCGTTGTCGGCGACATTTCCGAGACTAACGTGTTGGTGGGGAAGGACGGCAGCGTCTGTCTCATTGACGTTGATTCGATGCAGATCAGTCGAGATGGACACACCTATCGCTGCTGCGTCGGCACGGGGGAGTACACGCCAGCCGAACTCCATGGTCCGGAATTCTCCTCCGTCGATCGAATTCCGCAGAGCGATGTATTTGGTATGGGGTCCCTGGTGTTTCAACTTCTGGTGGGACCTGGCAATCATCCATTTGTCGCGCATTACTTGGGAAACGGTAACTCGCTTACGCTCCTTCAACGCATCGAACAGGGCGTATGGGCTTACAGTGGAAACCATCCCGAATATGTCCCTCGAACTGCGGCCCCGTTTTGTTTAATTCACCCGGTGCTACAGCCGCTGATGGAGGCATGTTTCGTGGACGGACATGTTGATCCACTGAAACGGCCACTACCGGCCGACTGGATCAACGCGTTGTCCGAAGTGCAGCAAGACGCGGACTTTGTTACGCACATCGCTCCACAGCTCGAAACTGCGGCACACGCGGAGCATGCCGCCACAGTGGCTCAGGTGTTGCAAAGCTACGTTCATGCGCCACACGCCGGCTCGCGCGTGGGAAAACGCACTCAGCTGCACTGCGCAAGTCCGATACGGCAATCGCCGAGAAATCGGAGATTTCGCTTTGCCGTTTTCAACCGGAGAACACTCCAGGCTGCGGCCGTCGTGACCGTCGTACTGGCCGTCGCGATGACCGGGTGGTGGCTGCTGCCGCGCACACCCAGCTCGGTGTACCTCAAGAAACGCGGTGAGCACACGTTGCCCACACCAGCAATGTATGAAGCGATTACGGAGCAAGGTGACCCCTTGCCGCGATATCGGTCCATGTTTCCAGAGTTCGATTCGTCCCAAACCGCTGGCCATCACACATCACAGGAGAAAACGAAATGATCAGATCAGTGTCCAAACACTTGCTGGCGTTGGTTATCGGGTCGCATGTGGCGCTGATGTGTGTTCTGGTCGCCATGAATTCCGGCTGCTTCTACATCAATACCGATCCGAAAGACGCCCCGGAGGCGTTCCGAATCCCAGAAATAAAAAAAGCGTATCAAGACAAAAAGGCGATTGAATCGCAGAGCGTCGTCGTTAAGCAACTTGGCCAAGAGTTGGACGGGCTAGTGACCAACACCTCGTCTCACGTACCGATCATCAGCGGTGTCAATACCCGATCCGAGTTCATATCTACTGTCCAGTCACTTCGTCGCGAAGCACAAGTAATCCTTGACAGTGCGCCGAAATTCATCGCCGCCGTCGACCGTCTCTCCACCGATATGAGTGAGGGTCGGCAATCGTTCTCCGCCGCAGCGAAACTCTTCGAGACGTTCGCCGCCGAGGAGCCTTATGAGGGCATCGCGGATGACTACCGACAGATCGTGAAAATGTTCACCACGCTGTCGGAACGCTGCGAGACGGCCCAGTCCCAAATTATCGACAAACACGATCGCGCCGCGTTCCTGGAAACCGTTCAGTTCATCAAGCACCAAGAACTACTATTGCACCGTCTGGAAGCAGCTCTGCTCGCGACCTTCGAAAACGCAGACGTGCTCGAAGTCCAACAGTACCTTGCGCAACTCACGTCCTACACCAAGAGATACGAGGACTTTCGCCTGCAAATTAGGGACCTGAACAGGCTGGTTCCGATGCTGCAAGCTCCTTCAACCGGCCTGCCCGCAGCACCCGAGAATCAGAAGTCGCAGAAAACACCCCCGGCGGCCGCGAGCGATTCTCCCAACAAGAGTGTCGCCGAGCGACTCCACAGCAACCGAACACCGAACTGCCGCGAAGAGCCCCGCCTCCACGCCACAGGCAGTGCAGGTCGCGGCCGCGGCAGTGCCCACGACGAGCGAACCGCCAGTCGCGGCGAAAAACACCTCCAACACAGCGCGGTCGAAAGTCACCTCAACGTCACCGAATACACCGTCCGCAGCACGAAACACGCCGACGGGACGCGCGAGAATTTCACGTGAGCTAAGGGCGCAATTGGGGAGCATTGCAGACGGTATGTCTATAGAAGTGGAAGACAATTGACCTACAGCACGGTCGCCTGCGATAGACAACGGCGACTGCGACAACGTTCCACCTAACTCTGACAATACGCACACCTGAATGCAGCAAAATGCTGCAAATAGAAGCAATCCGCTGTCCCATAGGCGGCGGACAAGGAAACAAAACACGAGAGGAACAAAGAAATGGAAAACGAAAACACAACAACGAAAAAGAGCCCGCCGGTGTTCGAACGACGCTTGAAAGATATCCGCTGCGCCGTGTGGCGGAATCTGTCGGGTGACGGCAAACGCCAATGGTATTCCGTCAATCTCGGACGCACCTACTACCAGGGCGACGAAGCACGCGAGGCGGCGGGAAGCCTGAACGGTCTGCCGGATATTGCGCTGGGTATCGCCTGCCTGCAAGCGGCCCAGCAATTCATCGAGCAAGATAACCCAGCCCAGGGGGACGTCGGTTAGGCCGGCGTCCCGGCCGAGGGTCAAGGCCGCCGGCTGCAGCTTCGGGATATTTGTGGTCCCTTTCGCTGCAGCCGGCGGCCTCATGCCTGAAGGCGGCCGCGCCGGAACGTGTCCTCGCTTTTTTTTTGCATGGAGGCCAAGTGGATACTTACTGCACCCGCTGCGGAGAACCCTGGGATGTGGACCATCTGCAGTACGCAATCGACCACGAGCCCGGCTTTGTTTTCGGCGTCAACCACCTGGTCATTTTGCGGTGCCCGAGCTGTGGCGAGCGTCAAACAAACCGCCGGAAAGCCAGCCAACGCCGCGCATTCGCGGAGGAACTCGGGCAGCTCTTCGGCGACGACCTGGACGGATTCGCCGCCGAAATGGATGAACTCGGAATATTGTTTGGTAACACGGAGGAGGAAACAGGTGAAGACGAACAAGAATAGTGTCACGCCGTCAACACTGATTTATGCATACACCCGCGAACAGGCGCTGGCCGACGGTGTACTCTGCGACGTTTCTGAAATGGCACGAGAGGCGGGCATATCACTTCCGACGGCACTGACCACCGCCGTCTGGGAGCGGTACGTACGTGTCCCCAAGACATGCGCCGGGCAAGACGAAACGGGCCGCCTGTGGGACATCCTGTGGATGCTACGGTGCGCGATGGCTGCCAGTCAAACTGGCAACCAGTTGGCGTTTACGGTGTTCGTTCGGAATACGCCACAAAGACCGCAGTGCGTGAGATTAAAAGCAGTATGCGGGCCCGGCGACGATGGAAACGCGGTAATCACGATCATGCTCCCGGACGAGGACTAACTGCAGGTCATTCGCCATTTTACATCAGGCTTTCGTCTTTAAATACCTCAAATCCTTCCTTGCCGCTGTTTGCTGTAATTACTTCGTAACCTTTTGATTCGATTAACATTTTATTTTGTTCAAGTAAATCTATGTCATCATCTACTAAAAGTATTTTCTTTCTTTCATCCATTTAATAATCGCTCCTTAATTAACTGCTATTGTTTGATGAATCTGGTTTTTTGGCAGTGTAACTTTGAATGTTGTGCCTTTACCAATTTCAGTTGTAAATGTAATGTTTCCTTTGTGCATTTCTACAATGCCGTAAGAAATTGCAAGACCAAGTCCTGTACCTGTGCCAATATTTTTTGTTGTAAAAAACGGGAGTAAATACTTTACCTTGATTCTCTTTTGGAATTCCACTTCCTGTATCCGATACCTCGATCTTATAGTTATGTGCATCCGATGAAACAAATATCTTTAATTCTTTGATATTACTTTCGTTTATTGCATCGCAGGCATTTTTTATTATGTTAATAAATACCTGCTTAAGTTGTTCTTCATCCCCTGTTACTTTATAATCGTTTTGAAGAATGTCATATTTAAAATCAATTTGCCTGTATAATGGATTCAATGTAAATGGTTTTAGCACTTCTCTTAGAGTTTCTGTTAAGTCAAATTCCTTCAAATTTAGCTTACCTTGACGATAAAATTTAAAAGATTTGCCACGATATTTTTGCATCTATTTGTCTCTTCAACAATCAGTTCTAAATCTTCTGTTCTTTGATTATCATTAATATTT
>CAVOXY010000019.1:0-12465 GCA_963700515.1 uncultured Planctomycetota bacterium | reverse complement strand
ACGTTGCGCCATTGTGCGCAACTCGTCGGCTAAGACGTTGATGATCGGCAAGATCTTCCGCAACGAATTCATCATAAATCCTGAGACGCGGCGACACGTTGCCGCGCGGAGGTTAAGTTCCCTTGTCACGTCGCCGACCGGTTCCCCGGCCGACAATCATCCTGAGTGAAATGTTGCGACTGTGCCTTGCAGGACCGTGTAGCGGCGGAGACAGTCCACGAAGCGACATGTCGACTGCGGTTTCGAGGTCGTCTTGCTGTCTGTCCCAGGCGCAGTGCGCACAGCTTCCCCAGGGCCTTTGTCACTCGAAAGTATAGGTTAGAAACGAGTTTGCACTGATTCCCAAGTTCCGCCGCGGCTACGGGCGATACAGGCCGGATAATCAAATCATTTTGCGCAGGACAATCAAACCGCAGCCTGAGAGATGTTCACGCTCTTTGTTTAACCCGCAGCCGCAGGCGAGGACGCAGCTGGGATGAGGTGGAATCGGTACGAGCCGCTTCCTCGCCTGCGGCTGCGGGTTAAACGATGTCGCTACCGACCGTTATGGAACACGCTGTTGGAGAACCCTTACCCAATGTAGCCGCTGTGCGGGTCGTAACGATGATGCCCGTTTGTCGGTCTTAAACGGAAACGACATACAAGTCGTGAGACCTGATGGTGAAGTGCCGATGACAAGGAAGGGGTGGAAACTTCGGGGCTGGCAGTACGTGTTGACACGGGACTAGATTGGATTTGCATGCGACGCTATTCTCCAGCACATTCCCTGGTTCAGTCGCGCGGGTCGCTCGCGGCCGTCCTGCTTTGCCTGCTGGTCGGCGGGCGGGCGGAAGCCCAGGGGCGCGAGTCGGTCGTGAACCAATCCGCATCGCTCGGCTTCCGCGGGTCGATAGTCTGTCGGAACTTCCTGCCCCCAAGAAGATCGTTGATACGAACCTTCGCATGGGGCAAGATGAGCTTCCAAACCCGTCGACGATTTTCAACCGGGACGAAGCGGTGCCCACGACGCACGAATTGATCCGCCCGACTGCAAATGAGGCGGAAGAAGCGGTGGCGGGACCGTTCGGCGTGCCGGAGTGGCTCCGACGGGAAGCCGCTGCACGGGCCAACCTCAGCTGTGACGGACGAGCGCTGGTTGAGTGAATTCGGCTTGCGGATCGAGCAGGAGGGGAACCCCCCACCGCCGCTGCCAGATGCTTCGCTTCCGGGCGAGTATCGTCCTTGGTGGGACGAACCAGTACGACGACCGTCGACACCGGCCCTGCACGTATCGATTGATCACTTAATCGCCGGCGCACTACAGTATTCGTCCTATGTTCAGGTTGTCTCGACGCAGCCGCGGATCCTCCGCACGACGGTCGTCGAGGAGCAGGCTGCATTCGACTGGCGCAGCCTTCCTGGAAACGACGTACAACGATGTCAACGAGCCGGTGGGGAATGTGCTCACCACCGGCACGAACGAAGATCGATTCAAGGATCGCACCTGGTCCGCCAATGGCGGGCTGCGCCGCAATAATCATCTCGGCGGAAAAGTCGAGTTGTCCCAACAATTGGGGACGCAGCAGAATAACTCCCGCTTCCTGCTGCCGAACCCACAAGGCACCTCGCAGTTGGAGTTGCGGTACACGCAGCCGCTGCTCAATGGTGCCGGGTGCGCGTACAACGAGAGCCGGATCGTCCTGGCCCAGATCGGCACCGACATCTCATCCGACGACCTGGTAGAGGACCTCGAGGGGCACCTGATCAAGGTCACCGAAGCCTACTGGGAGTTGTACCGAGCGCGGGCCGAGTACGTACAGCGGCGGAAACTCCTTTCCTCGGCCGAGGCGACGCTGGCCATCCTCGAAGCGCGCGAAGGGGTGGACGCGGTGCAACGGCAGATCCTCCGCGCGCGGGCCGCGGTCGCCACGCGACGATCGGAAATCGTCCGGGCCGGCACGTCGATTCGGAATGCCGAATCGCGGCTGCGACTGCTGGTGAACGATCCCGCCTTGGTGCACGCCGGTGGCCGGGAATTCGCTCCCGTCGACGCCCCGCTGATGGACGCGTTGCCGGTTGACCATGGACAGATTCGCTGTACACGGCCCTGCACCACCGGCCGGATATCTCGCGCGCGATTCGCGAGATCCGCGCATCGGCCGTGCGCCTGGGCGTGGCCCAGAAAGACATCCTTCCGAAACTCGACCTGATCGCGAGCACTTACGTGGCGGGACTGGCAGCCCAAACGGATGTCGCACAGTCCTTCGGCACCCAGTTCGACGAAGGACGGCCTTCCTTCAGTGTCGGGCTCGTGTTCGAAGTCCCGCTTGGACGACGGGCGGCGCGTGCCCAAGAGGAACGCCGACAATGGGAAATGCAGCGGGCCTTCGGCCAGTTTCGACTAACCGTCGAAGAGGCACTCACCGGCGTGGAAATGGCCGTGCGAGAAGTCGAGACCAATTACCGAGAAATGGTGAGCCGATATCACGCCATGGTTGCCGTCACCGACGAAGCAGACTACCTGTTCGATCGCTGGAAAGCGTTGCCCGGCGCGGAAGATTCGGCCATGCTCCTGCTGGAAAACCTGCTCGATGCCCAGGAACGCGTGGCCGACGAAGAAGCGGCCTCCGTCCTGGCCCAGGTGAGCTACGCCATGTCGATGGTGCGACTGAAGCAGGAAATGGGCACGCTCCTGATTCTCTCACCGGTCCCGGTCGACCCGGTGGCGGTGAACCGTTCTTCCGCAGAACAGATAGCAGACTGCGTTCTGCATCACAGCGTAAGGGGGCGAACGCAACGACGGCTGGTTGGGGCTGCCCACTGTTCCGTCTAGTGCACTTGATTTCGCGGCCAACAGTGTGTCAACATGGGCGACTTCTCTTCATCCGAACAGGACACGCAGATCCAATCGCACGAGATCGCTGCCCACGCCGTGCGGCGCAGAGGCCGTCGTGGACGTTGCCGCCACGTCCGCACCACCGAAGCCTGCCCAACCAGTCAACGCTGCCTGCTCACGCGCAGCCGCAAGGCTCGCTGGCTATCGGCGATTCGGGAGACGTGCCAAGCGGCTTGCGTCGCTGAGCGAAGCTGAATTGCAGCAGGCTTCGGCGGCCTTGCGCGCCCGCGTTGCCGACGTGGGACCGGATCTGCCTGCCGTGCACATCGAGGCGTTCGCCCTGATGTGTGACGCCGTCCGGCGGGTGCGCGGCGTCGAGTTGTACGATGTGCAGCTGATCGCCGCGCTGGTCCTGGCGACGGGCGCAAGTGGCCGAAATGCAGACGGGCGAAGGCAAAACGCTGGCCTGTGCTCCGGCGGCCTACCTGCACGGCCTGACCGGCCGCGGCGTCCACATCGCCACTCCCAACGCCTACCTGGCTCACCGCGACTGCGAATTGCTGTCGCCAGCCTTCCGACGGCTGGGTGTCAGTGTCGGGCTGTTGCCGGAACGGGAGGCGAATGATCGCAAGCGTGCTGCCTACTTGTGTGATGTCACGTATGGCACGGCCTACGAGTTCGGTTTTGACTATCTGCGCGACCAGCTGTCGTTGCGACAGACGGCCGGCCGGCCGTTGGGCCAGACCCTGTGGAGGCGTGTCCGTGGCGACGTCGCCACATTGCCAGAGGTGATCCAGAGACCCCTTTACTGCGTGATCGTGGACGAGATCGACAACGTGCTGTTGGACGACGCTGGATCGCCACTCGTGCTGAGCGGAACAGTCGATGCGGAAGCCTCTGACTCACTAGCCCATCAGTTGGCCCATTGCATCGCGGCGCGCCTCGTGCCAGATCAGCACTTCCAATACGATTCGTCCATGGGAAGCGTGCGGCTGACCGACGCGGGTATTGATCGAATTCATGCGAACGAAGTTGTCGTTCCTGTACCGATCCTGCTGCGGACGTGGACCGAGTACGTCGAAAAGGCTTTGCTTGCTCGACTCGTCTTTCGCCGCGACGTGCATTATGTCGTCATCGATGGTGCGGTTCAGATCGTCGATGCGAGCACGGGCCGGATCTATTCGGATCGAACCTGGCAAGACGGCTTACACCAAGCCATCGAGGCCAAGGAAGGATTGCGCATCACGGCCGAGAAACACCCGCTGGCGCAGATTACTCGACAGCGCTACTTCCGACTCTATCAGCGGCTGAGCGGAATGACCGGCACGGCAGCCGGCTGCGAACGGGAATTCCGTCAGGTGTACGGACTCAGAGCCCGATCGATTCCGCTGCGCGCGCCATGTCAGCGCCAGATCCTGCCACCTCGCTTCTTTGCCAACTCGCGGGCGAAATGGCAGGCGGTGACCGAGAGCGTGGTCGAACTGCATGCGTTGGGTCGGCCCGTGTTGATCGGGACGCGCAGTATCGATGATAGCGAGTGCCTGGCGGCCATGTTTTCCCAGCACGCCCTGGAGTTCGAACTTCTCAACGGGCGGCAAGATGCGACGGAGGCGGCGGTGGTGGCTGGTGCCGGCCGAGCGGGTGCGATTACTATTGCTACAAATCTGGCGGGACGCGGCACCGATATCCGGCTGGCGCCGGAAGTCGCTGTGCGCGGGGGGCTGCATGTGATTATCGCGGAGTGCCATGATTCCCCGCGCGTCGACCGCCAACTGATCGGTCGCTGCGGGCGACAAGGAGATCCCGGTTCGGCTCAGACGTTTGTGTCGGCGGAAGATTCGCTGATCCAGCGTTTCGGCCCCTGGCTGGCGCAATCCATGCAGCGTCATGCCGGTTCAAGTGGCGAATTGGCACTCGATCTGACCCGGCAAGTCCGTCGTCTCCAGACCCTGGCTCAGCGACGGGATTACGCGTCACGGTGCGCGCTGCTGCGTCGCGACCAGTCGCGTGACGAACTCTTTTGCTCAGCGCCCAGCTCAAATGTGAGCTACGATTTCCGGGTGACTTTGCGCCGGCGATGCTTCGGACTCGAAGTCACCTGGCCGGCCCCTCCGGGGACGCACAATCCTTGCGGGCGGGACAGACCGGATGATTGGAATAATCGGCTGACTCCTGGCGAATAACGCTCGCATCGCTTGCGATCCGAGCAGCCTTTGGGCTTTTTGCTAGCGGAGTCAAGCGATTTCCTTCGCGCGCCGAACACACCAGGCCGCGCCGTCCTAACACTGGGAGGAAATGCCACCATGCGTAGTCATCGGACCACACCCCGATATCTGGCCGTGTGCCTGACGGTTGTCGCACTGGCCGCCCATGGGTCGCCGTCACGCAGTGCAGAGATCGATGGCTTTACGGAACCGTATCGCGATATTGACGTCGCCGCGTCCGAAATGGGACGGGTCATTTCGCTCGATGTTCGTGAGGGGGATCGTGTCAAGTTGGGATGTGTCCTCGCCCGCCTGGACGAAGATGTCTTGACCGCCACGCTTGAAGTTGCCAAGGCGAGCATGGAGTCGGCCGGACGGTTGGAAGCGGCGCAAGCCGAGTTGCGAATGTATCGGGAATCGCTCGAGAAACTGGAAGAACTCCGGCAACGCAATCACGCCACGCAGCGGGAGGTGGACCGGGCCGTGTCACAGGTGGAAATGGCTCAGGCAAGGGTCAAGGCAACACAAGAGGAATTGACGGTGAAGGCACTCGAGTTCGCGCGAACGCGGACACAGCTCGAGCAACGCCGCGTGTTGTCGCCGATCGACGGTGTTGTCACGCGCGTATACAAGGATGCAGGTGAGTTCGTGTCGCCAACCGATCCCAACGTGGTCAAGGTCGTGCAACTCGATCCGCTGCTGATCGTGTTCTCCGTGCCGGTCACCGAGGCGCGGAAACTAACTGCGGGCGAGGCGGTTCGAGCCCGCATCGAATCGGCACAGCAGCCAGTTGCAGGAGTCGTGGAGTTTATTTCTCCCATGGCGGACGCCCAGAGTGGCACGATGCGCGTCCGTGTTCGCATTCCGAATCCTGACGAAATCGTCCCGAGCGGCGTGACCTGCCACCTACTGCTCCCGGAAGTAATGCAAGAGCTGGCCAAAACCCCGGCAGCGCCATGAACACGACCCTTTGCAGTGGTGAAATCGCCGGAGCCGCGGTTTGCCATGTCGGTTCTGACAGCGTGAGCGACGTACCAACGGGGCTCGCTTTCGCCTCGTCGCACAAGCAGTTGTGGGATGCTGGTGAAGCCGCCTCGTATGGCGAACTGCTGCGTCACCTCACACCTGTGGTCGCGTCGGTCCGATCTCGTCTGGTCGTTAAGTGTGCGTGTCAGCGGGATGGCGGCGAATCGGCCGTCTTGTGCGACACACTGTCGGGCCAGATCGACTCGCTGTCCGACAGCTGGAAGCGTGCGGTGGTGAGCCTTGCACAACAAGTCGCGGCTGGGGAGAAGCTCCAGATACGAACAGACTTGACCGACGGCCCCGCCTGCCTGGTCGCGTTGGCCGTCCCAGGGCACGCCGGAGATTGTCTGGTCGCAGCCTTCGACGACGAAGCTTCCCTGTCCCACACGGCACTCCTCACGCTGCAAGCCGTCGCGGCTCGGATCGGGGCGTGGCAAGTCGCCCGAGATGCCGTGGGCAATGAGGCTGCGGCCCTGCGTTTGGCGGCCCTGATCGAACTGCTCGGTCGCGTAGAGACAACACCTACGCCGCGCGAGGCATGCCGCCTGCTGGCCGATGAATTGCAGAGCTACCTCGAGTGCCACCAAGTGGTCATCGGGCTCTGCCGTAGCGGGTCATCCACGTGCCGCGTCGAAGCGATGTCGCACGTCGACGCCTTTCATCCCAACAGCGAGGAGGCACGATCCGCACAGGCGGCGTTACAAGAGGCGATCGCGCGGGGCGGACTTTCGCTCTGGCCGGCACCTGATGACGGGAGCCGGTTTGGGCTGAAAGCCCACCAGCAGTATGCGTCGTCGTGCCGCGCGGAAGTCGTCATCGGCAGCCCGCTGCGCGACGAGCGTGGCGACGTGCAAGGAGCTTGGCTGATCGCCGGCTGTGCCAGCGCACTCTGTTGCGACGATGTCTTGTCGCTATTGCGTGCCGCCCAGTCGCCCGTGGCCTCGGTCCTGCAATTGCTCGTGCGGGCACAACCCGGGCGGATACGCGGCCTACTGCACGGGCTCTCCGACTTGATTCGCCAGCGGCGGGGGCAAGCCGTCTTGGTCGCGTTGGCAGTCGCCATTGCTGCCATGTTCATACCGGTACCGCATCGTGTGCAATGCGACTGCCAATTGGAGCCGGTCACACGCCGGTTCATCGCCGCGCCGTTCGACGGTCCCTTGCAGGAGACGTTCGTTGAGCCGGGCGATCTCGTTGCGCAAGGCCAGTTGCTGGCCCGAATGGACGGACGCGAGATCCACTGGGAACTCTCTGGCGTGCAGGCCGACTTGTATCGCGCGGCAAAACAGCGCGCGGGACATGTCGCCTCGCACGAAGCGGGTGAGGCGGAGGTGGCTCGCCACGAAGTTGATCGGCTGCAGTTTCGGGAACAGCTGCTCCAGGCTCGCGATCGGGAACTGGAAATTTGCAGTCCCGTGGACGGCATGATCGTCAGTGGTGACTTGAAAGATGCCGAAGGAATGCCGTTGAAGGTCGGCGAGGTGCTGTTCGAAGTGGCGCCATTGGATGCCATGATTGTCGAACTGGCCATTCCTGAAGATGACGTGACTTACATCAGCGAAGACATGCCGGTGCGGATCAACTTCGATGCGTTTCCGCTGCATCCTTACCTGGCGCAAGTCGAACGGATCCATCCGCGGGCGGAACTCCATGACGAGCAGAACGTATTCATTGGCGAAGTACGCTTGGACAACCCACGTCAGGCGCTGCATCCGGGTATGCGGGGACACGCCCGCATCCAAGCCGGCAAAGCGTCCTTGGGCTGGGTCCTGTTCCGCCGTCCTCTGGTCGCCGCGTTAGAGTGGCTGGGCTGGTGAACCGTGAATCAAGCAGACTTGTCCACACGAGACCTGACAACCTGCCGGCTGAAACTGTCGGAGGAACTGCTCTTTGCGCCCCAGGAGCATGCCGGTTCGACTTACTATCACATCGAAGCACCGTCCAGCGGCCAGTTCTATCGCGTCGGATATCCGGAGTACGTATTCCTCTCCCTCTTGGATGGGCAAACGACGATCGCCCAAGCTGTCACCTTGTCGGCACGCGCTCTGGGTGCCCGGGCCCTCTCCCAACCCAAGGCGCTGGAGGTCGCTATCTGGCTGCTGGAAAACGGCCTGGCTCAATTTACCGAAAACTCCGAGGCGGCTTGGCGGACATCAGGAACATCGAAACGCGGGACAGCCGGTGTGCTGCAAAACCTCAATCCGTTTTGGATGAAGCTCCCGCTGTTGCGCCCCGAACGGCTACTGGCGGGACTTCTCCCCGTGATCGGCTGGGTCTTCTCGCCGCTGATGACCGCCGCGGGACTGCTGCTCATCTGCTGCGGCGTCGTCGTCATTGTGACCCATGGGGACCGATTCATCGCCAGTTCCCATCTGATCTTCTCGCCCCACAACTGGCTTTCCATGGCATTGGTCTGGTTGGGGCTC
This sequence comes from uncultured Planctomycetota bacterium, assembly GCA_963700515.1. GTDB lineage: Bacteria > Planctomycetota > Planctomycetia > Pirellulales > Pirellulaceae > JAJRVM01. The sequence continues at coordinate 3,994 of CAVOXY010000019.1, read as the reverse complement.
AAAATCTTTCACGAGCTGGCGCACGCCCTGGTGTGCAAACGCTACGGCGGTGAAGTCCGCGAGGCAGGATTGATCTTCATTCTGTTTGCTCCGGCTGCATTCGTCGACGTGACTTCCTCGTGGAGGTTCCACTCCAAGTGGCAGCGGATCCATGTCGCGGCGGCTGGCATGTATGTCGAACTGGTGCTGGCAGCGCTGGCTGCCATAGTCTGGAGTCAGGCGGAATCAGTGATCCTGCGCCATGCACTGTTCAACACGATGGTCATGGCCAGCCTTTCCACCTTAGTTTTCAACGCCAATCCGTTGATGCGGTTCGACGGCTACTACATCCTGGGCGATCTATTGGAGATCCCCAATCTGGCGACAGAAGGAACTCGATTCGTCCGGCAGTTGGGGGCACGCCTGTTTTACGGCCGGGTACCGCCAGCCAGGGAACTGTTGGGTGTGCGTGGTTGGTTAGTTCGCCTTTACGGGCTGGCTGCCGGGCTGTGGCGGCTGGTCGTGTGCGTCTCGTTACTGGCCGCGGCTTCCATCTTGTTCAAGGGGGCGGGGCTCGTGTTGGGAGTGGTGGGAGCTGCTTGCTGGTTCGGGAAACCGGTCTTCGATATCGCTCGCGACTTGTATCGCAGCTATCACGAAACGCCCTTGTTGCCGCTACGAGCCGGCATTGTCGCGGCCATGTTGGCGTGCGCGTGTTATGCAACGCTGGCGTGGCTGCCATGGCCGGCAACGGTCACGGCACCGGTGGTCGTGGAGTATACCGATCTATCGATTGTGCGCTGCGGCGCTGCGGGCTTTGTCGATAAGATTCATGTTCGCGACGGGCAACACGTCGAATCGCGCGACCTGTTGCTGGAACTGAGGAACGATACGCTGCAGGGGGAACTGCGTGACCTGCAGTCGTCCGTGTCGAAAGCCGACGTGCTGCATCGGGCGGCGCTGGATGCGCACGACGCGGCGAAGGCCCAGGTGGCGCTACGCAATCGACAGGCGACCGTCGATCGGCTGGCCGAAGTTCAGCGGCAACTGGCAGGCTTACGCGTTTACGCCCCCGTTGCCGGACAGCATTGTTGCTCGCAACCTTCACAACACGATTGGCACCTACGTGCAGGAGGGTGCCGAACTGCTGGCGGTCGGCGACGAGCGGCGCAAGGAGCTGCTGGTCTCAGTCGGTCAAGAGCAAATCGATGACGTCACGCCACTTCTCGGGCAAGTCGTGCGGTTTCGCACGGGCGATTTCCGAGTCCACGAGGGGACACTCCGTCGCCTGGAACCGCGAGCCTCACGGCGGTTGCCGCACCCGGCGCTGAGCGCCATGGTGGGGGGCCCCTTTCCGTCAGCCAAACTGACGCCAAGGGCCACCCTGCGGAGTCCCAATTGATCAAACCGCAGTTTCCCGGAGTCATTGTCGTGTCGTCGGAAACGAGTCCCCGCTTGGCTTGCGGCGACCGGGGTTATGCGCTTCTGGGACTGAGCCGGGAGAGCATCGGCCAGCACGTCTGGAATCGGCTCACGCAGTGGCTGCAGAAGCTCAGCAAGTTGCGGCAGAAGTAGCTGCGATGCAGCACACTGGGACAACGCTATGGCACTATCTGGCTTGCGCCGGCGGGATCACAACTGGCGTGCTGCCGACACGGCAACGCCACTTGATTTCCGTCGGTCGCGGTAGGGACCGCCCTTACGGGCGGCCCCCCGCACAGATCCGGACATGATGGAACTACCTCATACGGCTCCTACCTTGAGTGTGTGACGGCCCAGCGTTCGTCAGGATAGGGGTGTGTGATACGGACCGAAGGAATCCAGCGTTGGATGTGTCGTTTCATACGTACCCACGGCCATTTGTTCCGCGCCTTGTGGCTCCGCCGCTGAAGCGGCTTGCCGCAGGAGCGACAGACCTGTGTACGGAACTCGTCGAGAGCGTGTCGGTTGCCGGGGACGGCATGGTAGTTAAACCAGCCTTGGACCACAGCACGTAACCACGCCCCCTGTTCCGGGAGGCGGACGTTGATCTTCTTGCGAAGCTTCTGCTTCACCTCTTTGATCTTGGCCCGCATCCGTTTGGCAATGGACTTGCGTTTGACGATAAACGAACCTGTTCGGCGTCGTCCGCAATAATGTGTGAAACCTAGAAAATCGAAGTTTTCCGGTCTGCCCTGCCCGCGGGCCTTGCGGTTTGTCGCCGCAAAGCGTCCGAACTCGATGAGCCGGGTTTTGTCTGGGTGAAGTTCTAGTCCGAACTTTTCCAGGCGTTCCCGCAAGGCACGGAGGCACCGGTCGGCTTCCGCCCGATACTGGAAACCGATGACAAAGTCATCGGCGTAGCGTACCACCACGACGTCACCACTTGCGTGGTGCCTTCGCCAGTGGTCGATCCATAGGTCCAGCACGTAGTGGAGGAACACATTCGCCAGTAGCGGTGAAATCACCGCCCCCTGGGGTGTACCCACCGTCGTGCTCGACCATTCGCCGTCGTCTGAGATGCCAGCCGTGAGCCATTTCTGGATCAGGCGCTGGATTCGTTTGTCGGCGATTCGATGCTGGATAAACTGTAGCAGGCAGGTGTGGTCGATGGCATCGAAAAACCCACGTATGTCTGCGTCCAGCACCCAGTTCACCTTGCGTTGCATCATCGCCACATACAGGGCATCCAGGGCGTCGTGTTGCTTCCGACCAGGCCGGAAACCGTAGCTAAACCCCAGGAAATCCTCTTCATAGATGGATGTCATCACCTTCACGGTGGCCGCTTGAACAATCTTGTCTTCCAGGCATGCGATGCCTATCGGACGTTGGCGGCCGTCCGGTTTTGGTAAGTAGATCCTTTTCGAGGGTTGTGCCCGATACGTTCCTTGATGGACGCGGGCGTGGAGATCCTTGGTGCGGATCTCGGCGCCTTGCTTGTACTCCTGCCACGTTTCGTCGTCCACTCCTACTGCTGCTTTTGGGTTGAGTTCATAGAAACTCTGCAGCAAGAGTTCCGGCGTGATGTGGTGAAGCAATGCGGTGAACTGTTTCTCCTTGTCCTGTTGAGCTACTTTCCGTACGCGTTCCAGTCCGCTTCCTCGCGTTCCCGACTCTGGGTTCGAGGCGACTAGCAGGTGTTCCGCGTTCCTCTCGATCAGTCTCCTTCCCTCCACGTGCTCCGCCACACGATCGTCCCCGTTTAGGTCAATGTTTGTGTTCACTGTTGGCTCGCCCTTTCGTTTGCGAGTGCCACAATATCTCAACCATGCGGCTAATCATGCTTTGTTCGCCCGCTTCTTTGGTACTATGAGCCTGTCCGACTCCCTGATCACGTACGTGGTGGGATTGCGGCCTTGGCCTTTTCCACCCGGCCCCGTTGCTGGCGGGGCGTTTTCAGGGTCTCCCGGTTCTCGAGCATGGAGTTTTCACACATGCCTGGGTTCTTCGACTCCGCCACGTTGGCCCGCCACTCGCGTTACCGCGACGTGCCATGTTGCCTTCCCATATAAACCACTAGGTCGGCACGTGGAAATGGTGATTTCGGAGCTCTATAGCCTGCCTGCGTGTGCCCCTGTCAACGCTTCAGCTGGGGTGTTACCACCCCCGCCGCATGACTCGGGGTCAGGATGGTTCGCTATTCCTTTCCTGTACGACTCTTTCATTCGCTACTCCATGCCGGTTTATCCCGGCGCTTTCGGTTTATCCCGGCGGGAACACAACTGGTGTGCTACCGACACGCCACCGCCACTTGATTTCCGTCGGTTTCATCCCGGCGGGAACACAACTGGTCGCGCTACCGACACGGCCATCGCCACTTGATTTCCGTCGGGTTTATCCCGGCGGGATCACAACTGGTGTGCTACCGACACGCCACCGCCACTTGATTTCCGTCGGTTTGATCCCGGCGGGATCACAACTGGTGTGCTGCCGACACGCCACCGCCACTTGATTTCCGTCGGTTTTATCCCGGCGGGATCACAACTGGTGTGCTACCGACACGCCACCGCCACTTGATTTCCGTCGGTTTTATCCC
>CAVOXY010000018.1:0-31820 GCA_963700515.1 uncultured Planctomycetota bacterium | reverse complement strand
TCATAGCAGGTGGCAGCATTCAACTGTCTGAGAAGTGCGGTATCCGCCCCCTTCGCACACAGCGGATCAGTGAAGAGCCGAATCTGGCTCGCCAGCCATCGAGACTCGGAAAGGTCCATGTTTGGCTCAAAGAAACCGCCATATCTTTGCCACCACTCGGAGTGTGTCTGCTCCTCCATTACATCACGCTTATAGTGGCACATCAACAACAGACCCTGGTGGACGCGGGCATAATTGGTTTTGTCCGAAAGACATAACACTACTTTCCGTTTCGCTTCGTGGTCAGGCAGTCGCTCCAGAATCGCCGCAAGTTCCGGTTGGAAGACAAGCGATCGCGTGTCAGGTATCTCGATCATTTCTCTTGTCGAGCCCGTGTACGCGGGAAACCAGTCGCTGTTGCCAAGCCCGACGAGTGACACAATGAGTGGCGTATTGAGGCCGTCTTGCTCCAAAATGACATTGTCGGCGAGTTTAACGCCGAGTCTTCCATTGCGCAGGTCGCCGCAACGAACACCTGGTTCGGCAAGGCCGTAGGCAAGGCATACAAACGCCAGCACCACTCCACAAGCCGGTGCCATCAGCCCGATTTCCCGGCGTGCCGGCACAAGTGTACATAACGCCGCAGCCCAGAATACCGGACCGAGTACCACGCACCAGGTCGGTGCAAATTGGATGGCGTCCGCGCGCCGTAACCAGCCAACTCATTACAAGTGCCAACACAATGGCACGGCACGTGCGCACCCTCAAAGCAAATGTGCCCCACAGGTGAGTCGTTTTGCGCAGCGGCAGAATGCCGACGGGAATTCCGACCATTGCCAACACCAATGGCCCACAGGCAGGCCGCATACCGTCGAGACGCCCAGGAACCAAGCCAGACGCAGGAACTGCTTTGTATTGCCCGAGAAACTGCCCACTCCCCCCTCCACCGTTAGAATGTTCTCACGTCTCCAATTGGCTGACTCTAATCAAGGGAACTCCACTGCTGCGTGTCGAGATCGCAGATTGGCCGTATGGTGGAACAACACACCAGATAAGAATGGGACTGTCCAGGTTGAAGTAGCTGAATCCACCGTAGGTGAAACAATATTTTGCCCGCGGCACCGATGAAATGAACCGAGGCACGAGTTGGTCCAGGGACTCTGAAAGCCTACCGCTGTCGGCCTGATAAGCCTGGCACGCGGCGATAATCCGCGAGGCATTTGCCTTCGCGATCTCTGATCTGAATCGCGTCGCTGGCCAGCACCAACCCCAACGTCAGGGCGGGAATTCCGGACTTGACAAGAGTGAGTCGCCAACCGGGGCGCCGGGTCGCAGCATGCACAAGGCTCGCAAAGAACCAAAACGGGCAGACTACCAACGCCAGGAGATACGATCCGGTGAAGCCCACGTCCCAGGCCAGCAGTACGAATGCGCCAACGATTCCCATTCGAATGTCCGGCGCCAACCAGTGGGGCCAAACATGCCAGGCCGCTCGATCTCGCGCTGTGGGTATTGAGTCGCCCGATTTGACATGTCGCATCACTCCGTGAACACGTCTTCTTCCACTCATCGAACAGAACTCACTCTGAATTTCCCAGACGCCCGCATCCAACTTGCTACTGTTTTTCAACCACCAGCAGCCAGTCCTGCAGGATCGGCGGGGGGATACCCCAGTTCGTCACACCCGTGACGGGATCATCCAGCGGATATTCCTTGCCGGTGAGCGGATCGATGTAGGTCGCTCGATACGACGTGCGCCCTCGTCCAATTCGCGGATGGTGTACTTCTCGTCCCCACGGCATCACACCTCGCGGAAAATAGAACATCCGCATCTTCCCTGGAATTCCAACGGCGTAGGCGTCCTGGACAGCGTCGCCGGTAGCCGCCGGGTCGATCCACTCGGGATGCGGCTCAAACAGATGCCAGTCGAAACGCTGCAGGATCTTTCTGCCCAATCCGACGTAGAAAGATCCTTTCCACTGGTACGCCTCTTCCCAAGGTGAGTTGCCCCACGTATAGCCGCCCGGAGATGGTCCGAACAACTCCTCTTCAGTATTGAACTGCCAGATCGCATCAGCGCCGTAGCAGTGCCCGGCGGCACCGGACAGCATATTTGTCCAGAATAGAAGCCGCTGGAGCTTGGCATCGCTACCGCCACCGTGCATGCCTTCGAAGCATATTTCGCCTTGCATCACCGGGATGTCTGGGAACTTGGCTTGCGCAGTTTTCAAGTGACCGATCCCGTCAGGCAGGGAATCCCAGCCACTATGTCCGGGCTGGACCATGATCACGTCCAACAGCGACATGTCCGTGATCGGCGCGAATCGCCCGGAGTTTGGACCAGGATGCGCCAATAGAATCCGGCCGAACGGATCGGTTTGTTTGATGAAGCGTGCCACTCCACTCCAGCCGGCGCGTTGCCGTTGAAGCGTTTCCGCTTTCTGGTTTTTCTCCAGCAGGTAATACGTCAGCGTTGTCTCGCCGGCGACCGTCCAGGCGACCGGATAGGCCCCGTAGCGGGCAATGAGGTATCGCCAGTAGCGTTTCATGTTCTCCTCGCCGAACCAAGGCAAGTAGTAACCCCAAGTTCCGAGCACGTTGGGAACCAGGCCGTTGTCGACAAGATGTTGAACGCGCAGATCAACCAGATCAAAGTAGGCCGGATTGATCCGGCGATAGTCTCGTGAGGTGGGAAATCCCGCCTCGTTCGTGCCGCGTGGATCGAATTCGACAATGTCACAGGGGAAACCAATTGCGAACTGGATGACTGAGAATCCTTTTTCTTTGCGATCACGCGTCAGGGTCTGAAAGTCCTCGGGCCATCTGAATCGCGTGGTCATCCCGTGCCACCAGGAATCGGCCAGCCAGAGGAACGGGGTTCCGTCGGCGTGGGCGAGATGTTTCGTCGAATCCATGATCACCGGCCCGTGTTGTAACAGTGGATTCGAGCCAGCATACGGCTCGACAGTGATCGTGCCCGTCTGGTCATGGAGACCCTGGTTGTCGCGATCCGAGCAGATTGTGCGATAGGTGTATGTACCGCACTCGGGGGCACTGAGTCGCACCTTCCACTGCTTCTTCCCACCCCAGTAGGCCGGCACGACTTGCAGTCGGCCCTTGGCGTCAGTGAAATGCAAATCGAGTTCGATGTCCGCATAGGGATTGTCATACGACCGTGCCGATTCCAGCGTGATTTCCAAGACTTCGTTTTGCTGGACTTCACACCTTTCCGCTCGGCAGAGGGTGGGAACGAGGAGCAGCACGGCAATACAAAAATATCTGAGCATGGTTATCGATTCTTCGGCGTTTCTCTTTAGAAATAGCGTACGAACAACTCACTGCGGTGGGACGGCTGATCGTGGCTCATGTCAGTAGGATACCCCGTCTGGCCGCGAAATTCCCCCGCTCAGCGTGGAATTATTTCACAGATTTCTCGCCGTCGATGTTGCTTGAGAAAAAAGCACGGCCGATGATGATGCTGTCATTGAAAGTGCTGTCATTGAGAGAAAGGGAACCGTGATGACGAGACTCGCCGGACTGGTGATTTTGATGACCTCGAGTATCTGTGCGGCCCGTTCTGGCCGCGTCCCCCGACGCGAAGCCGCGTCTGGGGATCAACCTCGCCGGGCCGGCGGATTGGGCGACCGAGTTGCCGTTCGTCGACGTGTTTCGCACGTCGCGGCCGTGGATCAGCCAGAGGAAAGGAGCCGGCTGGGGGCAAGGCCCGGAACTGGCGCTCGATGAGTTCGGCTGGGTCAAGCAACTCCAGCCCGACTGCTACGCCGAGTCGATGCTCTGCACGATCAGCGACGGCCACTATCCGTCGGGCATCTACACGGTGTTCTACGAAGGCGACGGCGAAATCGAGTTCGGCAAAGGACCGCGAATTGTCGACGCGGTGCCGGGACGCATCCGAATCGACGTAGACTCCTCGCGAGGCGGTTTCTCACTGCAAATCAAGAAAACGAATCCGCAAAACTACATCCGCAACATCCACGTCATCATGCCGGGCTTCGAAGACACTTGGCAACAGGACCCGTTTCATCCCGCGTTCCTGAAACGCTGGCAGGGCATGGCCTGTTTCCGCTTCATGGATTGGATGCATACCAACGGTTCGGAGATCAGCGACATGGAGCGAGCGGCCGACGCTGAAGCATGCCACATTCTCGAAACGGGGCGTGGCGCTGGAATGGATGATTGAATTGTGCAACCGCCAGCAGATCGATCCGTGGTTTTGCATGCCGCATCTGGCTGACGACGATTTCATTCGTCGTTTTGCCCAGATGGTCAAGGAGCGACTCGATCCTTCGCGTAAGATCTATATCGAATACTCGAACGAAGTGTGGAACTGGCAGTTCAAGCAAGCTCATTACGCAAGTGAACAGGGCATCCAGTTGGAGCTGGCCCCGAAGGACAAAGGAGCACAGGCTGCCTGGTACTTCACGGCTCTGCGTTCCATGGAAATTTTCAAGATTTGGGAGAGATGTTTTCGGCGGACACGAGCGATTCGTGCGGGTGCTGCCGTCACAGGCCGGCAACACGGCGGTGTCGGAAGGTGTGCTCGGTTTCCGCGACGCTGCCAAACAAGCCGATGCATTGGCCATTGCGCCGTACATGCCGTACAGCATCGGCCGAGGCAAGACGGCCGACCTCGGCGCGCAGATGAAGGACTGGACCGTGGACCAGATGCTGGACCATTTCGAGCAGACGGCCTTCGCGGACAGCCTGGAGCGGATGCGCCGCGGCAAGGCCGTGGCGGACAAGTACGGCGTCGAAGCTGATCGCCTACGAAGGCGGCCAGCACATGGTAGCGTTCGTGAAGGACCGGGAACTGGTCAAGAAGATCAGCGCCACCATGCACGCCTGCAATCGTCATCCGCGAATGGGCGACTTTACGCCGCTACTTCGACGAATGGGCAAAGATCGGCGGCGACGTGTTCGCGGTCTTCTCGTCGATTGGCCGGCTACAGCAACCACGGCGCATGGGGGTTGGCAGAATTCTACGACAGCCAGCCATCGGAGTATCCGAAACTCGATGCCGTTCTCCAGTGGGCCAGGCAGCACGGCCAGCCCGTCGTCGAAGCGAAATGACGTACTCTGGCTGAAGCGCCACAAGGTACACCGTAGCCTGGCATCGTCATAGATTCAGAGCGGTTGCGATAGGAAATAACAGATCACTGCAAGCTCTTAATCTTGGTCTTGATCATACTCTTACTCCGTACCCCGCGGCCACAAGCGCCAACCGACAGATTTCGTGTGATGCATTCCGACCTGGGGTTGCACTCGCCCCGCTGACCCCAGGCTACGGTTCTGGCCCGCCTGCAGCGGGCGGCGGGACTTGAAACGTGACCTGCGAACCGAATTGCCGCACACCGTCCTGGGGCTGCGCCCCAGGCTACGGTTCTGGCCCGCCTGCAGCGGGCGGCGAGAGGGTAGACGCGCGAGGATAGCCCATGGTAGCTGTCCAATCGTATGCCCACCGGGATGAACCCGGCGGAGCATCTCGAGATGTGGGTAAGGACGCGGGGCGGGGAGGAAGATTTAGATTAGGAGCAAGAAGAAGAGGAAGGTCAGGCAACGCAATGTGCCCGGCAGGAATTCCTTTCCCGGCGACTACGCGAGCCAGGAAAAATAGCAGACAATGGTGCTGGCCCGTGTACCCCAGGAGGGGACGGAACCGTTCTGGTCGTCCCCTATCTCAAAATCTGCAGTACAGTGACACCCCCACGCAACCGTTAGTCCCCATGCATTTCATCGACGCCACGGCCGTCAGCGATGGCCATCACACTTACCGCGTAATTGCCGTAAACACGGTCGGCCAGAAATCCGCGCCCACGACCCAGACGGCTGCGGCACCAACTCCTGGAAAAACGCGTTGCACGGTATCGGGATGGAAAACAGCTGCGGTGAGAATTAAACTGGAGGCTGCATCTCAAGCGAACATCCAGACAGGAAAACCACCATCGCATGAACGTCGCATTCCCAACACTGGCCGCGGCCGTCGCCTGTTTGTTCACATGCTCACTTACGGCGCAACAGCCACACTCCATCTTTGATGGCACGTCATTGTCGGGTTGGACAACACTCGACGGCCGGCCCGTCACCAAGGGCTGGGAAGTGATTGACGGGATGATCCACCTGCGAACGGACGGTGCGCGTGGCGGAAACATCGTCACGCAGCACGAATATGAGAACTTCGAACTGCGATTCGAATGGAAAATCGCACCGGGGGGCAACAACGGCATCAAGTACCGCGTACGTGACTTTGACGGTAAAACTCTGGGCTGTGAGTATCAAATCATTGACGACAACGGCTACAGTTATAAACTGCCGCCGCGAGGCTTGACCGGCTCGCTCTACGATCTCTATGAACCGACTCTGGCCGAAATAGCTCTTCCCCCTGGCCAGTTCAATTCCGGTCGTATTGTCGTGCAGGGCAATCGTATCGAGCACTGGCTCAATGGTCACCTGGTCGTCGCGGCGACGGTTGGCAGCGATCAGTGGTTCCAGCGTATGGCCGAGAGCAAGTTCGCGGATCTGCCCGGGTTCGGACAGAATCGGGCCGGCAAGATTATGCTGACTGACCACAACAGTGAAGTCTGGTATCGCAACATGGAACTCACCGAACTGAGCGAACCTGCTACATGCCAACCGGTCGAACGGTATCCCGCACGCCGCACGAGACTCCTCGGCAGGTTGTTCATGCGCCGTCGTTGACGCCTGGATTCCGTCCGGACGCTACCGCTCTGTCGCGATGAAGAGTGATGATGCTGGCAGGGCAGTGGCACCCTCACTGGCAGTGCAGTGGCACCATTGCGGCCATGGTCTGGTGTCAGGTCTCCCCAGAATCATATGTTGACGAATCGCTAAATGACCGAGTGCGATCGTGCGGCGCGCGATTTGTGGTTTGCCCCTGTTTTCCTGCGAGCACGGCAGGCTGGTGTCGCCGAATTGCGCTCGGTCGTTTAGGAGCGAGCCTAACGATCCGCGGCACAAGGCCGCGGGATTCTGGCTTCGGCGCGAGCGGCGGATCTAGGAGCGAGCCTAACGATCCGCGGCACAGGGCCGCGGGATTCTTCTTCACGCGACAACGAATCGGCTGCAGATACCGCCGCCTTGTGCGGCGGAGCGTTCATGTTCGCCCCTAGATCACGATTCCATAATGCAATCCACGGCCGAGCGAACGATTCGCCATCACATCGGCGCCTCGCCGAGGCCGAATCAGACCGGGCTTCTTGAGGCGGCGCCGGTGTATCTCAATGACCGAGTGCGATCGTGCGGCTCGCGATTTGTGGTTTGCCCCTGTTTTCCTGTTAGCACGGCAGGCTGGTGTCGCCGAATTGCGCTCGGTCATTTAAGGTGCCAGCGGATGCGTCGCCCCAGCCGTCAAACATGCCTACCGTAAAGCCCGAGTCACCCTGAAGTTTCATGCACAAATTCTTTTCGATGCCATTGACGGTTTGCAGTTCAAACCCGCCAAAACTCTGCGGATTTTTCTGAATCCACTCGTCGGTTGGGGTCATGGTCAGTCGCGTGATTTCCACGGCCGGTCCGTACGTGATCCCCAATTGCAGCCCAGCGTTGGCGTTCTCGAATTCCAGGACGACGGAGAAACAGTACCGCTCTACCAACTGCCAGGCGTAACTCGGGTGAGTGACGTCGCTGGGCTCGCGCAGCCGCTGGAATTTTCCATATCGCTGGACGATCGAGTCGTCGTCCGGCAGCGACTCCAGCTTGTGGGTCAGAATCGCAAGGATGTCCTTCCTGACGGTCGCAAAACGCTGCGCCGCGGCCGCTCTCTGCACTCGCCTCTGTTCGGCACGCTGCATCCCCCAGATTATGGCCGATACAGAAACCACCAGCACCACAACGACCGCGATCGGCCACCTGCGCCGATGAGTTGCGCCATCCGTTTTCATTCAATATCTCGCTGGCAATATCGATACGAGTGAAGTCCCGGCCTGCGGCACAGCGTCCGGCTCAGCAAAAAGCGGGAAACAGTCCCCCAAAACGGCATTGGGATCACCAAACCGACACCTGCCATAGCACAGCGAGGAATAGAATTGCTTTTCGACGTGACGAATCACTTTCACATCGGTGATTCGGTGGCCTCGGACCGCGACCGCGACTTTCAGCATCCCGCCATACGCGAGGCTTTGGCTCTTATAGACACCATCGCGGATCTGAGCCAGGTCCGCGGCACGCTCTGCCTGAACTGCGGGGTGGCACACCGACAGACGGAAATGAATTCGTTCTACTCTACGTCGGACGAACTGCCAGCTACACTCGGCTCCGTCGTCACAGGTTCTCCCGGCAACACCTGCATCATCTCCAGCAGAAAAATCCGTCGCAGCGCATCGTAACCGCGGTCATTCGGATCTTCGATATTGGTGTAGAACCAGTAGTGGGGATCGTCTTTGCGATAATGCGCTCGCCAGAACTGCACGCAGTGGCTGCCATGACCGAGAAACGTGGTGTAGATCGGCACCAGGTGTACGTTCTCGCGCTGCGAGGCACAGTCATGAATAATGCGATTGTACTCCGCATGGATCTCGAGCCCGTCGGGCCAGCGCGGCAGGAACACGCTGAGTGCGTCCCCCACACCATCGGTGGGATCGTAGATGTCGCCCAAAAAAATGTGACAGCCTCCCGGAAACTTCTGCTCCAGCAAGTCCAGCATCCGGTTCAATCGCTTGTCAAAGGCCGCGATCCACGGCTTGGCTTGTTCCAACGTTGCGCCGTACATCGCGCCGTCCCGCGGTTTGGAGCGGCCGTACCAGTGAATCAAATCATTGCCCCCGGTGGTCATGACCACGACCCCCAGCGTGTCCGGATCGTACTGCGGCAGCTCCTCAATATCCTGCAAATGCTGTATCGAATTACTCCCCGACACAGCCAGATTTTCGGTCGTCAAGGTCGGCAATACGGCCGACAGACAACGATCCTGCATCTCGGCAAATTCACCTTTGGGATTACGAACGAGCCGTACAAAGTAAGACAGCTCGTTGCGGCTCGCGCCGAGCCCGGCGGTAACACTGTCGCCAAGCCCCAGCAGGTGGACCGGTCGATCCGCCCACGTGCGTTGAAAGGGCTCCAGTGGCACCGCCGGCCCTGCCGGCCCTTCACCCACCGGCCGGGCAAACCAGTAGTGGCGAAAGCCCAAGCTACCGAGAATTGCCAGCATCCCGATCAGCAACAGCCAGCGCACTCTGCGTCCACGACGAGGTCCAGCAACCGAGTTGGGTTCCGAAAGAGTCATGGGCAGCGCCTTGGAACAGTAGCAGGGAACGTATCCTTGCACGCAGGATTGAATGACAACAGCACGGTCCCGCTTTCCACTCGCCGGAAGCGGAATGCGTCGCCCGTGATTGTACTATCCTCAAGGACGGAACACGAGAACATGCTGCCCAGTCTGTACCCAGATCCCTATTGCGAGGCAACCTGTTCCAGATTACCGACAATCGCCACACGAAACCCGTGAGCTCGTGCCGGAACTTCCGGGAAGTCGTAGGCTGCGCGTCGTCGATCGCGTCCACCACGAAGCGTGATTCCACGAGCCGCTGCGCACCACGCGTCCCGAAGCAGGATCGGTCGCAGATTCCAGGCAGACCGGATTGTCGCGTGGCGACCGACCATAGAAATCAACCTTGTGCCAATCGCGACACCATTCGTCGGCGTTGCCGTGCATGTCGTAGAGCCCAAACGCGTTGGGACGTTTCGTACCGATCGCCGCCGGTATCGGCTCAGCGTCCTGCTCGCACACGGCGTACTCGCTCATCTCAATCAGGTCGTCGCCGAACGACCACAACCCGGCACTCCCAGCGCGGCACGCATATTCCCATTGCGCTTCGGTTGGTAACTCGTAGCGTAAGGGCCGTTGCCGGCCCAACCAGCGGCAGAAGGCCGTGGCATCTTCCCAACTGACGCCGACGACTGGTCGCCCCTCGGCCCCCTCCCCTTCGGCGTACGTTCGCCATGTGAACGGCGGAGACTGGAGTCTTTCGAGTGTACTGCGATATCCCGTCTCGTCAACAAATCGCTGAAATTGAGCAACCGTGACTTCATACTTCCCCAGATAAAATGGCTCGGTCATCCGCACTTCGTGCTGCGGCACGCTCGACACAGCCACAAACTTCTCGAAGTCGCCGTAGCCGTCCAGTTCCAGCGTGCGCGCGAGCGCGTTGACTTGTTCGGGGCTGTTTCCCATCGAGTAGATGCCGGGTGGAATCAAACGAAACTCAATTCCCAGCGGATCGAGGTAATCGACGGCGGCCCCCGTCTGCTGCGCCCAGAGGTCTTGGTAGTGCTGGGCGGCCGTTTCATCGAAAGGCACCCTGGCCCAGTCCTGCGTTTGGACGTCGGCAGGATCCTGGTTTTGCTCTTCCGCCGTCACGACCTGAGTATCTCGCACTTCGGAGAAGGCGACCCAGATCCTCATCTGATCGCCACGATGCAAGGTCAGGGCGCGCGGCGGCGTTTCAAGCGCCACCTGCGAGGCGCAGCAGCAGCCAGTTGCGGCGATCAAACAGAAAGTTGTAGAGTCGCAGTCCCGGCTTCTCGCGCACGCGAAACTCATACGTCCCCACTGGTACCCGTGTCTGGCTGTAGCCCCACAAGGTCGCCACCAGTTCTCCATCGCGATACAAATCAATGACCGTATCGCCGCTCTTGGCTTCGAAACTGACCGAGCGCCTGATTGGTGGCCAGCAGTCGGAAGGTAGGGAGCACCAGTGCCCAAATGACCAGCGGAGAAATCAGAATGGCAACGGCCCAAGTCATCCAGCGTTGCCGCAGGCTCGTCCGATGTGCCGGTCTGTGCGACTTGCCACGGGACACTACCGGCGGCATCCGTCCTTCCGGGTGTTGTGCCCAGGCCAAAGCCGAACTGAGCAATTCGCAGACCTCCATCGCCGACTGAAACCGATCGCCGGGCCGTTTGGCCATCAGCTTGTCAATGATTTCCACCAGCACATACGGCACAGCCGGGTTGACTTCGCCAATCGGGCGGGGCTTGTCATCGCATAATCGCCGCATGACGGCGACGGTACTTTCAGCGCGAAAGGCGGGGCGTCCCGTGCACATGGTGTAGAGCACACTGCCAAGACTGAACAGGTCGCTGCGCTCGTCCAGACGCTCCCCCTTGGCTTGCTCGGGGCTCATGTATTCGGGCGTGCCCGCCACGTGCCCGGCCTGCGTGATGGTGACATCATCGACAGCGCGGGCCAGGCCGAAATCAGTAATCGATACGCGTTCGACACCATTCTCCAACAGGATATTGGACGGCTTGATGTCGCGATGCACCAGCCCCTGTTTGTGAGCGGCCGCCAAGCCGGCAGCGATCTGCATACCGATCCGCAAGATCTCGGCAGTTTCCAGCGGTCCGCAGCGATCAATCTTCTGCTGCAGCGATTGGCCACCAATATACTCCATGACCAGGTAGGGAGGATGACTGGCTTCCTCCACAGCAAAAATGGTCACGACATGATCATGGCTGACTGCGGCCGCCGCGCACGCTTCACGCAAGAACCGCTTCACTGCTGTGGCGTTGTGAGCCAGGGTGGGAGACAACAATTTGATGGCGACAATGCGTTGCAGCTTGGTATCGTAGGCCTTGAGGACAATCCCCATCCCCCCCTGCCCGATAACCTCCATGACCTCGTACACTCCCAAAGCGCCAAGGCGGCCGGGAGTGGCACAAGGTTGCAGGAATTCGAGTGATACTGGTGCCACGTGTTCGGGGCTTCCAGGTCGGCGTGCGTGCGTCGCCATCGGGTCCGGCGGCCCAACTACCGGCGGCACCGCTGCCGTGATGTCGGCCAGGACCGGTTGCGCCAGAAAACTGCCCGGGTTGTCGTGGGACGCCAACAACTGCTCGACCCGCTCGCGCAGCGGTCTGTCGCCCTGACAGGCGCGGTCAAGATACTTCTGTCGCTCTGCCGGGTCGGAGATTTCGGCGGCATTCAAAAAGACCTGTTTGGCATCACCTGGTTGAAATGGCATGTTCAAATTCCTGGGGGCTTGTATTGATCCATGCAACCATGCGACAGAATTGTCGAATCGTCTCAAGAAAAGTCAAAGCCACCGGAAAAATGCTTGGGCGAACAGACGATTCGCCGCGTGTCTCACAAGCGTTCCACTTCGATCTTCAGCCACGACCGGGCGTAAGTCCATTGCCGATAAGCGCTTGCACGAGACATACCGAGAGACGCCGCGATCTCCTCCATAGAGAGCCCGGCGAAGTAGTAGAGGTTCACCACTTGCGCTGCGACCGGATCTTCCTCGGCCAGACGGGTGAGCAGCTGCGTCCACCTCAACGATCCGCTGTTGGGTCAGATTCACGTCCGGCGCCGCGGGATCGGCCAACTCGACGCGTTGCAGGTGCCCACCGTGTTTGATGCGTTTCTTGCACGAGCCTGCTCCACCAGAATCCGCCGCATCGCTTCGGCGGCCGCGGCAAAGAAATGTCCTCGCCCTTCCCAACGAGTCGCATCCTCTTGCCCCACCAATCGCAAGTACGCCTCGTGCACCAGTGCCGTGGCCTGCAGTGTCTGCCCGGGCTGTTCCTGAGCCAATTTGGCCTGGGCCAGTTCCGCAGTTCATCGTACAGCAGCGGCAGCAACTCTTCCGCCGCATGCCGATCCCCCGACTGCATCCGCGATAAGATTTCTGATACGTCGCTCATACCTGCCATACTACGCAAAACGCCGATCGCCACATAGCCATTTTTCCGGCGAGCCACTGCGTGATTACATCGTTCTGACGCACAACGATTAACGACTAGATGACCAGTCGCGTCGCACAATCGCGCTCGGTCATTGAGATACACCTGCACAGTCTGAAGAAGCCCGGTCTAATTCGGCCTCAGCGAGGCGCCGAAGTGATGGCGAATCGTTCGCTCGGCCGTGGATTGCATGACGGAATCGTGATCTAGGGGCGAACATGAACGCTCCGCCGCACAAGGCGGCGGTATCTGCAGCCGATTCGTTGATTTGACTGGCGGCCTTGACTTGAAGCCTGGGGCGATCGTCCAAATCGGCCGCTCCGTGGGGTGAAAGCGATAGGCGCCGACATCGCGGGATTCGCCGCGAAGTCGGGCATCAAAGTCGTCGGTAACCGAGTATCGTGGATTGGCGGCGCCGATAAGCACGGAGCCGGACCGGGGAAAGAAGTGCTCGTCGAGATCCGCGGCAAGTTGGCCGGACCGGCGAAAAGCCGGGTGATCGCCCGCCGGCGACACACCGTCTGTCGCCCCCACTCCTGCATTACTCGAGACGACCAATGTCGCTGCCGCACTGCCGTCCGCTGGCACGCGCAGCGCATACGCCCCCTCGGAAACGTAAATGGCGTTGTTCGCAATCACCACCGGCCCAGCGAGGGAATCTTGCTCCGAAAGTGAAATCCGGATCCCCACGCCCCCCGGTCGCCGCGACACGACCGTGTTGTGAAGAATCTGCAGGTTGCCGACCTTGGCGCTTTGGTGATGATGGCTGTGGATTCCGTCAGAGCGGTTATCAAATACGATGTTATTGCGAATCACCGCCTCTGCCGCGGCCTGAATACCGTGATCTCCCGAGTTCCAGATCACATTCCGCTCAATGACATTCGGTGCTTTCCCATCGGTCCCATACACAATCACACCGGGATAATTTGTGTCGTGGATCACATTGTCTCGCACGACATTGCCGTAGCTGCCATCCTTGATTTCAATCCCGTCCCCCTGGCTGACATTCGGTCCCTTCAGATCATGGATGTAGTTCCATTCGACCACACTATTGAACATGCATCCATCGGTCGAGCCGTCCGGCTTGTTGTTCACGCCCAGATAAAACCCTTCACCATGTCCTGCCGTATGGTGAATGTGATTGCGTCGAAAGACAAGTCCTTCGTACACATTGCCCGGGCTATTGGCCGTTACGGCCACACCGCCAACATGATGGATGTGCAGCGATTCCAGCGACACAAACTTGCAGGCATGCGTACTCGATTTCATCAACCGAATTCCGGTCGACCCGCCGGTGATCTCCAGCCCGCGCAGAATCAGATACTGTGCTCCGACAATGTTGATCGAATTCTGCCGCGCGTCGGGACGGTGCAGGATCGCCGGGCCGTCCTCCGAGGACCGGATCACGATGGGCTGCTCGGCGGATCCGCGGTGCCCCAGTTCCAACCGTCGCTCGTCCCGATAAACACCAGGGGCCAGCACGACTTCGTCGCCCGGTTGCAGTTGCCGGCCGTTGATCACGTCATACCAATTACCGTCGGGCGTGAGTTGGTACACTTTGGCGCAGGCGGTTGAGGAACCGGCCGCAGAAAGCAGGAGCACCAGCAGCAGAAGCGTGATGTGACAATGCATCGCAATTCCTTTCAGCCAGTTGACTTGTTGACAACCAATCCACTTTCTATTGCCGGTACGTGGTCACATGCAATTCAGGCAACCTATCTGGCGAGGGAGTGAACCGTACAGTCCAGCCGTCATCCACACTGCGGTTGGGAACAATGCGCAGCGCGATACCGTAGCAGGGCTCTCCGCCGCCGGCGCCGAACGGCCTGCGTCACATCGATTTCCGCGACGCGAGGGGGTACGAACAGATCACCCGGCCCATTCCCCCGTTCCACGATTGTGGAACCGATGATTCGCCCCAGTTTCGAAAAATCGTACGGCTTGCCAGCCACAAATGGCTCTGTCAGCGCCACGGCAGCCACCTGCATCGGCGCTTTGTCATGCGCTTCAATCACCTGGAACACCAGCTTGGCCGAAGCAAGTGACTTCACGTCCGGAAGATCCGTCAGGTCAAAATCCACCAGTTGTATCCAGGCATCCGAATCGTCCTTCAACCACTTGATGAAATGGTGGGTAAACACGTCGCCCGTTTTCGACACGTAGTGGGTTGCGCGTCTGGTATCGCCGGGTTGCCGTGGGGAGGTCGGGGGCGGTCGGAGGAGCCTGTGTTCCGATCAGCCGGGGTTCGGAACATCGGCCAGATACTCGTCAGATCCCACAACCGGTGTACTTGGTGCCACTGGAGTGTCACCGGCTGTCTGCCCCGGTGCCAGTACTTCACGGCGCAGGAACACCATTCGTGGGTAAACAGGCTGCATACCTTTCGGGGTGGGAATCGGGATGTCGAGCGTTACGGGGAAGCTCTCAACGACCTTGCGCACAACAACAGGCGTCTCCGACCAGGAAGCGTAATGACCGCGGGCGATTTCCGCATCCCGATCCAGCAGTTCTTCAGGGCTCTTGACTCTCGAGCCCAGGCAATAGGCATAGGTCACTACCAGCTGGTTGTCTCCCAGTTCCTGTGCATTGGCGGCCGTGATTGTGATTCGATTTCTGCCCGGAGCGAGATAGGGAAGCGATTCCTGGTTATGTTGCACCACGCTGGTCAGTTGCAATTGTGTGATCGGAGCTCGAAAAATGACGCGGATGTCATAGGCGTAGGTCCCCGCAACCTGACCGGAAAAGTCGGCCTCTGAGAGCGTCGTCCAGTTTTTCTGGTCGGTGGTGACTTCCACGGTGGCATCCGCGCAATGGAGCCGCCAGGAAGCGCGGGCAACGACATACGGCGATGCCATCGGGATCACCAGGACGCCGGGACGCGACGAATCGATCGTGCGAATCGCCCCATCGCCGCACAGTGCATTCTCGACCTGCTTCAGACCTGACAAACACGCATCCGATCGCAAGTCCGGCTGGAAAGCGAGTATGCCGTTGGACCAACTGCGCACCGCGTCCTGATCGCGATAAGGCTCGAGCAAGGGCCCGATTGCCGGACAGTTGCGATAATCCTTGTCGCCGCAGCTGTGCTGGGGTCCTTCGCTGTGTCCGCGAAAATAGAACGCATCTTCCAGACGTGACCAGTGGAGCGTCAGCGCGTAACCTGCGCACAGGTCGACGGACGTCGAGTAACTGTCGTCGTCAAACTGAATGCCACCCCAGCCACGCGGGCTGCCCGCATTGCGACTGCTGCGCACTCCACTCACGACTCCTGGCAAGGTATCGCCACAGACCATAAAGGCGGGAGCCGTCCAATCGACTCCCTCACCGGTGTAGTCGAATCGATTGTCCACATGATACGCAACCTTCCGCGCCGGATCGGTGACAAACGCGTCGGTTACCAGTGACGGATTGGCGAGAATATCCTCCTGCCCGGCGATCGTGCCGCCTCCCGGCGCATGTGGATCGGGCATCCACGTGTAGAATTTCAGAAACGTGTCGAGATAATGCCAGCGTCCACCGTAGAAGGCCTCGACCGTGGTGTGACCTGGTGAACTCCACCCGCGGTACCGCCAATCGAATCCCGCTGCTTCCCAAAGTGCCGCCAACACCGTGTGCTGCCCGCCACACAACCCCCAGCCGTAGACATTGATAAACTTCAGTGCCGAGACACCCCCCGGCTCACTCGGATAAGCCAGGTGGTAGTGGTCGAAACGGCAAAAATTGTAGATGGCGATCGCTCGTTCATCATCGGTCTTGCAACCGCGTGTGACCGACTCCACGATCGACCGCAACGAAGCACAATTCGGAGCGCGGTCATTGACGACCTCGATAGTGCGCAGCGGCTCAGCAAATGCTGCGGTTGTCAATATCAGGCACAACAGCAGCAGTGATACGCTCGAACGCATGGCAGTATGTCCTCACAAATCAGAGCGGGTCCAGGCGATAAGGCACATCATTTCAGCGAACATGTTACTCAACAGTGTACGCCTGACCGAATGCCGCCACAACAGACACGCACCGTTGTTTGCCGACACCTCACAAGGCCAGCCACCAGGCCGCGATCGCCAACGTCACGAGGGTCACCGGGATGCCGATCCGAGCGTGGTCGCCCCATGAGATTCGCACACCGAGCCGTGCAGCCTGATCGACGACGATCATATTGGCAATCGACCCGACGATCAGAAAATTGCCTGCCAGTGTGGAAGCCAGTGCCAACACAGGTCCGGCGAGTGGGTGTGATGCATAGGGGAGCAGCAGCATGACCGCCGGCACATTCGACACGACGTTCGATAGTGTCGCCGCCAAGGCGAACAACCAAACAGGCTGCTCCACCTGAACTCCGGTTGTTCGCACATGCGTCATCAACCATTCCAGGTTGCCACTCGTCTGCATCACGTGGCTGACGACAAACAACCCGAAGAACAGCAGCAACAGCTGCCAGTCGACCAATCCCAGCATGTCGCGCGAATGCATGCGTCGCGAGCAGAGCAGAATCCCCGCCGCTCCCAGCGCAATGATCTCGCGTGGCCAGGGGGAAGCGAGAAACAGCACCATCACTCCCGCGGTCACGACGAGCCCCTTCCAGGTTTGCCAACGATTCAGAGTTGGGGCGGAAATCGCTGGCACCACGAGCTTCTGTTCCCAGCAACTTCGATTGGGCCAGTAAATCAACAGCCAGGTAGCCGCTGAGCCCCAGAACTGAGGGGACCAGGGCCAGACGCAGGTACCCGACGAAGGACAACTGCAGGACCTGGCCGATCAACATGTTCTGCGGGTTGCCGATCAACGTCGCCGCGGACCCCACATTCGACGCGCACGCCAGTCCCAGCAGAAACGGTTTCGGGTTCAGTCGACGACGGGCACAGCATTCCACCAGCGCCGGCGCCATGGCCAGACAGACGATGTCGTTGGCCAGAACAGCCGACAAGATACCGGCGGACGCGATCACCCAGGCCAGCATGCTCCCGGTGAATTCTCCAGCCCGGCAACATACCGCACAACCCACGAGTAAAATCCACTCAGACGAAACTGCGCGGAGACGACCATCAACCCCAGCAGCAGCGCCATCGTCGGCATGTCGATGGCCGCAGGAACCTGGCTGGTTGTCAGGCGCCCGGCGGTCAGCAGCACAATCGCTCCCAACACCGCAACACCGGTGCGGTCCACCGCCAAGCCTGGAATCTCGCCCAGGAACATGCCGAGGTAGACGAGCACAAACACGACCAGCACAACCGTATCCAAATCGAGTGGCCTCCCGCCGCTCACGTGACAACCATCGCATTACAACAACGTGCACTCACGCCGTGCCAGTCCGTCCATCGGCTCCGTTCACCACACGATTCGCCGACACGTGCCTCAACATCCGGACCTGTCCATCCCAATTCCGCTGCCACCCGTACGTTGGCTGGCAACGCTTGACGTTGAATCGGAGTGAGTGAGTAGAGCTAAAGAACCGTAAGGAATAACTCAGGAGTGAATTCGGCAAATTCGCGACAATCTATTTCGGTGATGGAAGCTCGAAAGACCTCTTGCCACATCCCGCTTCCGCTGGGCTCGTCCCAGCGGGGCGACAACTTTCGAGCTACAGAATAACCGCTTGCCACATCCCGCTTCCGCTGGAAATCGAAGAGTGTCGAAGTTATTCCTGAGTGGTTCGCAAAGAGTGCATCGCAAGTCGAGAATCGTTGGCGCGGAGGTATCGTGCCGGCACTCGCCGTCACGGTGTGTCCGGCACCGCATTGCGCACCGTCAGGTTCCTGAACGCCACATCGCGCCCCAAAGCCATCAACGCGAAAGCCAACTTTTTGCCCTCCAGACTACCGTGTGACGCGCGCACCGCCGTGTCATTGACTTGTACGGCGATCTCGCGATCACTGACCTGGACCCGCACTTGCACCCACTTGTCGGCCGGCAACTGCAGTCGGGTTTCGCTCATCATGATATTTCCCGGCGGCTCACTCTCGAGCGGCTGCCGCATCACGGCCAATCGCCGAGCGTCGATCTGCACCAGGAAGACACGATCGCGCTGGCTTCCTTGAATCCGCAGTGTATGGCGAGCGGCAAGTGGCAAAGCCAGGTCATAGGCGATCTCCGCCTCTTCCAATCCCAGCGGGCAGCGCAGTCGCGGCACCACCTTGCTCGCCACCTTTCATACTGCCGCGCAGCGCGCCGTCACGCACCGTCCAGAGTCCGCGGACTTGAACCCAAGGGGCATCAGGCAATTTATCAAGCGTGTCCCTGCGAACGACGCTGCCAACCGGCTCTTGCAACAAGGCCGCTCGCGGCTTGACAGCTGGGGGCGGGGGAAGCTCGCGACTGTATCCACCCTCTCGATAGCGTTCGAGCAATTGGGCCAACTCGGCGGCGACCGATGGATTCGCGGAACTGACATCGGTTGTTTCCGAGCGATCCTGCGCCAAGTCATAGAGCTGGCTATGGAACTGATCGGCCCGCAACCGCAACGCCCCCTGGCCTCGTGTCGGGATGGTAGTCGCCCTCGATCCACTTCCATTGGCCACGGCGAATGGCGAAGTTGCCGTCGGCGCTGTGGACGATCAAGTCCGGGCGGATCGGCGATGTGTAGTGCTGGTCCAGCCAGGCGGGCAGCATGTTGTAGCTGTCTTCGGCAGCTTGCGCGGCCGGCGGTAACGGATCGCCGACCAGTGCCGCGACGGTGGCCAGGGTATCGACCAGGCTGAGCGTTTCGTCGCAGACGGTGCCGGCAGGGACGTGTCCCGGCCAGCGCACGATGTAGGGCACGCGAAAGCCGCCTTCCCACACATCATGCTTGCCGCCGCGAAAGGGACCACTGACCTTCAGTCCGGCCTTCAGCGCCTCGGTCGCCTCGCCGGGCATCGTCGGCTTGTTCACACCGCCGTTGTCGCTGGTGAATAGCACGAGTGTGTTGTCGGCGAATCCTTTCTGTCCAGCGTCCGAGCACGCGTCCGACCGAGGCGTCGAGTTCATGGATCCAGTCGCCGTAGGGCCCGGCCTTGCTGGTCCCCTTGGTCTGCGGCGACGGCGTGACCGGGTTGTGAATCGCCACCGGCGTGTAGTAGAGGAAGAACGGCTTGTCGGCCGTCTGTTGCTCGAGCCACTCGACGGTCTTGGTGGTCAGGAGCGGCATGACGTCCTCGTCGACGCGCTGCGGTGCATCCAGTCCGAGGAACGGCTCGTCTTTGAAATTGCCCCGGTCGTGCCGGATCCAGCTTGTCCGACCGCAACCCGTACACGCGACGGTTCTCGACATACACGCCGGCAATGTCGCCGTGATTGGAGGGCACGCCGAAATGGTAGTCGAACCCGATCTCCAGCGGGCCCGGCTTCAGCTCCTTGGTGAAATCAACGCGCGGGTCGCTGCCGTAGCCGAGATGCCACTTGCCGATGGCCGCCGTGGCGTAGCCGTGCCGTTTGAGCAGCGAAGCGAGGTTGAACCGCCCCGGCTCGATATGCAGCGGCGATGTCGTCCCGAGCACTTCGTGCTTGAGTGACGTGCGCCAGCAATAGCGGCCCGTCAGCACCGAGTAGCGAGTTGGCGAACAGACCGACGAAGTCGTATTGGCGTCGGTAAACCGTCGCCCTTCGGCGGCCAATCGGTCGATGTTGGGAGTCTGAATCAAGCCTGATCGGCGCCGTAGCAGGTGGCACTGCCCCAGCCATAGTCGTCGCTCAGAATGACGACGATGTTCGGACGCTGCGTCTCGGCAGCGGCGACGCCGGGCGAGCGAAAATCGCAACGAGTAACACCGCCGTGAGCAGCTGGAGGGACGTGCGACGGCATTTGGCAAATGTCAGGGCCATGGTCGGTCTTCCTTACGATCAGGACGAGGATCGTCACTCTTACACAACTACTTCCTACTCTTCCTACCTTCTATCCAGGTTTCAAGCCCTACTATTGTGAGACAGGAAGTCACTTGGCGGCAATGGGGGGGGCGACAAGAACCGCGGCCAGGAGAATCTCGGCCAAAAGTCACTCCGCCAAACCGGCCTTGCCCTCCGCCACCAATCGGCTCACGACGGCGCAATCGTGACGGCCTGCTGCGGCGACCGCACCGTCGGCAATTGCGCCGTGATTGCTCGCACCCTGGCTGACTCTTCGGGATGGCACTGAGTGGCGTGAGGCGGGCAGCCCCTTCCTCCCCTGCGTGGTTTGTCTTGGCGGGTATGCCGCGCGGAGTGCCCAATCCACGCGAAGGGACCGAGGAGAGGCTGAAACCGCTCCTGCAAATGGTAGGGCGTCCGAAAGCAGACGCCCTCGAGTGGGAGGCCCGGAAAAACGTGGTACGCGAACATGAGCTGACTATAGAAGAGGTAAACGCATGCCCCCCCGCGCCGACCGCAGCAACTGGTACGGTTTCAGGCGATGTGGGAGAATGTGAGGACGTTGACCAGTGTTTCGGTGTCGCGTCTGCCCGACTCGGGTTGCCGGAAGGTTCACGCCGGCAGGTTAAGGTAATATCATGGCCGCCAGCGCAGGGTCGAGATTGGAGTCGGGATCGAAGAACGCCCGAAAACGTCGGCCGATGCGATTTTCCATCCTGCTGAAACAGGCCGCCTTCACCGCTCTGATTGTCATCTTCACCGCGGCGGTCTTGGGGAGTGTCAGCTACGAATTCGCAAGAAGCAGCCTGCGCAGCCAGATCCACGCGAGGCTGTCCGTCGTCACTTCCGATCGCGAAAAGATGGTACTGGCCTACGTGGCTCAGCAGCGTGAGCGGGTCAGGTTGGTGGCCAGCCGCACGCGTCTGCGTCAGTATCTGGCGGAACGGCTCGGTGGCGTGATTTCGCAAGAGGCTTTTCTACTAGGCTCACAGCGGATCCTCCACGATGCCATCACGAGCACCGATGGGTTCCGGAGATCTGGATTACCGATCCGAATGGCGTCGTGGTAACGGCCACCAACGAGGCGTACCTGGGACGCGACTTCGTCAAGGACCCCGATTTTCAGCAAGGTGTGAAGGACTGGCATCTCGGCGTCCCCCAAATGGTCAACGGATCGTTCCAAGCGCAGCTGACCGCTCCGGCCAATATGAATGACGGGAGTTTTCTGGGTGTGGTCATGGTCCTGATCGACGCCAGCCGTCTGCGTGAAATCCTCTCGGACACAACCGGCGTCGGTGACACAGGTGAGGTACTGGTGGGGCGACGCGTTGGCGACGAAGTACTCTACCTGGACCAGCCCCGTACGAATTCAGCGATCAAGGTGAGTGCAGTCAGTGTCCCTGCCATGGTCCGAGCCATTCAAGGAGAAGAGGACTTTGGCACAACCGAGTACGGCGGGAAGTCCGTGCTGGCGGTGTGGCAGCCGTTGGAATACCAGCCGCGCGATTACCAGGCTTGGGGCATGGTGGCCAAAATGGATAAGGACGAAGCCTATGCCCCGGTTGCCGATCTGCGACGCATCATCCTCACCTTGCAAGGGACGCTGCTCATCACCGGTGCCGCCCTGTCGTTCCTGCTGGCCAAGCGATTAACGCGTCCCATTCTGCGTTTGGCGGACTCCGCTTCCGCGCTGGCCGCCGGCGACCTGGATGCCCGAGTCGTGGTCACGTCGAACGACGAGCTGGGCACGCTCGGAAAAACGTTCAACCAGATGGCAGATCAACTGGCAGCCTCCTATCGTACGCTGGAAAAACGTGTTAACGAACGGACGGCGGAACTTGCCCAAGCGAATATCGAGCTGGAGCATGCCAAGAAGGCGGCCGAAGTGGCGAATCGGGCCAAAAGTGATTTCCTGGCGAATATGAGCCACGAGATCCGCACTCCCCTGAACGCAATCATCGGGATGACGGAACTGGTGCTCGATACGACACTGGCGTCCGTCCCAACGCGAGTACCTGGCATGGTCCAGGATTCGGGCGACTCGCTGCTGTCGGTGATCAATGACATTCTCGACTTTTCGAAGATCGAAGCCGGCAAACTCGATCTGGAGCAGACGCGCTTTTCAGTCTGCGGGAGAGGGTTGGCGACGTAATGAAATCGCTGGCCCTACGGGCGCATCACAAGGAACTGGAACTAGCCTGTCGCATCCACCCGGACGTGCCCGACGCGCTGATTGGTGATCCGACACGACTGGGCCAATTGATCCTCAATCTGGTCGGCAACGCCATCAAATTCACTGATCAGGGCGAAGTTGTCCTGGACGTGAATTGCGAATCGAAATCCGCACATGACGGTCACACTGCGTTTTTCGGTCAGCGACACCGGTATCGGCATTCCGGAAGACAAATTGGCCACCATTTTCAACGCTTTCACACAGGCCGACGCGTCCACCACGCGCAAGTACGGTGGAACCGGCCTGGGTCTGGCGATTTCTGTTCGCGTCTGGTCAGCGTTAATGAACGGCCGCATCTGGGCCGAAAGCACAGCCTGGCGCCGGGAGCACGTTCCACTTCACTGCCCACTTTGAGCATGCCATCCGGTGTCCGCCTGCGGCACAAATCGAGCCGGCGGATATCGAGGGCACGCGTGTCCTGATTGTGGACGACAACTCCACGAATCGACTCATCCTCGAAGAGATGACGCGGAACTGGGGGATGGAGCCCGAGTCGACCGAGGGTGCACGACAGGCAATGGAATCGCTTGCGGCAGGCCCGCAGACCGGCAGGCGTGTGCACGCTGGTCTTGTCCGACGTGAATATGCCGGAAGTCGACGGTTTGACGCTGACCGAGTGGATACGTCAGGATGCACGAGTTCGCGGATACCACCGTGATCATCGCTCACCTCCGGTGACTCGACCGGTGATACTCAACGTTGCGGTGAACTCCTCGTCGCGGCACATCTGATGAAGCCCGTCAAGCAGTCGGAACTGTTCAACGCTATGGCACGTCGTTGGATTGGTCTTTCCGACGGACGAAGTGGAACCGCCGATCGACCAGGCTCCATCACCACTTTGCCACCACTGCGAGATCCTGCTGGTGGAAGACAGCCTGGTGAATCAGAAGCTGGCGATCGGAATTCTGGAAAAGCACGGACACTCGGTTGTCGTAGCCAACACGGGCAAGGAAGCGATCGCCGCACTGGAAAGCGACCCTTTCGATGTCGTGCTGATGGACGTCGAAATGCCCGATATGGATGGTCTCGAAGCGACGGCAGTCATCCGCATCAGGAACAGCAGACGGGAGAACATGTACCGATCATTGCCATGACGGCCCACGCCATGAAGGGTGACCGCGAACGTTGCCTCGAAGCCGGCATGGATAGCTACGTCTCCAAGCCGATTCGCGTCCAACGCCTGTTCGAAGCACTCGCCGCGGTTGTACCAGGTGTTCCGCCCGCCGCCGGCGGGGCCGAAACGTAGCCAACTGGGTCAGCGGGCAACCCCACGACACGATACGGCGAATCACGCGTGTCCACGCGCGGGAAATCCACCGCCCGCTGGAGGCGGGCCCGAACCGTAGCCTGGGGTCAGCGAACCCCACGACACGATACGGCAAATCACACGCATCGTTCACGCACGGGAAATCCACCGCCCGCTGGAGGCGGGCTACGCCGTGACGTGCGCGTGTGCAGCACGCCTTCAGCGTGCGTGTTGTAACCGAAAAACATGTTGGTTTGTCGGGACGCGTTTCCTGGGGTTGCGCTCGCCCTTCGGCTCGCTCCACCCCAGGCTACGGTGGATCTGGCTTTCAGCCAGACGTGGGCTCGCGTCCGCCCTTGCCGTTCCCTCTCTTGCTCTTACTCTTCCTCTTACTCTTCCTCTTCTCCGGCGGTTGCCTCGGCGGCGGAAAGTCCCGTTACCACAGATTTCAACTTGATACATCCACGAAGCTGCTCAGCGCCGCTGTCAAGATTTGGTTACGATCGATCGCGTCGGGGCCTCGACCGTGTACAATGGCAGCACGTCTTCGATGAATTTTTATTTGCTGCACTGATGTGGATTTTCAACCATGTTTGGCAATGTCGCTCGTATCGTTCGACTTCTGATCCCCCTGCTGGCGCTGTGGCCATCCGTTCTTGCCGCTAACGCTGCGCGGGAACGCCCGCAGCTGGTCCTGTTCATCGTTGTGGATCAGTTGCGTGGTGACATGCCGCTGCGATTTCAGGAACGTTTTGGTAACGGTGGATTTCGCTATCTGCTCGACCGGGGAGTCGTCTACAAAGAGGCGTTTTATCGGCACAGTACCACATTTACGGCCGTCGGCCATGCGACGTTGATCACGGGCAGCGATCCAATCCACCACGGAATCGCCGGCAACGAATGGTACGACACGGCAGCGCGGCAGTCCGTGTATTGCGTGGAAGACGCAGACCATCACGTACTTGGACGCGAGGTGATACCTCATGAGGGAACGTCGCCCAGGAACCTGACAGCCCAAACGCTCGGCGATCAATTGGTAGCCACGTCGCAGGATCGCTCGCGCGTGTTTGCCGTCTCGCTGAAGGACCGCGGAGCCATCATCCTCGGCGGTCAGCGCGGCAAGGCATTTTGGTTCGATAAGACATCCGGCTGCTTTGTCACCAGTTCGTATTACTACGAGGATTACCCGAACTGGGTTGCCCAGTGGAATGCGCAGCAACCCGCCGATCGATTTCGCACCAGGAACTGGGACTTGTTAAATGATCGCTCCACGTACCTGTTCGCCAACCGCGACGATCAGCCATTCGAACGCTCGTACAAACTGCTGGGTCGGACGTTTCCTCACTCGCTGGACAATCCCAAAACCGCTGACTATTACTCCACGCTGCGGTTCACACCCATGGCCGACGAGCTGACGGCCGATTTTGCCTTGGAATTGCTCTCGCAAGAGAGACTGGGACAGGGAGATGCCACCGATATGCTCTGTGTCGGGCTTTCCGCAACCGACTATATCGGACATGCCTTTGGGCCAGACAGTCTGGAAGCGGAAGACAACCTGCTGCGCGTCGATCGCACTTTGTCTCGGTTGCTGCAGGCCGTCGACAAGGCGATTGGACTGGACCGGACACTCGTCGTACTCTCCTCGGATCACGGGGTCAATGCAATCCCTGAGTACACTGAGAGCCTGGGGCGGACGGCAGGTCGACTGAACCTGACACAGCTGCAGGCACACCTGAACGAATTCCTGCAGGCCCGGTACAAAACCAACCGGAAGCTGATCACTGCCTTCGCAAATCCCAGTTACTATCTGGACGCTTCGGTCTTGGAAGAACTTGGCCTGGACGTGGCCGAGGTGGAACGCGCAGTCGCCGCCGAAATACTGGCGCAGCCTGGGTTTGCCTACGCCGTGACGCGTACCGACCTGCTGGCCGGCAAAGCCACAGACGACCCGATCCTCGCCAAAGTACAGCGTGCTTTTCACCCCCAGCGGTCAGGCAACGTGCTGGTGGTGCAGAGCGCCTCGTGGTACCTCTACTCGGATCCCGATGAATATGCGGCAACACACGGCTCGCCGTACCCCTACGATACGCACGTCCCGATCATGATCGCCGGCCCAGGAATCTCACCATGCGTGACGGAGCGAGCGGTCGGCCCACAGGATGTGGCATCCACCGTGGCCATGTTGCTGATGATCGCCGCGCCTCCGGGAAACGATGGCGAACCGCTACGCGAAGCACTGGAATCGGACTGAGATAAATGCGGTTCCTGGGGCTGCGAAAGTCACCGTGACCAGTCCTGAGCATTGACACCCCCCCCAATGGCAAATATTATTTTCGATGTACTTGCGAGGGGTTTCGGGTCATGTTGTCCTACTAGGTCTATTCTGACGTTTTCTTGAGAAAGGTAGGACGGCGGTAAGGCCGCCACGTGTTACGTGTCGCCGCAAGTGTCGTTGTGAACATGATCCAATAGTAGAAATTGCCGCGACACGATACGGACGGCCAAGACTTTCCTTGGAACAAGAGACAAATCTCGAATGATACGCGCATTTCGATTCGGTGCGCGCAGCATATGCAGCGCGAGCGCCACGTGAGACAGGGAGCGGGAAAATGTTGACATCGAATTGCCTGAAACAGCTGTTGTTACCGGTTGTGATCACTAGTCTTCTGACGACGGCCATGGTCGCCGAACCGGCACAGGCCGCCGGCCAGAAGTACGCCTTGTTGATCGGCATAAACGACTATGCCGCCCCACTGACGGACCTGCAGTTCTGCCGAAACGACATCCAGGAACTGCGTGATATTTTGATCTCCATCGGCTTTCCACCGACACATGTCGTCTGCATGTATGACGGCGTAGCCAACACGGATTACGTCCCATCGCGGCAGAACATCGTCCGGCAACTGGAGCTGCGGTTGAGCTTGGCCAGCCAGGAAGAAGATCTGGTGTTGATCGCCTTCAGCGGGCACGGCTTTCTGGAAGGGCAAATGAGCTACCTCTGCCCGTGCGATGCAAATGCCGAGGACCTGGCCGCCACATGCGTATCGATGGAGCAGATTTATGAGCGAATGCGGGCCTGCCGCGCCGGCCAGAAGGTGATGATGATCGACGCCTGCCGCAACATGGCCCAATTTCGCAATGTTCGCACGAAAGATTCCTCGGCAGGTATCAAAGGCTTCATCCCGGAAACACCTCCCCGGGGGATTCGACTCTTATCAAGCTGCGAAGCGGGTCAGATCTCCGTTGAAGATGCGAATCTACGGCACGGCGTGTTCATGCACTATGTCGCCCAAGGCTTGCGGGGGTACGCGGACCAGGAGTGCGAGGGCAACAAGAACGGGCGTGTGTCGCTGGACGAACTCTATTTTTACGCCCACCAACGCACCAAGATGCATGTCGCGAACAACCACTCGCTGCTGCAGCTTCCCTGGATGAAAGGTGAGGTAACCGGCCCGTGTGAACTGGGAGCGGCACCGACGGATCTGCCACCGCTGGTGGATACGGCCACGGCGGGAACGGCCGCGGCGGGAACGGCTTCCGCGGAGCCGACAACGGAACCAGTCGCTGAGCCCCGGACGTCTCCCAGCACCGCGACTGCCGACAATGGCATGGCAGACCGGGATCGCTTGGACGCGTCGGTTCCCCCCGCCTATGCGGCGCTGAGCAATCAGGCCGACAATTATGTACAAGCGGGGGACTATGTGAATGCCATCGCCGCCTATTCGGCGATCATCGAAGATTCCAGTATCCCCATCGACCTGCGCAAAACCGCACGTCGCCGACGCGGTGCGGCATACCTGGCCCGCAACCAGGATGGTGATCTGGAAAAGGCGATCATCGACCATCAGGCAGCGGGCTTGAAAGGCATCAACATCAGCCTGCAAGCCAGTTCCGCGCAGCTGAAACGGGGCAACGAGGTGTTGGGCACCGTGAAGCAGGGCCAGGTGCTGGAAGTTACCGAGTTCAAGGGAGACTGGTTGTGGGTCAACTCCGTCAACAGCAGTGAGTCGATCCGTGGCTGGATTCATAAGAACTCACTCGAGAAGAAAACAACCCCTGCAGCTTCGTCACTGGTCTCGAACCAGCCGAGGCCCAGTTCATCGGGCAACTACGAGAACTACAATTATGGCAACAACGGCATGGGCAACACCCGGAGCCTGAACAACGGTTACCAGAATTCATCGGGGAATCAGGCGACCGACGATTTCACTCGCAATTACATTCAGCGAAACGGCCGGCCGCCGAGCATCTGGGAAACGCCTCGCTGGGAGTCTTTCCAGGAAATTCGCGAGAAGCGAGCCCGCGGCTTGCTGCGATAGGCGTCGCAACGTTTCAACCTCAGGACCGCCCGTCATGGGCGGTCTTTTTTTTTGCGTCCCCAATCGTGACTCCTCGTCTCGCGTTCCAGGGGTTGGTGGTCCCATGTCCGTGTTCCGAAACGGACGGCCGCTGCAAAGGGCTGCTGCAGGGGCACTTCTATGCCCGCCCGTCCCCGTGGCGCGAATCGGACCGCACGGCTCGAACTTCGCCCCCCCCCCGACAGAACAGCCGCTCCGGGGAAACGCGCCGGAAAAAATCGGCGCCCGAAGCAATTTCGCTGTCGTGATTCGATCGGAATCGTGCATTTACCAATGCGTACGGCAATTGAACGCATCGACCCACGGCGTGGGCCGGGCCCCGCAAAACCGGGGCTTCGCGACAAAAAAGGCAGCCACCGACCGGCTCACTAACACAAAGGGACAACACGATGAAAAGGGGAACCGATCGTCATCCGAATCGACCGACTGACCAACGAAATCAAGGTCTCTCGACTCAGCCAGGACGAACGAGCACGCGTGGCGAGCGGCCGCACGGTCCGGCCATCACGACGCGATGGTTCATCGGACTCGCCCTGGCTATGACCGTGGCAACCACGGCCTTCGCGCGGCCCGCTATGGCGGCCGGGCAGAAATATGCACTCTTGATCGGTGTCAACGACTATGCCACTCCCCTGACCGACCTGCAATATTGCCGCAACGATGTGCAGGCCCTGCGGGACATATTGCTTTCGATCGGGTTTCCGGAAGCACACGTGGTCTGCATGTACGATGGAGCCTCCAACACCGACTTCTACCCCACTCGAGAGAACATCCTGCGTCAACTGTCGCTCCGTCTGGACGTTGCCACTCAGGAAGACGACGTCGTGCTGGTGGCCTTCAGTGGTCACGGCTTTCTCGAAGGCCAGATGAGCTACCTATGCCCCTGCGACGCGAATGCAGAAAGCGTTGACACGCTCATGGCATCGTGCATCTCGATGGAGCAGGTTTACGAGCGGATGAAGGTCTGTCGTGCCGGTCAGAAAGTGATGATGATCGACGCCTGCCGCAACATGGCCGAGTTTCGCTGTGTGCGTACCAAGGGCTCAGAAGCCCAGCTCAAGGGATTCACACCGGCCTCGCCTCCCAAGGGAATTCGATTGTTGTCGAGTTGCGAAGCAGGGCAGAAATCGGTGGAAGACACGGACCTGAAGCATGGCGTATTCATGCATTACGTCGCTCAGGGATTGCGTGGCTATGCCGATCAAGAGTGTGAAGGGAACCGCAACGGTCGTGTATCGCTGGACGAACTCTACTTCTATGCACATCAGCGGACGAAGATGCACGTGGCGAACCAATTCGGACTGTTGCAACTGCCGTGGATGAAGGGCGAGGTCACCGGTTTGTGCGAACTGGGCACGGCGCCTGACGAACTGCCGCAAGAGACGCAGACCCACATGAGTGGTGGGGTCCTGGCCAGCGGATCGGGCGAAGCCGACCCTGCGAGCATACCCGGCGCTTCGCCGAGCAACGTTCCGGCGGCCGGCGGCATGACTGCCACGGGAACATCGGAACCACGGCTGCCACCGTCGTATGTAGCGCTGAGTAACCAGGCGGACAACTATCTCCAGGCGAGTGATTATTCCAATGCTGTCGCCGCGTACTCGGCGATCATCGAGGATTCCAGCTTTCCGCTGGAACTGCGCAAAGACGCACGTCGCCGCCGCGGAGCCGCTTACCTGGCTCGCGCCAAAGAGGGTGACCTGGAGAAGGCGATTATTGACCACCAGGCAGCTGGCATGAAGGGCGTGAACGTCAGCGTGCAAGCCAGCAAGGCCGATCTCAAACGCGGTAATCAGGTGCTGGGAACCGTGCAACGCGGCCAGGTCCTGGAAATCACCGAGTGCAAGGAGGACTGGCTGTGGGTCGCGTCGGTCAACAGCAGTGAATCGATGCGGGGCTGGGTCCACAAGCAGGCGTTGTCCAAGGAAGAAAAGCCGTCATCGACCACGTTGGCTTCGTATCAACCACGCCCCAGTTCGACGACTGCAAACAACAACAGCAACACCACACGCTACACGAGCTACGACGGGACAGGCTACCCGAACTCCGGCAACACGCGCAGTCTTAACAGCGGTTATCAAAACCAGCCCTCCATGCAAGGGGCGGACCGGTTCACGCAGAACTACATGCAACGTAACGGCCGGCCGCCGAGCATCTGGGAAACGCCTCGCTGGGAATCGCTTCGCGAAATTCGCGAGAAACGTGCCATGGGACTGCTGCGGTAACCGGTGGCGCCCGCTGCGTGCCACTGGCTGGCTACTGCCAGTGCGGATCGATCTGCTTCGTGCCAACCGTGGCACGAAGCTAATTGGCCGCAGGTCCGTCGATCTCGCGGACAACGCGAAAGCCGATATTACGACCGTAGCTTTGGGACGATTCGGAGGGGACACGACACGCGGCCCGCTGCAAAGCGAGCCGTCACAAGAAGCATGCGCCGCGTAGCGCATGCCGTCCCAAGTTCGCGGGCCCTGCCGGATCGATCAACGTTTCGTCACTCTCAGCATACTCGCGGAATCCGTCCTGACACCACTCCCAGACATTGCCATGCATATCGTGGAGGCCGAACGGATTCGGGCGCAGCCGACCGGTAGGAGCCAGATCGACGTAACCATCTTCGCCTTCGATGCGCAACGTTTTTCCGAGATCGAGCGGCGCAATCCACTGGCTTTTTCCGGCAGGAATGTCCCACTGTCGCTCGCCGGCCCGCACGCGCAGCATAACATTCCGCGTCGTTGTCAGGTTCTGAATGCGGATGGCGTCAGGCGGCGCACTGTCAATGTTGCTGCGGCCCACGATACTCCACATGGGATTCGCCGCCCAGGTATTGAGCTGAAAGTTCAGGGACTCGCCGGGGTGACAGTTGACACCCCACCATCCTTTCCGCCCGAGCTTCTCATCCCCCAGATAATATTCGAATTCCCAGTTCCCGATCTGCTGATCATGCCAGGAGGCGTTGGGAACGTTCGCACACCAGGCCAGTGTTTCCGGATCGTCGCCGGTCCAATAGCGTGTGGTGGTGCCGGCCCGGCAGGCGAATTCCCATTCGGCTTCCGTGGGCAACCGGTAGGTGGCATTCTCGCGTTCCCCCAGCCAGCGACAAAACGCCAACGCGTCATCGCGACTGACATGAGTGACAGGGTATTCGTCCCCCGTCTGGTCCGCTTCTTTCCACGAGCCCAGGTCCTGTTCTGAAGCAGCTCCGGTCGGGTTGGCCGAATTCGTCTGTTGTTCCGCGGTGCTGCGGTAGCGTGTTGCCTTCACGAATTCGCGAAACGCGCGCACGGGTACTTCGGTCTGCCCCAGATAAAAGGCGCGCGTCGAGTCGCACACGGTGCGCCGGATGCTCGTCACGAAACACTTCTTCCGATTCACCGGGAAACTGCAAGACAACGCTTCGGGCAGACTCGACACTCCCCATCGTGAATTCGCCTGGCGGAATCAATGCCAAACGCATGCCCAGCG
>CAVOXY010000017.1:0-307854 GCA_963700515.1 uncultured Planctomycetota bacterium | reverse complement strand
CGGCGACGCCGCACGGCCCAATTGGGTGGAACCGGGTCCGGCGAGGACGGGTTGTGCGAAGGATATTTCGTGTGGACGGTGTCGCTGCTCGGTCGAGATTGCGTGACGCTCATTGCTTCAATTGCTCCCATGGCCCGCCGAAACCCGCTCGGCTCCGACACAACTTCCATCCTATTCACAAAATCGTGTCCCAGCCAAGTGCCATCCGGGCACACGCGCGGCAGGAATAGGTCTTGAGGCAGGTTCACGGCCCCCGCATGATTCAGTACCGAGCGGTTGCTTACGCCGTGTCTGACAACGCGATGAAGGCAATGGCGAGACGGTCCGATGTGCCAGCCTCTAGGTTAGACCAAATCTGCACGGTCTGCCACCAGTTAGTTCGGGTCCGGCAGGCTGCTCAACCTCGCCCTCCGCAACGAAATGCCACCCTGTGCCAAGCCGTCTCCACCCCATGACCGCTCGAACTGCCCCCGTCTGCTTCGATCTGGTCCTCGCACGCCATCGCTGTGACGCGAAACAGACTGTCCCCCCTCAGCGTTGTGGACGTGCCGCAACAGCTTCACTGCAACGCCATCGCGCCCGAACCATATGAAATAAACCCCGCCAGCTGGGGTTTGTTCCGCTGCATCCGCCCAGCCAATCGCGATGGACTCAGCACCGCAGGCAGAGACTGCCCGACTGGCGACCCTCATCGTTCGTGGCTCCGAGGTCACGAGCAGGTTCACGCGCAACCCATGTCCAGAGGCTCGTATGGGAGAGGTGGCAAGGCCCCACCATAGTGGTGATCAATCGCCATCATAAGAGTCGCTTTGCGGTTCTCCTGATCGCCGAGTGACGATCGCCCAGCTCAGACCGCCGAGGACGCATGTCGGCAGTCCGGGGCCGCGGGTCGCCAGCCCACCACACCGCCCCGCTGCGGACGGTGGCACGTGGCTTACAAAACAGCGAATCGTGTTTTGCAGAACCTGTAGATTACCCACTCTGCCTTGAGTCGTCGGGCCGATCTGCCCTACAATCCGCCTCACTGAGCGGTCCCGATATCCTCACTGTTCGCCCTCGCCGGGGAGGCGGTTAGCTATGCTCCTGGACGTAGACGAAATCATGGCAATGCAGCAGGCTGCAGTTGTCCGTTGGCATCAGCGCGGGGTCGACAATCCATATGACGGATTGCTGCGCATCGCCTGCCATCAATGTTCACTCAACTACCTGTTGTGGCACGAGGAGGATGCGGCGCGTAGCCCATTGGCCGATGATGCGGAAATTGCGCTCGTCAAACGGACCATCGATCAACTGAACCAGCAGCGTAATGACTACGTCGAGCTGATAGACGACTGGATTGCCACCGCCTTGCAGGAGGTGGGTATCGACCCGTGTGACGCTCCCATGAACACGGAGACGCCGGGGAGCGTGATTGATCGTCTCGCCATCCTGACACTGCGGATTTATCATTTACAG
Organism: uncultured Planctomycetota bacterium; assembly: GCA_963700515.1. Taxonomy (GTDB): domain Bacteria; phylum Planctomycetota; class Planctomycetia; order Pirellulales; family Pirellulaceae; genus JAJRVM01. Next base: position 306,399 of record CAVOXY010000017.1, on the reverse strand, counting down.
GAGCACATCCAGCGCCAGGATGTCACGGCTGAGCACCGGGAATCGGTGCGGAAGAAACTGGTGATCTGTCTCGAGCAGCGTGCGGATTTGGCCTCCAGTCTCGAACGACTCGCGCAAGATCTCCTCCTGGGACGAAGGCGGCACAAGATCTATCGCCAGTTCAAGATGTATAATGACCCGACTTTGAACCCCTATCTGTATCAGACTTCCCGTTCGCCGCTCACTGCTCAGTCGCCTGAATCACCGGCATGCGTTGCCGAGTCACGGACAGTGACTCGGTGATTTCGCCGTGAGGCAAAGCGGTCCCGGCAAAATACCACGAGCAACAGCTTGAATGGGTCGTGGCACCGTCGTCGGGAGACGGGAGCCGATTTGCCACGCAGCCGGTGGAGAACTAGGATTGCGTCGGTGGGAGAATCGTGCCAACGGCCAGCATGCTGCGGGCGGCCAAGAGGTGGTTGGGAAATCCACTCTCAAGAGTGGTGGGCGGCAGGTCGGTGGCGGTTCGGTGGTAACAGGTGGCTGGGAGGCACAGGACAATCGTGATCCATGCATGTGCAGATAGCAAATCGAGTCGTGTGGGGCCGAGCGGTCGCGCGTCGAGCAAGTGGACCACGGGGGCTATGTCTGCGGCTCGTCACCGCGTGATTTCGTCGCTGGTCCAAGGGATCGGCTGCCTCAGCCTCGTTGTCTGGTGCTGTGCGATTGGTGTGGGGCAGGAACCGGAAACGATGGCTTCCTCGGCCGTTGAAGCATCGGCTGAGCAAATCGCTCGGTGGGTGAAGGAGTTGGACGACGACCGGTTTGTGATTCGCCGCAATGCCACGGATCGCTTGATCCTGGCGGGTGCGGGAGCGGTGCAGCCGGTAGCGAAAGCCGTCGAGGGGGCCAATCTGGAAGTGTCCACACGGGGCATTTATGTGCTCCGCGAACTGGCACTGAGTGTGGATATCGCCGCGTCAGAAGCAGCTTTGGAGGCCCTGCAACAGCTGGCCGCATCACCCACTCGAACGGCCGCTCGACTCGCCCAGTCGGCCATTCTGGCGATGGGGGATGTGCGGCAGCAAAGGGCGATCAAGCAGTTGGAGCAGTTGGGCGCGACGATCACCGTCTTGGATCGGTCGGTTGGCTTTCAGTTGATGCAATCACTGGTCGTGGTTATCGGTCCGTCCTGGCAAGGCACGGTGCAGGACCTTCAGCGTCTGAAGTGGCTCCGCGACGTGCAAGAAATCTCCTTTGAGGGCGAACGCGTGACGGATGCATGGCTTGAGCCGATTGTGCATCTGACGAATCTCAACCGCATTGTGTTCCGGCACGCCGGAATTACTGACGACGCGCTGCGACAGGTGGCCCAACTGAAGAGTCTTCTTGCGGTGGACTTGATGTACACGCCGGTCACCGATCGCGGTTTGGAGCATCTGAAAGAGCTGAAGAGTGTCCGCATGATTCGCTGCTATGGCACACAAGTCACCAGAGAGGCCGCGGAACGATTTCAGGCGGAAGTGGCCAGTGTGCAAGTTGACCACAAAGTGGGAGCTTTCCTGGGTGTTGTCTGCCAGCAACCACCCTGGCCCTGCGAAGTAATCCAAGTCAAGGAGAAGAGTGCCGCTTTGCTCGGTGGCGTTCAGGTCCACGACATCATTGTGCGGTACGATGGCAAGCCGGTGGCGAATTTCGACGAGCTGCGGAAGTTCATTGGTCAGAACAAAGTCGGCGACAGTGTCGCTGTCGAAGTGGCGCGCGGGGGACAGACTGTGGGCGGCGTACTACTGCGTCTTCCCGGGCAGGAGTTGGGGTTCGAAGGTGAATCGACTGCCTATGGCTGCAAAGTGAAGAAGGTGAAGGACGATGGGGCCGCGGCCAAGGCCGGATTGCGCGTCGGCGACGTGATCGTGGCGCTCGACGACGAACGTATTGCTGACTACGATCAGTTCCGGAAACTCTACGAGAAGAACGCCGAGCGGAAAGAGGCAGAAATTCAGGTCTTGCGCGACGTGCAGATCGTTCGCGCCAAAGTTACGTTTGGCGAGTGGAACGAATAGCGTCCGAGAGCGAACAGAAATTCGCGATTTCCCTCTGTTCCGGCGTTCTGAGTGCGGGTCTATTCCACCACCGGCTCCGCCGCGCCACGCTCTGCATCGGTAGTCGCCAGGACGACCGTGTGCCCCTCGATGACCGCCAAGATGCGGAAGTGTAGAGGGAGCCGACCGTCGGCTCGCCCCGGTTTTTCTTGGGCCAGCTCAGCGAGCTGCTCATAATAGTCGACCTGTCGCTGCGACTGTTCCCGTGTCGCGTCGTTATCGGCGGTTTTCTGACGTTTCCGCGAATTTCTTTTGGTCCAGGCAAGGTCGCGTTGGATGTTACGAAGCGACCAGGATTCCCGCCGTTGGCTTGGCGAGTCATAGTGCAACTCGTGAACGAGCCGAACGACGTCAGCCCCGGCACGGGGAGCTTGGAGGGTGACTTGGATTTCCAGCAGAAATCCACGTTCTCCCTCACCGGCATCCACCGACAGCGGTTCGTTCGTGTGGGCCATTTGATTCGTGAATCGCGTGGCGAAAGAGGATCTGCCGGATGTGTGAGTCAGTTCCAGCCGCAGACAGGAAACGTCCGGAATGGACTCGATGCGCACTTCCGTATGGCCTGTTCCTTTCGCGCCCTCGAGCAGAATGGGTGGAACGACCCTTGGCACACGCAGCGGTAACGTCACCCGGGAAGTGCCGGTCGCGATCTCAAGCAGGCAGTTGCGCAACAGATCTGCCTGCGGCACCGGGTCAGCGGGTTGCCAGCGGAACCGCAGGGAGTCGCTGGAGGCCATCAATTCAGCGACGCGGGAACGCTGCTGATGGCGATCCACGACCTGGACGGTCCAACCTTGACGAGCATCTGGCAGGGGGCAAGCGGTCAACTGGAACGCCGTCGCGACGCGGCCGATGTCGCTCGTTTCTCCACCGACGAGACGCAGACCAAGATCGGTGTTGGGGGGGGTTGTCAGCAATTCCATCCAGTTACCTGCGGCATCACTGCTCAACGGGGGAATCGCCAACGCCTGAGGGAATGTTGTCAGGGCAGTCGTCGTCGACGCAGACGCGGCAGTGCTTCCGACCGGCGCACGGTGGGCGGGGTGCCGTTGGGCGACCGCCGCCGCCGATCCTGCGGGAAACGCCGGTCGACTGGCGGTCGGTGCGGCGGGAGACGTCGCCTCCTCACGTGGCTCCCAGACAGGGCTGTAGTGGATCTGTTCGCCACGGGCGACAAGGCATTCCCAGAGAATTTCCGAATAGCCGGACCGTGTCAGATGGAGTTGAAGTGGGCCGCCGCGGATCGGCACTTCGATCATCTCGCTCGAGGGTAGCGCGTGGGGGACGCCGTTGACCTCCAACGTCCCATCCTCTCGCTCCGTCTGGGGCCAATCGACAATCAGGATCGCGGTATTGCCGGACGGAGCATCCTGGCCGACCGCGGCGATCGGTGGCAGCGAAAGTTCCTCCGGTGGAGATGTCTGACTGTGGTACCAGACCAGCAGCGTTGTGCCGAGTGCGGCGAGAGTCATTACCCCAGACAACGCCGTGATCCACCTGCCGCGCCGCGAGCGCGATATCGATTCTGGTGCAGGATGGTCTTGGGCCAGCGGGGGGCCCGCGGCAGGAATAGTGTCCTGTCGGAGCGGAGTTCGCACCGCGGGTGACTGGGTTGCCACGCGAGGACGGTGCACGACCTCTCTCAACGTGGCGTCATAGGTGGCCTTGCGGCCTTTGTTGAGCAGGCAGATGCGAGCGGCGGAGATTTCGTTCAGCAACCTCTGCGAGACGCCTGTGGCATCCCCTGAGGCGATCTCGTGCAGATAGGCCATCACGCGGTTTGCCGCCGCGTCAATCACGTCGGCATCATCTTCGAACAACTCCAGTCCCAGGAGTCGGTAGTGATGCGGCGGCTGATCCTTGGGAGGGATGCCAAGCCATTTGTGGTAAGCATCGAAGTGGACAGACATAACGCAATGAATCTGCTTTGGGCCAAAGGCCAGAAGAAGTCGGATTTACGCCCGCTGCTAACCCTTAAACTGATCGAGGAAATTCCCCAACGCATCGTCGTCACCGCCAGGCGCCGAGGGATTCTCCACATCTACCTCTGAGGAGAGCAACTCTTCGCTTTCATCCAGCAGCGCTTCGACGACCTCCGGTTCGGCCACCGAACTGAACCCTTCCTCCTCCTCTCGCCGGCAGGGAGGGGCGGGTTCGCGGGGCTTCTCACAGCCGAAACTCGTACGCGGCTTGGGGGGTGTTTCATCGACGACCAACTGTTCCAACGTCAAACCGTCCGCGATCCGCTCCATCCACCGCTGCAGCAATGTCTCGGACATCCCCGCCGCTCGCTGGATCACCATGTGTGCCTCGCGATTCACGCTGGGCAACCAGGCTCGTACCGACAAACAGCCATCGGGAGCATACTGAAATTGCACTTCCACCGGTGTTTTGGCCGGCAATCCCGGCGGGAGTTCGCGCACCACGCATTTGCCAATCGCCGTGGCGTTCTTCCCGCTGGCGTCGCCCCCTTCCACGACCTTGATCGACACCGTCTTTTGGTTCTCCTTCGCCGTGACGAACCTGCCCAAGCCGGTGGCCGGTAGAGGAGAGTTCCGCGGCACGAGTACCTGAGTCCGTGTTTGCCCCGTTGCTTTCTCAAATCCGAGAACACCCAGGTTATGGGAATTGACGTTGGTGACTTCGAACTGAGGCCGTTCACTCTCCGCCTTGCGTTGCAGCAGACCGGCGTAGATCGCCGCGCCATGTGCCACCGCTTCGTCCGGCGACAACGAACGGTCCAGGGTCATGCCCGATTCTTGGGCGAGCATTCGCTGGATCATCGGCATGCGCGTCGATCCGCCGACCAGTAAAACGCGCGTTACATCGCTCCAGGCGGTCGCCGTGTCGCGCAGCAATTTGGCCACGGTGAATGCCGTCCGTTGCACGAGATCTTCGGTCAGATGTTCAAACATCTCGCGCGTGACACGGACGCTCAATCGATGTCCCTCCAACGCCAGGTGAATGGTCACTTCGTCGCGCGTGGTCAGTGCTCGTTTGGCATCTTCCGCCTCGGCCAGCAAAGTCTGAGCGGCAATGGGGTCGCCACGGAGGTCAATCTTGTATGTCTCGCGAAACGTGCTGTTCAGGTAGTCGGCTGAGCCGCTGGTTCCAGTCAATGCCACCCAGGTGTACGTCGCCAGCGGTGCCGAGCGTGCGAAACTGACGTCGGTTGAGCTCCATTAACGTCGCATCGAACGTACCGCCTCCCAAGTCGTAAACGAGAATCTGCTCGCGATAGCGTGCCACACCCGTTTCCGAGAGGAATCCTTCTTGGACGCCAAAAGCAATTGCGGCGGCTGTTGGCTCGTTAATGATGTCGATGACATCTAGCCCGGCCAGTCGTCCCGCATCCTGCGTGGCTTTGCGACGAGGCTCGTTGAAATACGCTGGTACCGTCACCACGACTTGTCGGAAACTGCCCAGTCGGAGCCGCGCGTCATCGGTCAACTTGCGCAACACGGACGCCTGAATCACCTCCGGCGGCAGCCGGTGTCCACAGACGGGGTGACGATACGTGGCGTTCCCCATATCCCGCTTGGCATATTGCGCCACACGCTGGGGTTCAAATAACGCCATCTTGGCCGCCTCCCTCCCCACCACCACAGCCGACGGGTGAAAGTAAACGACGCTGGGTGTTGTCAGCTCGCCTTCCGCGTTGAGAACGGTCAATGGCCTGCCCGTCTGGTCGCAGTAGGCCAGGACAGAATTGGTGGTTCCGAGATCGATTCCGACCGACGGCGTACCGCTTTCATTCACCGGAGGCTCCCGCCGTAACTCGGCGCACGCAATGAGACAAGCAGCAGAAAAGTCACTCTAGTGTAAATCGGGCCACGCAAAGAAGCCAGTCATTCTGCGAGTAACAGCCGCGTGAATGCCCCACGACTGCGCAAAATCGCCACTAAGGGACGACTCAAAAAAAACTTCGGCACTTCTCCAATCGGGTGGCACTTTCCTGAACGAGTAGAGAAGTTGCCATCCTCAAAAGACTTCAATCGCGAGCGGAGCCAGTGTGCCGGAGACTGAAACAGACGCCGAATCACCGAAGTTATTTATGAGCGGTGCCTAAGGCGGCTGCCACGAGCCGCTCCCAGGCATGAAGCTCCATATGGGGTTGCTGTTCACTGAGCGGCGGAGCATTTATCATTCATATTGTCTGGTGAGATGCCGTGGCCGGTGCCAGGTGTGCATGCCGCGCTCGGGTTCAAGTGTCGACGCAGGAGTCATAACGAATGGCCGCTGATGACCCTCTGTTTTGTGCACGGTGTCTGGCCACGCTCACTCCAGGGGCCGGCAACTTCTGGGTCGTCAGCATCGATGCCGTGGCCGATCCGACCCCGCCGGAGTTCACAGATGAGGATCTGCAACGCGACTTGCAGCGTGAATTTGCCAAGCTCCTCAAACAGTTGCAGGACTGCTCACCCCGCGAGGCGATGGATCAGGTCTATCGCCATACCGTCATTCACCTGTGCCAACACTGCTTTGAAACGTGGATGGAAAACCCCGTCGCGTAGCGGTGGGACGGCAGGGTAACGGTGAGACGATCTTCACCGTCCCGACAACTCAACACCCAGCGACTTGAGACGTGCGACAGCTTCTGACTGGGCCTGTTGCAGCACAGACTGCAGAGTTACCGCGGCACCATCCTGCTGTTTGCTCACGTCGGCAGCGGTCATGAAGGCGTAGATTTCCAGCGTTTCGTCCCGTGCTGACCGGCGGCTGACCAGTCCGGAAAAACTCGGCGATGTGAATAATCAGCGGCAAGTATCCTTCATAGTCTCCAATATCCAGGATTCCGTCGGTCCCAAATGCGCGACCGCCGTAACCTTGTTTTCCCGCGCGGATGCCGCGGAGCGTACCAATCCGCCCGTGCGGCCAGGTGCCGACCACCACGTCGGTCTGGGGCGTCGACACGCGTCGCACCGTTTCGCAACCGGTTTGCATCACGGTGAACAGCGTTTCCGCACCGTGAATCCCATACCAGTACAAATCCGGGTGCGTCGGTTCCAACGGGCAGGGGCTGAACGCATCGCATCCCATGATGTCTCCCACGGCTCCACTACGTGCTTTCTGGGCGCCCGTGACGAAACGCAACGATGACGATGAGAAGACCGGTGTCTGATATTTCTCGGCAGCCAGAAAAATTGCCACGGCATCGGCCAACGAGCCGGCGGTTGGCTTGTCGACAAACACCGGCTTGTGGGCCCGCAACACGGGCAATGCTTGTTCCAGATGGGGACGGCCATCGTTCGTTTCCAGCAAAACGCCATCGACCCGCTCCAATAGCTGATCGATCGATTCGACGATCTCCACCCCCATTTCCCGGACCTGCTGCGTGTAACCCGGCACACGGCTCACACTCGATTCGATATCGGGGCTCCCTTTGGGGTACGCCGCGACGACCCGCATCCCCGCTAACTCCTCTGTGGGCGTTTCGCTGTTGAATTCCTTGGTAAAGGCGATCGCATGACTGGTATCCAGGCCAATAATGCCGATGCGAAAGATCTTGTCGCCATCGGTTGTCTGACCCCAGGCTGCGGCGACCGAGAAGGTTGTCAACGACCAAACGATCCAACATGTGGACCACTTCAAAGTTGCGGCGTTCTTCATCGACATTGCTCCTCGTTTCTTTTCCCCAACGCGGCCAGCAGCCGCAACCTATGTAGAACGGAATTCATTCCGTTTGTGCAGCCCCATCGTTCTCCACTTCCACCGACAGCGAACTTCGCATGTCCGACGTGTGCCAGGAAATGTCCCCAACTCCACGCATTCCCGCTGCGTTTCTCACGGGGCAGTCGGCCCCTTTCCCGTCGACTCACACTTGCGGTTCCCAACCAGGTTCGTACTGTCGTCCCCAGAGTTCAGTCGCCAGCGGATCGTCCACGATGTGGCCGCTGCTCGGATCGATGGTCAGCGTATGCCCGGTGCGCACCGCGATATTACCGAGGTGGCAGAGCAGCGTGCTCTTGTGCCCTTCTTCGATGTCGGCGGTCGGTCGGCCACCTTCGCGGATGCACCGTAAGAAGTCATCAAAGTGATCCGCGTCACTCGCTGGGCCGCTGAATTCCGCCACCTGTTTCCGCTGCATGTCATAAATGCGATAGCCGATGTCAAACAGTTCCAGCGTCCCCTTGTCGCCGTGAAATGTGACGCCAAAGGCGGTGCCGCCCGGTCCCATGGGGAAACAACTGAGCCCTTCCCACAGAATAGCCCGATTGCCGAATTCAAATGTGGCCAACTGCGTGTCGGGCGTTTCCTGGTCGTCTTCGAAACGGTAACGACCTCCGGCGGATGTGACACGAGTAGGAAAATCGACGCCCATTCCCCACCGCGCCAGGTCCAACGCATGGACGCCGTTGTTTCCTATCTCGCCATTGCCCCAGTGCCAATGCCAGTGCCAATTGTAATGCAACAGATTGTCCTTGAACGGACGGCGCGGCGCGGGACCTTGCCAGAGTTCGTAGTTGAGCCACTGCGGGACATCCGCCTGCTTGCCGACTCCGATGGTGGGACGGCGATTGGCATACCAACAGCGCGCGTAGCGGACCGGGCCAATCTCGCCTTGGTGCAGTTTCTCCATCGCTTGCCTGATTGGCTGCCAGCTGCGGCGTTGTGTGCCCAGGGTTACAACCCGATTGTTCTTGCGCGCGGCTTGCACCGACCACTCCCCCTCCTGGGGCGAATAACTGCACGGCTTTTCACAGTAGACGTGCTTGCCGGCACTGCAGGCCAGGATGGTGGCCGGAGCGTGCCAGTGATTGGGAGTGGCGACGGCCAGGACGTCTACGTTGCTGTCGTCCAACATGCGGCGAAAATCTTCCACCGCTGTCGGCGACTTCCCGGTCGCCTGCGATACCGCCTCCACGGCTCGTTTCACAGCACGCGAATCCACGTCGCAGACGTATCCCACCTCCACACCGGGCCGGCCGGCAAATCCCAGCGACAGATCGCGACCACGCCCATTGACCCCCATTACCCCTACCACAATTGTGTCGTTTGCACCCGGTGACTGATCTGCTGCCGCCACCGCCGCACAAGCGGCCAAGCCCGTGCCGGCACTTAGTTCCAGGAAACGTCGTCGGTTTACCGAGTCGATCACAGCCTGATCTCCCATCGCGTGAAGTTCTGCCTCAATCAGCAGACCCCAGTATATCGCCTTCCGAGACGCACTGCACGCCGCGGGCGGGAACATCCGGCTCGCAGATCACGCGAAATCCCACGTTGTAGACTGCCTGGTAGGGACGATAGGCTGTGCGGTATGCGCTGCGCGCCGCCGCCGGTCGATCGCGCCAGGAGCCGCCGCGCACCACTCGTTGTTGTGCGGTGTCAGCATCGTCACGTCCATCGTCGGCGCGGCACGGATAGGGACGATAGGCGGAGCGAGTCCATTCGGCGACGTTGCCGTGCATGTCGTACACGCCCCATGCGTTGGGCTGATAAACGCCACCTGGTTCCGACAGGAAACCCCCGTCGTTGAAACGAGTGTCTTTGGGGATCCAGTCGTCGTACTTGCTGGGATGTGGATACGGATCGCGCTCTTCTTGTAGGGATGACAAACAAACTCGCTCAGCTTGGCGTCGGCCAGATTGGCGAAACGGGAGAAATCAGTGTCGTGGTCGCCATAGTAAAAGGGTGTGTCACTGCCAGCGCGGCAGGCGTACTCCCACTGCGCCTCGGTGGGCAGCGTGAAATGCTCTCCCGTGCGATTGCTCAACCAGCGGCAGAACTCCATGGCTTGCTCCCAGGAGACTCGCACGACTGGCTGCTGGGGCCGATTGACGTAGAAGCCACGGACGCCGAACTGCATGCCAAATCGCGACTCGACACGGCTGTCGTGGCTGGGGTCAAACAGTTCAAACTGCTGGTTCGTCACTTCCAGGAGTCCGATCCAGAAAGGCTTGTCGATCCGCACGCGTGCCCGCGGACGCTCGTCGGCGCATCCGTCTTCGCTTCCCATGACGAAGTCTCCGGCGGGGATCAGCGGCAGCTCCAGCGTGACGCCCTCGGCCAGCTGGATGACGCGCCGGTGAGGGTCTGCCGCGCATTGCCGGCGCTGCGCTTCGGCAGCATCAAACGGCCAATTGGCGCAAGGGACCGGCAACCGCTCGGCGAGCGGTTCGGCGGCGGGCACGAGCGGGTCGATCTGGGGACGCGGTTCGGCCCGGGCCTCGGCTTCCGGATCGCTATCCATACCTGGCGTAGTGTTTGAGTAGTTCGCGGCGCCGTTGAGCCAAGGGCTGCACGCGTGCAGCGCCGGCAATCTCGGTCCACGTGCCGTGATACGGCGCGTTCAAATCGATCCAGGTGATCAGGCGATCCCACGCCTCAGCATCCAGCTGGACGCCGTGGTGCCCCTTGGACAGCAGTTGCACGAGCTGCGTCGTGTCGGCATGGAATTCCATCGGCATCAACATGTGGTAATCGCTCTCCAGGCCGGGACGCCGTACAAATCGGTGCAAAGCGACGTACGATGTGGAGAAATGTCCGGCGTCCTCCCCGCCGAAATGATACACGCTCGTGTAATCGGTGATCTGCTCGAGTCCGCGCAGGTCGAACGTGGCCAGGCCGTCGTCGCGAGGTTGGTCGTTGTGACAGCCGACACAGTATCGGTCGAGCACCGGTTGAACCTCGCGCGCGAAATTGAAGCCGCGTGGCGGGCCGTACCACGGCTTGATCTCGGCGGGCGCGCGGTTGGCCAACGCCGGACCCCTGACGGGCGGCGAGGCATTCTGATTCTCGTGGCAGCCGACGCAGGAGACGACCTCACCGGGCATGCCGGTAAACCAGCTGCGCATCAACTGAAGGGCCTTCCCCTCGGCGTCCAAGGGTTGTACGGCAATCGGCGTATTGGCTGGGATGCGAAAGACGGCCGAACCATCTTCCTCGACCGGTACCGTGCCCAGAATGCGCTTGATATCCCACGGCCCCTCCATGCCGACTACGCCTTGCGGGCCGCCCATGCCAGGAAACAAGTAGTGATAACTGATCAAACGCAGCTGCTTGACCGTGCCCCGCGGAATGCCTTGCAGACCGTCCCCGGCATAAACATCCGAGAGATAGACCAAGGCATCTTGCCGCTGCAGATCGACTTTGGGCGGAATCACTGGCGGCTGGCGAGTCGCACGCAGCGGCACCGGTTCGAGCAACGCGTAGCCGGGCACTTCCTTGATCAGTGTCAGGTTGTCGAACACATCCGCCAGATAGATGCCCCACAGGGACTGCGGCGTGGGCTGGCAGGCGACCAGGAAATACTTCTCGCTCAACGGAAAAGGATGCAGGAACTTGGGCCATGAGTTGTCAACGAGGTTGTCCACGATGAGCGAGGAATCGTAGCGCGGCTGGCTCGTCGATTCAACTTTGACAGCATGGCCGGGGATGCGCTGAATCGCCCCCTCTGCTTCTCGGCGCCCGCGAGCGATATCGAAAACGACCAGCTCTCCCATCCTCGGCACACCGTGATGTCCGCCGACAATCCCCGCAAACATGCTCGGTTGTCCCGGAATCGGGCGTGCGTAGAAGAGCGAATTCGGCCAGTACGAGTTGCTGCCGTAGAACTCCATCTGCTCGGTGCCGTCGGGATTCATGCTGAACAGTACGCGATCGTGGCTGTGCGGCGTGTCAGTGTACTCCCACCGCAGATACAGCACGCGCCCGCTCTCCAGCATGGTCGGGCACCAGTTGTGCTCCTGATCAAAGCAGAGCTGGCGAATGGTGCCGTCGGGATCAAGTCGATAGAAGTTTGCCACGAGTGAACTACCGTTCACACACGGTACCGCCGCCATCGAAGCCGTGGACGAGAAAATGATCGCTCCATCGGGCAGATAGCAGGCATCGTAGTTGTTCACATCCGGCAGAGAGGGAGTCACCTGCCGCCGTCCCGTGCCATCCACGTGGATTTCAAAAACGTGCCATCTGTCGTATTGGCCGATCGATGAAAAGAGCAACGTTTCGGCGTCGAAGTGCAAATCGACGTCACCCACGAAATGCGGACCCTCAGGTCGGTACAGCGTAGACAAGTTGCCTCCGGTACCAACCGGACTGAGTATATCAATTTCATCGTCGAAGCCAGCTGTGGGCAAGGCGCAGTTACTTTGCCAGTTCTGGGGCAAACCAAGCTGCGGGCTGGCAGTGCTGCGCTTGACCAACAGCAGCCGATCGAAATTCAGCAGCGGGTTGCTGAGTGCCACGCGATACTGCAGCCGAAACGCGTCCAGATACAGCTCACCAAAACGAGGCCAATCCGCCTTGGATTCCGGGACTGCCAGCCAACTGCCCAATTCTCTCTCGAGTCGCCCGCATTCCTCACGCTCTCGGCGCGCCCCATTCGTGGCGACCTGGTCGATGGTCTGAAAATCATCCAGCATGGATTGTGTCCGCTGGAGCATGTCGCGCAGCCTCGACGGCGACAAATTCAAAACTTCTTCGCGCACCGCGCCATCTTGTTGCGTCTGGGTGAGCCGCATGATCCAGGGTGTCTGCACCAAACCGCGCTGGATCGCTTGCTGATCCATGAGCAGCTCGTTGGTCGCCTCGGAACCGAGCAATGCAACGTCGTCAGCTCGTATCACCTCGACATGCAAGCCAGCGTCCAAGGCCGCCAACAACGGAGTGTCCGGGATCCGATGGCCCAAAGAACGTGGGGCCGATATGCTCTGCAAGCGCGTTTGTGCGGCAGCTCGGTTCAGATTCCAGCCGTCCGGAAAACGGACCGTGGACTCCAATCGAAAGGCACAGATGTGCGGCATGCAAGAACCTGGGCAGAGCAGCTTGAGGGTGTGCTTGCCCCGAGCAATGTGCAGCGTGCATTGCGCTTCCCACTTGGCATGACTCGTCTGCCAACTTCCCGTGACCGATGCGAATCCCGTATGTACTTTTTGCTCGTCAAGATAGATGTCGACCGGCCGTGGACTTTCAGCCGTGTAGAGGCCGACAAACGTGTATTCTGCCGTGACGGGAAAGTCGATGTCGTACTGCGACTCGTTGGGAAGAGCCCCGGCGTTCCAGATGCAGGCGTATTTGTCCGCGTATGCCTGTCCGGGCGAACTGACGTTCACATTGCCACGATCGAACCAGTCAGCGCGGATGGTGATCGCGGCTGTCGCCTCTTCGCCTGCCAAGGCTGCCACGCCGGTGTCGTGAGAGCCAAACCAGAGACCCACCAATGCCAACCAGGCTGCCCTGCTCTTTGTCATAAGTCTCTCTCCTTGCTGACAAACCCAGCCCGATGCGCTTCCTCCGCCGAACCCTGATGCCGTTGATACCTGGCTGAGCGTCGGTGGGTAGATTGTGACTCGAGTTAACCACGCTTCTCCAAGTATGTAGGCTACCCCGTCGGCACGCGACTTGCCAATAGGCGTTCCCTGCACCAGGGGATTATTTGGGAATTCTTGGTATCGAACGGCAGTCACCGACGCTGCGAGCGAGACTCCTTCGGTTACCGACGCAACGATCGGGAGCGGTTTCTGAAATGGTTCGCCGCCGGTGGCAAAGTCGGCCGCTATCAATCCGTTTCCGAGTTGTATCGTAGTACCGGCTTGGAAGAGCGTGGCAGGGAAGTCGACTACGACATCTTCATGCAGGCGAGGCCGCCCGAAGAAGGCCAGACCGATGCTCCGCCAGATTTCAATCTGCAGCTTCGCCAAGCGGCGAAATGCCTGGATACCGGAATCACGCTGCCGCAAGTCACTGACGGCTTCCTTGGCGCCCGACCCGACCTTGGTTGCTATGAGCAAGGCCAGGATCCACCTCATTACGGCCCTCGGGAAGAGTCGCAATAGGCGACGACGTCGCCTTCATACTCTTACTCATACTCTTACTCTCCTTCTTCGAAAGTGGCCCAAGACCCGTGCCCACGCCGCTGGCAAAGAGGTGCGGCTCATGCAGAGCTGAGTGAAGTTATCTGTGAGTGCAGGGGAGGGGAGTAAGAGTATGAGTAAGAGTAAAGTATGAGTAAGAGTAAGAGTATGAGTAAGACTGAAGTCAACCTCTTCCGCTGGAGGCTGTGAACGGTTCCAGGCTCTCTAACGTGGCGCAGGCCCAAGGGCAAAGATCGCGTTAACGCCACGTTTCTTGCCGGCCCGTTCACTTGAGGGACGGGATGTCACATAGATGCGAGTACCGTCAGTCGCCGGAGACGTGTAAAGTTCGGATGTGACGGAGGGCTGCAACTTCCAACGCACTTCGCCGGTCTCGGAGGAGAGTGCGTAGACATTTCCGGCGGCGGCCGCAAAGCAGATGTAATCCTGGGTGACGATCGGCGCCGAATAGATGGCCTTCCGCCCACCTTTTCCGGAATCGGTGGCGAATGACCAAAGAAGTGCTCCGGTGTTCTTTGCAAAGCAATAGACCGTGCCGTCACACGACGGTATGAAGACGCGGTCGGCGGCCACACCGGGGCCCGATTCAATTCGTGACTGGGTGGCCGACTTCCAGAGAAGCCGGCCTGTGGCCTTTTGCAGGCAATACAAGTGCTTGTCCTGGCTGCCGACGAACAGCTTGTCGCCGTCCACCGCCGGATCACCATAGACCCAACCGCCGGTTTGAAACGACCATTCCTTTCGACCGGTCTTGCAGTCCATGGCGACAACACGTGACTGACCGAATATGCTCTGGTAAACCATGGTACCGTCGGTGGCAATGCCAGTTGGCCGCGCGGCCGTGTCTCTGATACGCGCACGCGCGCCGTCAAACCCGGGCGGATCCAGGGGAGCATCGTTGATCAGGCTGCACTTCCATTTCTGCTCGCCGGTTGCTGAATCGAACGCGTACATCCAGCCGTCATCGCCACCGCAGTACACCGTCTCGGCCGACACAACACAGCGGCCGCCACCATGATCGATCGGCCAGTGCCAGGCCAGCAGACCACTCGCCGCCCACAACGCGGTGAGCCCTTTGTCACTGGTGAAATAGAGCCGTTCGTCGTCCGCCGTCGGTGGGTGGAATATTCGCGCACCGTGCTCATAACTCCAGATCTTGACGCCCTGTTTGGCGGTCAGGGCACGTACTACCCCCAGGTCATCGCCAAAGAAGAGTATGCCATTGCAGGCCGCAGGGTCACTCAGGCCAGGAGTCGCTCCATTTCCTTCCACACCTGAGGTGAATTGCCATACGATGTGGGGTGTCGTGGCCAGTTGCAGCGCGGGCATGAATCCGGTTTTCTCGGGCGGACGATCCCGCAACGGAGGTGGCTCCGTTTGTGCATCTGATCGTTGTACAATGAGCAGCAACAGCCCTGCGGATACTACAACGCGAGCGGCTGCATTGGCAGTCATGTCAGACCCCGAAACGAAATAAGCTGGATTCAGTCAATTGACGACATCCAGTAGCCAGGCGTTGTGACCTGTATCACCACGCTCTGGGATCGAATACTGAAATCTGGGAGCCAGAGACCCCGGCACGGTACCGAAGTCTGGACGTCGTGCGCTGGTCGTGTTTCAGTCTAGGGGAATGCGGACGCGGCCGCAAATAGTACGTAGCTCCTGACGTTGGCCAAACTTCAAACAGCGTCAGGGTCAACAGCGAAAATGAAATGGTAGATTCTCGATGACCTATTGCCCGTGCAACCTGCCACGCGTTCGCGAAACCCCATCAGGACATTTCCCCAGCGGAATCATCGGAATGGAATAGTGCAGATGTGCGATTGATTTGGAGATGACGTAGATGTGGAACCGGCGGTGTCGCATAGCAACTATCGTTGTGATTGTCCTGACGTGCCTGCCGGCGCGGGCAGAATCTGCTGGAGAATCCCTCATTTGAGCAGATCGAGATCCGTGATGACCAGCGTAAGCCACAGGGCTGGGAGACATGGACCTACGACGGTACGATCCTTACGTGGGTGGCGGATCAAGGTCGCGGGGGGAGCGGTGCTGGTTTGGTGGAAGTGACGGCGCAGGGAGCAGCCGAGTTTCCTTTGTTCTGCCAGCGATTCGATGTCCAAGAGGGTGAACGATACCGCGCTCGCATCTGGGCACGCACCGAAGATGTCGTGTCAAGCTGGGGACCACAACTGAACATCGAGTTTCAAGACGCGGCAGGAAAACGCTTGCCCTATGTCGAAGGTGGCCAGGCCGGTGGGGGCACGCATGGCTGGGTAGAGTTGACCAATGAGTGCTATGTGCCCAAAAACGCAGTGCGGATGTTGTTCTCGGCATTTACACATCGCGAAGGTAAAGTCTGGTTCGATGATGCCGAGTTGATCAAGGTGTCGGCGCCCGAATCTTTTGTGGGCACGCACGTCGATATTCGCGTTCAGGCAGACGAGACGGTGAATGCCGATTTTTTGGGCTTTGGCAACCATGGCGATTGGCTTCTCGGGCTCGACGCGAACGCCCGCCGTGGCGTAACGGAAGCAGACCGCCAGCTTCTGCGCTCGCGCGTGGCCGCCATGCGGCCGAAGATCATGCGGCTGCTCTTTGACTACAAGTGGTGGGAGCCTTCCCAAGGTACGCACAGTACCGATAGCCCCGCTCTGCAGGATATGATGGCGTGGATCGAGTTCCTGCAGTCCATTGACTGTGACGTCATCATTCATCCGTGGGGCGATTACTTTGCGTACAGCCAGTGGATGCTGCCCGACGGCGATCAGGATTGGTGGACGAATAAGGACAGTCGTCTGCCGATTCCGGCCCAACGCGAGGCGATGGTGCGTTCGCTGGCCGACTTCCTCCAATTTCTGCATTGTGACAAGCATTTGGCCAATGTGCGTTATGTCTGCTTGATGAATGAGCCGGAAAACGATCATCGCCGGCCCACGCCGGTGGCAGAATATGTGCGACTCAGTCGGCTCCTGGCGCAATCGCTCAAAGAACGGCAGTTGGATCAGTCCGTCAGGCTGCTCGGCCCCGATGACTGTACGGGACAGTACAACGGGGCGTCGCTCTGGTGGCGTCAAACGGTGCCTGGAACGATCGACATTCTGGGAGGTTTCTCTTCGCACACGTACAAGCATCGCGACACGCGAATGTTGAACGCATGGGTTCGAGATCGGCTCGGTCAGGCTCGGCAACTTGATCCACAAGGGCCGGCCCGGCCGTTGCTGGTGACCGAGTTTGGCTACGTGGGCCTGGACAGCGGCACGTTTGACAACCCGGAAAACCAATCGTACGAGTACGGACTGTTCATGGGGGATTTCGCCATCGAGATCTTGAACTCAGGAGCGTCGGCGGCGTTGATGTGGTGCCTGTTCGACCAGTTCTACGATGATGTGCATTGCCAGCATTACGGGTTGTGGGAGTTCAAAGACCAAGATTGGCGCCTGCGCCCGGCGTATTATTCATGGTCGCTGATCAATCGCTTTACGGAAGCCCACAGCCGTGTGGTGAAAGTCGCGACCGCACCCACGGCGGAGAGTCTGCGTGCGGCGGCGGTCGTCTCACCGAGTGGCAAGATGACGATGATGATCGTGAATCGCTACGACCGGGATATGCAGGTGACGCTCTGGCCTGGCTTGTCACGCGGAGCGGAGTTTCGCCTGTTCCGCTACAACGCGGCGGCGGTGCAGGCCGCCACGGAGAAAATATTCCAGCCGTCAGGCTCCGTCCTGGCGGCTGCGCAAGGGTCTATCGATCTGACGGTTCCCGCGGAGAGCTTTGCGCTGTTGACCGAATTGTCTGCCGAGCCCGATTAGCCGCGTGGGGCAGCGAGAGCAGAGTGAGGAGCACCACGAGAGCGGCAGCTTTGATGTAGTTCACCGGCGTACACCCCCAGAAATGGGGCGGCCCCTTAGGCCATGGAACGACGATGCGATCATGGCCCCATGGCGATTCCGCCCTTCTAAAAGCGACTGGCGAGCAGATCTGCGACCAACTTGGCCGCTTTTTCGCCTGCGGGTTGTTTGATGATACCCTCCTGCGCCACGCCAAAGATTACTACGCCGGTCCCCGCATCGCCGTCCGGTATCACCTCGATGGTTACCACTGACGGGTTTAGTCCCAGGAAACCGGAACCAATGACTGCCGATACAGTGGGGTACTGTGACCCGTGCGCAACGTCACTGCGGATCTCGCCTTCTTCACCCAGAATATCTATCGCAGCTCGTAGTACGACCTCCGGATCGACGGCAAAACGCAACTCCAGACGACCGGCATCCGAGGGCATCTTCTGGGCGACCCAGCTCACCAGCCCCGCGCTCGTCTCTTTGCCAGTCGTCTTCACGGCCAGCTTTTTCAGCTCACTAGCCAGGATCTCCTCAGGGATTGGCGACACGTTATGGAACTCTCCTTACACGAGGCACAAGCTGACTGGGAAGCACTTGGTTAACACAAAGAAGCAATCACACTGTGGCACCGTCGAGCCGGCCTCGTACCGCTCGATGCATCCGCACTGTCAAACGTCTCGCCAGATTCTACTCGATTTCGCCGTTTTGTACTGCTCCCGAGTCGAGGCGGCAGTGCCTGCTGTGGAAGTGATCGACGCTCAGGGGTGGAGTGGCCACCTTGGTCAGACGCCCACGGTCTTCGCTCCGCCATCTCTCGGGGGGCCCCCAACTAAATTGGGCCGGAACGAGCCATTTTCGACCTCCGAGATCTTTGTCACGTACTGACCATCCCGGCTGATTGACTGGCACGGCAACCCTGGACGGCTACAAAAGAGTCGTGCTCCGTACGTCTTGGTTAATGGACTGTGGCTTGGTGGTCGACGCAGCCGGTGCCCGGGGAGAACACCGCCGCCACGGCCGAGCGATGCCGGCGCACAGGTGGTCGGCCTGATGCGATCCGTCACCCGAGATTTGATTCGACGCGGAGGCTGGTGTGCTGCCCCCTCGGCAAGGGTGGGATGGAAAGGACCGCGCGCGTGGAAGAATCCCCGAAGTCGCTTTTTACCCGCTGGCTCGGCGGCGACCAGTCAGCGGCCACCCAGCTGTTTGCCATGTACTCCCGCAAACTCACTGCGTTGGCCAACCGCAGGTTGAGCAACTGCTTGCGGGCACGGATCGACGGTGAAGACGTCGTCCAGTCGGTTTTCCGGACGTTCTTCCGGCGCGCCCGGGAAGGTCAGTTTCAATTCACTGATTCGCAGCAACTCTGGCCGCTGCTCGTCAAGATTACCGTCGTCAAGGCGTGCGGCAAGGCCCGTCACTGTACGGCTGGTGCCCGTGATGTGCGGCGCGACGCGAG
Organism: uncultured Planctomycetota bacterium; assembly: GCA_963700515.1. Lineage (GTDB taxonomy): Bacteria > Planctomycetota > Planctomycetia > Pirellulales > Pirellulaceae > JAJRVM01. The sequence goes on along the minus strand of CAVOXY010000017.1, from coordinate 287,204 downwards.
CCACGATTGGCCTGCGGCACTGATGGAATCTCTCAGTCGCGAACCGTCGCCGGACCAGGCGGCGATCCTGGTGGACTTGATTGACCGGCTGCTGGAAGGACTTCCTCCCCTTTCCGCCGACATTCTCGGCCAGCTTCTGGCCGGCTGCCGGAAGACCGAAATTGCGGAGAACTTGGGGATTTCGAGGCAGACTGTGTACCGCCATCTGGACCTCTTTCAACAGCAACTCAGGGAATTGTTGGTTGTCGACAGTTGATTATCGCTTTCTTAATCGCCGCCATCGCGATGTTGCTGTTACAGATTGCTCTGTTACGGCAATTACCCTTAGGGCAGGCTGGAGTTTTACTTCGTTGAGGTGTGACCATGCCGGTCGCGACTCGTCAACTCGCATCGCTGTCGGAGCCGAATCGCAAGAAGCTTGAGCGATTCCTGCTGGACTTCGAGCAATCATGGCAGCCTGGCCTGCTTCTGCAACTTGCCGCACGGCTACCAGGTGAGTGTCCTGGCTGTCAGGCTGCCGCGCTGGAGGAGCTCGTGAAGATCGACATGGAACGCAGCTGGAAGGTGGGGATGCAGGTGACTGTCGAAGACTATCTCAGCACCTTGCCCGCTTTGGCGGCGATGGAAACGACGTTGGATGCGTTAGTGCAAGCGGAATATGATATTCGACAGAGATATGGCTCGCCTGTCGAATTGGAGGAATATCGACGGCGATTTCCCCAGCAGTTCCCGGCACTTGAGCAATGGTTGGCTGGACGGAGTGACACAGCGGATGACGACGCGGATGCTCGATTCCTGCCAGAGCACGCTTCGCGATGCAGTCAAGGATCGGCGACCCTTTTCCGCGCTGCCGACCAAGTTCGGCAAATATGTCATCGAGCGTGAGATCGGCACGGGCGGAATGGGGATCGTCTATTTGGCTCGCGACACGAGCCTGTACCGCGACGTGGCGATCAAGATACCGCATGCCGGCGAGGAATCGGAACAGGTTCATCGCGAGGCTCAATTGGCGGCCAAACTGCGGCACGCACATATTTGCCCGGTCTACGAAGTGGGCGAGCAGGATGGCGTTTCCTTCATCGCCATGGCTTACATCGAGGGGCCGACGCTCGCGAAATGGCTCGAGGCATTCGGGCCACTGGCACAGCTGAAGGCCGCCCGCCTGACGGCCATCCTGGCAGCGGCGGTGTGTGAGGCACATCGGCATGGAGTGGTACATCGCGACCTGAAGCCCACCAATGTGCTCATTGACCGGGGAGGCGAGCCGTTAGTAACCGATTTCGGCTTGGCCACCATCAATCGCGAACCTGGTAGCGGAACGAGTGATTCCTGCAGCGGCTTGCTCGGCACGCCGATGTACATGTCACCGGAGCAAGCCGAGTGCCGCCACGCTGACGTCGGCCCGCGGAGTGACATCTTTAGTCTCGGCGTGATCCTCTATGAGATGCTGACCGGCAGGCCTCCGTTCCAAGGAACAGCATCTGAAGTGATGACCCAGATCGCGACGTGCGACCCCGAACCACCCTCGAAACACTGCCCGGGCCTGGCTAGTGAATTGGAGCGGATTTGCCTGACCATGATGGCCAGACGCGTCGATCAGCGGTACGCCACCATGCAGGACGTGGCGGACGCACTCGAGCGTTTTCTGCGGAGAACCGGCACGAACGATCACGCGGCAACGCCCGGTCTGCTGGTGGAACCTGTACCAGTCGCCGTAGAACAGAGTACTCAGCTGGTGCCCAGGCCGGCACCTGACAGTCCCAAGGCCACCGCAGCTGCGCCTGACACCGACTCAAGTCGCCACGGGACTCGCCGGAGACTCCTCTTTGTGATGCTCGCGGCGGCCGCGGTATGGTTGGGCGTCACCTTGCTGATCCGCACGTCCACCGGCACGCTCCGCATCGTCGTGGATGATCCAACGCTGCAGGTGGAAGTCGACGATTCCCAGATCGCCATCAACGGCGTCTGGGAAGGAAAGAAGTGGCCGGGCGAGCACCGCTTGCGAGTCAGGATCGGTGGGCAGGAACTGAGACTCGACGCGCCAGTTGTGCTGCGCATGGCCGACGGGGTCGCCGAATATCGGCTCAGCGTCCAGTTGAACGGCGCGGCTCTTTCCAGCAACGAGTTTGAAGTCCTGCGTGGTCGGACAACCGTGCTGAAGATCACGCATCAGGCCACCGTGTTGGCGCAACTAGAGGGAGACGTGGTCGTCGAGCACGTGGGAAGTCGACGTCCGACCACCGAAGGTTGGCGTAATCTGCTGCCACCCGATCCCCTGGTGTGCGAAGGTCCGCTGGAGGCGGATGGGCCGACAATGATTCCCGCCTGGTACATCGACGATAACGCCGGATATGACGGCGGCGCTCTGTGCTACCAGCGCGAATTAGCGCCCGCCGAGGTTGACGCGGCGGTGCGCGGCGGTTGGGTACTGAGAGCACGGTTGCGCGTGGTCGATGTGCCAAGTGAAGTCAGTGATTGCGTGCGCGTCTCACTTTTCGATGGCCGACGGTACTGGGCCCTGTTGTTCGGTTCCGAAACCAACGGCGACCCGGTGGTTCGGCTGCCAGAACAGGATCGTGGCGGCCCGAGTGTGACAGTTGCTGGAAGTGGATATCACCTTTACGAGCTGAGGTACGACCCGCAGACCGATGCCGCGACGTTGTTTGTTGATGGCGCCAAACGAATTGGCACCTTCGCGGGCCAAGAGTGGCCGGTTGCGCCGTCGGTGCGATGGGGAAGTGGCGACAGCCAGGGCCGAGGCCAGGGAAACTACAACCTGGTTCAGTTTGAGGTATTACGCGACGGAGAATGAACTGCGAATCCTTGACGGTTTGGCCCGGAGCTCCAGCACACCGGCATAGCCACCCGGCCGTACGAGCGATTCGGCTCAAGGATAAATGCCCATGCTGCATCTACGAGTGATTGAGGGTCCCGAAAGGGGAAAGGAATACGAAAGTGACGCGTCGTCCGTGTGGATTGGGCGAGGGGACGAGTGCCACTTGACGATGTCCCGTGAGAACCTCGCGGTATCCAGACGCCACGGAGAATTCGTGCTGAAGGCAAATCACACGATCTACCGTGACACTAGCAAACTCGGGACGACCATTCAGACTCGCGACGGTCAAGTCATCGGACTCAACGCGCTCTGTTGTGAATGGGACGTGCGGCCAGGAGACCGGCTGGTGGTGGGGACCAGCGTCATGGAGGTTGTCAGTACGTTTTCGCAGTCGGAGACTCCGTACGACCCAGGGTGGACCTACCACGGTGACCTCGGTCCGATGATAGCCATTGAGCGCCATGATGACGTTGAGTCAGAGCCCGGGCCGCACCATCTGTTGACCGACTTCCTGCGGTTGCCGAGCTACGATCCGACCGATATTGAGGCCGCAAAACAGACGCTCGGTCGAGCACTTCTCGACGCGTTTCCGCAATCTTCCACTGTATCAATTGTGGAACTCAAGCCGCATCCGGGTCCCACGTTGTCCAGTAGCGATATCGATGCCACGAAACTGCTTGTCATGAACCATCGCGGCCTCGTGCATGAACCTCGATTCAGCTTCTCCGTCTTGGCCGAAACGTATCAACGGCACACCGTTACCTGCTACAGTCAGATGTTGCACTCCACGGAAAGCGTGCCGCGGCCCAAATGGATTGTTGTATGTGCGCTCCCATCATTGAGGGAAACACCATAGTTGGTCTCATTCAGCTCTACACTTCGGGCGTCGATGCCCGGACATATAGCAGTCGCGACTTTCACTTGTTTGGTTTGCTGACGAGTGTGGCATCGTTGCTGATGCGGCAGGCCAAAGTGGCACAAGAGCAGGCTGCGGTGCGGGCCATGGCCTCGGTGGGACAAGTCACGGCCGGTATGTCGCACGATGCGAAGAACATCCTCAAGTCCTTCGGTTCGAGCGTCCAGAGTGTCGAAACCGCCTTTCCCGCGTTGGCCAACAACCGAGCGTGGCATTACGTGCGAGAGGACATCGAGATGCTGCGTTTCCTGGCCCGGGACGTCGGCTGGCGCATCTCGGGTGCCATGCGGCCGGTTCATCGCGAATGTATCCCTGTCGGCACTGTTGTCGATTCCATTCTAGCGCGGTGCCAGCGTTATTTCGTTGCCGAAGGCCTGCAGCACGCTCGCGAACTGGTGAACGATTGTCCGACGGATGCCGAGGCATTCGCGGATACCGCAGCACTTACCGTGGCGCTCATGAATTGCGTTAAGAATTCACTCGACGCCTATGGCGAAACGTTCAGCTCCGGGATCGCGTCCGTGGTGGTGTCCTCGCATACCGAAGGCGAGGCGCCCGAAGATGCCTGCGTGATCAGCATCGTGGATGATGCCGGCGGCATTCCTCTCGACGTCACCAATCGCTTGGGCCAAATGTTGGTAACGACGAAAGGTCCGCGGGGCACAGGATTAGGCATGTGCAACGTTGTCGACGCAGTCGCGCGTTTGAACGGACGAGTTGTTCTCGCCACGTCCCGCCAGCCAACCAACTTTTTTCCGGCTGGCACTGTGATCGCGTTGTACCTGCCGCAGCACCCCAGCAGCACGATTGAACGCAGTGAATCCTTGCTGATTGAAGATGACTACGAATCGATGCGGCTTCGCTGCCAGCCGGATAATTGGAAATTAGGTGTGCGTACAAATTGTTCTCAGGAGAAGTGACCGAAAAATCGAGCGATGCGGTGCAAGATGCCGGACGCGGTCTGAAAAGGTCAGTTTTTCATTTTGATGGTGAAATGTGCATGACGGTACTTAACAGGAGTCCCATATGTCCCAACTCAAGACCATCCTGCATGCCGACGACGTTGCGCAGCTTTCGCGATCTGGTCTACGATACGCTGTCGCCTGCGTATCGTGTGGTGTCCGTCGACCACTGTGATGCGGTCCTGCAGGTACTGAACGAAGACAAAATGGATCTCGTCATCCTCGATCATCTCATGCCGGGATCCGACCCGATCGATACGGGTTTCGAGGTCTGCCAGTGTATTCGCCGCGATTATCCCGATCTGCCGATCGTCGTTTTCTCAGCGCTGGGAGGGGATGGACATCGATCGCCCCGAATTGGAAGCCAAGTTTGGTGCCCGATTCGTTTCCAAGGGAGAAGATGTCAGTGTATTGCGCCGAGTCGTTTCCGAGCTGTTGGCGTAGGGTGACAAGCTCGCCCGCCACAACATCGAGTCGTCCAAACACGTCACGGCGAGCGCCGGCACACCAGAATTACTTGTTGCCGCAATACCGTTCTTTGCGCGACGAAGGCCGATTGACGTAACATGACCCCAACCGAGCCGCGTCTATGACCGAAGTCACCCAGATTTTCTCACAGACCAAATAGGGTGATTCCAGCGGGGCTGAGCAGCTAATGCCGCTCGTTTACGACGCCCGGCGGAAGTTGGCGGCGGAAGCTGGCCCACGAAATGCCGGTCAGGACAAGTAGACTCGGTTTTCTCCTTGAAATATCTGTTACAGATTTCCCGTCGACAGCAATTACCATATTGGTCGCGGGGTACTATCGGTCGGATTCGACAAGGTTGAGACGCGAGTAAGTCCGGGGCATGTGCAGATGCGTCATGTGTGGCTCCTCAGGTGCCGAGCACCCATGAAAGGGTTGGGAAGTAAGCATGAGGATTGACATGAAATCGTCTCGAAGATCTGGCTTCACGCTGGTCGAACTGCTGGTCGTTATTACGGTCATCGGACTCCTCGTCGGGCTGCTGCTCCCTGCGGTGCAAGCCGCTCGCGAAGCGGCTCGACGTATGCAATGTCGGAACAACCTCCGGCAGATTGGAATCGCGTTACATAATTATCACGATGTTCATAGGAGCTTTCCGGCGGGATTCCGATTTCGACCACAATCGGCCACCGAGGGTGTCGGAACGGCAAATGTCGCCTTGTTGCCATACCTCGAAAAGGCGAACATCCAGAATCAAATCGACCCCAATGTTCCCTGGTATTTGTTGAAACCAAGTGACGTCTTGCTGCAGATTTCGACATTCGTTTGTCCGTCGGATACCGCTCCTAATCCAACTACATATCCTTGGTGCACCAAGATCGGAGTACCGGCCGGCGACACGTATGCCAATTGTTCCTATGGTCACAATATGGGCGCTAACGACGCGTACTGTTTTGGTCCGAACTTGGGCCCCCGGCCCGTTACGAAAACATCCGGGGTGTTCGCATTTCATTCGACAACAAGATTGGCTGACATCCTCGACGGAACGAGCACGACCTTCGCAGTGGGAGAGGCTGCTTCTGGCTTTCCACTATGTACCGGACTTGGCTGTGAAATTGCTTTGGCTGACACCCTTTCTTCGCATGGTTGGCTCGTCGGGGGCGCATCGTTCGAGCCCTACTTCGATACAGGCCTGCGATATGCAGGGAACTTCGCTACCACAGTTGAACGGCTCAACAAGAGCCCGGTCACCGATTCGTTCTGTAAGATCTCGAACGGAGGCTATCTAGACGCGCGACCTAGCTACCAAGGGGGTCCGCATTGGGCTCCTAACTTTCGCAGTTTTCACCCGCCCGGAGCAAACTTTCTGTTCAGCGACGGATCCGTATAGTACTTGAATCAATCCATTGAGATGGACGTTTACCGCGGACTATCGACGATCCAAGGCAGTGAAATAGTGAATTAGCCGGACTGCTTAGCTGTACTCCAGGTGTATTTTCTTCTCACTTTGTCACCCGGGATCGACACTTGACATTTTCCGCGCGAAAGACGGCGTTCGACTGGAGCATGATGTGATGAACCCCGAAAGGCCGGAGCAATTGTTGCCCACCCTGGATCTGCTGGCGACGATGCCACCCGAAGCGGCCGAGGACCACATCCGGAGTCTACACCTGGCCGCCCCGACTCTCGCTGCGGAAGTCCATTCCCATTTGCAGTGCCACCTCTCGAGAACCCGCGGTACCGCCGTCCCAACGGACGGTCAACCCGAATACTGTGCCCCTCAAAGACAAAGTCTGAAGGCGGGCGAGTGTCTCCCCAGCACGATCGGGCACGCGGCAGAATCCGAGGCGCCCACCACCAACGTGGCGTGCCCCTCAGCTCAGGGTGGGTCGCCTGGGGGTATCTCCAACTCCCGCTATCAGATCTTAGAGGAACTGGGCGGCGGCACGTTCGGCATCGTGTACAAGGCGATCGACACCCGAACCGGGCAGACGGTTGCCTTGAAGGTGATGCGGCGCACGGGAAGCCGGGAACTGGAGTTCTTCAAAGGCGAATTCCGTTACCTGCAGGGAACCTCGCACGGCAATTTAGCGCAATTACTTGAACTTGAGTCGGACGGCTTGAGCTGTATGATTGCGATGGAGTTTGTTCCTGGGATGGACTTCTTGCGGTACGTCCGCTTCGAAAAGGAGCGAGGACCGAATTTCGGTCGATTGCGGGTAGCCGTGCGGCAGTTGGCTGAGGGGGTGGCGGCGTTACACCGGCATCGACGACTGCACCGCGACTTGAAGCCGCAAAATGTCCGCGTGACCCCGGAGGGCCGCGTTGTGGTGCTGGACTTCGGCCTGGCGGCCGAGGCAGGTCCGGGCGGCGAGCTACGCTACGCCGACCGCAGTGCCCCAGGCACTGTCCCCTATATGGCCCCCGAACAGTTCCACCACCCGCCGGTCTCCTCCACCGCCAGCGACTACTACAGCCTCGGCGTGATGCTCTATGAGTCGCTCGCTGGCCACTGGCCATTCACGGGGTCCCTCTGTCAGATCGTCCGCGACAAGGCCAACCGAGATCCAATACCGCCTCGCGACCTGTATCCGGAGACGCCGGAGGACCTGAACACTTTGTGCATGGCACTCCTCGCCCGGCAACCGCAGGAACGGCCCGCCGCCGAGGAAATTTTTCGCAGACTGGGACACACCCCGGTCCATGGGGTGGACGCTTCGAGCAATGGCGCAGGGGTTTCGCTGCTGGGGCGTGAGCGGGATCTAGACGAACTTGGCCGGGCATACCGAGAGGCCAAACAGGGCGACGCGGTGGTCGTGAGAGTTCACGGACCGTCGGGCATCGGCAAGAGCTGGCTGGTCGGCCACTTCACGGACCAGCTTCGGTCCGAGGGGGCGGTCGTTTTGGCCGGACGATGTTACGAGCATGAGTCGGTACCGTTCAAATCGCTCGATCCAGTGATTGATGAACTGGCCCGTTACCTTCGCACCCTTCCCGAACAGGTGGTCCAAGCGTTGCGCCGAGCGAATCTGGTTTCTTGGTCAGGGTGTTTCCGGTTCTCGAGTGGATCGATCCGAAAGACGTGGCGGCAGGTACGGCGCCGCCTCCGGACATGCAAGAGGTGCGACGACGGCGTTCTCTGAGGTGCCGTACTGGGCCGCGTTTATTTTGATCGGGGATCCAAACTAACGAACAACGGCGGCGGACTGTGCAAGGTGATCGGTGGCGCCCGCGCGCCCCGTGGCCGACAAGGCTGTGCGCCGCAGCACTTGACTTGGCAGAATTTCATTCAGTCTATCTCGTCTTGCGGTTTTTCGCTTCACTTGCCACGGAGTATCGAAAATGCCAACTCGTCAGTACTTCACGGTTTTGTTGACGCTTGCTGGCGTCTTTCAGGCTGGTTTCGCGCGGGGAGCGGCGGAGGACAGCCTTGTCGACGTCATCCAACGCTGCGAACGAGCAGTCGTGAGAATCGAGGTCGAAGGGAGTCAGGGACGCAGTATTGGCAGCGGATTTGTGGCCGATTCCTCAGGGACGCTTGTGACCAATACGCATGTGTTGGCCGGCGCCCGAAGGGCTGTCGCCATTTTTCCGAATGGCCAGCAATACGAGATCAAGGGCACGCTACGGATTGATCCACCGTACGATATTTGCGTTGCGAAAATCGACGGTACAGACTTCGCGTTCCTACCGCTTGCCCGCGAACTGCCGCGAAAAGGGGAACGGGTCACGGCCTTGGGATCGCCCAAAGGACTGTCGTTTTCGGCTACGTCGGGGATCGTCAGCGCGATTCGTCCAGCCGAGGAACTGGGAGTTGAGATCGGTCGTCCCGAGATGAGGGGAACCTGGATCCAGGTGGATGCGGCTCTGTCCGGCGGTAACAGTGGCGGCCCATTGATCAACGACCGTGGCGAAGTGGTCGGCGTGAGCACCCTCGCGTCACAAGGTTCGGCGCAAAACCTCAATTTCGGCATTTCGGCCAAGGATATCCGCAACACCCTCGACAATTCGCGCTCGCTGGGGCTCATCTCACTGGCTGACGGCGTGGCCAAACTGGAAGCTGCCACACGACCGGAGCCAGGGGCCATCATCGCTCGGCCGCCCGTTCCGAGAGACAAGCTGGAGCAATATGTTGAGGAAGGACGAGTGGCCTTCAATGATCTGCTACGGGGATTGCGCAGCGAGCTTTCCCGTAACAGCGACACGTTGCGCGAGATGCGTAAAGGAGAAGCTTACCTGCCCCCCGGTTCACCTGCGAGCGCTGAAGTTGTGCGAGCGATCCTTCGCAAGACGAACAGATACTACTTCCGCAACCAGAGGGTCAAGGACCGCGAAATCAACCGTTTGCAGACCCGCGTCCGCGAATTGGAAGGAATCCGCGATTCCGTTACCAATGCGGAAGACAAGAAATCGCTTCACTCGCTGCTGTCGCAGTACGGCCCGAGGCTCGATCCTCGCAGAAATGGCAGTGTCGGCTTTCTCCTGGACGCCATTGTCCTGCACCCCTTCAACGACCATGACGTCATCATTCTGTATGAAAACACACCCTACCTGCTATGGGTCGAATCCACCGCCGGATTGTTCGAAGGGACCAGACTCACTCCGGTTCCCGTCTATGTGGCCGGCACCGAGACGATGCAAGTGCCCGGGCAAATACCCACCTCAGCCACGGTACTGCACTCTGTGACCGACGCGGAACTTCGTGAAGCATTGTTCGGCACCACCACCGCCGGAACAGGTCATTGGCGATTCTGGAAAGACAGAACTGGTCAATACCAGGTCGAAGCGACTCTGGTTGAAGTGACCGACACCCAGGTCCAACTGAAGAAACGCGACGGGACGACTGTCAATGTACCGCTCCCGCGACTGAGCAAAGAAGACCTCGAGTTCCTCGGAAAGAGGTAAGCCGACTTTGTGTCGGCGGTCGCGAAAAACCAGCAGTGGAGGATCGGGTCAAAAGCAGTATAGATGAGGAGCCTTCGCCAGCACCTGCCGGTCAATTGACGCCACCAGGAGTGCGTTCGTTTGGTGCCTCACGCTGCGGTCTGCAGGTGTCCCACTGTGAACCGCACCGGGCGACAGCCAGTCTTGGTTGCCAGGTGTCCACCTAATTCTGAGTGCCTGCAATTTGGCCTGCAATTTGGCTGGAAAAGTACCTGATGAACGATGCCGACGCACAACCCAGCCATGGATTCGGGACGACAGATTCCAAGTCGTTGCAGTACGTCTCGACCATGAGCAATGCGATCCGACAGAACTCCATGTTTGAAGGAACTCTCCACCCTCAACAATGAGATGCTCAGCCTTCTCCAATTCCGTACTTCCTGCATCGAACGCCTGCTGGAACTCGGCCTCCGCGTCCTCGTACCGCCCCATGAGCATGAGCGTCTCGCCCCAACCCTTGCTGAGCCTATAGCTGTAATTGCGCGGCTGTCGCCCCCTGTTGCGGCTGGCGACCGCAGACTGCCCCGCCGCCACGTTTGGCCCAGAAAACGGGGAGGCTCCCCGTTTTTGCGGGGAGATAGGCAAGTTGGGGATGTGTTGGTGCAACGAACGCAGATTCCAAGCACCGGGAAATGCGGGTAGCACCCGGAGTGCCAGTGTGCAGCTGCCGAGCGGCTTCAGTCCATCACCACATGGGGGGGTGTGTCAGGCCCGACTGAAGCGATCCAGAGAATCTGCCGATGTTTCTTCATGCGGGCACATATACTTGACTGACTTGATAATGATAGTTATGTTTGTGTTGTATTGGCAATGGAGCATTGTGAGGCGTTGGCCGTGCCAGCAGGGGAACCTGAGATGAGTCAAATATTACGGCAGCAGGTCGCCACCGCAGCCACAGCTACCCGGCCCGCGTTTTTCCAGTTGCAGGTGATTGTACCCCCGGAGTGGGATGTGAACGGACGAGTGGACCAGACCGATGTGGAGCCGGGGGCTCTTGAGCCGACTGCCGAACTGCTGGCGGAGCTCCAGGCAGCCAGTGTGGCCTTGGAGACGGCTGCGCCGCAGGAGATCTTGCGGTGGGTGGTCGAGCGATTTGCTCCGCGCTTCACCATGGCCACCGCCTTCGGTCCTGAGGGCATGATTCTGATTCACATGCTGGCGGAGATTGCTCCCGACACGCCGATTTTCAACCTTGACACGGGGTATCAGTTTGACGAGACACTGGAGCTGCGCGAACGGGTCAAGCGGCGGTATGGGATCGAAGTGGCAATGAAGCGTCCGAAATTATCGGTCGTTGAGTATGAAGCGCAGAACGGCGGTCCGGTGTACCGCAGCGATCCCGATCGCTGTTGCCGGGACCGCAAGATTTCTGTCCTCTACGAATCGATTGTCGGGATGCATGCTTGGGCCAGCGCGATTCGTCGGGATCAGAGTCCCGACCGAGCTCAAGCTCCCATTGTCGGGTGGGACAAGAAATTCCAGTTGGTGAAGGTCAGTCCGTTGGCGAATTGGACCAAGAAGCAGGTCTGGGACATGATTCTTCGAGCACGATATCCCGTATAACCCGTTGCATGATCAGGGATATCCGAGCATCGGCTGCTGGCCTTGCACGCGGGCGATTCTGTTGGGGGAAGACGAACGGGCAGGTCGCTGGAGCGGGTTTCAGAAAGACGGAGTGTGGGCTCCACTCGACCAACGAATAGCGGCGATTGGACCGATGCAGGGGAGCGGTGTCTGGTGGAAGGTCAGTCCCAGCATGGCGACCCGGCCGGCAGTTTCAAGTCCTTGCTGGGAGAAGAACCGGTGCACATCTCCGCCAAGACGGAATACGCCTGTTTGGCGGTCATGGAGTTGGCTGCCAATTACGGATCGGGTGAACCGGTGCGCGTCCGCATGATCGCCCAGTTACACGGCATCCCTTCGCGATTCCTGGTGCAGATCCTGCTGCAGCTCAAAGGAGCGGGGCTGGTAGCCAGTACGCGGGGCGCGGCAGGTGGATACCAGCTGGTGAAGCAACCGAGCGACATCACGCTGGCGGACGTCATGAGCGTCATCGAAGGGACGCCCGACGAGGTCACGCAAAGTGCCAGCAGTGAGACGGCGAATTCGCGTGTCTTACTGTCGGTGTGGAACGACGTGGGGCGCGTCCAGCGCGAAATGCTCAGCGGCACCACGTTTGCCGATCTGATCGAGCGTGCGCAGAGTGAAGCGGAGTACATGTATTACATTTAGTGGAGAATTCCCCGCTGGGTCAGCAAGGCCATGATTTGATCGACGCACTGCTCGACCGTCAGTTGATCGGCATGGAGGACCAGATCAGGCGAGGCGGGTTCTTCATAGGGGGCCGAGACGCCGGGGAAGTTGGCGATCTCGCCTGCATCCGCCTTAGCGTAGGCTCCTTCCTGGTCCCGCGCTCGGCAGAATTCCAACGGCGTGGCGACGTGCACGGTGAAGAACCGTTGTCGGCCGACGACGTCGCTGGCTCTCTGACGGACCTCCTCGCTGGGAGCCACGAAGGCGGCGATACAGATCAGTCCGGCGTCGTTGATCAATTTCGCCACCTCGGCGCTGCGGCGGAGGTTTTCCGAGCGTTCTTCGGCGGTGAAGCCGAGATCCCGGCTGATCCCCATCCGCATATTACGGCCGTCCAGCACCGTACATGCTCGACCCACGTCGAACAGCCGTCGTTCCAACGCAAAGGCGATGGTGGTTTTTCCCGAAGCAGTCAGTCCGGTCAGCAATACCGTGGCCGGTTGCTGGCCGTAGCGAGTGGTTCGTTCCTGGGACGACACGTGGCTGGATTCCCCGTGTTCGATTTCACTAACCGATTGATCCTCCCAGTGATCGACGCGTTCCTCGCCGCGTGGCTCGATCCAGAATCATGCCGGCTCCGACCGTACGGTTGGTGATCCGGTCGATGATAATGAAGGCGCCGGTGGCCCGATTGCGTCGGTAGCTGTCGAAGGCGATCGGTTGGCTGAGTGTGATGGCGCAGCGTCCGATTTCATTCAGGTTCATCGTTTCGCTGTCACGGCGGTGCAGCGTGTTGACGTCCACTTGGTATCGCAAAGAGCTGATCGCGCCGGTCACCTGCTTGGTGGTGTGCTTGAACAGGTATGGTTTTCCGACCGCCATCGGTTCCTCGGCCATCCAGACGACCATGGCATCGAAGCGGGGTTCCAAGCGGGGCACATTGCCCGGTCGGACCAGCATGTCCCCGCGACTCACATCAATCTCGTCTTCCAGCGTGAGGGTGATCGACAAGGGCGCGAAGGCCTCCGGTAGTTCGCCGTCGAAGGTGACGATCGACTTGACGCGACTGATCTTGCGCGACGGCAGTGCCATGACTTCATCCCCTTGCCGGATGATGCCGGAGGCGATGGTGCCGCAGAATCCGCGAAAATCGAGGTGGGGTCGGTTCACGTACTGCACGGGAAACCGGAAGTCCTCCAGGTTGCGGTCGGAGCCGATGTAGACCGTTTCCAGGAAGTTCATCAAGGTGTTTCCCTGGTACCACGGCATGTTCTTGCTCGGGTCGACGACGTTGTCCCCATGGAGCGCCGAGAGGGGCATGAAATGGAGGTCGGGCAGATCCAGCCGTGCGGCGAAGTCCTTGTAGTCGCGGCGAATCTGGTCGTAGACATCTTGGCTGAAGCCCACGAGGTCCATCTTGTTTACCGCCACCAGCACGTGCCGGATCCCCAGCAGCGACGTGATGAACGAGTGCCGCTTGGTTTGCGTGAGCACGCCGTGCCGGGCGTCAATCAGAATGATGGCCAGGTCCGCGGTCGAGGCGCCGGTGGCCATGTTACGCGTGTACTGCTCGTGTCCCGGCGTATCGGCGATGATGAACTTCCGTTTGGCGGTCGAGAAATACCGGTAGGCGACATCAATCGTAATTCCCTGTTCACGCTCGGCTTTCAGCCCGTCGGTCAACAGTGCCGGATCAAATCCACCGCCGGTGGTGCCGTGAATCTTCGAGTCCCGCTCGATCGCCGCCAACTGATCCTCATAGATCATCTTCGAATCGTAGAGGAGGCGGCCGATCAGCGTGCTCTTGCCGTCATCCACGCTGCCGCAGGTGAGAAACCGCATCAGCTCCTTGTTCTCGTGCTGCTGCAGGTAGGCATTGATGTCGGTGGCGATCAGTTCCGATTGATGCGACATGATTCGGATCGTCTTCCCGGCCCGCGAGGCCGAACGTGGTGCTTGTCCGCTCTTGATCCGCGGGTGGCTGCCCGCATGGCCGCCCACCGCGTCCCCTTCTGCCAACCGACAAACGGCTAGAAATAGCCCCGTTTCTTCTTCTCTTCCATCCCGGCTCCTCCTTCATCCAGGTCGATCAAGCGTCCTTGCCGCTCCGACGTCTTGGTCAACAACATTTCCTGAATGATGTCGGGCAAGGTCACCGCATTGGACAACACGGCACCGGTCAGCGGGTAGCAGCCGAGCGTCCGGAATCGTACGCGTCTGATTTGCGGTTTCTCACCTGGTTTCAGCTGGAGCCGGTCGTCGTCGACCAGAATCATGACGCCGTCACGCACCACCACCGGGCGCTCCTTGGCGAAGTAGAGCGGGACGATGGGGATCTGCTCCAGGTGAATGTACTGCCACACATCCAACTCCGTCCAATTCGAGAGAGGGAATACGCGAATACTCTCCCCTTTGTTGACCTTGGAGTTGTAGAGATTCCATAATTCCGGTCGCTGGTTCTTCGGATCCCAAGTATGGTTTCGATCGCGGAAGGAATAGACCCGCTCCTTGGCCCGCGACTTCTCCTCATCGCGCCGGGCGCCGCCGAAGGCCGCGTCAAACTGGTATTTGTTCAACGCCTGCTTCAACGCGTCGGTCTTCATGATCTCCGTGTGCTTCTCGCTATCGTCCAAGGGGTGGATGCCGAACTGGCGGCCCTCTTCGTTCGTGTAGACGATCAAATCCAGACCGAGCTGCTGGCGCGCGTAGCTCTCCCGGAATTCAATCATCTCGCGGAACTTCCAGGTCGTATCGATGTGCATCAACGGAAAGGGTGGTTTGGCAGGATAGAAAGCTTTCAGTGCCAATTGCACCATCACCGAAGAGTCCTTGCCGATCGAGTAGAGCATCACCGGGTTGTTGAACTCGGCCGCCACCTCACGAATGATGTGAATGCTCTCGGCCTCCAGTTGCTTCAGGTGAGTCAGGGTATAGCTGGACATCATGTTGATCGCATCGCTTTTCAGGTGCAAGGTACAAGAGCGTGGTGCCCCAGGTTCGGCGCCGCGTCGGTGGACACAGGGCCCAGGGCAACGTGCCGAAATCCCCCGGGTGCCGATTCACTCATGCCGTCTCATGAGGGATTCTGGCAGCGGGGTATCGCTTCAATCCGGTTGGTTTGTCCGCCGCGTGAGCTGCAAAATCACACTCTCGGCATGTGTCCCCGCCATGGGGTAATTGGCCACGCGACGCAAATCGATGGTTGCTAACAATCCTCTCTCCCGCGCCGCGGCACGTTCCTCAGGCCACTTGGGACCCTTGATCAACAGCAGACGCCGGATCGAATTCCAATGAGGTTCAAACCACTTACAGACCTTCCAAAGTGGACCAACCGCGCGGGCCACCACCGAGTCAAAACGGAAATCGTCGAGCAAGCTTTCGGCGCGGCAGTGATGCACCGGAGTGGGTAGACGCAGGTCGTGCACCATCGAGTCGAGTACCTTGGCCTTCTTCTGAATCGATTCGCAGAGCGTCATGTCGAGATCCGGACGCACAATCTTCAGCAGAATACCCGGTACGCCACCGCCACTCCCCACGTCCATCACCTCCTCGCCAGCAGCCAGGAGCTGGGCCAATTGCAGACTGTCCACTATATCGCGACTCACAAACGAATCGTAGTCGACGTGCCGCGTGAGGTTGATTTTGCCGTTCCAATCCCACAACAGAGCGCGATAATGATCGATCCGCGTCACCTGCTCGTCGGGCAACTCAATCTCGAATTTCTGCAGGGCCTCACGCAACGAGGACGAGCCGGATTGATCGGTCATGGTCAACTCCGCCAGAAAGCAGGACCGGCACCACGCGGGGTAAAATCAGGAAAATTGGATAGTATGGCTAAGGGTGTCGAGAGACGTACCTGGCTGGATGTCGTTCCACGCTGCCGATGGCCGTGCCCGTCCGCCCACCGCATCAACACCATCTGCCTCGCGAAAACCCGCCACGTACGCCACTCCAATACCGGTTACGGTCGGGGGGAGGGAACGGGGAGTGTTTGGGGAGCCAACGATGTCCCAGAGCGGAAATGCGCAAGCGTGGTCATCCGGCGCACTAGATGGCCGACAAGATAGGCAAAACTCGTCCCTCTGGATAGGCGGTTACCGCTGATAAAGTTTAGCGGTCAGGCCGATTTGCTCGATTCTGACGATTATTCAGACGATATCTATCGTGGACGTTTATCGCCCGTGCTGTGCCGTGGACTTGGCGCGACGGTATGGGCCACCTGGACGGCAGCAACGCGATTGGATGAGGGACCTGGCGGATGAGATACCGCGTGAAATACTGCACGAAGATGATGCTTCCCGGGCTGTTGTTGGCTGTTCTGGCCCTGGTCGGTTGTGCCGCGCCATATACCTATTATTGTGACGACGGCTGTGGTCCCCAATCGCTGTCCGGCCGCTGGGGTGGCTGCGGCACGACCCCTTGCGGCACCGCAGGCTGTGATGCCGCCCCGTGTGGCACTGCAGACTGTAGCACCGCCCCTTGCGGCACCGTGCCTTGTGGCACTGCAGCCTGCGCGCCGTGTGGCGGGACGGATGCCGATCCGTTCTGCGGGCTCACGTTGACCGGTCTGCTTCGCAGTATGGTGACCTGTAATGCTGGTTGTGGCGATATCTACTGGGGTGAATGGTGCTACGATCCGCCCGACGAGTGTGACGCCTGCAATAACCATGGGGATTGGATTGGACCGCGTTGTTGTCCACCGTCCTGTTGGACCCGTTTGTGGGAGGGACTACACGGCGCTCGGTTCTGCGAAGCGACATGTGAACCGGCCTGCGGGTGCGGCACGTGCGACGGCCCGGGGGCGACACTGCTGGAAGGCGAGCCGATCGAGTCGATGGACGAGTTCGAAACCATGGAGCCGGTGCCTGTGCCAGCACCGCAACCTACCGTGGCGCGTGCGAACCCGCGTGCCAGTGTTCCCTCCTACAGCCGTAATCCCAACAGCCGCCTGGTGCGACGCCCGGCTCAATAATGCCCGTCCTGGCGCGTGAATTCTACTGTCGTGACACGATTGACGTTGCCCGCGAACTGCTGGGCAAGCGATTGGTGCGACGGTCGCGGGACGGAGTGACGACAGGCAAGATCATCGAGGTTGAAGCCTATCTGCATGAAGACGATTCGGCTTGTCACGCATCACGAGGTCGCACGCGAAGCAACAAGGCCATGTTTGGGCCGCCAGGACGTGCCTACGTCTACCCGATTCATTCACGATATTGTTTCAATGCCGTGACGCAGCGGCGCGGCCTGGCCTGCGCGATCCTGATTCGCGCGGCAGAACCGCTCGCCGGGCTCGAATTAATGCAGGCCCGACGCGGCCGCGTCGCGCGATTGGACCTGGCACGAGGTCCAGCTCGCCTGTGTCAGGCCTTCGCCATCGATCGTCAGTTGGACCATTGGGATCTGACCCGCGGCAGACGACTGTGGATCGACGACCAGGTGCCGCAGCCGTGCCCGCTGGCCATTGGCCAGTCGGTGCGGATCGGAGTTACTTCGGCACATGAATTACCGTTGAGGTTTTTCCTGGTCGATCATCCTTATGTGAGCGGACCACGAAAGCTGCGGCAGTCGTCGCTGATGGTAGAACGCACCTCGTAACGCTGGGGCGCACATTCCACACGCGGTCATGGATCAGACGCGTGTCAGGAGCAGAATCATGAATATCGTTTCCGCGCTAATTCCCATGGCCACGACTGCTTTGGAGATCGCCACGCAACAGGTCTCCGAGGTCGTGCACTCGAGCGTTTCCTTTGCGCATCTGCTGAAGGATCACCTGGCCGGCAGCGAATCTGCCAGTGGCTCCCCGAATTCGGTCGCCGCGACGGATGCTACGCCCGGCAAAGGGCCCGACCAGACGCAGCTGGGCGAGCAGGTTCACCGCGAGGCACTGCGCCAGCGCGTCGAGGCGCTGCGCGAAACCGTACAGCGCGAACTGGTGCAGCGGATGGCGGAACAAGGCATTGATTTGTCCGAGCCGGCGATTCTGGTCGCGGACCGCCAAGGGCGGCTGCTGGAGGCCAGCGGTCATTGGGAGCGAGCTCAGATCGAGCAACTGCTCTCCGACGACAAACCGCTTGGCGACCAGGTGCGCCAACTCCTGCAGCAGGCCAACGCGTGGCGTGAAGCCAGCGGCGGGCAACCGGAAACCAACGACTCCGACGGATTTCGACTCGTGGTCAGCGAGAACGATGTTTTGCTTCAAGTCATTTAGGCTAATGCAGTTGCGATTCGTTCCCCAGATCCTTTCCAGGGCGGGACTGGCAAAAGGCTTGCAAAGCCCAGACTGTTTTGCTAAACTTCTGAGGGCGTGGGCATGATTCCCACGAACGGAGTAGCAAACAAGTAATCTGTGGGAAAGTTGCCCACGATATCCGCTGCCAGGGATCATCGACATGCACGGACGTGCGACAGGGCGTAACAACGACTTGAGAAGATCGCGCGAGATCCGTGACCACGACGTTTCTGTTAGGCGAACATCGCCGCACTCTGGACGATCGCTATCGATTATCGATACCGACCGAGTTGGCCGAATCGCTGATGGCGGGGGGGGGCGAGTGCATTCTGATCAAAGAGTGCCCCGGTTCGCTGAGCCTGTGGGATGCGGCCCATTGGCAGCAGCGGCTGGACCGCGGCGTGCAGTTGATACAGAGCAAATTGGAGGCGGGCCGGCTGGAAGGACGCCTCGACCAGGTGCAACGATTTGGCCGGCTGCTTTCCACGCGTCATCGCGGCGTGACATTGGCCGGCCGTGGGCGGCTGGTACTACCCGAGGGCTTTCGCGAGTTCCTGGGAGTCGAGGCGGGTGGCGAAGTGCTCGTGGTCGGGGCTGCCCTCTGTGTCGAGATGTGGCAGCCGGCAGCGTGGCTCCATTACCTCGAGCAGACCATGCCCGATTTCCATCGCCTCTTCGACGAACTCTCGGCGTAACCTACGGAAACCTCGGCCACGGTGTTCTGCCTACCGCTGAGGGTACAGGCGGGTTCGTGAGAACGAAGGGGACCACTCCGGTCGCGACGCGGGGCGATGCGGCCAGAGCGCCTTTAGCGATAACTGTTCACGGTTGTTCTTAATCATAATCATAATCTTACTCCTAATCTCTTTCGCAGCGGGTCCGAGTTCGTGCTGAGTTGAGTAGCGCTGTCGGTGAGTGAGGCGGAGTAAAAGTAAAGAGTAAGAGTAAGAGTAAGAGTAAGAGTAAGAGTAAGCGATACATGCCCGGCGGGGAGAGAACGCAATTGTACTATGCCTGGGTCTACTGTGACGGGTTGCAAGCCACCAGGATGTGGAACTTAACGCGTTTTTCTCCCGCCGGGCTACTTTTTGCCCGGCCGCTTGTTGGGCGTTGATTTCTTGATCTCAGGGCGTCTCGATCGAGCCTTTCCGCGGCTGTTTCTTCTTCTCGTCCTGTACCATGACATACAACATCCGCAGTTGATACAGGTAGTTGGTCAGCAGGTTTGACTCTTCGCCGCTCAGATTCCCCGTAGTCTTCTGCTGCAGGATGTCCAGCGTGTCGATCAGGTGCTTGGCCATTTTCAGATCGACTTGCAGTTGCTTGTCCTCGGGCATGTCAGACTGGCCCAGGGCCACCATCGCTTGCGTGGCCAGCGTCATGATCAACATCGCGAAGGATGCTTCCGGAAACGGAATTTCGGGCGACGGTTGGTGGGTGGAATCCTCCGCTTTTTTCTCGGGCGCCGTCGCGGGGCCGGTGTTTTTCAAGGCTTCCTTTTCCGCCTCGACCTGGCTCTTCCAGTCTTCGTCGACAAAGATCTTGCGTTTTTCAGCAGCTGAATCATTCATGGTCAGATCGTCTCGATTTCTTGCGTGCGTTCTGCCCGCGACATGTGCCGTTGGATCGCCGCGCCAACAAAGCCGGCGAAGAGCGGATGTGCGGACGTGGGTTTCGATTTGAACTCCGGATGGAACTGCACCGCGACAAACCAGGGGTGCGACGAGAGTTCCAGGATTTCGACCAGTGTACCGTCCGGACTGGTGCCGGCAAACTTCACGCCGTGAGCCATATACTGCTGGCGATAGACGTTGTTGAATTCATAGCGGTGCCGATGACGTTCGGAGATGGAGTCGGCCTGGTAGCATGCGAATGCCTTGCTGCCGCGGTCCAAGACCGTTGGTTGCGCCCCCAGACGCATGGTCCCCCCCTTGTCGGTGACATTTCTCTGCTCGTCCAACAGGCAGATCACCGGGTGGGGCGTGTCCTTGCTGAACTCGGTCGAGTGCGCATTGTCCAGGCCGACGATCGAACGCCCGAATTCAATCGCGGCACACTGCATACCCAGGCAGATGCCAAAGAAGGGTATCTGCCGCTCACGGGCAAAGCGAATTGACTCGACCTTGCCTTCGATACCCCGTTCGCCGAACCCCCCCGGGACCAGTATGCCGTCGTAGCCCGCCAGCAAGCGCTCCGGGCCTTCCCCTTCAATCGCCTCACTCAGCACGCGTCCGATTCTCACCTGCGCTCGATGGTGGATGCCGGCGTGGTCGAGCGACTCGTAGATCGACTTGTAAGCGTCGAAATGAGCCGCATACTTGCCGACCACCGCAATGCTGATTTCGTGCTCCGGATTGCGCAGTCGGTGCAACAGATCCCGCCAGTTCTCGAGGTCGAGCTTTCCGGCAGGGAGTTGCAGGCGTTTGACAATCAAGGCATCCAAGTCGTTTTCAACCAGGCTCAAGGGGACTTCGTAAATGGAGAAGTCCTTGTCTTTTTCTTCGATCACGGCGTTGAGCGGTACGTTGCAGAAGAGGGCGATTTTCTCGCGATCTTCGCGCGAAATCGAGCGTTCCGTGCGACAGATCAAAATGTCCGGTTGGATACCGATTTCACGCAGTCGCCCCACACTATGCTGAGTCGGCTTCGTCTTCAACTCGCCCGCCGCTTTCAGATAGGGAACCAACGTCAGGTGAATGTAGAGACAGTTCTCTTTTCCGACGTCGAGTGAGAACTGGCGAATCGCCTCCAGGAATGGGAGACTCTCGATGTCTCCCACCGTGCCGCCGATTTCCGTGATCACCACGTCGACTTCGTCACCGGCCAGCTTGTGAACGACATTCTTGATTTCGTTCGTAATGTGCGGAATGACCTGCACCGTCTTGCCGAGAAACTCCCCCCGCCGCTCCTTGTCGATCACCGTCTGGTAGATCTGGCCGGTCGTGTAGTTCGCGTCGCGCGTCAAGGGACTATGCGTGAATCGCTCGTAATGACCCAGGTCCAAGTCGGTCTCGCTGCCGTCATCCAGCACGTACACTTCGCCGTGCTGGTAGGGGCTCATCGTCCCCGGATCCACGTTGATGTAAGGATCCAGTTTCTGCATTCGCACCTTCAGCCCGCGTTGCTCCAGCAGCATGCCGATCGATGCGCTGGTAAGGCCTTTTCCCAATGAACTGACGACTCCGCCGGTCACGAAAATATGTTTGGTCATGAAAAAATCAACCTTCCTGGTCGCAAATGAAGGGGATGACGCACGCAAGCCCTCTCGACGCAGTCCATGAACGCAACGACGCCGTGATATCAACGGGGGGATAGAAGACACGCCCCAGAGCGGGCTGCCAGGCAAGCTCCAGGGTGATCAACCCTGGGACTGTATCTTAGCAACTCCGCGTCCGGCTGACAAACGCCCGGTAATCCTCGAGCGTGTCGATCCCGATCGTCGGTTCTGCCGTGACAGACACCAGAATCGTATGGCCAGCCTCGAGGACGCGAAGTTGTTCGAGCTTCTCGATCTGTTCCAGAGGCGAAGCGGGAAGAGTGGCCAGCTGCAGCAAGAAAGTCCGCCGATAGGCATACAGGCCAATATGCTGCAAGAACTGGGGGGGATCAGCGGAGAGTAGCGCGTCATCCCATTGGCGAGCGTGTGGGATGGGGCTGCGACTGAAATACAGCGCGGTGCCGTTCGCGGCACACACAACCTTCACACAGGCCGGATCCTCCAACTGCCGGCGACTGCGAATGGGCGTCGCCAGGGTCGACATGACTGCCTCCGGATGCCGCTCCAGCATGTCAATGGCCAGATCGATGGCTGCGCCGGAGATCTCCGGTTCGTCACCTTGCACATTGACAATAATGTCGATGTCGGGCATCTCTCGGGCCACCTCGGCCACTCGGTCGGTCCCGCAGGTGGCGAGCGGATCGGTCATCACGACCTGCCCGCCAAAACCGCGTACGCACTGCGCTATCTCGCCGTGGTCGGCAGCCACGCAAACGCCGCTGGGACGGGTGGCTTTCAGGGCCGACTCGTACGTGTGCTGGAGCAGCGGCTTGCCCGTTTCGCACAATAGAAGCTTCCGTGGCAGGCGTGTCGAGGCAAGCCTGGCCGGTATGACTAGGTAGCTACGGTCGTGCGCACGCTGCTCGGGTGTGGGGCCTTCCATGCCGAACTCCTGACAGTCGCGGGGTGGGGGGATCTCTTAGCTGTGACGAAGCATCCGGCACTCGATAACCTAGATACCCAATGGGGCCAACACCGCCTAGGCCAGTTGCCGCTGGCGACCGCGAATCCCCTCTGCGGGGCTGGATTAGCTCAGCTGACAGGGGCGGGATTGGCAGCCACACGAGAGTGTCTACCGATGTCACCGCCTGACAGCGGGGGAGATTATCGATTTTGATGGCCCCAGGCATCATTTTCGCTACGATTGGCTCATCTCCTGAGAACGTTGAATTCTTGTGTTGCGAGCGTGTTCCGGACGGCTCTCCGGGCGATTGTATATCGCACAATTGTGAGTCTCGGGCAGGCACAAGACCCCGATAGTCTATTGTTTTCAGCGTGCTGTGCATCCCTGTCCGGGGTGGGGACCGAACCCGATTCAGAGGCTGCGGAATCTTACTGAAGAGGCTGATCGCATGTGTGGAATCGTTGGATACATTGGCGCCGGCAGCGCGACCAGTTTTCTGCTCGAAGGTCTGCGGCGACTCGAATATCGTGGCTACGACAGTGCGGGCATCGGCACGATCACGGCCGAAGGAGATTTCGCGATCACCAAGACCCCTGGTCGCATTGACATGTTGGCCCAAGCTTTGGGGCGGACGCCCGCGGACGGCACCATCGGTATCGGCCACACGCGCTGGGCCACGCACGGTCCGGCCACGCAGGTCAACGCCCATCCGCACCTGGACGACTCTCAGCGGATCGCGGTGGTACACAACGGCGTCATCGAGAACTTTCGGCAATTGCGGGAACATCTCGAGCACCTGGGACACGAGTTCGTGTCGGCCACGGACAGTGAGGTCATTGCCCATCTGATCGGTCACTGTTTGAAAGTACTCGAGAAATCCACCGCCCCGAACAAGCAACCGGTACACCGTCATAACGTGTTGTTGGAGGCAGTCCTCAACACGCTTGACCAGTTGCAGGGAACCTACGGTTTGGTGGTTCTCTTTCGCGATCATCCCGATGTGATCGTGGCAGCTCGCTTGGGGAGTCCCCTCGTGGTGGGCATCGGAAAGAACGAACACTACGTGGCCAGCGATGCCTCTCCTTTGGCTGGCTACGCGGACAAGATTGTTTACCTCGCTGATCATCAAGTGGCGATCGTGACGGCCAACGGCGTGCGCGTGACGCATCGTGAAACGGGACAT
Source organism: uncultured Planctomycetota bacterium (assembly GCA_963700515.1). Taxonomy (GTDB): domain Bacteria; phylum Planctomycetota; class Planctomycetia; order Pirellulales; family Pirellulaceae; genus JAJRVM01. The sequence continues at coordinate 263,234 of CAVOXY010000017.1, read as the reverse complement.
GTGCAACCGCACATCGAACCACTCGAACTGGGTGTCAGCAAGGTCGATCTGGATGGTTACCCGCACTACATGCTCAAGGAGATCTTTGAACAGCCCGAGGCGTTGGAAAACGCCATGCGGGGACGGTTGAGCGATGAAGACGCCACAGCGGTGTTCGGCGGTTTGAATCTCTCCACGCAGGAATTGCGGCGCGTCAATCGCATCCTCTTGACCGCCTGTGGTACCAGCTGGCACTCGTCTCTGGTGGGCGAATATACGATCGAAGAGCTATCGCGGTTGCCGGTGGAAGTGGAGTATGCCAGCGAGCTGCGTTATCGTAATCCCCCCGTTGAGCATGGCACGCTATTGTTCGCCATTACCCAAAGTGGCGAGACGGCCGACACGCTGGCCGCCTTGCGGGAAATGAAACGCAAGGGGCATCCCACGTTGGCGATCTGCAACGTGGTGGGAAGTACGATTGCCCAGGCGGCCAACGGTGGCATCTATCTGCATGCCGGTCCCGAAATCGGAGTGGCGTCGACGAAGGCCTACACCTCGCAGTGCCTTGCGCTCACGTTGCTGGCGCTCTATTTCGGTCGTTTGCATCATTTGAGCTACTCGGCGGGGCGGCGCATTATCGATTCATTACGCGACTTGCCGGACAAAGTCCGCCGAGCGCTGGAGACCAACGATCACGTGCGGCAGATTGCCGGCAAATACTGCCACTTCAACAATTTCCTCTACCTCGGCCGCCAATACAATTTTCCCACCGCCTTGGAAGGGGCCCTCAAGCTGAAGGAAATCAGCTACATTCATGCCGAGGGTTATCCGGCCGCCGAAATGAAGCATGGGCCCATCGCCCTGGTCGACGAGCACACGCCGAGTGTCTTCATCATGCCGCAGGACTGTGTGTACGACAAAGTCATGGCCAACCTGGAAGAGGTCAAGGCACGCGGCGGTCCGGTGATTGCCGTGGCGGCCGAGGATGACATGTGCGTCGATGCATTGGCGGACGACGTGATTCGCATCCCGCATGTGGAAGAGTACCTGCAGCCAATGGTCGCCATCGTCCCGCTGCAACTGCTGGCCTATCACATTGCCGTACTCCGCGGTTGCGACGTGGACAAACCCCGCAACCTGGCCAAAAGCGTGACGGTGGAGTGAGCGTCTCGCGTGGAACGGAATGCATTCCGTTCGTGTACTGCGGACCATTGCCCCTCGGGCAGAACGGAACTCGGTTTAACCCAATACGTCCAGGACGGATGCTGCGAGCCGACGTCGTAAACGGAATGAATTCCGTTCTACGTATGGGGGAAGTGGGGCGTTGGGGGTGCTTCGTAAACGGAATGAATTCCGTTCTACGCAGCCGTGATTGCGGCGCTCGTATGCAATAGATACAACGAAGGCTTCCGGTGCGCATCCGCAACCGCCTCGACTTCCTCGTTGTCCCCTCACATGTTTTTCGAGGCAAGGCGGCACTGTAAGTTGAGAATTGGCCGCTTTCACCTTTGCCTGGAGATGTTGTCATGATCTGTCGGATCCTGCTACCTGTGGCGTGTGCTCTGGTATGGTCACTCACCCCGCAGCAGGCCGAGTCGGCTGGGGCGGTCGTGGCGAAGAGTGTGATTCGCGTGGAAGACAACAGCGAGAATCTGTTGCAGACAGACCGTTGGGGACCCTGGCAAAACGGATTCGAACGCCAAGCGACAGACATCGTTTGCGATAACGGTTCCGACTCGCAAGTGCAGCGCGGGGCCAGCCAATCGGTGGTGCTCAGTCAAGAACGCGCCGAGCCGATTGCCGCTTCGGTCTCCAGCCGGGCCGAAGAAGTCTCTGGATCGTCCGACAGCAATTACTCACTCTATCTCGATCTCGTGTACATGGATGGCACGCATCTGTGGGGACAGAATTCGCCCTTCGATGTGGGAACCCACGATTGGCAGACGCGGCAAGTGGTCGTGTTCCCCGACAAGCCCGTGCGCCAGGTAACAATGCACTTGTTGCTGCGCGGGCACAGCGGAATAGCCCGGTTTCGAGAGCCTGCCTTGTACGAGCTACGCACCCCGCAAGGTGCGGCTCGATTCGACGGCGTCCCGGTCATGGTTCAGCCAGGTGTCGGGGAGGGGTTTCAGGTGCGTGACGTGGCGGCGGATAGTGATTTTGTCCAGATCCAGCAAAGTGCACTGGGACTGACGCTCGACTGTCAGCCATCTAGCTCCGGCGACGCGACTTTCTTCGACGTGACTTTGTCCGACACGACGGGCAAAGATCGAGCGGTTACTTTGCTCTATGCCATACCGGTCCCCCGAGAGGGACTCCGCTGGCTGGAAGATCCGCGGCGCAGCGAAGATGTGCAGGCCGGACGTGAATACTCGAACGTTTCGCGGTTCTTGAAAGTCGGTGCCAACGGCGGGCTGTCGCTGTATCCGTTTGGCGCCGTTGCCAGTGACCAGCTGGCCACCGCACTCGGCATCGATATGCTGTTTCCGGCCTTCTACCGAGTAGGCTACAGTGCCGCGACCGGCGAACTCTTCCTGGCCTACGATATTGGCTTGACCCCGGAGAAACCCACCGCCCGCCTGCGGCTCTGCCGCTTTGGCTGCGATCCACTCCACGGCTTCCGTGGGGCACTGGCCAGGTACTACGAGCTGTTCCCCGCTGCGTTTCGCTGCCGTACTCCCGAACAGGGCATGTGGATGCCTTTTGCCCGAATCAGCGAGGTGGAGCATTTCGAGGATTTCGGATTCAAGTTCAAGGAAGGAAACGATGAGACAGCCTGGGACGATGCGCACGGGATCATCACGTTCCGCTACACCGAGCCGCTTACCTGGTGGATGCGGATGCCCCAGGATCTGCCCCGCACCCTCGAGGGGGCCACTCGGTTCGCACAGCAACTGGCTGATGAAAAAGGGGATCTGCATGCCAGGTCGCTGTGGACCAGTGGATATCAGGATCCCGAGGGCCGCTTTGTCGCGCTGATGCTCGACACTCCCTGGTGTAACGGTGCCGTCTGGAGCATGAATTCGATGCCAGGTTTGTCAGGGACGCCAACCGATTTTCAGCTGAAGTGGAATGCCCAGTTAAAAGATCAACTGTACGGCCCCGATCGAACAGCCAATTTGGACGGAGAATATGTCGACTCGAGCGAAGGTTATGTGACGGACGAGCTGGATTACTGCCGCGAGCATTTTGCGGCGGCACGCACTCCGCTCGTGTTCTCGCACGACTCCTGCCGCCCCGCCATGTTCCGCGGGTTGATCGCTCAGGAATATGTGCAGGGCATCGCCGAAGACATCCACGCAATGGAACATTTGATGATGGCCAATGCCACTCCCATCCGACTCTGCTGGCTCGCTCCACTCTTGGACGTGATGGGGACTGAAACCGATTGGAATCCCGGCGCACGCTGGCAGCCCATGTCGGATAGCGATCTGTTGTATCGACGCGCTCTCTGCAAAGGAAAACCGTATTGCTTCCTGATGAATTCGCAGTTTGAAAAATTCTCCCACGAGTTAGTCGAGAAGTACATGCAGCGTGCGCTCGCCTACGGCATGTTCCCGGGGTTCTTCAGCCACAACGCGTCGGAAGGTCATTATTTTACACGTCCAGAACTCTACAACCGCGATCGACCGCTGTTCAAGAAATACGTGCCGCTCTGCCGACTGGTCGCCGAGGCCGGCTGGGAGCCGCTCACGCGGGCCGCGTCCAGTGATCCCGCTGTGCATGTCGAGCGATATGGGAAACAGTATTTCACGCTCTTCAACGACAGCGATCAACAGCGTGAGGTCACGGTGAAATTCTCGGACTCGACCGTCACCGCCTGCCGCGAGCTGGTGCACGGCCGTGATCTAAGCTGCCCCTTTGGCAGCGTCACCATCACCTTGGCCCCCGAAAATGTCGCGCTGCTGCAGCTGAAGTGAAGTAACCCATAACCCATAACCAGCCTTTTCCTCGGGCTACCAATCCGCCTGGCTCTTGCCGCAATGTGGGCAGGTGGACGAAGCTCTGGCCACCAGCATGCCGCATGATTTGCAGCGTGATGCAGCAGGCACCATGGAATCGCCAGGTTGGTTCCGGGCAAGGCTGTCTCGGTAATGTTCGTAGAGCCGGCCGGGATCGACGACTCGGAGTTGAGTGTGGCCGCAAGTGCCACAAATGTCGGCTCGAATCTCTGAGGACTCGCGATTCTTGAAGAACAGGGCTCGAGGATGACCGAAGACGACCGCCTCCAATGTGCCTGCCGCATCTCCGCTTTGAGCGGCTAACGTCACGTCGCGGATGAGCTTGGTTGATCCGCAATTGGGGCATTCAGTTCGAGTGGCCACCTCCTGATCTGATTCGTCGAGCAACTCTGCTTCGGGCGGCAAAGCATCTGGCTCCGATTCCGGCCCGTACGCGTCTACCTCGGATAGCAGGCGTGCGGCATTCGGTGCTGGTTCGCCCTCCTTAGTGGTGAGGCAATTCCAGCACACGTCGAAGTTTCCTGGGACGACTACTCCGCAGTAGTGACACTTCCAATCTGGACCGGAGAGTTGTGGCTCATCATTCTCGCTGCCCGGTCCCATGACAATTGGCGGCTTGGCGGCATCTTCGGAGGATTTGGTCGCGGCAGGGTCCGGCACCGACGGCATTTCCGCATGGACCACTCGCTCTGCTTCGGAGAAGAGCTTACTTTCCGCGATCTCCTCCAAAATACCGCCACATGCTCGGCAGATCGTGCCTGCTGTCTCAATCCGTTCATGACATTTCCGACACATCCAAGTCACAGGCCTGCTCCTCTCGAAAACGCCGATGCAGATCAGATAGAGCCGTTGTGGTCAATTGAATATGGAATTTCGTGCGTCGATTTTCGGGAGCGGTGCCAAGAACTGATCCCGTTTTTGCGCAATCGCATTTAGTCGGCAAGCGATAGGTACGGCCCCAGTATACTGATGTTCGATCAGGGGAACAATTTTGTGGATTGGAAGAGTCTCCGACGGCGTTTTTGCCGAAGCGTCAGTTCCTATCATGTGTGCAGTGCGAGCGTTTTCGCGGCCGCAGCTACACAACTTGGTACCAGATCAGAAACACGACATGGCGAATGAAATCGGCCATTCACCAAGTTGACGGTTCCTCGTCACTTCCACTTCCCGTGCTACGGCGGGTGGCGACGCGAGAATGAGCACTTTTCATCTGGATGTTTAGTTGGGGGGGGGGTGAGCTGGAGGTGATCTGGTGGGGCGAGTGTCGGATGGGGGGAGTGATTGGTACTTTTGTGAGGTGTCTTCGTGCGGTACTGAGCTTTTGGAATGGACTGAACGTGGTGCGGCGTGCCTGCATTTCTGGGAGGCATCGGGTGTCGTTCTTCTTTCGTATTCGGCTGCAGGGACTGCCTTGCCCCCTTGCCCTGCTGCGTACAATTATCCAACTGTTCCGTTCCCATCGCCCACGCACCATCTTCCGGAGGACGCTATGGCGGTCACGTACGAACTACAGGCAGCGCATGCCACCCGCGACGCTGAAGATCAGTTATGTGTCGAACGCGAGGGAATCGCATTCTACAACGTCCGCGAAGACCTTGTCCGGATCGAAGTCAGCGTGTCGAATCGGGGTTTCGACCGGTCGCGCCGCGTACCGGTGCAATTACAGGCCGCGCCGCTGGGGGCCTTTTTACCGTGGCGGGACGTTGCCACCTTGTGGGTCCCGCCGCTCTATGGTGGCGAGGAAGTAACAGTTACCACCGAAGTGTCCTGTCCGCGTACGCAGCCCCTGGGGCATTTTGACCGGGTTCCCCCCGCGCGTTTGCTAACGGCTCTGGGTATGTCCGATGACGACAGGCAGAACTCGGAGAGTAATCCCGCGTCACGTACTATCGGTCGAGTACTCCGGCGGCAGAATCGAAGTCGTCTGACTGGTGCGCAGCCCGCCGCCAACGCTCAGTTGCCACTCGATCTTATGGCTTTAATCGGCCAGCCAGGTACGCACTGGGCCGGCAATATCAATGTGCTGGTGGGAAAGACGCCCGTGGAGCGTCACATGGCCCAGGCGCTCAGGATCTATCCGGGGCGACTCAATCATGCCATGCTCGTCGTGGGCGACGGTCGCCGCGATGCCTATTCATTTCAGCTGCGTGGCGAGGGAGCTGCCTGGCAAGCCCAATTATCCGCTTTTGTCATGGTCCAGGCTGACGGTCGCGCCCAGCCGTTTACCAGCATCGATTTGGGCCAATGGTACGACGTGCGGGGGATGGTTGTTCTCCAACTGACCATTCAGCCGCCGGCGGTTGCCGAGCGAGGGGAGGTGGCCGTCCAGGTCTCACGCCGGTCCACCGGCCAAACGGCGCTCGTCGAGTTCAGCCTGGATGCCACCGCCCAGGGACCGGGCTGCTATGCCGTATAGGCAAGTGGCGACCTCAACCGATACTTCGTGCGTTCTAGGAGAGCACCAGACTCTTATCACTTACTCTTAATCCCTTTCCCTCCACATTCGCTGACAACTCCGCTCCCTGCAGCAGTAGCTTCGCCCGTTCTACCGGCGGAGGGGCCTCGCATTTTGAATTGTGTTCATTGCCGCTACAATGGAAAGGCCCGCCGTGCGATCTGCGTAACGAGCCTGACTTCTGATTCGAGTGTCTGATTCCTTTCACTCTGATCGAGAAAGGGAAGAACCATGGGTACCCCACACGTGGCCAAGGACCTGATGGTCAGCAAGCTCGTGACGGTCTCGCCACAGACGGGCGTCTTTAACGGCATTCGCATGCTCCTGAGGCACAAGATTACGGGTGCCCCGGTGGTCGAAAGGGATCAGCGTTACCTTGGCGTATTCTCGGAAAAATGTTGCATGGGGGTGTTGACGTCCATCGCACGCCTGGCCGCTGAGCGGGGAGACACCTCCGCGCGCACGCCCTTGGTTCGTGATTTCATGGTCACGGACCTCGTCACGGTGGACCCGCACATGGATGTGATTGACGCGATTGGCTATCTCCTCAAACGCTCGATTTCCGGTGCACCGGTGGTCGACAAGGAGCGGAATTTTCTGGGGGTGTTTTCCGAGAAGACAAGCATGCAGGTCTTAGTGGGCGCGGCCTACGACCAAATCCCCTCGACCGAAGTAGCCGCGTTTGCCAACACCGATCTCAAGCGGGTCATTTCCGAAGAGACCGATCTGCTCAGTTGTGCGCAGATGTTTCTCGACACCCCTTATCGACGTCTGCCCGTTCTACGTGACGGCAAACTGGTGGGGCAGGTCAGCCGCCGCGATGTTTTGGTCAATGCGCACAGCGTTTCGTCTGAGTTCCCGGACCGAGACAAGATCCTGTTACAGAGTAGCAATGAGCTGGATCGCAGCGACGGTGTTCCCGAAGCGGCCCACGCTTGCCTTCCTTCCACCGCCGTCGGCGACTTCATGGACGTCCATGCGCGAACGATCTCTGCCAACATCGACTGGCTGTCGATTGCCCAGATTTTCCTGACCACCCCCTATCGCCGTCTGCCCGTGCTGCGCGACGGGCAATTGGTGGGGCAGGTCAGTCGCCGGGATCTGTTGCACGCGATCCATCATTCGCTCGAGATCGTCCCGCCGCGCGAAAGGACGCTACTTTACCTGAGTTCACTGCTGGACCGCAGTGATGCGCCGCTGGAGTGATCGTCACGGTCATTTCATGGAAGTCCGTTCTACGTAGACGCAAACATCCAATATAACCGGGCTTTTCCGTTTCTGGGGCGTTTTCTGGCAAACACGAGTGATTAGACTGGAAGGGCACAGAGTACCGAGGCCGAATTGACACTTGAGCCACGAGTCACCATGCCCGAAGAATCGCCGCTGTTCACGATCGTACTGGCTGCCGGCAAGGGCCGGCGGATGCGCAACCGGTACATGCACAAGGTCTGCTTCGATATCGCCGGTGTCCCGACGATCGTGCGGGCCCTGGACACGTATAACCGGCTGGGAGCACTTCAGAACGTCATCGTTGTGGGCGAAATGGCCGGGCAAGTTGTGGAGACCGTCGGCGAACGATTCTCGAATGTCGTGTTTGCCTACCAGCCCCATGCTTTGGGGACCGGTGACGCCGCGCGGTGCGGGTTGCAGGCCTTGGCCGCTATCAACGACCGGGCCCGAGTCCTGGTTTGCGCGGGCGACAAGATTATCAGCAGTGCCGCGCTGGCACGCCTGGTCGAGCAGTACGATCGATCGCAATCCGATCTGGAGATTCTCGTGTCGCCAGCCGAATTGGGCGGAGCGTCGGCGGGCCGCATCTTGTTGGATAAGTCTGGCCGACCGGCGGGGATTGCCGAGATGGCTGACGTCCGCTTGCGCATGTGCCGTGCCGCACTGCGCAAGGAACTCGCCTCGCGAAGCGACCTGACCTGCGAGATGCTGCAGAGCCTGATTGTCCAGCAAGCTGGCAAGGCCCTACCGCTTTCCCTGGTGTTTGGCGAAAACACCGGGCTCGCTCTGCAGCGTTTGCCGGCATCGGAGCGAGTTGACGGCGAGCAACTCCTTGCCGCTTTAGCCCAAGTCCCGGACTCGTTTGCAGTCGGGAAGGGGGACGAACGGATCTCGGCTGATGACGCGCTGCATGCGCCGCTGCGCAACGAATCTGTCTATCTCGTTCGTAAGGGAGCACTGGCTTATGGACTGCAGCATATGGCGTCCGACAATGCCCAAGGCGAACAGTACCTGACCGACGCGATCGGTGCGATCCTCTCGGCTCGCAACGACGATGGACTCCGCTTCCGAGCCGGCTATGTGGCCACGACGACGCCGCACGAGCTGATGTCCTACAACAATCCGGAAGAGCTGCTGCGCATTAGCGACTACTTTCACGGCCAGCGCCAGCAGTCACTGAGCCAACTGCAGCAGCGGTTGGGCGGGGCTGTCTGCCGCAGTGTGGCCCAGTGGTTAACGCTCTTCCCCGGTGACGACCGGCCACCGGCTCAGACCGACCGCGCACTAGCCGAGAACTATGGGGCTGATCCCGAGTTGCTCGGTGAGCGCCGCCAAGCCTATCGGACAGCCTTGCTCCGTTTTGCCGCTGAGTTTGGCGAGGATCGTTTAACCATCATTGTCCGCTCTCCCGGCCGCATCAACGTGATGGGGCGCCACATCGATTACCAGGGTGGCTGCTGCAATCTGATGGCCGTGAATCAGGAAGTGATCATGATCGTGTCGCCACGCGATGATGATCGGATCGAAGTCCGTAACGTGCAGCCGGACCTGTTTCCGGACGCTTCGATCTCGGTCGGGAGGCTGGTCAGCCAATTGAATTGGGACGATTGGCTGAGCTGCATCAATTGCGATCAACTGGAGCGACATTTGAGGCAGTCTGCGGGCCGCTGGAGTATCTACATCGAAGCCGCCATGCTGCGAGTGCAGATGGCCTTTCGCGATCGACTCCTGCAGGGCATGGATCTGGTCGTCAGCGGCAATATCCCCGTGGCTGCTGGCATGAGTTCTTCCTCGGCATTGGTTGTATCGACTGCGGAGGCCGCCACGGCCCTGCACGCTTTGGAAGTGACCCCCAGCCAGTTTGTCAACTTCTGCGGTGAAGGGGAGTGGTTTGTCGGGACACGCGGAGGAAGTGCCGACCATGCGGCCATGAAATATGGCGCCAAAGGGACGATCAACCATGTGAAATTCCATGACTTCGAATTGCTTGAGCAGATCCAGTTTCCCGACACTCACCGGATGGTCGTCTGTAATTCATTCATGCAAGCCAAGAAGGCCGCCGGCGCCAAGATTGCGTTCAATTCGCGGGTCGCCTCGTACCTGCTGGGTGTCGAATTGGTGCGCGAGTCATTTCCCGCAGTTTGCGCCGCTGATTCGCTACGTGCGCGACATCGATCCGCATGTGTTGAAAGTTCCGCCGGAACGAATCTACCAGATCCTCCTGGCTTTGCCCGAATCGATGACTGCCGAACAAGTGCGGCGCACGTTCAACGCTCACAATGCTGCCGATGACTCCGGGGTCTGGGAGGTCTTGGCACCCTATTTCGATCAAGTAGAAGGCGATCGCGTTTACCCCGTGCGCGGCGTGATGTGGTTCGGGATCGCCGAATGTGCCCGAGCGCGCGAAGCGGCCGTCTGTTTGAAGAACCGGGATATGCTTGGCTTGGGGCAGCTGATGAAGATCTCACACGATGGCGAGCGGTGCTATCATGTCGACGACTGTTTACAGGCCGAGCCGTTCTGCACCGACATTTCCGACGAACGGCTGCACGCCTTGATTGATGATTTGATCAGTTGGGATAAACAGCGCAGCGAATCGGCTCAACTGCATCGCCAGCCCGGCGCTTATCGGTGCAGTATTCGAGAAATCGATGCGTTGGTGGATATTGCCTGCCGCACTCCTGGCGTGCAGGGCGCTCAGATCGCCGGCGCCGGACTTGGCGGTTGTGCCATGGTCCTGGTCGAGGTGAACGCGGTCGAGCGGCTGATGGAGCGGCTTCATCGACTGTTCTACGAACGGTCCGGATTACCTCCCGGCGCGACGGTTTGCACTCCGTCGGCCGGTAGTAGCTTGCTACGGATTGATACGATCGGGGAGGATCTTAGCGGATCCGGTCCGCGGATGTTCGTGGCCGCGGCATCCTGCCGCAACTGCGGCGACGAGCCGTCGCAGCCGAATTGGGTTGTGGGGGGAGCCCGCGTTTTTGTTTCTGTCACTTGAATTCGTTTCGGTTTTCGTGCGCCGCATTTCCGATTTCCCACGGGGCCCTCAATCAACCTACCATCAGGACTTTGCCGCGGGCCAGGCCCGCCTTACGGATGAACCGATCGATGTCACAAACCGAGAATGGATTGAACGGGCGCGATCCTGTGCGCATTCCCTACGCGCGAGCCTGGAACATCGCCGCTCGGACGGCACACATTGCCGTCACCTCGGTACTGGTCGGAGGCCACGTGTTTGACGCGTCTCGATCTCAGCTTCTTCCCTGGTTTTACGCGACCGTCGTCACCGGACTGGTTATGATGTTTCTCGAGTCGTTTCCCAAGCTCTGCTGGTTCTACCAGGGACGTGGCCTGCTGGTAATCGCCAAGCTGATGCTCTTGGCGACCATACCGTGGGCGTGGGGTTGTCGCGTGCCGATTCTGTTTGCCGTGATTGTCCTGGCATCGGTTGGGTCCCACATGCCCGCCCGCTTCCGCTACTATTCGATCGTCCACCGTCGCGTGTTAGACTGACGGACGGGGACGATTTGGGGACGCTACGGAAGTCGGGAATACGAATCAGCGCCACCGTGCACCTGGAGAAAAACCGTGAAACGACAGCCGAAAGTTGGCGATGCTGGCAGCGTGACCTTCACCGTCGAGCGAGTGCACACGATTGATATTGCCAACAACGTAGAACTTGTCGTGCTCAGCACGCCGTCCTTGATCTGGTTCCTGGAACACGCTGCCCGTGATGCGTTGGCGCCGTTGCTCGAATCCGGCGAGACATCCGTGGGGATTTCCGTGGACGTTGAGCATTTGGCGGCCACGCCGTTGGGCCACCAAGTTGTCTGTCGTGCCCGTGTCGTGCACGTTGACCGAGCGGTTATCTCCTTTCAGATCTCCGCCGAGGACCAGCACGAAACCATTGCCCGCGGAGTGCACAAACGCCGCGTGGTCAGCGCCGATCGCTTTAACGCCCATGTCCGAAAGAAGGTGATTTGACGTTGGGGATTTGTTATTTGTTATTTGTTATTTGTTACTTGTTACTTGTTATTGGGTGGCACTTTCCTGAGTGAGCGCGTAGAGGGAGGCCGTCCTCAAGAAACGCCCATCGCGAGCGGAGCCAGTGTGCGGGACGGCTTGAACTCGTGCCAAGTGCAGGGCGTTCCAGACAATACGGGCTCCGTTCGCGAAATTCACAACAATTCCTGCGCGCGACTCTGCGGGTTTCCGGCTGGCTCTCGCTCACTCAGCCTGGCACCCGTTTCAGCGGCGGTCGTAGGCGTACTCATTCGGTCGGTGTAGAATATTGTCTGATAACGATGAACCTGACAGCAGCCACAGAGAGTGCCAACTGGTAGTGGTTCATCGCGGGGAGCGTTATGCTCAACCTCAAACAAGAACTATACTCCATTACGGACAAGCTGAATGCGTGCGGCATTGCGTATGCGATCTGTGGGGGCTTCGCGGTGGCGATTCATGGCTATCCCCGGGCTACGCGGGACATCGACTTGCTCATCGCCGAAGACCAGCTTGAGGTTGTTCGACGGGAGCTGCGCGAATGCGGATATGATTTGGAGGCTGGTGTCATTTCATCTGAAACCGGAACACCAACGGCGCGGCGAGTGTTTCGCGTTTCGAAAGCAGATGGGAATGACATGCTGACAATTGACTTGATGCTGGTTTCGCCAATACTGGAATCGGTGTGGACGGCGAGAGAGACGCGCGTGGTTGAGGCACATACGGTCCACGTCGTTTCGCGGGAGGGTTTGGCCAAAATGAAGAAGATGGCGGGTAGGCCGTCTAACCGCAGTGAAAGCGCCAGCAGTCCCGAGATTCTCAAGCAACTGGGGCGAGGTGTCAGTAATGATATGTCTTCGGAGGCAATTGCTCGCCGACTGGAGATTGTCAGCCAGTTGTTTGAATTGACGCGAGCACTGGCGGGCTCGCGGCGTATCGATGGCGATGCAACGAGTCAACTTCAGGGCAAATCGTCGCCACCGTAGCTCAGTGGCAACAAACCACCTCCTCGGCTCAAAGAGAAGTCAGTCCCAACCAGGGACGCCCGCCACCGCTTGTGATCGTTCGCACGATGGGAGAATCGTTACAGCGGCACACTTGCGAACGCTTCAATAAGCTGCCGACACGTCCTGCGCGCGACCCGAACATCCCGTCGGCGGGCCGTGCGAAGTGCGTCCGCCGCTTGCCACCGGGGAAGTGGCAAACGGGTTGCCGCCGTGCGCTGCTGAAGTCGTGTTACGTCCGTTCCGCGGGCCGACGGTCTTGCGCCGGAATTCATGGATTGGAGTACACGTGGATAGAACAGTGGCACCCGATACAACCACCACCGGAGTGGTGGATGATCATTGGATGTGGTAGAACGGGGAGGCTTGTGGGGAACACACGTGGCTGGTGCGTGCGTGGCGGTCTTGGTTGCCGATTTTCAACAGGAGCACAATGGCGATGATGAAGCCTCAGGACGGTCTGCCGCTGGGTCGCAGCGGTTCGGGTGCGACGCTGTTGAGTCGGCTGTCGGCCATGATGTTCCTGCAATACTTTGTGCAAGGAGCGTATTTACCGATCGCCTCGGTCTACGTCGAGCGAACACTTGGATTCACCAGCATGCAGGTGGGGATCTTCAGTTCCGCCCTGGCGGTCGGCCCCATCCTGGCTCCGTTCATCGTGGGGCAGCTGGTCGATCGGTTCTTTGCCACCGAGCGGGTGATGGCCATCTGTCATGTGCTGGGCGGTATCCTCATGCTGCTCATCGCCGTGCAGACCCATTTCTGGCCGGTGATCATCCTCGGTACCGTGTACTCGATTCTGTACGTACCGACGATGATGCTGACCAATTCGCTGGCATTCCAACACCTGAAGGACAGCGAGATGGAATTCCCGTGGATTCGCCTCTGCGGGACTTTGGGGTACATCGTACCTGCTTTCATTATTGAGTCCTGGTGGTTGCGGGGGCTGACCGGGGAGGCGTTGGATCAAACACGAGCGGTGGCATTTTCCCTGTCCGGCATCGTGGGGATCGCAATGGGTTTGTACTGCTTAAGCCTGCCCCACACGCCTCCGCAGGGCAAAGTGCGGAATTATGCTCCCGGGATCGTGATGGCCATGTTGCGGCAGCGGGATTTTCTAGTGCTGGTGATGGTCAGTTTTCTGATTGCGATCGCGCACAACTTCGTCGTATTGTGGTACAGTCCGTTCATGCGTGACATTCTCGACACGGGCGGCTGGGGAGCGTTTGAGCAGAGGATCAGTTCGATTGGCCAGGTCTGCGAACTTGCAGTGCTGGCCACCCTAGGTTTGATGATTAAGAGACTGGGCTTCAAGCGCACGATGTTGCTCGGTATCTGTGCCTATCTGCTCCGCTGCCTGTTATTCGCGTCGGTGTTCTTTTTTGACACCTCGCCGTTCGGGAAGGTCGTGGTGGCGGCTGTCGGTCAGGGGCTGCATGGGTTCTGTTTCGGCTGTTTCATGGCCGTCGGGTACATGTACGTGGACCGAATCGCGCCAATCGACGTACGGGGCAGTATGCAGACGCTCTACGGGGTATTTGTTTTGTCACTGGGATTCTTCGTGGGTGGTGTCTTCGGCGGAAAGGTCGGTGAAATCTTCTCGACGAAACTCAACGGGGTGACGATCCACGACTGGACGAGCATCTGGCTCGCCTGCGCAGCCGTCTGTGCCGTCTGTGTCGTGACTTTCGCCGTCTTCTTTCCCAACCAGGAACCCCGGCACGCGCGTGGCGTCGAGCAGTCGCCAGTCGGTACCGGAGACTAGCCTCATGACATCGGTTCTGCAGCGTGAAGCGGAGGCTCTGGGGCAGCGATTAGCCCAGGCACGCAAGCGGATCGTGCTGGCGGAAAGCTGTACAGCCGGGTTGGCGTCGGCCGCCCTGGCCGCCGTGGCGGGTATCTCACAGTGGCATTGCGGCAGTGCGGTGACCTACCGCCAGCAGACGAAGATCGATTGGCTGGGCATATCGCCAGGGGTGATCGAGCAAGCCGGCGTGGTGAGTGACGTGGTAGCGCGGGAGATGGCCACGGGTGTGCTGGCTCGCACCTGCGAAGCTGACTTTGCGGCGGCGGTAACCGGGCACTTGGGACCGGCTGCACCCGCGGAGCTGGACGGCGTGGTTTACATCGCCGTGGCGGCCAGAACAGACGACGGCACAATGCACGCCACTGCCTGGCGGCACACGCTGCAGACCGTGGAGCGCGTGGACCGCCAAACCGAAGCTGCGAGGCTGCTGATCCAGCGGGCCTGCCACTGGCTGGCGACCGACTGACCTTTCTCAGGCTACTCGAAGATCCCAGCGCCGAACTGGTTTTCGCGCTGTGACGATGCCCGGTTGGCGGGAACCTGCGACGGCGGCCGGTGGGGGGGACGCGGTTCCACTTCCGCCGGCTCAATGTGCGCGTGCTCGGTCACCATGCGTTTTGGCGGCTGAGTCGTCGGCTCGGGTGCCAACTCCAATTCGGCGCCGTCAAACGAGTCTTCGTCGTAGTCGTCGTCGTACCGCGACACATAGTCGGGCTGAGTCGCACGGTCCAACTCGGCGCGATACTCTTCGATCACGTGCTTCTGAATCATCTCGCGGCAGGGCGAATTGATCGGATGGGCGATATCGGCGTACAGCTTGGCACGCCCGTCCTGGTCACGCACCGTGCGGTCTTCCTTGAGCCGACCACCGCACTGGTTGCAGTACTGGCTCCGCAGATGGTTCTTCGTCCCGCATTGTGGACAATGCGACGTCAGTTTGCGACTTGGCATGGCCACAAAGGGTCCACTGGATCCTTCGATGATCTTCAAGTCGCGAATGACAAAACAATCATCAATGGTGATCGAGCAGAAGGCCTGCAATCGATCGTCGGAGTCTTCCATGAGCTTGATGCGAACCTCGGTGATTTCCATGCGGTTCTCCTTACGATTCGCTCGCCGTAACGGGGCTTCACGGAGGTGTCGAGTGATTCATGGCTACGCTGACGTAGCCGAGCTCTTCACCCCGCAAGCGAGCCGCCACACGTCGTGCATGGCGGGCATGACGACAAATGCCGAAATAACTAGTTCCGCTCCCGCTCATTTGGTGTCCCAAGCAATCGAGGCGGTCAAACGCACTACGCAATCGAGCAATCCACGGTGTCAGGCTCGTGGCAACTGGTTCCAGTCGGTTCATCAAGTGCCGGGCAATGTCGCCACTATGACCAGCACGCAATGCCGCCACGAGTGGTTCCACCGCCACCGGTCGCACGGCAGGCGAGCAATGTCGGTATACCAACGCCGTCGACAGTCCTTCCGGCGGTCGGACGACCACAACATGCAGTGCGGCAGGCACGACGAGCGGCTCAATAGACTCCCCGCGGCCTCGGCAAATTGCTGCACCGCTGCCAAAGAAGAACGGTACGTCACTACCAAGCTCGGCCGAAAATGCGGCCAGCTCAGTGCGTGACCATCCCAGCTTCCAACATTCGTTGGCAGCCAACAGTGCCGTCGCCGCGTCACTCGATGCTCCACCCAGCCCGGCTGCCGAGGGGATGCGTTTGATCAGATGTATGGCTGCCCCAACAGTCACTCCGGCCGCTGCTCGCAACCGCTCGACCGCCCGCACGATCAAGTTGTTCCCATCGGCCGGAACGTCACCCATGAGTTGGGCCCCTCTGCCCATTGCGATCTCTCGGGCACCGACGCCGGTCGAAACACTACACGTCAGTCGTACTCGATCCTCAACCGTGGTCGTAAAAACAATCGTGTCGAATATCGTTATGGCCACCATGAGTGTCTCCAGCTCGTGGTAGCCGTCTTCACGCCGACCTAGTATTTCGAGAAACAAATTTAGTTTCGCCGGAGCGAGAGCCATGACGCGATCCGGCAGACTGGTGAGAATCATGCGTCCCATGCTAAAAATGCATCAAAGACCATTTATGCTCCCGCTCGTCACACCTGAGTTCCAATTCACAACACCGATCTGCCATGGCGTCGTATTTCATGGTCACTCTTGACTTTACGCCATCTAGGATTGTATCGACCGCGCTAGGCCGGTCAACACGAATCTGGAAAACCTGATCCGTTGGGACTCATTTGTTTATCTTCGTCCAAGTTCCCCAGTGAATTGAGGGGTAGTGGGTAGACTGTAACGCTTTGTCGGTCACTGCAATAGCCAGTCGTCAGGTGGCCTTATCCCGTCTCGCCCGGCCCGGTCCGCGCATCCTTCGCAAGCCGAGCACTCTCTGGGGGCACGATGACCGGGGAATCCGGTGCGCACCATGCGGAAAGGAAGCGACCCACCACTTGGGCAGTGGCTCAAGGTGACCACGGAACTTCTGATTCCGCACTCCGCATGCCTGATTCGTTCCCGCTGCGCGTGCCAATCGAAACCCGTGAGGGCGGGCAACCGACGGCCCGTCTTGGCCGTGGCACCACGCCGCCTTGGCGGTGGAAAGGCC
The DNA here is from genome assembly GCA_963700515.1 of uncultured Planctomycetota bacterium. GTDB lineage: Bacteria > Planctomycetota > Planctomycetia > Pirellulales > Pirellulaceae > JAJRVM01. The sequence continues at coordinate 246,171 of CAVOXY010000017.1, read as the reverse complement.
GCCCCGATCTCCACACCCGCTCTGCGCTGGATGGCCCTATCCAGTTTCTCCCGTGTCATTCCCGAAGTCATCACTCACGTCGTCGTCGTGGATTCCATCGTCGTCGTGCATATTGTGAAACGCATCGTCGATCATGACCTGATCCGAGTCGTCGCGACTCTGACTCGCCTTGCGGCTTTCCGCACTGCTGCGATAGTCGAGCATCGCATCGATAGCTTTTCCCAGTCCCAAGGAAGCACCGGGAACATTCTTGTAACGCTTGAACCCGTTCTTGGTCCGGTGCTGAATATCACCGGCGCCCAGAATCAGCAACTCCAGCAGATCTTTCGTTACTCGTTTCAGACCGCGTGCAAAAATCGGTTCACGCGACGTCCCTTGCAGGAAGCGATGCTCGTAGCAGTAGGACTCATCGAGTTCCACTCGATTGAACAACCAGGCCCAGACGACTTCTGCGCTAATGACCAGGGTAAAGACCCAGGCCGAGGCGATATAGAATCCGTCCGAAACCGTCACCTGCAAGTTGGTGACATACGTCTCCACCCATCCAAGAGGATTCCACGCCCATTCGCTCCGCGAAATATAAGTTAGGCCGAACACGGCCACGACACAGATGCCCAGCACGCCTGCTTTGAGAATATCGAAATTGTAGATCACGGTCAGGAAGCAGACGGCCAACAAGATGAACCAAATCAGCAACGGCCAGCCTGGCGCCACGACTCCACTCTTGGCAACGAAGAAAAGCACGACGCTGCCCCAGGTCATGGGGTGCAGGTAAACCGAATCGCCATACCAGATGAATTTGATGCTGTAGACACGCCTTTCATCGCGCACTACCTTGCCAATCAGGTAGGAGAGCCAGTTTCTGTATAGCACGTGCCACACGAAAGTGAACGGCCAGAAGATGATCTTCAGTACGAACAGCAGCCCGGACTGCTGCGCTTTCTGGTGTGTCTCTTTATGTTCTTGGTTCATGGTCCTCTCCGATCGCTATGGTTTGTCTAGGTTTTTTCACGATGATCGACCGGTCAATCTTGAGCCACGCTGGCACAGACGAGCTGTTTGTCATTGCGCGCGTACACGTGCCGATTGGCGAATGCCGGATGAGACCAGCAGACGCCGCCCCGCTGGTTGAGCTGAGCGGTTGTCGGTTCGATCAGCTTGGCGCGGCTGATTTCCTGGAATCCTGCCGGAGAAAGCCGCCCGATCACCAGCTCGCCCCGTTCATTAAACATCCACACGCGATCACCCTGCCAGACCATGTGAATATTGCTCCAGCGAGCTCGTGGCGTAGCCGTCTGTTCCTCCCAGATGCGTCTTCCCGTGGCGGCGTCCAGGCAACGAAGTTCTCCATAGCTGTCGACGCCGTAAATGAACCCGTCACGCATTAAAGGAGTACTGATCATGCAGTGCAACGCCTCGGTGTTTCGTTCATTGGGGCCGGCCGCGGCCCAGAGCTTTTCCGCGGATCGCACTGTATCCCCCAACTGCACCATGAACGAACCATCGTAAAACGAAGAGACGAACAGCCGTCTATGTTCGTATACCGGGGTCGGTACGCCAATCGGCATGCGACTCGGAGGGAAGGGAATGCGCCAATAAATCTCGCCGTTCTGCGGCGACAGCCCGGCAATCGCGTCTCCATTCCACACCACCAGCACGGGGTCATTCCCTGGCCGGATCACGATCGGGGCACTGTAGGAGGCTTGATCATCCAACGCCCGCCAACGTTCTTCTCCCGATCGTTTGTCCAGGGCCACGAGGCAGGCGCCGTCGCGACCACCGATGTGCGTGATCACCAAGTCATCAAAGATCAACGGTGCCGCCGCAATGCCCCACGTCGGCATCCGAATCTGATAATCGCGGTTCAAATCACGTTGCCATACGACCTGGCCGTTTGTCGCGTCGAGGCAGTGCAAGTGACCCACGGTCCCCAAGGCGTAGGCGAGTCCGTCGTGGACCGTCACGCTCGCCCGCGGTCCGGCTGTGTACGAGACCCCGTCGTAGGAACAAGCATAGACGTAGGTCCAGAGTTCCCGACCCGTCTGCTGGTCAAAGCAGAGCACGCGCTCCACCTCGTTCGGCTCCACCTGTCGGTCCATCACATACACGCGTCCCAACGCGACCGTGGGACCACAATACCCGGCACCAAGCGGTACGCTCCATTTCCAGCTCAACGTGTCGGCTGGAAAATGATCAACCAAACCCGATTCGCGCCAGACACCGTCCCGATTTGTGCCTCGCCATTGCGGCCAGTCCTCCGCCAATAGCACGCTGGCCGACCCCCCTAACACCAATGCAAACCACAGGATGCGGAACCGATACATCACGAATGGAACTCCTGGAGCGTTGAGGGAGTATTCGGCAGGAAAGACAGTTTCTTAGCGTTTCGTATTGTTTAGCCGTTGGCAGTAAGGACAGCAAAGAAACCGAGGAAGATTTCTGAGCTAACGGTACCGGATGCACGATGCATGGCTCCCAAGTCAATAATCAATGGTGAATGGTGAATAATTGACGGTTCGTGATTCGTTCTTTTTCTGTTCTTGCACCGCAGTGGAACGCCCCGATGATTGGCTTTCTCATCCACCTTCCCCTTGTTGATTATTCACCATTCACCATTTGCTATTCCGGTCTGTTTACCCCCCAGCACGCCTTACCTGGTGAACACCAAGGCACCGTGCACTGCACACGGCTAAAGTGTTACAACGTTTCAGCTTTCGTCGCACTGGCCAAGCCCGCAGCACCCCTTGCCTGTGCTGCCGACCCTCTTGCAGCGGCTGGCACTGGCAGAGCCGGGGCACTTCGCACCGGCAGACCGAGCGGCACATTGGTCGCACACTTGCCCCGCAGGGTGAGCAGGGGATTGCCTGGAGAGATTCTACTCTACCGAGCCGGACGATGCGCTACGTGGCCCGGCAGGCAATCCGATGAAGCCCTTTGGAGTGGGGAAAAGCAAGATCCTAGCTCGTAGCCGAAGTCGCCAGACTTCGGACGCTGCCCGAATTCTGGCGAATTCGGTGACCGAAATGCTTCACGGCGCGACGCGGCAGGGGAGCGTCCAAAAAGGCCTTCTGCTAGGAGTTCGGGAGCCTGGATCTCCTGAGGGACGGAAGAGTTGGACGCGGCGAGGGGCAGCAAGATCACGTGCCAGACCATTCCTCTACCCCCTGATTCTCCTCTTCTCGGAAGTCCCTCGTGCGTTTGGTGGGGGCGTAACGACGGAGAGCGAAGCGGCCAACCAACCGTCGGTCTCTCCTTCTTCGACAGGCGGTTGGAGCCGGTAGCGGATTGCCGGCGGCAAACCGGTGATGCGGCAGGCGCACGGGACGTCAGGCCGCCCGGTGCGTACGTGACACGTCGGACGCATCGATCGCCACCAGAGTCAATCGGTGACGCTGTGCGAACTGGAGCACTTCATCTTCGTCCACGATGATGGTCTTGCCGGCTTCGACAGCCAGGACTCTTCCGCCCGCTTCAACCAGCGTGCGGACGGTTCCCAAACCGATCGTCGGCACGTCAAATCGCATATCTTGTTGCGGTTTGGCGACTTTCACGACGGTGAATCCGCCCTGCGGACAGAGCTGACCGGCGCGACGAATACATTCGTCCGTCCCTTCCACCGCCTCGACGGCGATCGCCGCCTGTCCTTTGACGACGACGCTCTGGCCCACGTCGACGCGTCCCAGTTCCTTCGCTAAACGCCACCCAAATTCAATATCCTTCAACTGGGCACCCGTGGGGCGACGCCCGGTTAGTGATCCGTATTTCACGAGCAGCTCCGGGGCAAAATCAGTGGGGGGGGCGAAGATGATTCCGTCCTCCGCGTAGGCCTCAACCAGTGCGGTGAGTAGCGTATCGTCCTTGCGATCCTTGGAACGGGTGACGAAATGAGGATAGAACGCGCGGCAACATCGCCAGTCGGGGAAATGACGAACCCATCCCCACCGATGAAACAGCATCTTCGCTTTAAAAATCTTCCCGGCCATGGTGGCCTGGCGGACGCCATGGCGTCGAAAGTAGCGAATGTGGCTCCCCAGCTTCGCGATTCCAACGAGGCGAAAGTCATCGCAAATCTGAGCCAATGCGGGGTCCGCGTGATCGCGAATCCCCAAGCAGTAGACTTCGTACCCCTGTCGCTTCATCGCTCGCGCAATGGCCAGCGGGAAGTTTCCCCAGCCTGCGACAAGTCCCATTCTTGGTGCGCTGTTCATATCGACTCAGCTTCAGGATCGGTGTGCCTGATCGCAGCAGGCCGGTGGCGCGGCGACTGCTCCCATCACGGAGCGGCCGCAGGTCAGGCAGCATCGTGCCGATTCGGCGTCGCCTGTGGTGCGGTGGATTGGTCGAGCTGCTGCTGCAGCTTCTTCAGCTGGCGACGCATATTCGGCAGCTGCCGCACGTGTCCCCACATGCGCCATTGATCTCTCTCGGGAGTGGCTGGCACGCCGATGAACACCGCATCATCCGGCACATCGTTCATCACACCCGCCTTGGCTCCCAGCATGGCGCGATGGCCGATGTTCAAGTGGTCGGACAAACCGACCTGCCCGGCCATCACGACGTAGTCACCGGTCGTGCAGCTGCCAGCGATGCCGACCTGGGAACAGATGAGGTTGTGCTTGCCAATGCGGCAGTTGTGGCCGATCATGACTTGGTTGTCGATCTTGGTACCATCCCCGATGGTCGTCGTATCATAGGTGCCCCGGTCCAAGGTTGTCCCCGCACCGATCTCGACGTCACAGCCGATTTCCACATTTCCCAGTTGAGCGCCGCGCACATGCGTCCCCTCAACCGTCTGATAACCGAAGCCGTAGGCACCGAGGATGGCGGCGGCATGGATCACCGAACGAGCGCCACGATCGTACCGGGATACAGCACGACATTCGGAAACAGGATCACGTTTTCGCCGATACGGCAGCCCGCCATCACGTGCACGCCCGAGTGGATCACGGCACCCGACGCGACGACCACGTCCTCGCCAATGGTCGCGAACGGGTACACCGACACATCGGCCGCTAACGTGGCAGATGGCGCGATGTAAGCCGAAGGGCTGCAGCCACTGCACACCGACTGCTGCTGGGGGCGAAAGTGCGTGACGATCTGGGCGAACGCCGCGTGTACGTCGTCCACCACAATCCGCGGGATGGCTGTGGCGGGAAATCCCTGGCCGACCACCACTGCCGAGGCGCGGCAGTCCGTCAACTGATTGATGAGCCGCGGAGCGTCGGACAAAGTGATGTCGCCGGCTTGCGCACGTCTGATGCTGGCGGCCCCGGCGATGGCGACAGACGCGTCCCCTTCCACTCTCCCACCCACCAACGTCGCAAGAGTCGCGAGAGTCGTTGTTGTCACAGTCGGGTCCCTCCTTGGTGTCGCGGCAACCGGCCGATTTGGATCCTGCCACTGCTCAGCTGAGCCGCCCGTGCAATGTCATCATGACTTGCTCCGGACGACGGGGTCGTCTGCCCAAGTCGAGCGACCGCTCGGCCGGCTCTGGTGCGCCTCCGTTGGTCGCTGGAACTTGTCAAGAACACAAGCTGTTTCGAACTTGTGGCAGAGAGTCCCGGATGGTCGGGTGAGATAGTACTCCAAGACCCCTTTTGGGAACAAGGTGGATTTGGGGGGCTGAGGCACGCCGGTTCCCTAGGTTGCCGAAATTAACAGTCCGCACCCGCGTTGCGCCGGGAGTGGAAGTTGTCCGGCTCGCCCCCCGCCTCTCAGAGTGCTCTTCGGCGGGCGGTACCCTGCCTCACCGCGCGTGCTGAAAGCACGGCGGTTCGCGTCGTCGGCCACCGTAAAGAACGATCAGGCCATCACCAAAACAGCCGGGGAATCATTACAAAAATAGCCGGCCGATGTCGTTGGCGAAGACGAAAATCATCAAGCCGAGCAGGCACACGACTCCGATCAGCGTCAGCGTGCCCTGCAGTCGTTCGTCCACCGGTTTGCCGGTCACCGCTTCGGCCGTCAAGAACATCATGTGGCCGCCGTCGAGGGCCGGAATCGGCAGGAAATTCAAAATCGCCAGGTTAGCGCTGAGAAACGTCAGGAACAGCAGTAAACGGGGGATTCCCAGGGAGGCCTCGGAGCCGGCGACCGCCGCGATCATGAGCGGTCCCCCGAGGTTCTTGGGCGACAGTTGGAGCGTGACGAGTTTGCCCAGCACATTCAGGACGCGGAGCAATTGTTCTTTGGTTTCACGGTAGCCGAGCTGCCAGGCAGCCGACCAGGCGGTGACCGTGTGTACACGTTGCAGGGAAATGGTGCGAATACCGCGGTCTTCGGTGTACCAGTGGTCCGACGCTTTTGCGCGGAGCGTGGCGGTCATGTCCTGGCCTGATCGCGTGTACGACAATTTCAGCTCCACACCGGGCGGCATCAGCTGCAAGAGACTCGAGACATAGGGCCAGTTGAGCACCTTGTCACTGAATTTGATCTTCTCCTTCAGACCGTCCGCAAACAGCTTCTTGGTCTGTTCCTTGGCGTCGTCCGTGATGGCGATGAACTCAACGCTCTGCAGCACAGCGCCGGGTTGCAGGCCTGCCTCGGCGGCGGAACTGCCGGGTTCGACGCCGACGATCGAATTCTCGACAGCGAACGCAACTCCAATCGTCTCGATGGCGACGAGCGAACCCGGCGCCATGTTGGGTGTGAATTGGAAATGAGCTTCCGGTTGCACGGTCAAATCGACTCGGGTGTGCTCTTCACCCACCACGCGGTCAACGACCATCGACCACACTCTGCCCGATCCACTTCCGCATGCGTTGGGGGAGGAGCAGTGGATCTCCCACCGATTCAGCTTGCACCTGCGTGATCACATCGCCGACCTGGAAGCCGGCTGCCGCGGCCGGGCTCTCCTCCCGGACGCCCTCAATGGGGACCGATCTGCAGCTCGATGCCGACGCGTTTCATCGGATTCGGTGGTACGGTGATATCGAGGGTTTGCACGGAGGCCTGGCCGGTCGACGATTCCTCGGTGCGTTCGACCTGCAGCGTGATCGGCTGATCGAGATTGGCGGCCAGGGCTGCTTCGAGATCGTCAGCCGGTAGTTCGCCCTGTTGCGTTGCCCGCTCGGTACCGAATCGTTTGCCAGCAACGCCGACAATTCGGTCCCCGCCGAGAAACGGCGGGGTGGCCTCGCTGGCGGACATATTGGCGTACACCGGCAACTCGCTCGACAAGGTTGTGGAACTCGGTGGAGCGGATGCCAATCGTGGCGAAGTTTGCCAGTTCCTGTTTGACCAGTCGCGTATCGGGCACGATGTTGACCCACTCTTGATGGCCGTCTGGTGTTTTGAGTTTCAGGTCGATGGCCTTCGGCTGATCCCCCATGCCGGCTTGGGCCACAAACTGCCGCAGGTCCCAATCGAACCGCAGGTAATCGCTTTCCGTCCCGGTTTCTCCGAGTTGGACGATGCGTGCGCCGATGGGGATATTTTGTACCCAGGCGGGTGCGCCGGGCGACGTGCCGCCGATCTCACACGGTTCCAGTTTGACCCCGGTACGGTACGCAATGGCCGCGAAAATGACGGCGAAAATGAGGTTCATGATCACGCCGGCCGAGATGATCGCCATGCGTTGGGGAACCGACTTGGCCGGGATAGCTGCGCGGGTCGAGTTCGTAAGCGGCTTCGCCTTCCGGGGCCCCCGTCGCGTCGGCCGACGAGTGCTCGGTTGGGACGCCGCCGGCGGAAGTCGTCTGGACGCGAATCCGCTCGGCTTCCTTCTGGGCATTGGCCGGATTGTCGTCTTGGCCGAGCATTTTCACGTAGCCGCCCAACGGGATAATGCCGATGCCGTATTCGGTTTCACCCCATTGGACCTTGCCCAGCGTGCGCGGCAGTCGAATCGGACCGATCCGCAGAGGTACATCGAATCCCAGGTAGAACTTCTCGCATTTCACGCCGCACGCTTTGGCCACGATGAAATGGCCGAGTTCATGCACGAAAATGACCAAACCCAGCCCGGCGAGTACTTTTAACACGACCCAGGCATAGCCCAGCGTGTCGGCCAGTCCCGAACTCAGGTCGGCAATCAGGTACAGATCCACCGCGATACCTCCTCCCGCGCCCACCTGTCGAGTTTCAACAAATCTTCGAGCGTAGGTGTCGGGTCATAATTGTGATGATTCAAAACTGCCTGGCACACCGGAACAATCTCGGTGAAACCAAGCTGTCGGTCCAGAAACCGTGCCACGGCGGCTTCATTGGCCGCGTTGAGTACGGCTCCTGTCGTTCCACCCATGCGGGCCACTTCATGCCCTAGTCGCAAAGCCGGGAATCGCTCCTCATCCGCGGGTTGGAAACTCAATTGAGTCGCCTGCGTCAAATCAAAGCGGTTCGCACAACCGTCCCACCGCTCGGGATAGCTCAGTGCAAACTGAATCGGTAGCCGCATATCAGGTGGCCCCAGCTGCGCGATGACCGATCCATCCTGGAACTCGACCATCGAATGGAGGATCGATTGGGGATGCACCACCACGTCAATCTGGTCCGGTCGCAAGTCGAACAGCCACCGCGCCTCGACAATCTCAAACGCCTTGTTCATCATCGTCGCCGAATCGATCGTGATCTTCGGTCCCATGTCCCAAGTGGGATGGGCCAAAGCCTGGTCGACCGTGACGTGCACCATTTGCTCCGACGTATGCTCTCGAAACGGCCCGCCGCTGGCCGTCAGGACGACGCGTCGTACATCCTCGCGGCGTCCGGCGTGCAAACACTGGAAAACCGCACTGTGTTCGCTGTCCACCGGCAGGATCACCGATCCACGTCGTCGAGCCAGGTCCATCACCAGCGGACCGGCCACCACCAGTGTTTCTTTATTTGCCAAGGCCACCGTCTTGCCGGCATCCACGGCCGCCCACGTGCCGATGAGCCCTGCACTTCCCACAATGGCGGCCACCACCACGTCCACTTCGTCCTGCCGTACGATATCGCACAGCTGGTCAGGGCCCAATCGCAGCTCCGTCGACTCCGGCAAGCGGTGCCAGTCAAACCGCCCACTGCGCGTCGCATCGGTCGCCACGACCCAACGCGGGGAGTATTGACGCGCCTGGTCGCACAGTCGCCCAAGTCGCTGATGGGCCGTCAGCGCAATGGCCTGGAAGCGACCCCGGCTCTCACCAATCACTTCCAACGTACTGCAGCCAATACTGCCAGTTGAGCCGAGAATCGCGACTTTGCAGGGGTGTTCAGGCATCTGGATCGGACGCTACAACCGGAGTAATTGGCAGTCATGGGGATTGCTTGCCAGGCACGCGAAGTCGGAAAACCACGCCCGTTGGAGCGGCCGGAGGGGAACACCTCAAGGCGGAATCCGTCGGGAAGCTCAAACTTAACCTGTTTCGTATTCTAGAGTTGCGGCGGCAATACGACAACCCTCATCCCGCACCCCTGGTCGATACGGTGCTTAACAGGCATTGTATAATACACCGTACGTTTCCCGTTAGGCGAGGATGTGGCTATTTTAACGTCGTTGTTGTGAGTCGATTCTCGGCCAGCGGCGGGAGCGAATTTTGGCCGTGGCGTGGCAGTTGGTAGACGTTGGAGAGCCAGCCTGACCACGCCTCGTCCGACCGCCTTTCTGCGGCCATCAACGCGTGCTCCGGGGGGATTTCCCAGTATGAATCAGGATGAAGGCAACGGCCGAAAATCCCAGGACGGCAAGCCAGGCGGGCAGAGCGTGCTCCTCTACATCGTGGCCGCAGCCATCGGGGTCGCGTTGGTGGTGATGCTGTTCGTGAAATCTTCGGCCTACGTCGTCAACTATCAACAGTTGCTGGAGCTGATCGAGGCGAATCAGAAAGGTGTTGCCAGTACCGCGAAATCCGGGACGGCAGAAGCGCGACCAGCGCACCCCGGGCCGGAAGATCTGCCACCGGGGAGTATTGAGTTCCAGCAACAACGCAGTGGCTCGACGAAGCGAGTCCGACTGAGCAATCTGCGGGATGTGAAGGTTGGCGATCGCATTGTGCGGGGGCTCGTGGACATCGAATACCCGGACGAGCCACACGTCAAGACAAATCCTCAACGGGAGGTTTCCTTCCAGACCTTCAAGAGCAATTCGGATACGGTCGAAGCGCAACTGTTGGCCAAGCTGCAAAGCAGCACACTCGACTGGTCCAATGACCCGGAACCGAGTCCCTGGCGGGCCTACTTGCCGATGCTGGTCTTCACAGGGGTCTTGATCCTGTTCTTCATCGTGATGATGCGGCGGTTGGGCGGCGCCGGTTCTCCCATGCAGTTTGGCCGCAGCCGCGGCAAACTGTACGCGCTGGAGGATCTGGGTGTCACGTTCGACGACGTGGCCGGCATTGACGAGGCCGTGGAAGAAGTGCGGGAAGTCGTCGATTTCCTCCGCTCGCCGGAAAAATACCAGCGGCTCGGCGGTCGCATTCCCAAAGGAGTCTTGCTGGTCGGCCCGCCCGGTACCGGCAAAACACTCTTGGCGAAAGCGATTGCCGGGGAGGCAGGGGTCCCCTTCTTCAGTCTTTCGGGCAGCGACTTCGTCGAGATGTTTGTCGGCGTGGGGGCCGCGCGGGTCCGCGACATGTTCCAGCAGGCAGAAGCGAAAGCGCCGTGTATCATCTTTATCGATGAACTGGATGCGTTGGGCAAGACGCGTGGCACGAGCATTGTCGGGGGGCATGACGAACGCGAACAGACGCTCAACGCACTGTTGGTCGAAATGGACGGCTTTGACTCCAATTCGGGCGTCATCGTCATGGCCGCCACGAACCGCCCGGAGACGCTCGACCAGGCGCTCCTGCGCCCGGGACGGTTTGACCGCCAGATTCTGGTCGATCGTCCCGATATCCGCGGCCGTGAGGAAATCCTCAAAGTCCACGTCAAGAACGTCAAGCTGGATGAATCCGTCGACCTGAAGAACGTCGCGTCGATCAGCTCCGGGTTTGCCGGTGCCGACCTGGCCAACCTGGTCAACGAGGCGGCGCTGCTGGCCGCTCGACACGACAAGGCGACCGTCGGTATGGAAGAGTTCAACGAGGGTGTGGAACGCGTGACCGCGGGGCTGGAGAAGAAACAGCGCGTCATGAACGATGACGAGAAGCAACGCGTTGCCTATCACGAGAGTGGCCATGCGCTGGTGGCCTACTGTCTGCCCAACACGGATCCGGTGCACAAAGTCTCCATCATTCCCCGCGGGTTCGCGGCACTCGGCTACACGATGCAGCGTCCCGAAGGGGATCGCTTTCTGATGACGCAGAGTGAACTGGAAAGCCACATTCAGGTGCTCATGGCCGGTACGATCACCGAAGAACTCGTCTATGCGGACATCTCCACGGGCGCTCAGAATGACCTGGAACGCGCCACGTTGATCGCCCGCAGCATGGTGATGGAGTACGGCATGAGCCGGCTGGGACGCATCAATTACCGCGGCGCAACGCGTTCCCCTTTCCTGGCGATGCCGGGCGGCGACGATGGGGCACGCGGCTTCAGTGAACGCACCGCCCGAGAGATCGACGAAGAAGTTCGCCGAATCATTGATGAGGCCATCGAAAAGGTGCGCCATATCGTTGAGACGCGACGCCCAGCCCTCGAAGCTTTGTCGCAGCGGTTGATTGAAGTCGAGTCCGTGAATGCCGATGAGCTGCAGCGAATTATCGACGACAACTCACCTAGCCCGTTGGTTGTCCCCGGCACCGCGGAGCCTCGGCGCACGACCAGCCAGACCGATGCATCCGAGAAATTGGGTGATGCGGCGAACGAACGGAAAGGCTAGGCTTGTTGGTCATTCGTCATTCGTCATTCGTCATTCGTCCGTCGTTGGTCTTTGGTCCTGACACGGCCGGTAGCCGCAGCCCAAAACGGGTGCCGCAGTGTCTGGTTTGGCTGACTTGGACGACCCGTACGATTAGTTTCTGCTGGGATCGCGTTGACCCGGCGCACGTCGGCATAACGAGCTGAGCCGCAACCGGACTCGCCGTCGTATCCCATCGCGTGGTGGCCACGTGCGCAACGACATCTTCAGCGTTGCTGGAGCCACAGAAAATCGATCCCGACGGCGGGGTGCTCGTTGGTGGGCGAGGCGGAGTTGGCTTCCGGCACGATGCGAAACGCGACGCGATGGGGGCCCTGCGTCAACTCGACGTTAGGACTCTCGAAGTCGCGCAGCAGGACACGATAATCGGTTTTCGCGTCGATCGCTCCATCCCCCGGTCCGAAGGGCAGGGGTTTACCGTCGAGCGTGGCGAGCAGGCGGGCCCCCGTGGGTCCCAGCTGCGCCGTGACATGGATCCCGTATTTGCCCGTTTGCTCCACCGGCAGTTCGAATACGAGTTCATCTCCCTGCTCGCTGGGCTGCCATGTCAACAGTTGTCCCTCAGCCCATCGGTTTCCCGGGACCAGTTTGAATTGATCGCGATTCCGGCAGACCTGCTCGGCTTGAAAGAAAGTACTGTGTTGAGCGCCAAAGCGGGCCGCCGGTTGCCAATTGGCCGGATAGAGCAACGGGCGCACATCCTCACCGGTGAGATTGACGAAATCGTCGACGATGCCGGGACGACCATAGTGGTACGCCAGACGAGCATAGCTGAAGTTCGGTGTGCGCTCATGGCTCATCAACTCCATGTAAAACGCCAAGCGGTGTTGGAACGGCAGCGCATCCAGGATGTGCCAGCGTTGATTGGTGACGAAACCGCGGTTGGCCGGGCCATCATTGCGCGGTTGGCCGCAATAGGGATATAGGAAGATATCTGGTGAGGACCAGGAATAATTGAAGTAGTCTTCCGATCCGGTCCCAAAGGTTGACGGTCGGACATCCTCGTCGACGAAAATCTTCTCGTCGCCCTCGCCCCACCAGTTTCCGTACGGCGTGGGGATGGGATTGGGGTTGAGCAGCATGACCGCGGTGCCAACGTAGACCCCCTGGCCCTGGGCCAACAGGAACGGCAAGTCTTGAGCGTGATCACCGCCATCCGCGACGAGGTCGTGGTCCACTCGCCAACGCGCTCGCAGGTGCATCGATCTTGCATCGTCCCACGTCCACGGCATGGGCCGTACGGTTCCCTGCACCGTGACCGGCTGCTGGCCCATGTTGGCTAAACGCATGGAACATTTTTTGGCAAACGGCATGACAAAGCGGCAAGTCATCGTGCCGTCCCGTTCCACGCTCAGCGGAACCTCGTTGTAGGGATTGATTCCCGGAGCGGAGCCAAAGAAGTCGCCGACCGGACATTGTACCTGATCGCTGGCATGTCCATCGAAGTTGATCAGCAGCACCGTTTGGCGGAGTGCCAAATCGACATCCTCGGCGGCCACCCGTAACGTCAGACTTTCGATCGCTTGGGGACCGGCGATGGCCAGCAGATCGGCGGTTTTGCCGGCGGGCAGATCGCAGTTCACCGAGATCGGATCCAGCTCGGTGTGGTAGTGCCACTGACCTGTCGGGTCGGCCAGTACCTGGGCCACCTGCTGAATCGTCGATGCCAGGTCTGGTATCTGTCGTTTGGTCAGGGAGACGACATGCGCTGTCGCGGCGTATTGTCGTATCTGAACTTCATAGAAGTGGATTCGCCGATGATTGGCTGTCCATTCGATGCGGCACCGCTGGGCAAACGGGATGGGAAAGTAGCAGGCATCGCGTTGCCGGTAGGTGCGCTGATACAGCTTGGCATCCATACCCGTCTGCAGCACGAGTTGCTGGAGTCCACCTTGCAGGAACTCATTGGCGGGGCCTTCAAACAGCGGTTCATCGGCATCGTCCAGCACGACGCGTAGTGTTCCCTCAATCGCTGCGGACCACGTGCGCACAATGGCGCCGGGTCCTGGCACGTCGCAGATCAAGTATCGACCCGGTTTGTCTCCCTCTGGTTCCTCCAGCACGGCTTCGAAGTTCGGCGTCGGTTCATTGCCGAAGCCGTCGGAATTCGCGAACCAACCAGGCCCGCCCGGCAGCGTGCTTCGCCGATCATAGGAAGAGAACTGGACGGTCTTGTAGGCGGGATCAGGGAAATTTCCCAGACGCGCGGTATCGATCATTTCCCCCAACAAGGACTTGGTGGAAATCGGCTCGGCAGCCATCGTGTAAGTGGCAGGCCAGAGCAGACAACCAACCAGACAACAGACGGAAAATCGGCCCACTTTGGCGCGGCTCCGCTCGGTACAGTGTTTTGGCGTATGGTGCATCGATGGCATCTCCCGGTAGTGCTTTGGTCAGAGCGACCCGCGTCACGATAGGCTCCCATTATGGCAGTTGACGCGAGCCGGTGAAACCAGACTGCGTGTCAGGCATGGCAGTCGATAAGCGTCACAACGCCGCTCAAGCATTGCTCGATAGTGGTTTCTGTTTCGACCAGAAGAGCACCCTGCGAGTTGATGCCTTGGCAAAGGCCCTTGATGCGCCGTGTGCCGGCATCAACTTGGATACGTCGTCCTGCCAGCATACAGAAGTCCTGCCAGCGCTGCTGCAGTCTTTCCGGCTCTTGCTGGAGCAATGTGAGATGAGCCGCCAACTGCTGCAAGATCGCGACTAGTGCTGAGGTCAGGCTGAAAGAATAGCCCGCCACTTCCACCAGGGAAGTCCCCACCGACTGAATCGAGTCGGGGGCCTGTCGGAAAGTGTTGTTGACGTTGACGCCCACACCCACGACGATTCGCCGGCAGGGCGGCGGCGGGACTTCCACCAGGATGCCGCAGATTTTGCGGGTCCGGACGTAGACGTCATTCGGCCATTTCACGCCCGTGTCCAGGCCGGGGCAGAGCTGGTGCAAAGCTTCGCAGACGGCGATGCCTGTCGTCAATGACACGCGCGGCCAACTGGAGGCATCTTCCATCTCGGCGCAGTCCAAGATGACCGAAAACGTGAGCGCTCCCGGGGCAGACCACCAGCGATTGACTCCCCGGCCGCGCCCCGCCGTCTGCTCGTCGGCCAGGACCAACATCGGCACAGTCAGAGGTGCGGCCGTGGCGATTTCCAAGGCTCGACTGTTCGTCGAAGGGATCGCGGCATGATGCTCGATTTCCCGGACGAACGTGGCATCCTTCACGAACTGCAGATCCTCCGCACGGAAACGGCATGTCTGATCACCAGTATTCACCAACGAAGGACTCCCTGACGGTATTTGCGTCACCCTTGCGTTTATGGGAAGATCGCCTGTTTGCGAGCTTCCACTGGTGGCCCCAACAGGTCGGCCAGCACCGGGTGCGAGGACGCTCCAAAGCGGAACAAGAGACGGTGAATTTGCGATGCCTGACGTGTGAGTATATCACAGTGGCAAGGCATCACAACGGACCGCGGGTCCAGACTCTCCGTGAGCCGGAGCGAACCCTCGGGCGGAACCCCGGATGGAGGGATGGAGTTGTGGAGATTGAGGTGCGGGATGATCCAACAACGCTCGGCGGACTATCATGATGGAGAATTCGGGGACACAGCATGACATCCGATATTGATCAACCCGCATCCCAGCGAACGATCCGCTCCGGCACGTACTGGTGCGGGCTCGGGTTTGCCATGCTGTTTCCCTCCGTGCTGACCGGGACCTATTTTGTGCTGTTGGCCGGTTTTCCGTCCGACGTGCAGCAGTCTGTGTACTTGGTGGGGAAATGCCTGCAGTTCGGTTTCCCCGTCGCCTGGGTTTTCCTGTTCCTTCGAGAGAAACCTCGGTGGCACCGACGGGGACTGCAAGGTGTGGGCTGGGGACTTGGCTTTGGCAGTTTCGTGCTGCTGGCCATGGCAGGACTCTATATCGTTTGGCTCAAGTCGAGCGGCCTTCTCGGCGGTCTGGAGCAGCAGGCGATCCAGAAGGTCCGCGACATGGGGCTGGACTCGGTGGGGAGGTACGCGGCGACGGGGGTTTTCTATTCGTTAGCCCATTCCCTGCTGGAAGAATATTATTGGCGGTGGTTTGTGTTTGGCCAGCTTCAGCCGCGCATCGGCCGGGGGGCTGCCGTGTTGGTGTCCAGCCTCGGTTTCATGGCTCACCATGTTATCTTGCTCGGTACGTTCTTCGGTTGGGACTCGCCGCTGGCGTATCTGTTTTCGCTGGGAGTGGCGCTGGGCGGCGCCGTATGGGCCTGGATCTATGCTTCGAGTCGTTCACTGCTGGGGCCCTGGCTCAGTCACATGTTGATCGATGTGACTATCTTCCTGATTGGGTTTGATCTCGTCAAAGCCGCGCTGAAGTAACCGAGCGGCGTTGTGACGCCGTGGGTTCCGCACGCCATGCCGGACGTCAGTCGTTCCTTCCTGGGGCTGTCCAGACGATCCGCTCCGATCGTATACTAGTGAGTGCCAATGTGTTGAATCTCCTGATCGACGTCTTGTCAACAGCCCGCTGGGTGGATGGGTTGCCGCTCGGTTCGACACGGGGCTGCAGCGCGGTGGAACCGTGTCGGTCATCGCTTGAATTTGCCGAGCGAAGCCGTAGTGGCGGAGATGGCAGTCGCTTGACGTGGCTGGGAGTCAACCATGAAGGGACCATACGAGCGGCTGAAATACGCTTTGCAACGTGTCTGGGAATGCCCGGTGTGCCAGCATCGCGAGCGACTAGGCGGTTCGGTCACCTTTCATTACTGCCGCTGCCAGGACGACGTTCAGCCGCTTCAGCGGGTCTGCATGAAGCTGGTTAAAGACGGCGCACGACGCACCGGGTGGCGTGCAGGTCAACCTTGAACATCGCCCCGGCACGACCATTTAGAAAAGGTATACATCCATGCGGCTTGTGAAGATCTTCAAGAGCATCGAAAACGAATTGTGGACGCTGGAGAAGGAGATGAACACCTGGATTCAAGAGAGTGGTGCGCAGGTTGTCAGCGTCACCGGTAACATTGCGCCTCAGACAAGTGGTACAGGAGGGCACGGATTCTCTTCGTCGGATATTCTGGTGATCGTGCTCTACGAACCAGCGGCGTAACGTCACTCTGCCCGTTCCGCCGCCGATCCAACTACGAAGTCATCCCATGTTGAGGCGTGAAGCTTGAGGAGGGGGAAACCACCAGGCTGGTTGGAACGAATGCGGAGTGCGGAATGCGGAATGCGGAATGCGGAGTGCGGAATGCGGAATGCGGAATGCGGAATGCGGAATGCGGAATGCGGAGTGCGGAGTGCGGAATGGAGCAGGGGCACTGCTTCGCCAGCGACCCGCCGCCGCTGGGCTGGTGCCCATGGAGCGACGATGTGCAGCTACAAACGCGGCACGAAGCATGAGTCGGGAATGCGCGGTGCACTCACCGCACAGTGAATGATGGCCAATGCCCCGTGGCCAAATGGCCACCTGCGGAGAGGGCCGTCAAGAGAGGAGTAAGAGCAAGAGACGCGAGCACAACCGACCAATGACCAATGACCAATGACCAATCGCCCTGTCACCTAATAGGCATCTTGCCGGGACAAGACGACCAGAACCGTCTGTAGCAGGATCTTCAGATCCAACCACAAGGACCATTCGCGGATATAACGATGGTCGAGTTCAATGCGCCGCTGCATCTTGTCGAGCGTATCGGTTTCTCCCCGACAGCCATTGACTTGAGCCAGACCGGTAATGCCTGGTCGCACCTTGTGACGCAGCATGTAGCCCTGGATCATGGTACGGTAGTGTTCGTTGTGCGCCGTGGCATGGGGGCGGGGACCGACCAGCGACATGCTCCCGGCGACAACGTTCCATAGTTGGGGTATTTCATCCAGCGACGTCCGCCGCAGGAAGGCGCCGATCGGTGTCACGCGACTGTCGTTGCGAGTGGCTTGGGTGACCCGGTTCCCGTCTTCACAGACGGTCATGGTACGGAACTTCCAGACGAGGATTTCGCGACCGTCCAGCCCGTAGCGGCGTTGTCGGAAGAACACGGGACCGGGGGAGGATGTCTTGATCAGCATGGCGATGATGGCCATCGGCAGGGCCAGCAGGACAAGTCCCAGGGCGGCCAAGGCCATATCGAGGACTCGCTTGACCATGCCGTCGACGCCATAGAACGGTTTCTCAAAAATGCTGACGGCAGGCAAACCGCCGATGTTTGTCCAACGCGAGTGGAGTAACTCGAAAACGAAGAAATCGGGAACAATGTAGACGGTCGCTGTGGAGTCAGCCAGTCGGTTGAGCACGTTTCGAATACGGTCTTCCGCCCGCATCGGAAAGGTAATGTAAATCAAGTCGACTTGCCGTTGACGAGCGGCTTGCACGAGCTGATCCAGATCGCCGACGCGATGTCCCATCCCCACGGGGACTTCCGGGGTCCGGTTCGCGGGACGGTCGTCGTAGAAGCCTCGCAGCTTGAGTCCCAGCGCCGGTGCCTGCTCGATGTTCTCAGCCAACTGGAATGCCAGCTTGTTGACGCCCACGATCGCGCAGGGCCGAGCGTTCAGTCCATGTGTACGCAGACTCCGCTGCACGGCCCGGATCACGACCCGGCTGCCGACGATCAAGGCGGCTGTCGTCAGGAACCACATCACCGTTGTCGCGCGCGAAACATTGTCGGGCAGCGAGGTCGCGTAGCCGATCGCCAGCAGCGATACGAAGGCGAAGAACCAGCTGGTCAGACCGCACATGATCTCGCGGTCGACAAACGCTCCCCGCCAGTTTCGATACATGCCGCCGAAGGCACCGATCACGTTGAAGAGCACTGTGGCCATGGCGCCGATCAGCCAAAACAGCTCATCATCTATCACGACGGTCGAGTGGACGGAGAGGTGCAACGCCAGGAAGATGCACGCCGCGTCCATCGCCCGAAAGACGGCGTCTGCCACCGAGTAGCTGGGATAGATCGTTCGATTGCTTCCGAGCATGACACTACCGCCTGGACGGCTGACTGGCTGGGTTGATGCGGATGGGGCTCGATTCCGGCTGGCAGGTTCCGATCTCTGCTAGCCGTTGCACATTTAAGGATAGGCCACGAGAAGTCGCATTCCGCCACCTTCAGGGGTCGGGCCGGCGGCGTCGTGTCGGCCGATCGCACAATCGCTACGACCTGCAAGATGGCTCTTCTTCGTCGACGGCGAGGACCGGACGATGATGGGCTGCGGCCCACCGCCGCCTCAGGTGGAGTCCGCCTCGATGTCGTGCAGCTTGTAGATGAGCGCGCGGCGGCTGATCCCGAGTTTCTTGGCTGTCTGCGTCTTGTTCTGATTGCATTCGGCCAGGGTCGCGAGGATGGTTGCGCGTTCCACTTGAGACAGGCGACCATCACTGGAGTTCTCCGCGGGGGGGGGGCCTTCCAGGGTCGCGATCTTGGACGGCAGATGCTCGGGCAGCATGACGTCGCCTCGACAGAGCAGGCACGCACGTTGAATCGCGTTTCGCAACTCGCGAACATTGCCTGGCCAGCGATAGACAACCAGGCATTGGGACGTTTGGGGTGAGAGCCGCACGGGACCACCGGCGAACTGCTGAGCGTAGTGGCGAGCCAGCGGCAAAATGTCCTCGCAGCGGCGGCGCAACGGTTCAAGCACGAGTTCGACGACATTGATGCGATAGTAAAGATCTTCCCGAAATCGCTTCTCGCGGATCTCATCTTCCAGGTTGCGATGCGTCGCCACGACCAAACGAGTGTCGACCGAAACGAGCGTGTCGCTACCGACCGGTGTGATCTGTCCGGTTTCGAGAGCACGGAGCAGTTTCGGCTGTAGCGTCAGCGGAAGTTCCCCGATTTCATCCAGGAAAAGCGTGCCGCCGTCGGCGGCGCGAAATACGCCCTGCCGAGTGTCGACGGCGCCGGTGAAAGCTCCTTTGGTGTGCCCAAATAGCTCGCTCTCCACCAGGGCATCGGGCAGCGATGCGCAGTTGGTGGCCACCAGCGGTCCGTCACGGCGACTGCTCCAAGCGTGAATCAGGCGCGCCACGACCTCTTTGCCGGTTCCCGTTTCCCCCCGCACCAGCACTGGCGCATTGGACGGAGCGATCACGGCCAACTGATCGAGCAAACGCCGTGTTGCGGGGCTCTTGAACACAATCCCTTCCGGCAACGGCGGATGGGCGACCGCCGACTCCTGCGACGGCGAACTGGACGCTCCCAAGGCATCGCAGATCGCGATCCGCAGTTCCTCCAGATCGACCGGTTTCGCGAGGTAGTCGTCGGCGCCGCTTTTCATGGCCGCGACGGCCTGACGCAGGTCGGCGTAGGCGGTCAGGAGCAGGACGGGAAGCGCCGTGTCACCGCTTCTAATTTTCTCGAGTACCTCCAGGCCGCTGATGCCGGGGAGCCGGACATCGAGTAGGACCATGTCGATCGACTGGGACTCGAGTCGTTGCAGTGCCGTTTCGCCCGATTCGGCAACGACTGCGTCGCAGCCTAGTGACTCGACGAAGCCAGACAGCAGTTCACGCTGTCGTGGTTCATCGTCAACAATCAGAATCGTGGCTTTGGACTGCCGCATGAATGTTGCCAATCTCGAAAATCGACCCGCCGCCGGGGCGGGGGCGATAGGTAGTCGTCCAGTCGTGCAGGGTAGCGATGTGCCGCACGATCGCCAGTCCCAGTCCCGTGCCGTCGCTGCGCGTGGTGTAGTAAGGAGTAAACAACGATTCTACCGCATCGGCTGAAACTCCGGGACCTCGGTCGGCTACGCGGAGCACCTTTCTCCCACCTGTCCCCGCTTCGACGGTGACGACGATGGTCGAGTTGTCCGGTGCGAAGTGCACCGCATTCTGCAGCAAGTTGAAGACGACCTGCCGCAACAACTCATGATCGGCTTGCAGCCAACGAAACGACTGGGCCATGTGCGACTCGATCGCCAACCGGCGTGATTCGAGGTCCGGCTGCATGATCGTCGTCAGTTCCTGGAGCAGGTTCTGCACATCAACGTCTGTCGATATCCGGATTCCTGGGCCGAGCAAACGCCAGAAACTGATTGATACGGGCCGTCACCCGATCGCATTCTTCCATGATCGTGCGCGAGTGTTCTTGACGCTGAGCGTCTGTCATTGTCGTGTCGGCCAGCCGTTGGGTCCAGCCGCGGATAAGTCCCAGCGGGTTTCTTGTTTCATGGGCCAGTCCAGCCGCGGCCTGACTCAAATCGCGCAGATGCCGGGTCTCCGCCTCGTAAACCCGCGTGCGACCGTTGGCTTCCGTCAGATTCATCGTGGCACGCCACACCAGCCCGACCGACAACGCCACAAGTCCCGCCGCCAGTGTGACGAACACGTGGGACCAGGCCACTCGACGGGCGAGCATGTCGGCGCGATTTCGATTCAAGACGAGCTGAGCTGTGAACCGTCCACCTGCGGCAAACGGGCCTCCGTCCGGCTCCTTCTCGTCCCGCTCTCGAAGCCCCAAGCCGCGGCCCCGTCCCGCTCCCAATCCCCCGCCTCGCCCCTTGCCGGGACCCCCGCCCAGCCCGGCTGGTGCCGGGCTCAATTCGAATGTCTCGATGAGCTGGAACGGAATCGGCGGCGGACTGTCAGCGGGATTCGCCCGCTGGGGTCCGCTCGAATGGGAGGAGGCGGCGTCTTCCTGGGCCGACAGCACGACTTCTCCGTTCGCCGACATTACGCTGACCGAAATGACATCGTCCGATTGGACCAATTCGTCCAACATGCCTTGCAGCTGGTCCTCGAAGAAACGGCCGAGTCGGCGATGTGATTTCAGCCCACCCACCAGCGCGGTCATGATCGATCGCGACTGCTGCCGCAATGATTCTTCTACCAATTCGCCCTGTTGGCAGTAGTCGCGGTACTGCCACAGAGCAAACAGGGCCCACGCCAGAAAGAGTCCGGCATAGATGACGATTCGTAATTGTCGCATCACAATCACTCGCTTGCCACTTTCGACACCTTCCGACCGGGCCTGTCTCGTACACTATCCCCAGACACGAGGGAAGCGTGGCTCAGTTCACCAAACTGAGCCACGTGGATGACACGGATTCCATCCATGAGTTCCTGCGATTGCTCCTCGTCTGCGGCCACCATGGATGTTTCACACCGTCCACAGCCCGAGGTGCACGTTATGGGAAGCTCACGCTCTCCGATTATTGCATGCTTGTATCGGCAGACCTAGTTGCCCGCTGCAGCGTCCGGTTGACTCCACCAGGGCCCTCGTCCCGCGCCCCCGGCACCACGGCCTCCTTGTGGACCTCGTCCCATGCCCTGACCTCGCCCCATGCCCTGACCTCGTCCCATACCCTGACCTCGTCCCATGCCCTGACCTCGTCCCATACCGGGTCCGCGACCGTTTCCGGGACCATTGCCCGGCACGGCAGCTTGAGCGTCACTAGCAAACGGGCAGTTGCCGCCACGGCAATTGCCACGTCCGCGGCCTTGTCCGGCCCGCGGGCCGGGACCCCACGGACCGAGTGGATTGGGGCAAGTGCCCAAATTGGGACCACCCTGCCCGCGCGGTGCTGTGGCCGGCCCGCCGGTCTGGCGCAGTTCTTGTCGCAGCGACTGGATCTTCTTGGTCAACTCGCCGATCTGGTCTTGGTCTGGCTGGTCGGCACTGCGTGCCACAATCAGTTCCGCCATGGTGCGGTGGAGTTCGGCCTGTTTTTGGGTCATTGTCTCGTTCGTTTCCTTGTCGGCTGTTTGCCCAGACTCCTTGGTCGTCGTCTCTTGGGCAGACAACGACTGAGCGGACGCCAGGGCCACCGCCAAACCACAGAAGGTGCTTAGTATCGCTTTCATCACATTTCCCTTTCTACAGATTTCTGATCCCGTGGATTTCTTGTCCTATCCTCACACTCGTGCTTGGACCGATCGAACCGATCCCACTCGTAATGCAACCGGCGTACCGAGACGGCCAGTTCGTCTGGTTATTTCCAAAACAGACTGCTGAAGTCGACAAATCCCGGCACCGGCATCGGCGAACGAACATCTTGAGAAGAGACGCCGACCAACCTGCTGCAAAAGCTGCAAGATCGCGCCCTGCGAGGTGTGCAAGAATTCCGCGCCAGGGGATCGGCTCAGCAGCCTGTCGCTGTTGCTCGAAAATGGCAGGCTGGAACCGCATCCCACGGGGAAGGCAAATTTTGCCGATCGCCGCAGGTTGGTGAAAATTCAATTCGCGGCGTCCTGCCCCTCGGAATTCGCTGCGATTTTGGTTACGCTTTAGTGGAGTCGCCGGGTGTGCAAGCCGGGCCGGACGCGGTACCCCCAGGCGGTTACCGACAGGCGGCGGGCCGAGCGACTGTGAATGCGTAACACATCTCTTCATCGACTTGTGCTTTCTATCAGGTACCGATCATGAAATACCCGATTCGTCAGTGGGCGATTTTCGCTGGCAGTATCTTCGTGGCATGTTTGTTCGTCGCGCGCGGAGCCTGTGCCGAGGAAATGCAGTATCCGGTGGCAGCCGCGGTGGCTCAGGACGGGACCATCTTTGTGGCGGACATTAACGCGCCGGCGATCTGGAAGATCAAAGATGGCAAAATTGAGAAGTATTTTGAGGGATCCAAGAAGTTCCGCACGCCGTTGAACCGGCCACGCTGCCTGGCCATCGATGAGAACGGCAAATTGCTGGCGGGCGACAGCGCGACGCGGGAGGTCTACCGGTTCGACGACTCCGGCAAGCCGGTGCCGTTGACCAAAGGGAATATCGGGATCCCGCGTTCCATTGCCGTGCTGCCCAACGGCGAGTTGATGGTGTCCGACCAGGAGCTGCACTGCATTTGGAAGGTGCCGGCGGCGGGCGGTGATCCGGTGAAACTCGTGGACGTTCCCGGAATCATTGCGTTGTGTGTCGATAAAGATGGAGAGCTATGGTTGACCTCCGGTCCCAAGAATGCCTTGCAGCGGGTGAGTCCCGACGGGAAGATCGAGAATGTCGTCACCGAGAGTCCGATCCTGTTCCCGCAGGACGTGGCGGTGGACGATGCCAAAACGGTTTACATTGCCGACAACTACTCGAAAGCGATCTGGAAAGTCGTAGCTGGCCAGGCACCCGAAAAGCTGGTGGAAGGTGATCCGCTGGTAGGTCCAGTGGGAATTACTCGCTGGGGTGACAAGCTGATTGTGACCGACCCGCGTGCCAAGGCGGTCTTCCAAATTGACGCGGCCGGCAAGCTAACCAAGATTGCGCCGTAGTCTTGGCCGAGTTGTTCACGGCCGAGTTGTTCACGAAGGAAATGCGGAGGCCTTTCGTGAAGTTCATCCACGCTGCAGATCTGCACATCGACAGTCCGTTGCGCGGACTCGAGGCGTATGACGGTGCACCGTTGGAACAGTTGCGGGGCGCCACACGACTGGCCTTCCAGAATCTCGTTCGCCTGGCGATCGATCGGGCGGTCGACTTCGTGGTCATTGCGGGGGACCTGTTCGACGGCAAGTGGCAGGACATGCGAACCGGCTTGTGGACAGCCGCGCAGCTGCGCGAGTTGGATCGAGCGGGGATTCCGGTCTTCATGCTGCAAGGCAACCATGATGCGGCGAGCAAAGTACCGCACGCGATTCGTTGGCCCGCCAACGTGCGCGTTTTCTCAGTCCACAAACCGGAAACGATCGTGCTGGAAGATCTGCGTGTGGCGTTGCATGGGCAAGGGTTCGCGCGAGAAAACCACCTCGGATCTGGCTGCCCAGTATCCCGCTCGCGTCGAAGGTTGTTTCAATATCGGCGTGCTCCATACCAGCCTGACGGGTAGTCCGGACCACGATACCTATGCTCCTGCTTCCGTGGCCACGTTGGTTGCCCGCCGGTACGACTATTGGGCGCTGGGACACATTCACGCGCGCAGTGATCCACCGATCAGGCAAGATCCGTTCATTGGCTTCTGTGGCAATCTGCAGGGGCGGCACATCCACGAGACCGGCGCCAAGGGATGTCTCCTGGTAACCGTCGACGAAAACGTGTTGTCGCAGGTCGAGTTTGTCGCTGCCGACACCGTGCGCTGGCAGCTAGTAGATTTGGAGCTGCAGCCAACCGATGGGCGCACCGAAATGTTCTCCGCCGTCGAGCAGAGTCTGTCCGTTGCTCGGGAGATGGCCGCAGGACGGTTGGTCGCCGTACGGCTGGTCCTGCGTGGGGCTTGCGAGGTGCACCGCGAAATTGCCCGCGAGACGACACGTGCCGCGCTGGTAGCGGAGATTCGCAATCTGGCCAATGACCTGGCGGATGATATTTGGGTGGAGAAGATCGTCTTCGACACGCGCGCGCCGGTCGATGTGCAGACGCTGCGGCAGGCCATGGATCTCATGGGCGAACTGCTGCGTTCGCTGCACCAAGCCGGTGAGAGCGAGGAGAATTTGCGCGGTCTGGCCGAACACTTGCGGCCCGTGCGCGACAAAGCGGCGCAGGAACTGAGTGAAGCGGAACTGGATCTCGACGACCCCGGGCTGCTCGCGAGGTGGTTGCAGCAGGCTGAGACAATGCTCGTAGCGCGTCTGACGGAGTTCGATGGATGAGAATCCGAGCGTTGGACATCGAGCACTTTGGCCTATTCTCCGGCCGCGAGATCTCATTTCCCACGGATTCGTTGCAGGTGATCTACGGCCCGAACGAAGCCGGCAAGTCAACGCTGCTGCAGTTGATCCGCGAAGTGCTGTTCGGATTTCAGGTCCGCAACCCGTACGCGTTTGCCGAGCACGCGGGGGAGATGGCGGCGGTCGCCACCCTGGAGTTGGCGGATGGCAGGAGCGTGCGTTTTCGCCGCCGCAAGGGACGCACCAAGGAAGTGGTTGGCGAGATGCTCGACGGCTCTCAGCCGATCGATGCTCCAGGACTGACTCGCCTGCTGGGAAATGCCAGTGCGGAACTCTTTCAAAACGTGTTTGGCTTCTCCCTGTCGGAGTTGGCGGCAGGGCAGCAGAGTTTGCAGCACGCCAAGTTGAGCGAGGCGCTGTACGGCGGAGCGTTAGGCGGCCTGGCAGGCTTTCGCCAGGTGCTGGAAGACCTCGAGCAGGAACAGGAGCGGCTCTTCTCGCCCACGGCTACCAAGCGACCGATCAATCAACTGGTGGGCGATCTGCGCAGACAAGGTAAGGAGTTGCGTGCTGCCCAGTTGCGCCGCGCGACTATGAACAGCGGGAAAAAGAAGTGTTGACAATCAGCCAGCGGGTCGAGGGATTGCGGCAAGATCGCGACGACCTGCAACGTCAGCAGTACCGCTGCGGGCAACTGGTTCAGGCCGTGGGGTTATGGCAGCGGCGCCAACTGCTGCTCGACGAGCTTGCCATGCTGGACGTTCCGCACGATTTCCCGCGCGACGGAGACGCACAGTACGAACAACTTCAGGCGCAGCATGATCAGATGGCCGCCGAACTGGAAGATTTTCAACAGGAACGCAGCGACGTGTGCCGCCAGCTCGAAGCGTTGTCGCCGCCAACCGGCTTGATCGATCAGGGAGGCGAAATCCAGCGACTTGCCCAGCAGCTGGATAAGATCCGTGGGTTCCGCTCCGACATCGGTCTGCGGCGGCAAGAAGCAGAGCTGGTCAAAGCCGCCGTCGCGGCCAAACTGCGCGAACTCGATCCGACGTGGACCTGGGACCACCTGCAGCGGTTTCAGACCAGCATGGCGCGGCGAGCTGCGATCGAATCGATGCAGAACGAACGGGACGAACTGGAGACGCAGCGCCGCGACTTACGGCGCGTTGCCCGGCTCTGGAGGCCGATATTGCCGCTTTGAGGCAGCAGCTGGAAGCGCTGTCTGAGGACGTCACGACGATTCCACTCATCGATCTCGTCGAGGCTTCGAGCGGTTATCTGGCGCAGCAGGAGAAGTTGCAGCAATATGAGTTACAGCAGCGTGAGTGTCGCGCACAGGTGGAAACGCTGCAGCGCAAGCTTAACGCTCCGTTTGGGCACGAATTGGAGAACTTGCACCTGCTGCCGGTTCCCATGGAGGCGGTGGTCGCCGAGTTCCGGCAACGCGCGACCGAACTGCACCAGCGACTCCAACGCTGCCTGTTGCGGGTCGAACGCGCACAGGCGGACTTGGTAGAACAGCAGCACGAGCTTGATACGTTGCAGGCCGAGAAACAAGTGCCGGATCGTGATCAGCTGACCGCCGTGCGCACACGCCGCGATCGCGGATGGGACCTGGTCCGCAGCCGATTCATTGAACACCTTGACGTGCCGTTGGCGGAGGTCGCCGAGTGGATTCAGGGCCGCAGCGAGACACTCCCCGACGCCTATGAAGCGTGCGTGCGGCAGGCGGATGACGTGGCCGACCAGCGGCAGAGTCAGGCGGAGATCGTGGCGCGGCACGAGCAGTTGTCGCGAGCGATCGCCAAGTGTCGGCGCCGTTGCGAGAAAGAAGAGCAGGCCCACGTGGAATGTGTGCAGGCGTTGGACGCCTGGAGGGAGGAATGGAGAGAGTTGTGGGCCTCTGGCGGGATCGAACCGGAAGGTCCGGAGGCGATGCTCGACTGGCTGCGTCGGCACCACGACTTGATGGAAGCCGTGTCACAACTCAGCGCACTGCAAAGCCACTTGGCCGCCGAGCGGCAGGCAGTGGAACAGTTTGAGGCGGAGCTGCAAGTGGCGCTGCCCGATGTTCCGGGCTCCCCGGCCGCTCAACTTGCCGAGGCGCGCCGTCGGGTGCGGTGTGCCCAAGAGATCGCGGCAGATCGGAAATCGTGCGCTGCGCAGCTGCCACGCAAACAACAGCAGTTGGCGACGCTGCAACAGGAACTGGACGCCGTCGAAAGAGGCTTTGCTGATTGGCGCGGACGCTGGCAGCCGCTGATGGAGGAGTTCGGATTTCCCCCATCCTGGGATATCCATATCGCCACCAAGGTCCTCAGTGGATTGAGTGAAGCCCGCGTGCAGCAAAAGGAGGCGGAGTCCCTCGAGGCCCGCGCGCGAGACATGCAGCAGGGACTCGATCAGTTCCAACATGACGTGGCCCTGCTCGGCAGCCAACTGGCGCCCGATGTGAGTGAGTTGTTGCCGGAAAACATGCGGTTGCCGGAAAACACGGTAGAGCAACTCGTCGCTCTACTGGAGCGAGCCAGGCAGGATGCACGCGATCAGCAGTCACTCATACAACAGCAGCTGAAGCTCGCGTCGCGCTGCGAAGGGAAGCAGAAGCAGCTGCAGCGCGTTGCACGAACGCTGCAACGGCTCCGCGCATCGGCTCACGTGCAATCGCAGGAGGAGTTGGTGGAGGTGGCGCGGCGCGTGCGACGTTGGTTTGCCTTGCGGGAAGAAGTGGATGCCACCGACCATCAACTGCGAGCCATTCGTGGCCCAGAGGACGAAGGGGAATTCGCCGCCGAACTTGCCGCCGCGGATCAAGCCGAGCTGGAGTCGCGACAACGTATCCTGCATGCTCAATTGCAGCAGATCGACCAGCAATTCAACGAGGCCTTGGAGACCAAGGGGGTCATTTCCCAACAGCTGCGCTCCATGGATCAGGCCAGCCAGGCCGCCACGATCGCACAGGACATCGAGAGCACCCGTAGCCGATTGCGGGAAACCGTCGACCACTGGGCGCCCCTGGTGCTGGCACGCACTTTCATGCGCCGTGCGATGGAACAGTTCCAACGAGAACATCAACCGCAACTGTTGATCGATGTCGGCCGGCTCCTGCATCGCATGACGTTGGGACGCTATGAGGAGATCTGCCGCAAACTGGATGAACAAGGATCGTTGCAGGTGCGGCAGGCCGACGGAAATCTGAAGGAACCTCATCAGCTGAGTACGGGAACACGCGAGCAACTCTACCTGGCCATTCGCCTGGCATACGTGCTGCACTATTGCCGCGAGGCCGAGCCACTTCCCATTGTGATGGACGATGTGCTGGTGAATTTCGACGACCAACGCGCAGCCGAGACGTTGGAAACCCTGATCGAAGTCTCCGAGAAAGTACAAGTTATCCTGCTGACCTGCCACCAGGGAACACTGCAACTCGTCCAATCTCGCTTGCCCGATGGTTCGCCCATCATGTTGAGTTGATGGGTATTTGGTTATTGGTCATTGGTCATTGGTCATTGGTCATTGGTCATTGGTCATTGGTCATTGGTTACTTGTGCTCGCTTCTCTAACTCTTATTCTTACTCATGGGCGCTGTCCGTACGTTGGCACCTGGACGCCGTCATCGGTCACTCTGCAGTTAGTGCTCTGTGCATTCCTGATTCGTGCTTCATCCAAACGGCTTCCGAACTCCACGGAAGGGAGCGACCGTGTTGTCTCTCAGGTAGCTGCAAGTCGTCGCTCCACTGGGGCCAGCCCAGCGGCGGCGGGGCGTGTTCGGTGCTGGGCCCCAGCTACACTCCGCATTCCGCATTCCGCATTCCGCAATCATTCGCAGCCAGCTTACGGCCCCCCCCACTGCCACCATCCACTTCGCAGTGAGTGCACTGCGCATTCCCACACGTGCTTCATGCCTCGCTTGTAGCTGCAAGTCGTCGCCCCACTGGGGCCAGCCCAGCGGCGGCGGGGCGTGTTCGGTGCTGGGCCCCAGCTACACTCCGCATTCCGCATTCCGCATTCCGCACTCCGCAATCATTCGCAGCCAGCTTACGGCCCCCCCCACTGCCACCATCCACTTCGCAGTGAGTGCACTGCGCATTCCCACACGTGCTTCATGCCTCGCTTGTAGCTGCAAGTCGTCGCCCCACTGGGGCCAGTCCAGCGGGGGCGGGGCGTGTTCGGTGCTGGGCCCCAGCTACACTCCGCATTCCGCATTCCGCATTCCGCAATCATTCGAAGCCAGCTTACGGCCCCCCCCACCGCCACCATCCACTTCGCAGTGAGTGCACTGCGCATTCCCACACGTGCTTCATGCCTCGCTTGTAGCTGCAAGTCGTCGCCCCACTGGGGCCAGTCCAGCGGCGGCGGGGCGTGTTCGGTGCTGGGCCCCAGCTACACTCCGCATTCCGCATTCCGCATCTCCGCAATCATTCGCAGCCAGCTTACGGCCCCCCCCACTGCCACCATCCACTTCGCAGTGAGTGCACTGCGCATTCCCACACGTGCTTCATGCCTCGCTTGTAGCTGCAAGTCGTCGCCCCACTGGGGCCAGTCCAGCGGGGGCGGGGCGTGTTCGGTGCTGGGCCCCAGCTACACTCCGCATTCCGCATTCCGCATTCCGCACTCCGCAATCATTCGAAGCCAGCTTACGGCCCCCCCCACTCACTCTTCACTCTTCGAGCCTCACGTCGCGTAGCGTGCGGCCATTTGGGCAATCAGTTGGGCGATCGTGTCGCGGCAGGAAGCGGGAGCGAGAATTTCCGCTTCGCTCCCGAGCGCCAAGACACGTGGAATGATCTCCAGGTCGTGGGTGGCCTGGACCGTCAATTCGATACTTCCGTCCCGCCGCGGTTTGACTTGCTGATCGGGATGCCAGGGATCTTCCAGGACCCAGGGAGCTGCCCGGGAACTGATGCGAATGCGAAAATCCCGCGGTTCTCCCTGGGAGAAGATGCCCAGGCTGTGGCCCAAGTATTTTTCCAAGTTGAAGTCATCATCTGGCTTGAACCACTGGTCCAGGATCGTGGCACGCTGAAAGCGATCGAGCTTCCAGTGTCTCAACCGCGGCTGGTTCTGGGCCACTTCGTGCGCGGCGGCAATGATGTACAAGCTCGACTGGTAGAACACGATCGCATACGGTTCGATGCAGCGCTCGGCGCAAGGGCGGCCCGGCGGTTGGTATTCGATTTGCACGACGCGATGTTCGAGGATTGCCCGGTTAACGGTCTTCAAGATCCCCTGCTTCGCCGCATACGATTTCGCGGGCATTCCCAATACGTAGAGGACACGGCGATATTTTTCGTAGTGAGCAGCGACGGACGACGGGAGTTGGTCGTGCAGCTTGTTCCAAAACGACTCAATACCCAGCCAGAAGGGCGTACCGGCCAGCGGATAGAGAAGATCGCGACCCAACGACAGCGAGATCAGTTCGGTTGCCGTGGCGGTGATCTTATGCGAGCTGCGTGCGCGAGGACCCAGCTTCCAGACCTTGCCACGCTCGATGGCGTGCACGTTCACGTCAATTCCCGCAGCCTGCAAAGCCTCGAGATCACGCCGCACACTGCGCGTGTGCAGAGAAGTCAGTCCCAGGTCGTCGACCAATTCGTCGCGAATCTCCTCGAGCGTGCGCCCGAAGCGATAATCTTCCAGAATCTGCAGGATCTTGTGTTGGCGAATTAACTGCTCGTTGCGAGCCATCCGGTCACCCTCGCGTTCATTTCCCTGAGCGAGCAGGTCGTCGTGAGACGACGCTGCACTTTGCCGGCCGGTCCCCGGCGTTGACTCCGCGGCGCGGCGACGCGTGCGAGAGGTGGCGTCTGGCGGTTCCCGGCCGGCCCCGTCCAAATCAGGACGCCGCCACGTAGCGAATGGGATCTGCCATGTCGTTCTCCCGGAACCCCTTCAGTCGCAACAGGCAGGCATCGCAGCGTCCACACGCGGCCGCGTCCTGCGACGGAGCGTAGCAGCTGGTGGTCAGCGCATAGTCGACTCCCAGCGCCAATCCCCGCCGGATGATCTGCGCCTTGGTCCAATGGATCAGCGGCGTGTGGATCGTCACCCCGCAGGTCTTCTCGACAGCCCCCTTGGTAGCCAGATTGGCCATGTCCTGGAAGGCTGCGATGTACTCGGGCCGGCAGTCCGGATAGCCACTGTAGTCCAACGCGTTGACGCCGACGAAGATGTCTCCCGTGCCAAGTGTCTCGGCCCATGCCAAGGCAAACGACAGGAAAATCGTATTGCGAGCCGGAACATAGGTCACGGGAATTCCCGTTCCGATCTCCTCCACCGAGTCGGCGGTCGGAACCGCCAGTTCACTCGTCAGTGCGGAGCCGCCAAACTGGCGCAGGTCGATGTCGCAGAGGATGTGCCGTGCCACCCGCATCCGTTGGGCAATCCGCCGGGCTGCTTCGATTTCCGCCGCATGCCGTTGCCCGTAGCGAAAGGTCATCGCATAGGTGTCAAAGCCCTCGCTCTGAGCCATGGCCAGTGTGGTCGACGAATCCAGTCCGCCGCTCAGCAAAACAACCGCTCGTTTCTGCGTGTTCATGATTCGCGCATGGTAGATGATGACGGAGGCGGAGAGAAGATGCGAAAACCGGGCGACGCGATTTGCCCCGGATCGGCAGCTTGCCGAGCAGAACGAATCCCCAGTAATTCACGGGGAGCGTGATTCCATATCATCTTACTCATAATCTGCTTCGAAGGCTGCCGGGAAGTGTTCGATGACAGGTCTTCGGGCGTCGTCAGGCCAGGTGATGGCGACGATGTCGAAGCGGGTGGGATACCCGCACAGCCGATGCTGTTTCAAGAACGACAGTGCGGCTCGGGTCAAACGTCGCTGTTTCTCCTCGTCCACCGCTTCGGACGGATGGCCCTTTTCCGCCGAGCGGCGGGTTTTGACTTCGACGAAGACGAGTACGCGCTGATCCACGGCGACCAGATCGATCTCCCCCATCCGATCACGTTGACGGTGGGCCACGATTTGGTAGCCCAATCGGCGTAAGAAGCGCGCCGCGGCACGCTCACCGCGTTCCCCCAAGGAGACCGGCGCGCGAGTCCGCAGCCAGCCAAGAATGCGGGCCAACATGTCCACTCCGGCGCCCGCATTTCGGTGGTGGATCATGTCACTTCGGTTCGGTCGAAGCGGCTCTTCAGCTAGCTCTTCTCTGCCACTCGGCGTCGACCAAGCCGGCGTCGACCAGGCCGCTCGCTACTACCTGCGGCGTTCTTTGAGTCGGACAGCTTTGCCGACACGATCGCGGAGGAAGTAGAGTTTTGCCCGGCGCACGACACTCGATCGCTTCACGATGATCGCGCTGATACGGGGCGAGTGGAGTGGGAACTTACGTTCCACACCTTCGCCGGCGACGATCCGCCGCACCATGAACATCTCACGTGTTCCGCTGCCGCTGCGCGCGATCACCGTGCCGCTGAAGATCTGGGTACGCTCTTTCTCGCCTTCCAGGATTTTCGTGTGCACGTCTACCGTGTCACCGATCTCAAAGTGTGGGATATCGGCTTTCATGCTGGCCTGTTCCACCAGGCCCATCAATTCTTGGCTCATCGGCTTGTTCCTTGTTGACCGGAGCAGTCGCAACGGGTCCGCGATTGCCCATAAACTCGCTTTTCTAATTTGTCTCGATTGCTGGCGTATCGTTCGTATCCGGGCTGGCTGTATCCCGGCCATCGCGCGTGGGGTCGTCTGCTAATTGCCTCAACAGGTCGGCGCGGCGCTGTTGCGTTCGCTGATAGCTCTGTTCTTTTCTCCAGCGTGCGATCGCTTCATGATCACCGCTCAACAGGATCTCCGGGACACAAAGGCCACGATACTCACGAGGACGCGTGTATTGAGCGCACTCCAACAGACGGTTGCCCGACGAGAATGAATCATCGACGGAGCTTTGTTCGTCTCCCAGTACTCCCGGCACCAGTCGCATGACGGCATCGATCAGCACCATGGCTGCCACTTCCCCGCCATTGACGACGAAGTCACCGATCGAAATCTCATCCGGCTGGAGAATATCCACGATCCGCTGGTCGAACCCTTCGTAACGCCCGCAGAGCAAAATCAGCCGCTGCTGGCGACTCAGTTGTTCCACGACCACTTGACTGAGCGTCCGCCCTTGGGGCGAGAGCAGAACCACCCGCGCCGGCGAGGGGGAGCGACTTTGGACCGCTTCCACCGCTTCCACCACCGGCTCCACCTTGATCACCATACCCGGTCCACCGCCAAAAGGGCGGTCATCCACCTGGTGGTGCTTGCCTCGAGTCCAATCGCGCAGATTGTGCAGCCGCACATCCACCAGACCGCCGTCGAGGGCTTTCTTCAACAGGCTTTGACCCAAGTACCCGGAAAAGATCTCGGGGAACAAGGTCAAAACGTCAAACTGCATCGCTGGTCACTCGCCACTCTCGGCACCGCTGGCACTGGAGTCGTCCTGGCTGTCCGCGGCTTCCTCGGCCACCGCCGCCGTGGCCTTCTTGGGCCGTGGTACGACCATCGGAGGGGGGGCCGTCGGCTTGGTCGTCTTGAGACGATCGAGTGCGGCCTGCTGCACATCCAGGTGCGTCCCCTTCGTGCCGTACTTCTTGATCAAGACCTTCACCTTCTCGCTCGGCTCGGCACCCACGCCCAGCCAGTAGTCGATGCGTTCTCCCTTGAGGACGGCACGCGCATTGACGTCCTTGACCATCGGGTCGTAAAACCCCAATTCTTCAATCGCTTTGCCGTCGCGCGGAGAACGCGCATCCATGGCGCAGATCCGAAAGAACGGTCGATGACGCCTTCCCATCTTCTTCATACGAATACGAACTGCCACACAAGTCTCCTTGTCAATCTCGGATACGTTCCAGCGTCACTAGGCTGGAATCCACTCTCTGTCCGTCTGTCTGTTTCAACGTGTCGATACTGCTTCTCGCCGCCATCGCCGGTGGCCGTCAATCCTGCTCCGGCGAGCGACCGTCGCGCCGCCGCCGGCGCTTTTCTTTGTCCCGCAATTTCTTCAGCTGGGCACGCTCTTTCGGGGTCAGTCGGCGTCCGGTCCCTTTTTTCGTCCGTGGACCCTTACTGCCGGGATCCAGCATCCCGCTCTCCTGCAGTTCACGAATGGCTTGCATGCGGCCCCCAGGTCCCTTGCCGGCCAGGGTCTGCATGATCGGAGCCATCATATCAAATTGCTTGACCAGCTGCGTCACTTCCTGGGCTTGCACCCCGGCCCCCGCCGCAATTCTCCGCCGCCGACTGGGGTCAATCAACTTCGGATTTCGGCGTTCTTCGAGCGTCATGGAATTGATGATCCCCGTCGCCTGCCGAATCCCCCCCTCGGTGTCCTCACTGTCGAGCATTTTCTTGGCTTCGCCCATCCCCGGCATGAGGCCCAGCATTTTCTGCATGAGCCCGGGCTTCGCCATCTTCTCCAACTGGCTCTTGAAGTCGTCCAGCGTGAACGCGCCCTCGAGCATCTTCCGCTCGAGTTCCTTCTGCTCCTTCTCGTCGACCACGCGTCGCGCTTCGGTGAACAACTGACGAACGTCGCCCATCCCCAAAATGCGACTCGCCATGCCGTCCGCATGGAAAGGCTCCAACGCATCCAGATGCTCGCCCGTCCCGATGAACTTGATCGGGACTCCCGTGACGTGCTTGACCGACAGCAACGCACCGCCACGTGCGTCGCCGTCCAGCTTGGTCATAATCACGCCGTCCAACTCCAACGCGTCGTTGAACGCCTTGGCACTGTTGACCGCATCCTGACCCGTCATGCCGTCAACCACCAGGTAGACCTGGTCGGGATGCACGCGATTGTCGATCCGCGTCAACTGCTCCATCAACTCCTGGTCGATCGCCAGACGACCCGCCGTGTCCAGCATGACGACTCGGATCTGCTGCTCCTTGGCGTGCTGTACCGCCCGTTGGCACAGCTTGACCGGATCCTTGGCCGTCTTGTCCGAATAGACCGCGACACCCAACTGCTCGCCAATCACGTGCAACTGGTCGATCGCCGCCGGACGCTGCAGGTCGGCGGCCACCAACAGCGGCTGCGTGTTGCTTTCCAGCAGCAGCTGAGCCAATTTGCCGCAGGTCGTCGTCTTGCCCGACCCCTGCAGGCCACACAGCATGATGACCGTGACCTCACCGCGCAGGTGCAGCGACGGGTCGACCGGACCCAACAGCTGGACCAGCTCCTCGTACACGATCCCCACAACCTGCTGGGTCGGGTCGAGCGACAGCAGGACCCGTTCTCCCATCGCCCGCTGCGACACGCGCGCCATGAAATCCTTGACTACCGAGTAGCTGACGTCAGCCTCCAACAACGACTGCTCGACCAGCTTCAGGCCGTCGCGCATATTCCCTTCGGTAAGCTTTCCCTTACCTCGCAGGGATTTCAGGGCGGCCTGCAGGCCTTCTTGGAGGGATTCAAACATGTCGCCGAAGGGGTGGAGATATCGAGGTCAGGATTTCACGTACGTCACCGGACACGACCGGCTCGACACCTGCCCCCAGATAGGGGGCGTGTGTGGAGAAACTCGCATTTTAGCGAACCGACCCGGCTTTTGTAAATGTGCGGTAGGCAGCAATTTACGAAGACGTTTTTCCCTGCCGGCCCTGCTAGAACGGGCCCGACCGCGGAAGTCCGTGGTTTCCTGGGCAAAATGCCTGATATTTTTTCGTCCGGTCATCCGAGCTGGGGAGCGGCTGCGCTGATTGCCAGGGATGCCATCTGGGCTGTTGAAAGGTCAGCCCGGGGACGTTGTTGTGCCGTGTGCGGTGGCGACCATTTCTTTCCCTCCGTCGGCTCTGCGGCTTGATGACTCAGTCGTCGTCCAGGCTTCCGTCGGGTCCATCCCGGCGGAGCCACAACTGGTCCGCTACCCTCGGGCCATCCACCTTTCAGGCTTCCGTCAGGTTTATCCCGGCGGAGCCACAACTGGTCCGCTACCCTCGGGCCATCCACCTTTCAGGCTTCCGTCGGGTTTATCCCGGCGGAGCCACAACTGGTCCGCTACCCTCGGGCCATCCACCTTTCAGGCTTCCGTCGGGTTTATCCCGGCGGAGCCACAACTGGTCCGCTACCCTCGGGCCATCCACCTTTCAGGCTTCCGTCGGGTTTATCCCGGCGGAGCCACAACTGGTCGGCTACCGGCACACTATGACACACCGTCGGTCGAGTCCTCAACGTGCCATCACACCGGCACGCCTGCGAGACCGAATCAAGCCGTGTCCTGTTTCGGCCTCGGCGGGGCGCCGTCTTGCCTTTGGACACCCGCCTCGGCCAGCACACTTCGCATCTCATCTGCAGTAGCCAGCCAGTGCTCAGTCCATTGGGACTAACCCGATGGGGCTGGAGCAGCGAGCGGCACAGAAATGGGCCCCTGTCTGGATGCGAACAACGGCTAGTTTCTATCGTGTCAGATATCGGGTCTTTCCGATTATCGCGTCGGCGCGGGTTGCGTAGACTGGGAGTTACGTGGCGATTTTGCCGAATCAGTCAAGGGTATGCACCTCTCGAAAAAACAGACGGGACGATGGCGGCTCGTGGCGACGTTGCAGATTTGCACACCTGCCATGACCGGTTCAAGCGACGACGCGGACACTATCCTGCGCTCGCACTGGCTCTGTGGATGGCACGAATGAAATGTGCGAGCGGGGCTTCGGTGGGGAATGGCTCGACAGCTTGGAGTGTGAGACGGGGCACGTCGTGACGGCGAAAGCGACTTACGTTGAAAAGCGTGCACCGAATTGCGTTCAAACCCAGAGATGTGGTAAAAAACAGTAGTGGACTCCAGCGAGTTGGACCGAATAACCGAGAGAGTTGCCCCTCGCCAGACGTAGGTGACGATTTTGACAAGTTGAGCACGGAAACCTACAGTTGCGCGATAGCTGGCGGGGACAGACACGAATCCAAAGAGATAGTGGGGTTCATCAGCGGGGTTCGAATCCAGTTTTGCTCGCTGTCTGTTATGTGCCTATCTGCTTTGTGGGCCTTTCTGTCAGGTACGCCCTGTCGGTTACGTACGTTGTGCAGGGCGATCTCCGGGCGTTGTAGGGGTCCGGAGCGTGAGATCAGGCTGTCCGTGTCTGGTGTGGTGGTCTTGGGGTTGTTCAAGGGGAGACTTCCGGTGTTCCGCACGCTCGTTGCTTCGTTGGTGTTGGTGACAACTCTTGTTCCGGCAGTTAGCGCACAGCAATGGGCTCGCAAGATGTTCAAGACGACGAGCCACAACTTTGGCGTGGTCGCGAAAGGTGCGAAGGCCGAGTATGATTTTGAACTACAGAACATCTTTGAAGAGGACATCCATATCGCCGGCGTCCGCAGCAGTTGCGGTTGCACGGAGCCGCATATCACCAAGCAAGATCTGAAGACGTGGGAAAAAGGGGCGATCCGCGCGGTCTTCAACACCAAATCTTTTGCTGGCAGCCGCAGTGCGACCGTGACGGTGATGATCGATCGCCCCTATTTCGCGGAAGTGCAATTGTCCGTCCGCGGCTACATTCGCGGCGATGTGCTCTTCACACCGGGGAGCGTTTCGTTCGGCGATGTCGAAATGGGGCAGACCGCACAACAATCGGTAACCGTCGCTTACGCAGGTCGGTCGAGCTGGGACATCGTGGATGTGCGGAGCGCGAATCCTCATTTTGAAGTCGAGCTGAGCGAGCGGCAGGCCAATTTCGGCAAAGTTTCCTACAAGATGATAGTCCGAATGAAGGATGATGCGCCGGTGGGCTACATCCAGGATCAGTTGACCATTGTCACGAACGACTCGTACAACGGATCGCTGGAATTGCCTGTCGAAGGGCGTGTCGTGTCACCGCTGACGGTGAGTCCCGCGTCGCTATTTCTGGGGATCTTAAAACCGGGCCAAACGGTGGAGAAAAAGCTGTTTGTGAAGGGGACCAAGCCTTTCAAGATCACTGGAATCGAGTCCCCCGGCGACTGTTTC
The DNA here is from genome assembly GCA_963700515.1 of uncultured Planctomycetota bacterium. GTDB lineage: Bacteria > Planctomycetota > Planctomycetia > Pirellulales > Pirellulaceae > JAJRVM01. The sequence continues at coordinate 207,949 of CAVOXY010000017.1, read as the reverse complement.
CAGTTCCACACCAAGGATGAGTTAACCAGAACTCACTTGGTGCCGGTGACCTTCACGGCCAGCGACAAGCCGGGCAAGATCAACCAGAAGATCGAGATCATGACCGATTTGGGTGCGACGACATCGTGTATGGCATCGGCGACCATTACGGACGAGTCCGACGACTCGTCCGCCAATGATCAATCGCCAGAGGGAACCGATAACTGATCGGTGATGCCCAGGATCTCGACCAGAAACGCCCGCCGCGCTGCGTCATGCCCTCGATCGTTGGGATCCTCGATATTATCGTAGTACCAGTACGTCGGGTCCTCGCGGCGATAACGTGGATCGATAGAACTGCCGACAGTGGATCCCATGTCCCAGGAACGTCGCATAGAGCGGCACGATGTGGACTTGTGGCCTCTTTGAGCCTGCCTGGTGGATGATCCCGTTGTACTCGCGATGAATGGCCAGGCCATCGGGCCAGGCTGCCAGGTACGCACTCGGCGCGTCTCCCACGCCATCGGTCGGGTCGTAGATGTCACCGAGAAAAATGTGGCAACCACCGGGGAACCGCTTGATAATTAGATCGAGCATCTGATCCAGACGTTTCGCAAACGCATCGATCCACGGTCGTGCCTGCTCCAACGTCGCACCGTACATGGCTCCTTCGCGAGGAGGCTTGGTCCCGTACCAGTGAATCAGATCGTTGCCCCCTGTGGTCAGCACCACTAGTCCCAGGGTGTCGGCAGGGAACTGACTGAGGTTCTTCTGCAGGGCACCGAGGTGGTCCAGCGAAGTCGAGCCGGACACCGCGGTGTTCTCGTATGTCAGGTTCGGTAACACGGCCGACAGGCACACTCCTTGCATGTCGGGGAACTCATCGTCGGGGCACTGTACGAGACGATTGAAGAACGAGTGCGAGGGGTCCTTGGCACCCAGACCGGCGGTGATGCTGTCGCCCGCGCCGAACACATGGACTTTTCGAGCGGTCCACTGCTGCGCGAATGCTTCGCGAGCGACCGCTGGTCCGGCCGGGCCCGAGCCAATCGGTCGTCGGAACCGAAACTCGAGGTAGGCCAAAGCGCTGCCAGTCGCCACGGTGACCAGCACGAACCAGAACAGCCAGCGTTTGGCCGAGACATTGCGCCCTGCCGCCGCGACCGTCTGGGGCTCGGCGTCATCTCGGTTCGGGCCTGCTTGGACCTCTTGTTCCGGCATCCTCAGAGCCCTCTTCTTGTGACGTTCCAGCGTCCAGTAGTGGCCAATCACTAGGGCTTCAATACGATGGGGAGCCCACCCATAACCACCAGCGGTTCTTTTCCGACGTAGCCCCGCAGGTTGTTGGCGGGGTCCAAGACAATGGCACCGAGCATCAGGACGCGGTCGTCCGATCCATAGAAGGGATGCGGGTCCAAGCGGCTGACGACGGTGATGGTACGTTTCTTGAGCGAACCAAGCTCCAGTTCCGTTTCAAATACTTCTCCTCCCGCCCGGATCTGCTTGACGGTTCCAAAGAGGAATATGCCTTGGTTGGGGCGGTCCATCTGATCCAGCCATTGCGACGAACAGTTGCCGATCATGGCCAGTTTATTGGGGTGTTGCGCGAAGGTGAGCAGCAAGTCTTGAATACCGCCGACCAGGTCTCGTTCCGCCGGGTCCCCGGTCGGGACAATGTAGGTGATCGCCTCACCAAGTTTCGCAAATGCCGCATAGAACTGATCGGTCAGTTCCGCGCGACGCTGCTCGCTCTGATCCGGGCTCGTGTCCCAGGCCACGCTCGCCTGGAATGCCGACTCGAACGCAGCGCGGAGGGTGGGCAGATCTGGACTGTGGTGCACCCCGCACGGCTTGCACCGACTTCTGCACGATACCGGTCGTAGCCGGTTCTTCGGTGGTGGGGGCGGGCGGCGCTGTCGGTTGGCCCGTTTCCGACGGCGTCGCCTGTGAGACGCTCGGCTGGGTGGCCGTCGCCGCATCCTTGTCCGCGGCAGGTTGCTCCGAGACGGCGTCATGCGTGGGAGCCTGGCTGTCGGAACCAGGCAGGGGTGTCGCCGAGCCGTTACTTGGTCGCGGCCTGGCTCGACGTCGCTGGAGCTGCGAACTGCTGGCGTCGAATCCGCGCTCGAACGATGGCTCACGCGTGATCAGGTCTTCTGGTGCCCGAAACTTCTGTGGCACGATCCAGGGTACCACGCGGCTGACGGCTGGACCGATGCCCAGCAGATCGCGTTTCCAATCACTCGGTACGAACCACCACAGGATAAGTTGAGCGGCGGGAATGGCCAGTAGACCGCCGGCCACGATTTTGAGTACTTCGACGGTGGAGTTCTTCTGCCGCCGTCCGGCTCGGCGTGTGACACCAATCGCCCCCTCCTGACCGTTGTCTGCAGTGCTACCGGGAGAGAAGTCGAAGGCGGGAACCGAATCATGCGCTTCAGCAGGCGTGTCGGCCAGGTTCAACGACGCTAATAGGTGGCTGGAGGAATCATCCCAGAGCAGGCCTTCCTCGGCGGTTGGTTGATCCGCCGCCTCTTTGTCCTCTCGCAACACAATCAAGGCCGGCGGCAGCTGCGCGAGAAAGGCCTCCAGTTTGAACTCCTCGTGGCAGAGCGGACATCGCACAATGCACTCAGGTGTGGCATCCACTGGTACCGTAACACGCTCGCGGCATGAGGGACACGAGGCTACAGTCATGATCGTCTCCGATTACCCGATGTGGGGCGTCCTCTTCCTCACCTCGTGACGCGGTGATGTCTCTGGGTGACAATTTCTCGTGCCAGCATGCTCGGCCGGTGGCGACGCGTTTGTGCCAACGACACAGCTTGAGCCGCTGGACCACGGAAGCTCCAGGCATCGCCAGCCGGGCTGCTGCTACCGAGCAGGTCCCGATCTTGCTCGACAGTGTACCAGTCGTCAGACGCGCGTGCCTAGAGAGACTTGGCTGCCCACGTGGCCGTTTTCCGCCGCGGCTGGACCGTGTCCACCGCGTCGCGTCCGGAGAAGGGCGATCGATTGGCGGACATTGTTGCCACGGAGACCCGCGACTGACCGCCCGATCCACCCAGCGCGCAGGGTCCTCTAGCGACGTGGCATGGATCGTGCAGAAGGTGATTCTAACGAGGCAGGGCCTCGAACCAATTACGAGCTACCGCTCGGTTCCGTCAACCCGCTCCCGCTGGTCGCTAGAGCTGGACTCAAAATGCTCACGTTTTCACTTATAAGTGGATTAACGCGGCCCTCCGCGCGCCTCGTCAACGGCCTCGCTCGCCCGCTTTGCGGAACAACTCCGCGTCCAACCGAGTCACGTTTCGTAGCGGCCAAGCCGCCGCTCAGAATTCGTCAAGGGATGAAGTCTCGGCCCGCAAGGTCGTGTCCGGCGAAGTCTGACCACGATAGTCACGATTGAGGTGTTGTTCGATCTTGTAGGATTCGTCGTTGAGGAAGGGGGAGTCGGTCCCCTTCAACACACGAAGCAGTTTCTTGCCCGAGCTCTCGTTCGCTTTGACGTGGGGCTCCGTCGGATACCTGTTTCGGTCCGCGTTTGCGGGCCAGTTGCGCGCAACCGGTAGCCAAAACGCCGAGGGTCAATACAATCGCAGACAGCCCGATTGTCGTGCCGGTTTTCATGCTAGGATCACGGGAAAGGTGTGAGAATCCAAACGCGTTGCAGTGGACAATGGCGGCGGGATAGTCCCAGATTGCCGCACACCCGTCCAGGTCAGAATTTCATCGGCGGCGGGTAAGGTGGAAGTTCCGCTTGCCCAGCTGCTGGTATTAGGCGATCGGCAAGATCTGTCTTACCCGTGGAGTAGTGAGTCTGTAGCATGATTGACTGCCTGGTGATCGCCCCCCATCCCGATGATGCCGAACTCGGTGCTGCCGGACTCATCCTCAAATTGAAGGGCGAAGGACGCCGCGTGGGGGTGCTCGACCTTACCAGTGGCGAGCCGACTCCCCACGGAACCCCTGCTGTCCGCCGTCAGGAAACGGAAGCTGCCAGCAAGATTCTGCAACTCGACTGGCGCGATAACCTGGGGCTCCCCAATCGCAGCCTGGAACCGACGCTCGAGGCACGGCGGCAACTTGCCATCGTCATCCGCCAGCTCCAACCGCAGTGGCTCCTGGCACCCTATTGGGTGGATGCGCACCCCGATCACGTGGCCGCCACTCAGCTGATCGAGGCGGCACGTTTCTGGGCCAAATTGTCGAAAACCGAGATGCCGGGCGAGCCGCATCATCCGGCTCGGATCTTCTATTACTACTGCATCCATCTGCGCATGGCGCTGCAGCCCGCGCTGGTGCTCGATATCAGCGAGCATTGGCAGCAGAAGCGTGCTGCCATCGCGTGCTATCACAGCCAGTTCGTGGCGGGACGCGGCGAACAGAGTCCCACCTTGCTTGAGCAATTCGAGGCCGATGCAGCCTACTGGGGCAAACAGATCGGCGTCCGCTACGGCGAGCCGTTTGCCAGCCGCGAACCGATCGGACTCGGCGGCTTGCGCGACCTCCTTTGACTCCGCCGCTCGCAGGTTGCCGTCCCACCGTGCGTGAGCAGGCTCCACGCGCGACTTGGCAGGAGCCTCGCCCTGGGCTGATCAGATGGTCGTGGGACAGACTGGAAGCCTGTCCCACGTGCTTTTTTCAGACGAAATCAAGAGCCGAGCCTAGCCCCCACCGACGATGGGGGGGTTCGAAGTTGGGAGAAGTGTCGATTTTTCCGGTCAGAGAAGATGAAGAAGACTGGAAGAGTTTGCCGATAATGCGGACACCGGTTGTCCGGGTGGCAATGTTGGTACGTGCGGATCGTGCCGGAATTGGCCACCGTGATGGAGTCATCACCACAGTTGTCGGCGATCAGCTCAACTATGTACGCGCGCTTCACGCTAATTCTGATCTGCTTGCTCGAGGGCGGCTGTGCGGCCATTCCCGAGGTCAAGCACCAGCCGCAATTCCACAACCCATTTCCCCAATTGCACCGCGTCGCCATTCTGCCGTTCTTCAATTTGTCCACAGAGCCCACGGTGAGTCAGGATGAGGTTGCTGAGGCGTATTTCAACGAACTGCAGCGGATTCCCGGCTTTGAGGTCATGCCGCCGGGAGTGGTGAAGCAATGGTTGGTGGCCAATCGCATTCGGATCGACGGCTCGACCGACTTCCAACTGCTGGCCAGACAGATGGGGGTGGACGTGCTGATTCGGGGAGCGGTCACCGAGTTCTCGCCCTATTATCCACCCCGGATCGGCCTGTCAGTCGACTGGTTTGCCGCGAATCCTTCTTTCCATCCGATACCGCCCGGTTATGGACTCCCCTGGGGGACACCCGAGGAGGAGTACATTCCACGATCGCTGGTGTTTGAAGCGGAATTTGCCCTGGCTCGCGAACAGCTCAAGACGCAGACGCCGGAGATGCCGGCCGATATGGAGAGCACTGGCCGGGTGGCTCAGGCGGGGATGCAGCAAGTACCCGAAGAGCCCGTCTCGGGTGAATCGGCACGAGCCACACCGGAGTCTGCCGCGCCGATCACGCGACAACACCAGGCCAAAGGTCCGTCGCTGGCAGGGAAGGTTTCGCCCCATGACTTGCTGGCGGACGCCGAGGAGCTGCCGGCTGGGAGCGGGCCGAATCTTCCCCCCGACTGGCCGGATCCACGCGGTTTTATCCCGCCCGCTCCATCTCCCGTGCGGCCGCCCTTCCGTGCTCAGTTTGACCCGATCATTTCGCACACCCGCATCTACCACGGTGACGACGACCAGCTGACGGGCCGGCTGGAGGATTATTTCTACTTCCGCGACGACGCCCGCAGCGGCGGGTGGCAAGGCTATCTCTTGCGCAGCCAGGACTTTATTCGCTTTTGCTGCTATCTGCACATCGCTGAGACGCTCTCCGCTCGTGGGGGGAGCAGTAAAACGCGAGTGGTGTGGCGGTGGCCGATTGGCCGATATGACGTAGGGACTGGGAGACGATAATTCTTCCGGTCTCGCCAAATTCAACAGTTTCTCAGCCACCGTCCAGAGGAGACCACTAGCGGTGACCAAGGACATAAACGTGTTAGCACTGGTGAAGGGCAAGGAGCGATATATCTTTCTCTTTGACGATGACAATCGCTCGGAGGCACTGCGGACTCTGGGTCGCTATGCCTCGAACCAGGAACTCAGCTTTACGTGGTACGACGCGGCGGTATTGAGCCAGAAGATTCGACAAACGGTTCCGCCTCCCAAGAGACTGGACACGTCATGTCGGTTCGGACTCCCTCATACCACGGACAACGTCCGCGGCGAGGAACTCGGTTAGGCGGACGCCGGTTTCGGCGAGCGCTGGCAGTGAACGATCGCTGCCGAACGTCGGTCCGTTGGGGTTCTTCCGCGGTCGGCCGGGCACTCCGGAGCAGGCAGCCAGCGCTGGTGGCGGCTACGCCGGAGCGGTACGGCACGCGCACAATGCCTGCTTGTCGGATTGTTGAACTTACGTCATGCGATCTGCGACGGCACGATTCCTGCGCTATCTTCAGGTGGAACGCAACGCGTCTGACTTGACGATCAAGTCGTATCGCGAAGACCTGACCGCATTGATCGAGTTTCTTGCGGGTGACAACGCTGCGGCACCGAAACCGTCGGAGATCACGCCGCTCGATCTGCGCCAGTATGTTTCGGCGTTGCACGAGGCCGGATATGCCAAATCGTCCGTGGCACGTCATCTCGCGTCGCTGCGCAGTTTCTTCCGTTTCGCTCAACGCGAAGGGCTGGCGGAGCAGAATCCAGCGAAGCCGTTGCGCAACCCGCGGCCGGATCGTAAGCTACCACATTTTCTGACGACGCGAGGAAATCGGCCGGCTACTCAACGCACCACCGCGCGACGAGCCGATGGGTTTGCGAGACCGAGCGATGCTCGAAACCACCTACTCGGCAGGACTGCGCGTCAGCGAGCTGGTGGCGATCAACGATGATGATTTGGACCTGGAATCGGGATTGGTGCGGGTCCGAGGCAAGGGACGCCGCGAACGTTTGTCGCCGCTGGGGAGCTACGCGGTGCAGGCGATCCAGCGGTGGCAGGGGGTCCGGCCGCGCGGCAAGTCAGTGCCGCCGCCCAAGCGGGGGTCACAACGCCAGGCGGCAGCCCAACCCCTGTTTCTCAATCGGTTTGGCAATCGCTTGACGACACGCAGCGTGGCCCGGATGCTCGAGAAGTATCTGCAACAGACATCCCTCGATACCCGCACGTCGCCCCACACGTTGCGACACAGCTTTGCCACCCACCTGCTGGACCGGGGAGCCGATATCCGGTGTGTCCAAGAACTGCTGGGCCACCAGAGCCTGGTGACGACGCAAATCTACACGCACGTCAGCACGGCTGGTTTGAGGCAAGCGTACGAGAAAGCTCACCCGCGAGCGACGTAGCAGAACGATATGTCCACCGTCCCACGGTGTCAGCGTGGCTCAACGGGTGTCAGCGTGGCCAAGAGGGCAGGGGCCTACACCAGCCCTTTCTTGATCGCCCACACGGCGGCTTGCGTGCGATCGGCGGCATCGATCTTGCGGAGGATGTTCTGCACGTGCTCCTTGACCGTTTCGATGCTGATTCCCAAGGAGCGGCCGATTTCGCGGTTGCTCAACCCCAAAGCCACGTGTCGCAATACCTGCAGCTCGCGGTTGGTCAGCGGGATCTCGTTACGATCGAGCCGCTCGCGGCGGCGACTCATCGTTTCCTTCACACGATGCAGAATACTGTCTTCCGAAGGGGACTCACCGGCAGCCGCGCGCGTGATGGCGGCGATCAGTTCGTCACGTCCCGAGTCCTTCAAGACGTAGTCCGCGGCACCCAACGCGACACTGCGCGCCACATAGGTGGGGTTGTCATAGGTCGACAACATGACGATGCGCACGTCGGGCTTGGCCTTGCGGATCTTCTCCAGAGCCACCAAGCCGTCGGCTTCCGGCATGCGGATGTCCATCAGCACGACATCGGGATTGTGCTTCAACGTCTGTTCCAGGGCTTGCTCACCATTCGCGGCTTCCGCGACAATCGTGATGTCCGAATCCTCTAGAAGCCGCGCCAAACCGGTTCGCACAACTTCATGATCGTCGGCCACGAGCACCGTAATGCCCATTGGACACTCCTTCCAGCACATTGGGAACCGCTGACAGATCTTCTTTCACGCCTCTCGGCCACGAATCCATATTAGCTTGCTCAGCCACCCTGTGGCGACTCAAGGCATTGGCACAACGCGAGCAGTCTAAATGGAAGAGACGTCCACGCGACAAGGTTCAGCGGCGGTGCGCAAATATTGCTCACAACTGTAAGTCTACATAGCCTGCACATGCTGACTAGGCCTCGGCACCCAGTTCTTGGCATTTTTCGGCGACATGTACCTGGATGCGTAAACCGTGCCGCGTTCCACTGGCGACTTTAACGAACGGGACGGTTAGGCCGGCCATGCGCGGATATGCCGTCCTCCGGCCGTCGGGCAGCGGGCGAAGTCCTGTCTCCGACGGGTCGGCCTGGCTGTTGCTTCCCCATTGGAGCGGTTTTTTTGGGGGGTGCGATTTTGTGTCGCGGAAATCGAACGTTGCTAATTTTGAGCTACGTTTGAGTGAGAAAAAAGCAACACGTGTCCACCCGCCACGGGAAGCGCAACTCGCCCACTCTCTGAGAGTTGGGGCGGCGGCGCGACGTGCTGCCGAGGGCACACGGACGCCGCCTGCGACCTGCCACAACGGGTGCCAAAGAGCGAGTTGTGGCGGTCCTCCTGGCCGGTGCTCCAGAAACGCCTCTTTGTTGACCCGAATGCCGCAGAAATGGATGCCTGTCGCGCGGACCGATTCGCCCACACGAAGGCCCATGAAGATGACCAAAGGCTCACTGCTGCTTGTCGACGACGATCGTTACGTGCTCGAATCGATGGCCCTCTGGCTGCGGGAACAGGGTTACGACGTCGTCGAATCGGCGACCTACCAGGAGGCTCTGCGACAACTGGACGCCCAGCCTCCGCAGCTGTTGTTGGCCGACGTGCGGCTGCAGGACGGTGACGGATTCGATCTGCTGGCCTATTCGCGCAAAAAGTATCCCGCAGTCCCGGTGATCTTGTTGACCGGCTACGGCACGGTGGAAACGGGGGTCGAAGCGATTCGTGCCGGGGCCTTTGATCTCTTGACCAAGCCGCTGATCGACCAGGAATTGGAGATGGCGATTGATCGCGCTCTGTCACAGTGCAGGGTGGTGGAAGAGAACAAGCAGTTGCGTGAGCAGTTGGACCTGCGTTACGGCATGGAGAACGTCATCGGCCACGATCGCCGCATGCAGCGGATTTTCGACATGATCGATTGTGTCGCCAACACCAAGGCCACGATTTTGATCACGGGTGAAAGTGGCACCGGCAAGTCACTCATCGCACGTGCGATTCATCGTCGCAGCGGGCGGCGGGACAAACCTTTCGTCGAAGTGGCCTGCGGCGCGTTGCCCGAGTCGTTGCTCGAAAGTGAGTTGTTTGGGCACGTGGCGGGTGCCTTTACCGGCGCTTCGGTCGACAAAATCGGCAAGTTCAAGCAGGCCGATGGCGGCACGATTTTTCTGGACGAGATTGGCACGGCCACACCGAGTATGCAGGTCAAGTTGCTGCGCGTGCTGCAGGAACTCGAGTTCGAGCAAGTGGGGGGGACGAAGACCTTTCACGTCGATACGCGCGTCGTGCTGGCGACCAACGTCAATCTGACGCAGGCCGTGGCGGATGGGCGTTTTCGTCAGGACCTCTACTACCGCATCAACGTGATCAACATCGAACTGCCCTCTTTGCGGGAGCGGATCGCGGACATTCCCCTGCTGGCTCAGCATTTCCTGAAGTGAAGTGCGCGAGGATGCCAACAAGCAGGTCAACGGTTTCACGGACGAAGCGATGTCCGCACTGCAACATTATGCGTGGCCGGGAAATGTCCGTGAGTTGCAGAATGTGGTCGAGCGGGCGGTACTGCTGGGAAAAGGCCCGATCGTCACGGCAGCCGACCTGCCCGATCAGGTGACGGCCGGTGCCACCATGACTTGTGTGGCCGGTAACAGCCAATCGCTCAAGGAAGCGCTGGCAGGTCCCGAGCGTCAGATTATTCTCGGCGTCCTGCGTGCCAGCAACTGGAACCGCAACCTGACGGCCGAAACGCTGGGCATCAATCGCACCACGCTCTACAAGAAAATGAAGCGCCTGGGGCTCGAAACACCGGCCGATGCCTCCAGCGGATCGGCGTATCTGAAGCCCGGGAAACGCACCGCGCTGAGTGGTTCTGGAGGAGCTGGAGGATTGGAGGATCCTCGCGCCATGGATATCGGAGGATCTGGAGGACCATGAACCGCTTCCCTACTTCGTTCACCGCTCACCGCTGACGCACGACTGCCCGACCGCTCCAAACTCGCACCGCTCCACCACTCGCCGTCACCACTGCCACCTCGGACTCGCCTCCGCTCGTCGGTCACCGACGGGTGCCACCGCTCCGACTCACGCTCCAGCGGCCCGGCCGCCGGCTGCGGCTTGCCACGCTCCGCGTCAGGGTCCTAGAATCGCACCTTACGAATATCGCATCGCGAATGTTGGGGTGCCCTCGATGAAGATCCACGAATTTCAGGCGAAGCAGATTCTCCGTGCCGCCGGTGTAACGGTATTGCCTGGCCACGTGGCACGCACGCCGCAAGCAGCGGCGGAAGCGTTTCGCGAGTTGGGGAGCGAAGTGGCGGTGGTCAAATCGCAGATCCATGCCGGCGGCCGCGGCAAGGGAACTGTGCTCGGCAACCCAAGCCAACACGGTGTTCAGCTGGTTCGGAGTGCAGCGGAGGCCGAGCAAGTGGCCGGCAAGCTGCTGGGCCAGCAGCTGGTGACCATTCAAACCGGTCCCGCCGGGCACACGGTGCGCCAGGTACTGATCGAACAAGGGTGCCAGATCGCGCGCGAGTTGTACCTGGGGATCGTCCTCGATCGCGCTGCCGCCCGACCCGTGCTGATGCTGTCGAGTGAAGGGGGCGTGGAGATTGAAAAAGTCGCTGCGGAAACGCCCGACTTGATTTTCAAGGAGCACTTTGATCCCGCTCGGGGCTTGCAGAGCTACCAGGTGCGCAAGCTCTGTGCGAAACTCGGACTGCAGGGGTCTACCGCCCGCTCGGCCGACAAATTCATGAAAGCCGTCTGTCGCGTGTTTGTGCAATGTGATTGCAGCCTGGCGGAAATCAACCCGCTGGTAGTGACTGACGACGGGGAGTTGGTTGCGCTCGACGCGAAAATGAACTTCGACGACAACGGCCTGTTCCGTCATCCGGAGATTGCCGGGTTGCGGGATCTGGACGAAGAAGATCCGGCGGAAGTGCGGGCGGCCAAGGCGGGACTGAGCTACGTGAAGTTGGATGGGAACATCGGGTGCCTGGTCAACGGTGCCGGGTTGGCGATGAGCACGATGGACCTGATCAAATTACACGGAGGTGAGCCAGCCAACTTCCTGGACGTTGGTGGCGGCGCGGACACGGACCAGGTGACCGAGGCTTTTCGCATCCTGTTGGATGATCCTCACGTGAAAGGCGTACTGGTGAATATCTTCGGCGGTATTGCGCGCTGCACGACGATCGCTAACGCCCTATTGGAAGCTTCCCAGCAGGTCGGCTTCAACGTGCCGCTGGTGGTGCGACTGGAAGGCACTGAGGTGGAAGAGGGGCGACGGATTCTGGCCCAGAGCGATCTGGACGTCATTACCGCCGACAGTCTCACCGACGCCGCACAGAAGATTGTGGCCGCCACACGAGGCGTCTGATGTGCTTGGCCCGTGACGCTGCTCACGGTAATTTGACTGCCGCTTAACTGTGAAGGGACCGTTCTTCGATGAGTATCCTGGTCAACGCAGAAACACGCGTCATCTGTCAAGGTATTACGGGGTCTGCCGGCACGTTCCATACCAAGGGCTGTCTCGAGTACGGAACGAAGATGGTCGGTGGCGTGACGCCGGGAAAAGGGGGGCAGAGTGTGGCCGGACTCCCCGTTTTCGATACGGTCCAGCAGGCCGTTGCCGCGACCGGAGCCGATGCCACAATGATCTTCGTGCCGGCTCCCTTTACGGCCGACGCCATCTACGAAGCGGTCGATGCCGGAATCGGTGTGATCTGTGCCATTACAGAAGGCGTTCCCACGCTCGATATGGTCGGCGTGTATGATGCCGTGCGGCGCAGCCGGGCGACACTGATTGGCCCGAACTGTCCGGGCATCATCACGCCCGGCGATTGCAAGATTGGCATTATGCCCGGATACATTCACCAGCGCGGATCGGTGGGTGTCATCAGTCGCAGCGGGACGCTGACCTACGAAGCCGTTTGGCAAACCACCAAGGCGGGCCTGGGGCAGTCGACGTGCGTCGGGTTGGGTGGCGATCCTATTGTCGGAACCTCGTTCACCGATCTCTTGAAGCTGTTTCAAGCCGATGCCCAGACCGAGGCGATCCTGATGATCGGCGAAATTGGTGGCGTGGCCGAAGAAGAGGCGGCAGCCTTCGTCAAAGCACATGTCACCAAACCGATGGCCGCTTTCATTGCCGGCCGGACGGCTCCTCCCGGCAAACGAATGGGACATGCCGGAGCCATTATCTCGGGCGGCAAGGGAACCGCCGATGAGAAGATCGCCGCGCTGCGCGACGCGGGTATCGAAGTTGCCGACAGCCCAGCCGATATGGGGCAAGCCGTGATGCGGGCGATGGCCCGCCACGCGCAGCAGGCGTGACGCAGGATGGTGGAGGCGGCGGCGCGGTGCCGGCATGGCTGGGCCACGGCTGTCCAGGATCCCCCATCAGAAATCGACGCCGCCGCGAAGCATGATCGTGTCGGCCACAGGATAATCGGGTGTGGAAGAGTCGAACTGCACGTCGCGACTGAAGACGTAGCCGATTTCCAGCCGATATGCCGCCCCACCTGGCCGCCGCCGTTCCATCCCCCAGTAAATGCGCCAGTCGACGTACGTGACCATGTCGAAAACATTGGGCCCACGTCGAATCGACCAGGTATCTCCCCCAAATTCGCCGGCCAGATAAACCCAGTCTTCATACAGTTCACTGGCCGTGAAGCGATAGGCGAATTTCGGGCGGGGAAAGACACACTCCAGACTCACGTCATCGTTGGGATTCCAGATCACGCCGCCGGCGGGAAGCCAGTTCACGTCACTACGATTCAGATAGAGCATCCCGAACATGATTTGCAGCTGGTTTGGAATCCAATCGAAGCGGGCCAGCGTCTTGGCCTTGAATCGGAAAGCATCGTTCTGCATCGCATCGAAGTCACTATACACGCCCGGGGCGATCGAGATGATCCCGAGCCAACGCTGCGAGAGCTTGGGCAACCACATGAAGTCGACGTAAGCGTCATACAGTTGTGCCGGCAGAGCCGGCGAGTCAGGTCCGTCGAGCGACCGGACGTCGAAGCCGGGTGTGATCAGCAGGGGGAAGTCCCGCGACGGGAGTGGGAGGGCGACAGTGAGGAAGAGTCTCGGTTTCGACCAATCCCAGGCCTTCGCTCCCGTTGCGAGCAAACCAGGCACCGCTGATCGAGAATTTCTGAAAGAACCCACTCTTGTGCGAGGCGATTCGTCCCGTTTCCGCCGTCAGCTCATCGCCGGGTAACAGCGGTTCGGATTCCGGTGAGCTGCCCATCGATCGGCCCAAACTGGCAAACTCGGCAGCAGTCCAACCTGGTGGGGGAGGCAGCGACGACGAAGACGAATTCCGCCAGTCATCTTGTGGAAGTTGAACCCGTACCGGCTCGGCTGGCACAAACGGGCGATCGGCGGTACCGAGAGATGGAACCGTCGCGGGAAACAGACCTGGCGCTGAGCCTCCGTAGGGTGGTGTTTGCCCAGCGGCGATCGCCGGCAACGCCGTCAGCACGATGAGCGCCAGAGTGATATTAGGCAGAATGCTATGCATGGACGGTATCGGACTGCAATGCAGCTCGCGGAAATACAACACATACTTTACACGCGGGGATATCGAACCCGCGTCGTTGCCCGGCGAGCAATTGGGAGTGGTGCCGAATCGACGACAAGCCGACTAGTAGTTCCACCCGACTCGCAACATAAATGAATCACTTAAGGAAGTTGTCTCGTCCGGCGTCACGACATATACGATTTCGCGGTCGGTCACCCATCCCACTTCCAAGAACCCGGTCCGACGTCCTTGTTGTAGCAACGAGGACTGACCCCACTCGACGCCCAGCGTTAGTCGAATGTCGTTGATGTCGATGCGATCGCTGAATTCACTTCCTTCTGGACCTCGTTGGACCGTCCAGGCTCCGCCGCCGTATTCGCCCCCTACGTACCACCAGACGTCCTGGTTTCCCATGGTGGTCAGTTGTTGCGCGAGTTTGGGGTGCGGGAAGAAGATATCGAAACGGGTTTGCGAGTTGGGTGTCCACAGGATGCCAAAGGCCGGCAACAATTTGAATTTGTTCCGGTCGATGTAGATCACGCCGCCTCGCAGCGTTGTATTGGGGGTCGCCTGCAGCCGGAACAGCCCCTGGCCCATGATGCGGCCACTGTGGGTGTTGAAGGTGTTGAAGTCGGAGAAGACACCCAGCCGCACACCGAGTTCACCACCCAGCGGTTTGGCCGGATCGGTCGACCAACCGAAATCCAAAAAAGCACTGTATGCGTTCGGGGGCAGGTCGCCGTGCGGTGGACGGGGACCGGACCACAGGTGGAACGAGAACGACGGGACCACATATAGTGGCTGCGTACTGTACAAGAAATTTGGGAAAGCCGCCGCCACCGAACAATCAACATCGTTGATCCCCAGGTCATCGGCGGCGTTGCCTCCGTCCACGTAGGTGTAACGCACACGTGGTGTCAGAAACCGGGTCGACGGCAGTGCCCAGTTGCTGGTGTTCCAGCCATCTGGATACATCGAAGGCGGTGTGGTGCCCGGTGCGGCCCCCGGTGGATAGCGCCCGGTGGATAGCCTCCCGGTGGGTAACCGCCCGGTGGGTAAGCACCTGGTGCGTAGCCGCCGTACGGTTGGGAATAGGGCGACAGCGTCTGCGGACCGCCTGGTATTCCGCCGGTCGTGCCGGGGAGCGGGGCTGGCCCGGCCGGCGAACCGTAGGGTGATGGCATGCCGTTGAACGAGGGAGGCACCGAGGCTGCGCCAGGGCTCATCGAATAAGGATCGAAGGCCGGTGTGCCCAAGGAAGATGATGGCGGCGCCGTCAGGTTCGGCGCTCCGCCCGGCGGCGCAACTCCTGTCCCCGGTGGCGCATAGACCCCGGATTGATAGGCCGTCGTCTGCGGAAAGCGAACCGTCGGCTGAGCCCCAGCAGGGCTCGCCGCCAGGATGGCTCCGAGCACAATGGCACACCAAGATGTTCTGGCGAAAACTTCCACGACGAGCTCAAGTCCATAGAGGTGATGTGTCGATACTATCCGGATCTGGGAAAAGGTGGGGTTAATTAACAAAGAGCGGGTAGTAGGTCAAGAGAGATCCCGCATTCCCCTGAAGGGGCATCGCACAGGGCTCAGTAATCGGCGCTTGTACCAACTGCTTTGCGACAGCGGGAGTCAGCAGGCGGCACCGTGGTTGCCGGGTCTCCGTGACGAGGTCTCTGGCGATGGCAATGGAAAATATGTACCACACTCCCGTGGAACTGCTGCCCATGGAGCAGGTACCGAACCGGCGGTTTAGCACCGCCTTCCGGCGGCCTACCACTTCGCGGTGAAAGCTCGTACTGCTGGCCACTTACGTCGATCCCCGGCGGCCTGCGCGAAAACGCACACGTGACACCCTTAAAAACTGTCGCGCCAGGCCGCGTCGCGGAAGCCGCCGTCACTGAATCCACGTAGCTGAAGCCACCAGGCTTCAGATGATTGGAACACCCATCGCCGCTGCGGCTGAGCCCTTGGCGGGCTCAGCTACGTAGCTGAAGCCGCCAGGCTTCAGATGATTGGAGCACCCATCGCCGCCGCGGCTGAGCCCTTGGCGGGCTCAGCTACGTAGCGGACGCCGCCAGGCTTCAGATGATTGGAACACCCATCGCCGCCGCGGCTGAGCCCTTGGCGGGCTCAGCTACGTAGCGGACGCCGCCAGGCTTCAGATGATTGGAGCACCCATCGCCGCCGCGGCTGAGCCCTTGGCGGGCTCAGCTACGTAGCGGACGCCGCCAGGCTTCAGATGATTGGAGCACCCATCGCCGCCGCGGCTGAGCCCTTGGCGGGCTCAGCTACGTAGCGGACGCCGCCAGGCTTCAGATGAGTGGAGCATCCATCGCCGCCGCGGCTGAGCCCTTGGCGGGCTCAGCTACGTAGCGGACGCCGCCAGGCTTCAGATGATTGGAGCACCCATCGCCGCCGCGGCTGAGCCCTTGGCGGGCTCAGCTACGTAGCGGACGCCGCCAGGCTTCAGATGATTGGAGCATCCATCGCCGCTGCGGCTGAGCCCTTGGCGGGCTCAGCTACGTAGCGGACGCCGCCAGGCTTCAGATGATTGGAGCATCCATCGCCGCCGCGGCTGAGCCCTCGGCGGGCTCAGCTACGTAGCGGACGCCGCCAGGCTTCAGATGATTGGAGCATCCATCGCCGCCGCGGCTGAGCCCTTGGCGGGCTCAGCTACGTAGCGGACGCCGCCAGGCTTCAGACGATTGGAGACTCACCCATCGCTCGCTGCGGCTGAGCCCTTGGCGGGCTCAGCTACGTAGCTGAAGCCGCCAGGCTTCAGATGATTGGAGCACCCATCGCCGCCGCGGCTGAGCCCTTGGCGGGCTCAGCTACGTAGCGGACGCCGCCAGGCTTCAGATGATCTGGATTCACCCATCGCCGCCGCGGCTGAGCCCTTGGCGGGCTCAGCTACGTAGCTGAAGCCGCCAGGCTTCAGATGATTGGAGCATCCATCGCCGCCGCGGCTGAGCCCTTGGCGGGCTCAGCTACGTAGCGGACGCCGCCAGGCTTCAGATGATTGGAGCACCCATCGCCGCCGCGGCTGAGCCCTCGGCGGGCTCAGCTACGTAGCGGACGCCGCCAGGCTTCAGATGATTGGAGCACCCATCGCCGCCGCGGCTGAGCCCTCGGCGGGCTCAGCTACGTAGCGGAAGCTACCCTCACTTGTCGACGGAAGACGTGCAGCAGGTAACTGGCTACGCGGCCCGAGCGGTGAAGAATGAAGTACTGTCGACTGCGGAGATTGGACCTTGAAGCTGGCTCAGTTCAAGTTGCTGACCGACGAGAATATTCATCGTGGCGTCGCCGAACGGCTGCGACAACGTGGCTTTAATGTGGCCGAAGTAGGTCTTTTCGGGACGACTGATGTCGACTTGCCTCGACGAGCGGTTTCAGAAGACCGCGTCGTTGTTACGCACGATCAAGACTTCGGCACACCGACCATTTTGGGTGGCGAGTCAATTGTGGGAATTGTCTCCTTGCGACCGGGACATATTGCGCCGGAATTCACGATGGAAACGATCGATGCCGCCTGGACTGGTGCAGCGCGCCCCTTTCGGGGCTGCAGATCGTGCGCTGCGGTTTTGCCGAGACATCCGCCGTATTCTTCTTCCGCAAAATGGCTCGACGCGTTTTGCCGCACGATCGGCAGGCTACGTGCTGGCATGCCCTCAGAGGTTGGACGACTGGTACGAGAACGTGCCGTTGTCAGCTACTGGCAGGAGCGGCAAGCCGAAGACTCCTGACACGTTGGGAGAAACGGCTTTCGCACCGCGATAGAGCATGATTCCAAACGAGATGTTCCAGGCCTCTTGCGTAAAGACATCGTCGATTCCGAGCGTCGGATGAACGTCCCCCCGTCGGGTACTGGGAAGGATGTAATGCACCCGGCCAAAGAGGGCTGCGTGTTGATTGAGTGGCACACGGCCATCCAGACCGACCACCACGCTGCCGGGATCATCTGCCCAGCCGACGTACGTGGTGGTGTCGCCACCCAGTTGCCAGCTGTGATGCCAAAACAGGTTGGCTTGATCGGTCGGCTGCACCATCACCCGCTGAGCCGGCGCGAAATCCCGCATCAGGCGGAAGGCGGACCAGACACCAAATTCATCCCGCTCGGTGACTGCATAACCAACGTACGAACGCAGTTGAGCCAGCCGCAGGCTGTCGGCTCGCTCACCTGCCTCGTCGGCCAGCAGCATGTCGTACACGGCGCCCCATGCCAGACGGTCTCCGCAGGCGACCTCGCTCCGTTTGTAGAGCCCCGCCGTAGCGAAAATCTGCTGTTCAATCGGATCGTCGCGTGAGAGCAATTCCTCGCGACCGCCAAAATCGTAGGCACCGTAACTCAGGCCGATTTGCCCACGCACAGCGCGGCTGCCCGGCAAATCGATTCCCGTGTTGAAACCACTGCGAAACCCGAAGTTGTTGTTGTCGTCATCATCGAAGATGTTCTTCCAGCCGTCGCCCGCCAGGAAGACCTGCGAGTTCTGGAACAGTCCTTCGTGGTCCGGTCGATGACGGCACTCGCACGCTACGGCGCAAGCCCCGCACGTGCGACAGGTGCCACAGGCGGCCTGCCCCTCAGGCTTGCCGGTGTCAGGGGGACCCAGGACGATCGGCTCAGACTCAATGGGTGGCAGGGTGCGCAGGGTGCCCGGCTGCGGGCCGAGGTCGGCCGGGGAGGTGGGAAGGGTGGCGTCTTGGAGTTCGTGCAGCAGCGCACCGGGAGTTCGCGGGTAGGCCGATGTGAGTTGCTGGTCGGAAATGCGAAAACTGGCCGTCCAAGCCGGCTGACGGGGATCGAGCAAGGAAGCATCTGACGTGCTGTCATCCGCCAGGCAATGTGCCACGCTGCCCGGCCACACGTCTTTCGCAGTCAGGTCTTCACCACGCACGCTGTGCCCCGCTCCCAAACTCACCGCAGCCACCACGGCTGCCCCCATCAGGTAGGCGATATGGCGAGAGTAGTAAAACGTCATCCTTGACCCCCTTGTCATTTCATCGCCGCGAGGGGGGTGTGTCGAGTCCGCCCGCTCCCCCTGGCCGCTTCCGATTGGTACCGCGTCACAGTCAGTAAAGATCGGCAGAGATGGAGCCCGAAATTTCGGAACAACCCATAGAAGCGTTAGACTTTGCCTGACCGGAAAAGTCTCGCAGATCCGCACCGTCCCTGCTGGCGGCAGGGAGAGGCCATCCCCCACGGGCCCGCACAGGGGAGGAGTGGCTAGGGATACTGGATGATGCTGAAGATCTCGTGATCGCCGATGCGGTCGGCTCCTCCGAGTCCCAGCAGTTCGATGGCAAACGCACAGCCCACGATGTGAGCGCCGGACTGGCCGAGCAATTGGCAGCAGGCGTCGACCGTTCCGCCGGTGGCGAGCAGATCGTCGACGACGAGCACATTCTGACCGTCGGAGACGCCGTCCACGTGCATTTCCAGCGTGTCGCTACCGTATTCCAATTCGTAGTGAAAGGCTCGGGTATTGAACGGCAGCTTGCCCGGTTTGCGAATCGGGACGAAAGAGGCTTCCAAGGCGAGGGCCAGGGGAGCGGCGAAGATAAATCCTCGCGCTTCTGCCGCGACCACGACGTCCACCGCTCGGTCTCGAAAGTGGCTGGCCATCCGCTCCACGCACTGCGCGAAGGCGGGGGGAAACGCCAGCAGAGGCGTGATGTCGCGAAACAGAATACCAGGTTTGGGGAAATCGGGAACGTCGCGAATATACTGCTTCAGATCCAGGTCGTGCATGTGGCTGTCGCTCATGTCGCTCATGGGTGGTCTCGCGCCGTGCGCCTTGGGGGATGGGTGCCGGTCGGCCAGCGCTGCAGAGCCAGAGCGCCCGCCGTCTAAGCCCTGGCACCGCATGGGCCTCGGTCACGGTCTTGCTGGCATGTCAAGATAGTCGATGGGAGCCTTGATCCGCTTCAGCGCATGGCCAGTTTTTCCAAGGCGAACTGTCGTTCCCGCGGATCCTTGAGGCTGTCGGCCAGCTTGTTCAAGGCCTCCGTCTCAATCTGTCGCACGCGTTCGCGGGTCAATCCCAGACGCTGGCCAATCTCTTTCAGCGTATGGGGTTCCGTGTCGTTGAGTCCGAATCGCATGCGCAGCACGGTGGCTTCGCGCGGATCCATCGTCTCGATCATTTCGAGCACATGCTTCAGCACGTCGTGCTCGACCAGTTCATCCTCCGGGCTTTTCATCCGCTCGTCCATGATCATTTCACCGAGCGACCACCCTGCTTCGGCCTGATCGGTTTGCGGCGTCGAGTTGTAGATCCGTATCGCCTTCTTGATGATCGGCAGTTTTTTGCGAGGCAGACCGAGCACGCGTGCGATCTCCTCGGGAGTTGGTGTGCGACCGAGTTCTTCCGTCAGCCGCGCATTGGCGCGACGCCACTTGGAGAGCAGTTCGACCATGTAGGCGGGGATGCGGATCGTCTTGGCCGAGTTGATCAGTGCCCGTTTGATCGACTGCTTGATCCAGTAGCTGGCGTAGGTGCTGAAGCGAGTACCGACCGACGGATCAAACCCTTCGACGGCCCGCAGCAGGCCCAGGTTTCCTTCTTCGATCAGGTCCTGCAGGCTGAGACCCTTGCCGGTGTAGCCGCGGGCGATGTTCACGACGAGGCGCAGATTGGCACGCACCATCCGATCGCGTGCTCGGACGTCTCCGTCGGCAATACGGTCAGCCAGATCCTGTTCGTCTTGCGCGGACAGAAGCGAGGTCTCATTGATTTCGCGCAAGTACGTTTCCAGCGGCGTCTGCAGAC
Source organism: uncultured Planctomycetota bacterium (assembly GCA_963700515.1). Classification (GTDB taxonomy): domain Bacteria; phylum Planctomycetota; class Planctomycetia; order Pirellulales; family Pirellulaceae; genus JAJRVM01. The sequence continues at coordinate 187,273 of CAVOXY010000017.1, read as the reverse complement.
TGCTGGCGGCACGCCGGCCACGCCGAGATGGCTTGATCGGTTCGTGGTCATCTTCGGTGAAGTCGTGTGGCAGGTTCGCGGGCATAATCGTCGCTTCTTGGAGTTCGGCTGTGCAGATATTCCGACAGAGATGACTATCGACGTGAGCCCTTGCGGCACTACAGGTTACCGCCAAGTCGACAGAGTGCGCCAACTGTGCCAGCGGTTCGGACGTGTAGCGAAAAAAACGACCCCGACGGTTATTGCCATCGGGGTCGTCAAGCGTAGTTCGAATGGTATGCCGATCGCAGTGGGACGGCACAGGAGTCGCCACGGCGATTGCGCGACTGACGTCATCCTCCCGAGTCGGACAGCGGCAGCGTCGCTGTCGCGCCATCTCGGAGAATCGGAGCAATCAGATCAATCGGCAGGGATCGACGATGGGTCCTGGCTCGGTTTTGGGTCGTCCTCCGTTTCGCCCTGTTCCACGTTTTCCGCGGCGTCTGCCTGACCCTGGGCCTCCACCGGCTCTTCGGGTGCAGCCGGCTCTTCGGGTGTAGCCGCATCGGGAGTGGCCGCTGCGGGTTCCATCGGTTTGATCAGCGGGCCGGCGTCACCCAGGCCCCCCTTGAGTTCCTGACGCGGCTTGTGCTGGCCCGGTCCCGACTGGCCTTGAGCGGCTGCCGATTCCTCTTCCTCGGCCCATTCGACGCGTTTGCGCGACAAGCCGATCTTGCGATCTTCCGTATCGACACGCAGGATTTTCACTTCGATCTCTTCGCCAACCTTGACGATCTCCTCGGGGTTCTCGACCTTGTGGTCGGCCAATTCGGAGATGTGCAGCAGGCCTTCCAGGCCATCTTCCAGGCCGACGAAGACGCCGAAATTCGTGATCTTGGTGACGGTACCCTTGACCACCTGGCTCGGTTGATACTTGTTCGGGATATCGTGTGCCCAGGGGTCCTGATCCAGTTGTTTCAGGCCCAGGGCGATGCGGCGGCGGTCCTGGTCCACCGAGAGCACTTTGCAGTAGACTTCCTGTCCCTTTTCCAGCATTTCGCTCGGATGGCTGATCTTCCGCGTCCAGGACATATCGGATACGTGCAGCAGACCGTCGATGCCTTCCTCCAATTCGATGAAGGCACCGTAGTTCGTCAGGTTGCGAACCTTGCCCTTGACGACGCTTTCCACCGGATAGCGATCGCCCACCGTCTCCCAGGGATTCTCCTGGGTTTGCTTCATGCCCAGCGACAGTTGCTGTCCCGCTCGGTCCACGGCCAGGATCACGACGTCGATTTCGTCGCCAATCTGAACCAGTTCGCTGGGATGATTGATGCGCTTGGTCCACGACATTTCGCTGATGTGGACCAGACCTTCGATGCCCGGTTCGAGTTTGACGAACGCACCGTAGCTCATCACGTTGACCACCGAGCCACGCACCTTGGTCGCCACCGGATACTTCTCGGCCACGTTGTCCCACGGGTTCGACTGCTTCTGCTTCAAGCCCAAGGCGATCTTCTGCTTCTCGCGGTCGATATGCAGAATCATGACTTCGATTTCCTGGTCGATCGACACCATCTCGGAAGGATGGCCGATCCGTTCCCAGCTCATGTCGGTGATGTGCAGCAGGCCATCGATTCCTCCCAAGTCGACGAACGCACCGAAGTCGGCGATGTTCTTGACGATACCTTTGCGGAGTTGCCCGACTTCCAGTTCGCCCAGCAAATGTTCGCGATCTTCCTCGCGCTGCTTCTCGATCAACGAGCGGCGGCTGACCACGATATTGCGACGGGCTTCGTCAATCTTGAGCACTTCACACTGCACGATGCGGCCGATGTAGTCGCCGATGTCGCCGGGGCGGCGAATATCCACCTGGCTGGCCGGCAGAAATACGTTGACGCCAATGTCGACCAGCAAGCCGCCCTTGATCTTGCGCGTCACGGTGCCGGTGACGACCTGGCCCTCCTGCACCGTCTTCATCATGCGTTTCCCATTGCAGGATCTTCTCGGCCTTGCGCTTGCTCAGTCGCACCATGCCGTGGGGATCGTCGGCGAGCCCCGTCTCATCTTCCATCTCTTCGATCAAGACTTGAACGGTCTCGCCCACCTTGGGCGGCGATTCGTCGTCATCCCATTCGTCGACGCGAGATCGTCCCCTCGCTCTTGTATCCAACGTCGACCAACACCGCATCACCATCGATGCGGACGATGCGACCTTCGACGATCTTGTTGACGTCGAAGTCGCCTTCCGTTTCGATTTCCGTCACAATGGTGTCAGTGGCTGTTTCCAAAGCCGCCTGATACACTGCCTTCAGTTCCGGGTCACTTTCCAGACTACGAATGAGATTTCGATTTACCATTTCACACTCAATTACAGTGCGCCACGCGCGATGCGGCGAACCCAAATGATGTCGTGAAGCTCACGCCCGGTATGCTCGTTGCCGCCCAGGGGGAACTGCACAAGACAAGGGACAAAGAGGGACCATCGTTGCCGGCCCGACCGCCACCCTGGCGGTCTTGGTTCGAGGCCTTTTTCGAAGCCCGTTACTCTATCAAATGTCCGAGCAGAGGACAACTCCGCCTCTTCCCTGGGAGTCGTTGACGCTCAGCGGGAATCGTGCTAAACATGCGGTTCTGAATGTGCGCCATCGTGTGGGGCACTGTTTTTGGGTGCCGCGGACCGTGAAAGGAATGCTTGCTGTGGGATGCAGTGAACGAAAGAAAGAACTCCGCCGGAGACGCCATCGCCAGGTGAAGCTGGAGCAATTCAAACGCAAGGCGACCCGCGCGAATGTGTCAGAAAAAGGCGTGATTGCCGAGAAAATTCGCCGACTTACCCCGGGCAGTGAGGCGATCATCACCCGCCTCGGGCTGGATGAACGCTAGTCCCGGCCACAGGGCCTGCCGGCACCTTTTCCGGCACCACACCGGTAGCCGGATGGGACCCGTGCTGGGGGGCCCTGATCGGCGTGTTGGACCGCCGACGACTGGCCGGCCCGGAAACTCACCCATTTGACGGATTCTCCGTAAATCCTTACCCCTGCCCGGTCTGGAGAAGCCTGTCTGCCGTGATGAGCGCTGGCTTTGCCGAGTGCCACGGGTCGGAAGGGCGGTGCCCGGGCCTAGTCCTTCACTTCAAACTCAGCGTCAATGGCATCATCATCCCCGGGCGAGGCTGCCGCCGCATCGTTGCCGGCACCCTCATCGCCGGCTGGCGCGGCCTGGGCTCGTTCGTACAGTGTTTTGCTGAACGCCTGCGAAGCTTGTTCCAGTTCGCCGATCGCCGACTTGATGGCCTGGGCGTCATCCCCCTTGGCCACTTCACGCGTCTTCTGCACGGCCTTCTCCAGCGGCGCTCGATCGGCCTCGCCGAGCTTGTCGGCCTGCTCTTTCATGAGCTTTTCCAGCTGGTAGCACATCTGTTCGGCGCGGTTTCTCGATTCGACCAATTCGAATTGCCGCCGATCATCTTCGGCGTGCTGTTCGGCATCCTTGCGAAACCGGTCAATCTCATCATCGGACAGGCCGGAGGACTGTTCGATCCGTAATCTTCGCTTCCTTCGACGTTCCTATGTCGCGGGCCGAGACGTTGAGGATACCATTCTGGTCGATGTCGAATTTGACTTCGATTTGCGGTACACCGCGTGGTGCCGGCGGGATGCCCTCCAAGTTGAACTCGCCCAGCACGCGGTTGTGGACCGCCATCTTTCGCTCGCCCTGGTACACCTTGATCGTGACAGCGGTCTGCATGTCGGCCGCCGTGCTGAAAACATTCTTCTTCTCGACCGGGATCGTGGTATTGCGTTCGACCAGCGGCGTCATGATTCCGCCCTCGGTTTCAATGCCGAGTGTCAGGGGGGTGACGTCCAACAGCAACACGTCTTTGCGATCACCGGCCAGCACACTCCCCTGGATCGCTGCGCCGACGGCCACCACTTCGTCGGGATTGACGCCTTGATGCGGATCCTTTCCGAAAATCTCCTTCACCATCTGGCGGACTTTCGGGACACGGGTCGAACCACCCACCAACACGACTTCGTCAATGTCGCTCGGAGATAGCTTCGCATCTTGCATCGCCTGCATCACCGGCTTGCGGCAACGATCGACCAGCGCATCGATGAGTTCCTCGAACAGCGACCGCGAGATGGTCATCTGGAGGTGTTTGGGGCCTGTCGCGTCGGCCGTGATAAAGGGCAGATTGATGTCCGTTTGAGGGACGCTGCTCAGCTCTTTCTTGGCCTTTTCACACGCTTCCTGCAGACGCTGCAGGGCCATCGTGTCCTGCCGCAAATCAATGCCATGATCCTTCTTGAATTGGCCCGCCACATGGTGAATCAGCTCTTCGTCAAAGTCGTCGCCCTCCCAGATGCGTGTCGCCGCTGGTGCTGATGACCTGGAACACCTTGCTCTGTGTCTCGTCATCGCCCGCATCCGCGACTTCCAAGATGGATACGTCGAAGGTTCCTCCCCCCAGGTCGAAGACGACGATCTTCTCGTCCTTTTTGCGTTCCAGCCCGTAGGCCAACGCCGCTGCCGTCGGCTCGTTGATGATGCGGGCCACTTCCAGCCCAGCAATCTGCCCGGCATCTTTGGTGGCTTGACGCTGGGCGTCATTGAAGTAGGCGGGGACGGTAATCACCGCTTTATTGACCTTGTGACCCAGATACGACTCGGCCGCCTCTTTGAGCTTGCGGAGCGTTTTGGCCGAGATCTCCTGGGGCGTATATTCCTGATCGCCCACCTGGATCTTCACGTAATCGGTCGGTCCTCCCACGACCTTGTAGGGGACCATCTTCTCTTCGCTTTGCACTTCGTTGTGGCGCCGCCCCATGAATCGCTTGACGGAGTAGACCGTGCGAGTCGGATTGGTGACGGCTTGGCGGCGTGCCGGCTCGCCCACGAGCACTTCACCTTTTTCGGTGAATGCCACCACACTGGGGGTCAGGCGATTCCCTTCCGCATTGGGGATCACTTTCGGTTCCGTGCCTTCCATCACAGCCACAACCGAGTTGGTTGTGCCCAAGTCGATACCGATGATTTTTTCGCCTTCCACCATCAGGTTGTCCTCGTGTGATGCGTGCTATGAGTTGGTCTACCACGGCGTGCCGGCCGGGCTCAGCGCAGTGCATATAATGAGCTCAGGGGAGCAAGTAGTATCAGTTAGCGGCGGATGGCACAGCCGCCCGAGAAATAGACTCATAAATGCAAAGAGCGTGCCAGAGGGCTGCGATGGTAGGCAAGGAATTGTAAGTCTTTTTGAGTAAACATCTTGCAGGTTTTTTGTGAGTGGTCATCTGAGCTCGGTTGACGGATGGAGACCCGTCAAGCTGCCATTTTGGCAGGTCGATTCGTGCCGTCGGATCGTCCTGACGTCGGCTCGACGGATGCCTCGTCCTCCCCCGCGTACGTTGACCTGTTGCTTGACAGCCTCGTTGGGCGACGGTAGAAGTGCACAGCCGACCGTCCCCCGCGCGAGCCGACCCACCGGCTGGGGATGCCTGCGCGGATCCTCCATCACAGGAGGTCTCTGGCACGGTTTGACTGTCTTTCTTCCAGCCCTCGTCCCAATCACGCGGCGAATGTTTATGCCCAAGAAAAAATCGACTCGATCCCGAGCAGGTGCGACCGGCGGAGGCCCGTCTGCCGCAGCATCGTTGAGCAAGCAGGTCAGCCGGCTGGACCGCGAGCTGGTCCGGCTCCTCAACGAGCGCGCGACCGCCGCGCAACAAGCCGCCCGGCTCTGTGCAGATCCGGCGAGTGCGATTCCCGATTTTGTGATGGAAGAGCAGGCTGTCGACAAGGCTGTGGCGGCCCATCAGGGACCTTTGGGTGAGCGGGCTATTCGCGCGGTGTTTCGCGAGTTGCTCAGTGGTACGCGGCTCCTGTTGCGTGAGATCCGCGTGGTGTACTTGGGGCCCGAATACAGCTACAGCCACATCGCGGCGGTGGAGCAGTTTGGGACCAGTGCCGAGTTGGTTCCGGTGTCGACGATCGCGGCCGTTTTCGACGCGTTGAATCGCCGTCAGGCCGATTTTGGACTTGGTTCCGATCGAGAATTCCACGGACGGTCGCGTGGCCGACACGTTGGACATGTTTGCCCGTCTGCCCGTGCGGATATGTGGTGAGGTGCAGTTGCGGATCCACCATTACCTGCTTGGCAAATGCCTGCGTTCGGAGGTCCGGGAGGTGTACAGCAAGCCACAGGCGTTGTCCCAGTGTCGCATGTGGCTCGCCAGGCACCTGTCGGAGGCGCGGACGGTGGAGATCGCCAGCACGGCGGCGGCGGCGCGGTTGGCGGCAGAGAAACCGGGCGCGGCGGCCATTGCCAGTCGGCAGGCCGGCATCAACTACGGACTCGACTTCCTGGCCGAAGAAATCGAAGACAATCGGCACAATGTCACACGTTTTGCCGTGATTGGTGAACGCCCCGGGCGGCGCACAGGCAACGACAAGACTGCGCTGATGTTCGAGTTGCCACATCAACCGGGGGCCCTCGCGGACGCCATGTCGATCTTCAAGCGAAACCGTTTGAATTTGACCTGGATCGAATCGTTTCCGATGCCCGAGACGCCGAACGAATACCTGTTTTTCGTCGAGTTTCAGGGGCATCCCGACGAGATGCGGGCCAAGCGGGCCCTGGCGGCGTTGGCCAGTAAGACGGTGCGCTTGGAGGTCCTGGGTTCGTATCCGGCGGCGCAGCCCATCCACTGACCGGCCCACCGTGTGCCGGTCGGCCCGCCGCCGGTGTCTTCAGCTGGGGTGTCTTCAGCTGGCTCGCCCACCTCAGTGCGGCGGCTACCGGACCCTCGACGCCAGTCCGGTCCACTGCTACACTACCGGATTCGACCGCATCGAGTCTCGTGTACGGCATGTTGCACGTGCCGGCTCGTCCCCCTCGTTTTGCCCCCGAAATCGCCGTGATCATCATTCTCAAACCTGACGTGACCGAGGTGCAGGTCCAACATGTTTTGGATCGGGTGGCAGCCCTTGGGCTGCAGGCGCACTTGAGCCGAGGCACGTACCGCACCATTATTGGCGTGATTGGGGACGAAGAGAAACTGCGATCGGAACCGCTGCACGCTCTGCCGGGGGTTCACGACGTCATACCGGTTCTGCCCCCCTACAAGTTAGCCAGTCGCGAGGCCCATCCGCGTCCCAGCGTGATTGATGTCTCGGGGGTGAAAATCGGGGGTGACCACCTGGCGTTGATCGCCGGGCCCTGCGCGGTCGAGAGTCGCGATCAGATGCGGCGGATTGCCGAGGCGGTCAAGCAGGCCGGGGCGGACATCTTGCGGGGTGGTGCCTTCAAGCCGCGGACCAGTCCCTACTCGTTCCAAGGGCTTGGGGGAGGAAGGGCTGCAGATTCTGCGCGACGTCGGTGACGAATTCCACATGCCGGTCGTGACCGAGGTGACCGATCCGCGGTGTGTCGAAATGGTCGACACGTATGCCGACATGCTGCAGATTGGGGCTCGGAATATGCAGAACTTCGTCTTGCTGACCGAGGTCGGCAAGGTGAATAAGCCCGTGCTGCTCAAACGCGGGATGAGTGCCACGATCGCCGATTTGTTGATGAGCGCCGAGTACGTCCTGTCGCAGGGTAATGTCGCGCGTCGTTTTGTGCGAGCGAGGGGTCCGCGGATTCGATACGAAGGTCACCCGCAATCTGTTTGACGTGGCGGCGGTAGCGGCGGTGAAACAGCTCTCTCATCTGCCGATCATTGTCGATCCCAGTCACGCGACCGGGCAGCCCGACGCTGGTCCCCCCTTGCGCTTTGGCCGGCGTGGCGGCGGGCGCTGACGGCGTGCACGTCGAGGTCCATGATCGGCCGGAAGAGGCCAAATCGGATGGCGACCAGGCTCTGTTGCCCGCGGACTACGCCGCTTTGGTCGGCCAGATCCGGCAATTGGCGCAACTGTTACATAAGGTCATCGGTTCGCCCGCCAGCGAAACGCCGTGAGAGGCCGCTGGGCCGGGTTCCCGCCCAACATGCCGTGGCGTTGAACCAGGCAGGAGCTGTGTTGGCCCCGAACAATTTTTCACTGCAACGAAGTTCACTGCATCGAACGAGGGAATGACAAAGTGAGACGCCCATTTATTGCCGGAAACTGGAAAATGAATTTGACGCGTGCGGCAGCGGTCGCCCTGGCGAGCGAGATTGCCAGCAAGGCAAGTTCCGTGCCGCACGTCGAGCTGGCCGTTTGTCCCCCCAGCGTGTATTTGGAGGCGGTGGGAACCGCGCTGCAAGGACGCGCTGCCAGGAACGGGCGTCGGCTTGGGGGCGCAGAACATGTACCACGAGGCGGAAGGGGCTTTCACCGGTGAAATCAGCGGCTCGATGCTCCTCGACCTCCACTGCCGCTACGTGATCTTGGGACATAGCGAGCGGCGACACATTCTGGGTGAGACCGACGAGGACGTGAATCGCAAGGTCCAAGTGGCGCTGCAACTGGGCCTGACACCGATTGTCTGTGTGGGCGAGACGTTGGAGCGAGCGGGAAGCGGGCCGGACTCGTGAGGTCGTGGGGGGGCAGTTCGCCGGCTCGTTGGCCGGCTTGACCACCGAGCAGATTCTGCAAGTCGTGATCGCCTACGAACCGGTGTGGGCGATCGGCACCGGCAAAGTGGCCACGCCGGAGCAGGCGGAGGCGGTCCATGCCGATCTTCGCAGGTTGCTGGAAACCAGCTACAATGCGGCCGCGGCGGAGGTGGTTCGGATTCAGTATGGCGGGAGTGTGAAGCCCGATAATGCCTCCGCACTGCTCTCACAGAAGAATATTGACGGGGCTCTGGTGGGTGGTGCCTCTCTGAAAGCGGACAGCTTTCTCGGGATCGCAGCCGGGGCGCCGCGCGCGTAATCGCGGTACCGTAGGCCCTCCAGGGCGTGGAATATAACGACAGTCGTTTCGGTGGAAGGAAGCTCAGTGCGATGACCGCGTGGACAATTTTCTTTGGCATCTTGATGTTTTCGACGGCGCTGTTCCTGATCCTGCTGGTTCTGGTGCAGCGGGGCCGGGGAGGTGGATTGTCCGGTGCGCTGGGCGGCATGGGTGGTCAGAGTGCTTTCGGTACGAAGGCGGGAGACCTGTTCACGCGCATCACGATCGTCGTCGCCACCTTCTGGATTCTGCTGTGTATCGGCGCCATTCTGATGTTGAACCGCCAATCGTCGGTTTCTACTGGTGCCGGTGGGGATGATGTCGAGTACGTTACACCGGAAATGCAGAGCCGAGAACCGAAGGCGAAAGCCGAAGGCCAGGATGCCGACGGGGCCGCTGGAGCGGGTGCCCTGGAGGCCGAAGCCAAGCCGGCCGCCACCAGCGCGGCGGCAGACACCGGTACGGCGAAGGACACGGGGGAAGCGCAGGGATCCACCGAATCGAAGAAATAGCGACTCGCGTCACGCCGTTTGCGTGCGGCAGTCGTGGCGGTTGACGACTCGGGTGCCAGTGGCACGAGGACGGACCGGCAAACTGGCTGGCTGGATTCGCACCGAGAGATTCCGAGTGGTTGTAATGTGAGGGGGCCCGCGTCACTTTCCTCCATGGCAGTCCGCACGATCGACGTGGCTGGTGATCGTTCCTCCTGATATCGATGGGAGTGCCTTGCTTTGCTCCTCAGCATGACCGGACATGGTGAAGCCCAGACGCGGCGAGAAGATCTCTCGGTCGCCGTCGAGGTGCGCACGCTCAACAGTCGCTACTTCAAGCTGAACGTACGGGCTGGCGAGTACTTTCTGTCGTTGGAACCTCGTTTGGAAGCGGTGGTGCGCCGTCGCGTGCGTCGCGGCACGGTGCAGGTGGCATTACGCGTGGACCGCGATGCGACTCCCGATCGATTCCGCGTTGAACGATGTCGTCCTGGCCGGCTATCGCAGGCAGTTGGAAGAACTGTGCGACAAGCTGCACATGGGGGAATCCGTCCATCTGGAGTCATTGCTGATTCTGCCAGGCGTCGTGGACGAGCAAGCGGCGGAACAGGGGTGCACCGAAACCGACTGGCCCGTGATCGAAGAGACGCTGTCGGCCGCCTTGGAGAGCCTCGACCAGATGCGACGCGACGAAGGACGTGCGATGGAGGAGGATTTGGCAGCGAATTGCCAGGTGATTCTGCAGGAACTCGACCACATCGTGGCCCGCTTCCCGCAGGTTGCCGAAAGCTATCGCGGTCGGCTGATCGAGCGTTTGAACAAAATCCTGACCGACCACGACGTCAAGATTGAGCCGGCGGACGTGTTGCGGGAAGTAGGAGCGTTTGCCGAGCGAAGCGATATTTCTGAAGAGCTGGTGCGGCTGCGGAGCCACATCGATCAATTCCAGGCGATGATGCAGCTGCCCGAGAGCAGCGGACGCAAGCTCGACTTCCTGACGCAGGAAATGTTTCGCGAGGCCAACACGATCGGCTCGAAGGCCAACGACGCCGTGATTGCTGGGCACGTGGTCGAGGTAAAGGCGATGATTGAACGCATGCGGGAAATGATTCAGAACATCGAATGAACGTCCTCTCCGGCAAACTAGTGATCATTTCCGGGCCGTCGGGGGCCGGTAAGTCGACGGTGGTGCGAGCGTTTGCTCAGCGACTGCCCGGTGCCGCTGCGGCTGAGCGTCTCGGCCACGACCCGGGCCAAGCGTCCGGGGGAGGTCGACGGGAAGCATTACCATTTCCTGACGCAGGAAGAATTCCGGAGACGGCGGGAAAACGGCGAGTTCCTGGAGTGCAAAGAGGTCTTTCAGTCGCGGGGACTGGTACGGCACGCTGCGCAGCGAGGTGGCCACTGGCCTGGCCGCCGGGATGTGGGTACTGTTGGAGATAGATGTCGCGGGTGCTCTGCTCGGTCTTGCAGCAGGTTCCCGACGCGATCACGATCTTTCTGCATCCCGGTTCGATGGACGAATTGGAGACGCGGCTGACGGCTCGGGGCACGGAAACCGAAGAATCGCTGGCACGCCGGCTGGAGGTGGCTCGCCAGGAGATGACGTTTGTCAAACAGTATCAGCACGAGGTAATCAATGACTCGGTCACGCGTGCTGTGGCGAAAATCTGCGATATCCTGACACACTCTGGAGAATGACTGCACATGCTCGAAGAACTGAAAGAAGAAGAAATCGTCAACAAGGTTGGGGGCCGCTTCAAACTGTCGACGTTGATTCAAAAACGGCTTGTCCAGCTCAACGCCGGCAGCCGCGCCTTGGTCGATTTGGCTACCGGTGACAAGATGTCGGTCGTGCTGAGGGAAATCATGCAGGACAAAATCTACCTCGACTCGTCCAATGAAGTGAAGATCACCGGGGAACTGCCCGAGAGCGCCGGGGCTCCCGAATTCAACCCGATGGACATTTGACCGTACGATGATCGATCGCGAAGTCCTGATCGGGATAACAGGCGGCATTGCGGCCTACAAGACCGCCGCGCTCGTCAGCCAGTTGGTGCAGGGGGGAGCCCGCGTCAGTGTTGCCATGACGGCGGCAGCCGGAGAGTTTGTGGGGGCGGCGACGCTGGCGGCACTGACGGGACGACCTGTGGCGACCGGGGTATTCGAGCCGGATCTGTTTCCGCTCGGCCCGCATATCGAACTCTCGCAGCGGGCCGAGATATACTGCATCGCCCCGGCCACTGCCGACTTTCTCGCCAAGGCCGCTCAGGGGCACGCCGATGACCTCGTCTCGACGCTCTACCTCTGCTTCGCCGGGCCCGTGCTGATTGCGCCCGCCATGAATCCCGATATGTGGGCGAAGCCGGCGGTCCAGCGCAATGTACAGCAACTCCGCGACGATGGGGCCACCATCGTGGCCCCCGACGAGGGATGGCTCAGCTGCCGTCGTTCGGGCCCCGGACGCATGGCGGAGCCCGACCGGATTCAGCGGCAGATCGAGTCAGCTCTGGCCGCGCTGTGACCGCGCCGCGGTAAGTCCTGACGCGGCTGGTGGCCGCCACCAAACGTGGCTGCGGCGTCTCGCTACAGCTGCTGAGGCAGGATGCCACAGCCACAATATTGCCGCATGTTATCGACTAACACTCGAGCGAGGCAGGACCTCGAGCCAATTACGACGCTACCGCTTGGCTCGGTCGAACCCGCTCCCGTTGGTCGCTAAAACTTGACTCAAAATGCTCACGTTTTCACCCCTAAGTGGACAAATCGGCTGCCCCTGCCATGGCTCGTATTCTGATCACATCCGGCCCCACGCGACAGTACATCGACCCGGTGCGCTACCTGACCAACGCTTCGAGCGGTCGCATGGGATGTGCCCTGGCCAAGTCGGCGATCGCCCTGGGGCATGAAGTGGTGATCGTCAGCGGGCCGGTCCACATCCAGTACCCGGCCGCGGCACGCGTGGTGAGCGTCGTCAGTACGCAGGAGATGCTGGAAGCCTGTCGACAGGAATTCGACACGTGCGACGGTCTGATTGGCACCGCGGCACCGTGTGACTATCGCCCCCAGCAAGTTGCCGCGCAGAAAATTGCCAAGACGGGCGAACCGTTGCTGCTGCAATTGATCGAAACTCCCGATATCGTCGCCTCGCTCGGCACGCACAAACGCGCGACGCAATGGCTCGTCGGCTTCGCCCTGGAAACCAACGACCGGCATATTCGCGCCATGGTGAAGCTGGAAAAGAAGAGCTGTGATCTGATGGTCCTGAATGGGCCGCAAGCGATCGACGCCGATAGCAGCCACGTGGAAGTGCTGGACCGCCACGGGCAGATCATCGTTTCCTTGGAGGGCCCCAAGGAGACTGTGGCGGACGCTATTCTGCGCGTGATTCAAGCGCGCTTGATCAACGGCACTCAAACTTAGCCATCGGGGAATTCTTCCACTTGCCGGGGCTCTTGCCGCACGCCTTCGTCGGGGAGGACGATCTGCCACGCAGATCCCGGACGCCGGATGCATAGTACGGTGATGGCCCCGACAAACGACAGAACACTCAAGCCGAGCACGGCCAAGATCCACGGACTGACCTGCTCCACATCCGTGCTGGTGCCGACCAACGTCGCAATCACGATCGCGTAGGCGTTGTTTCCCATGTGGGCAAGGATGGCCGGCCAGATGGAATCAGCCCGCCATGCCACGATCCCGAGCCAAATGCCGAGTGGCAGGACAGCCACGGCATGCATCGGATCCATGTGGGCGGCGGCAAAGAAAACCGAGCAAATGCCAATCGACGTGATGGCTGGCAGTCGTGCGAGAAACCTGCGCTGTATGTAACCGCGAAACAGAATCTCCTCCACGAAGCCAGGCAACAAGCTAACCAGCAGCAACAACAGAACCAGGGAGCTTGCGGAGTGAAATTGAAACAGCCGCTCAAACATTTTCAGCTGCTCGCTCGGCTCCGAGGCAAACTGGTTGACGACCTGCGCGGAAATCATCCCAATGACCGGGGTACCCAGCAGGAATAGCGGCCACGTCCACACGCTGAGCCGTCCCCTGCGGAGCCCAAGACGGTCCAGCCACGGCTCGCGGGACAATGCGGCGGCACCCATGGCCACCACTGCAAACGTCAGCTGGCCGGGCAGAACAAGGACGGCTAAGCCGAAACTTGAGTCGGCCAATTCTTCCATCCATGTTTGAAACGTCTGCCGATCAAATGGCGTGCGGATACCCCCTGTCGCGGCGGCGGCAACGACGACCACCACGCCCGAAACCACGAGGGCCGCCACGATCGCCAGAATCCCCACGACAAACGCCGGCCACAGCCGAGGTGGATCGGGCACGATCTCCGCGACGATCACCTCTGCATCTGGCGGACCTGAGACAAGTCCCTGCTGCGGATCTCTGCAGCAACGCTTCCGCCGGCGGCCGGTAGGCATCGGAGAAGGGCGAGTTAGGGTCAGACATGCACGTCCTTCTCCTTGCGGGGCTGTTCCGCCGCCACCAAAGATGCCGGCAAACCATCGTGCAGAATTCGAGTGTCGTCGGTCTGTCGTGGGGCAACCCACCCCACGTGCCAACACGCATGTAGACTAGCTGATAGCCGCTCGGCAAGACAGACCTTGCGCCGTCCGCCAGGCAGGCGGGGCTGGCAGCCGTGGTCAGTCTGTGGCGTCAGTCTGTGGGGTCAGTCTGTGGGGTCAGTCCGTGGCCACTTGGTCGCTGTTCGTCCAGCCATAGGTCACTTCCATGGCTTGGCGCACAGCGTGCATGATTTCCGGAAAACGAACCGGCTTGCGGAGAATCGAGAAGGTATCCACGTCGCGCGCTTCCTCGACGAGCCCATCGTCGACGCCAGCCGAAATCAGAATGCAGGGAAGCAAGAGTCGTGCCCGCCGAACCTGCCGGATGATCTCCAGGCCGTTCATGCGCGGCATGTGCATGTCAGTCAGCAGCAAATGAACCGACTGTTGACGCACAATCGCCAGTGCCTCGTCTCCGTCGCGGGCCATCAACGTATGAAATCCCCGCGGGGCAAACGCACTGTGCAGCGCTTCGCGAAACGCACTGTCGTCGTCGGTAATGAGCATTGTTGGAGGAGATATCAACACCCTTCCAACCCTCTTGCGTAAGCCTGTTGTGAGAGGATCCGCGGCGTGGCACGCCCGCGTTTCCCGGCCGCTGTTGGCCAGTAAGATACCCGACCTGCTGCAGTCAACGCTACAACAGTTTTCCTAGCAGTCAAACTTGCCCCAGACTTCCTGACTCTATGCAATTCCAGTGCCAACTAAGCTCAGAGGGCCTCGCCGGGACCCCTGCTCTCGTCATAAAGCATTGTCCACCAATGCATTCATGAAAACCCGCGACGAACCATTTGTCAAACGAATGGGGACGAAATCGGTCCGCAGATTCCATCGCAACCAGCCGATTTGCTGCCAAAACGACAGCATGCCGGTCGGGCGCCCCAGGGCATGCGGCACGATCGACGCTCCGGCCCGCCAGTTCGGTGACGCGCTCCGGGAATCCTCACCCGTTTCGGGCAAACGTTTTCCCAGACTACCCATTTCGCGTCAAAAACGGGGAGCCTCCCCTTTTTCTTGGCGCTTTTTGGCGCGGGTGGTCGCGTCTAGGCGATGCTGGGCAACCCCGTTGCGAGGCGCGGCGACCGCCGTATACTAGGGTCAGTCAATGGTGCGGTGAGGCCCGCGCTGGTGCGACCGCGCGAGCGAAGCTCGCGGCCCTCTTCTCTTGCTTGGCCCAAGTACAACTCGTTTCTTCCCCAGTGCGATGGGATTGAAAGGAATCCGGTGGCAACCACATCGAACCCTCGGCCCTTCCTGGCTCGGCATGAGTTTCTGATTCGGCGCCTGCATTCGTTGAGCGGACTGATTCCGGTCGGCGCATTCATGACCGTTCACTTATTGGCAAATGCCAGCGTGCTGGAGAGTCCGGGGGCGTTTCAACGGATCGTTTACCAGATTCATTCGCTGGGCAATCTGTTGCCGCTCGTGGAGTGGGCATTCATCTTCGTGCCGATTCTGTTTCACGCGGTACTGGGTGTTGTCATCATCTTGAGCGGTTCGATGAACACGAACCGTTATCGTTACGCCAGCAATGTACGATACACGTTGCAGCGCGTGACGGGCGTGATCGCGTTTGTGTTCATCATGTGGCACGTGTTCCACATGCATGGCTGGTTTCATGCGGAGGCTTGGCTTCAGTATGTGGCGGAACCGCTGGGGGGGCACGAGTTTCGGGCATACAGTGCCGGCTCGACGCTGGGTGCGGCGATGTCGGCATCCCCGATCATCCCGGTGCTGTACGCAATCGGGGTGCTGTCGTGCGTATTCCATCTGGCGAATGGACTCTGGACGATGGGCATCACTTGGGGTGTGTGGACCAGTCCCGCGGCGCAGCGGGGCGCCACTTGGGTCTGTGGCGGTAGCCGGCGTATTGTTGGCGATCGTCGGCATGTCGGCATTGTACGGGGCGGTGACGATTGAACCGAAGCGAAGCGGTGCGGGTGGAGGACGCGATGTACAAGGCCAAGGTTGCCTCCGGAGAGTTGTCACCGAACGATCACAAGCGGGGGGCGTCGGAGGAGGGGAGTGGGACCGGGCCGGTGGTGCACTAGGCCCGCGGTTGCGCTGCTCTGTCACGACCGCCCCAGGAACTTGCCGGAAAGGGTATGATGGGCGGGGGTGGCAGGAGCCGGGTTGTGCGAGTGACATGGAATGCGGGATTTTCAACAGGCATCCAATAGGGCGACAGGCGGAAGGTAAGCAGATGGCACAACAACGAGTGATGGTGATCGGCGGCGGATTGGCTGGCTTGGCAGCCACCATGAAACTGGCCGAGTTGGGGATCGACGTCGACCTGATGAGCCTGACGCCGGTCAAACGCTCGCACAGCGTATGTGCTCAGGGAGGGATCAACTCGTGCAACGACCAAACGCGGCAACTGGGTGACTCGGAATGGAAGCACTTAGACGACACGGTGTATGGAGGGGATTTCCTGCAGCACCAGCCGCCGGTCAAGGAAATGGCCTACTGGGCTCCGAAGATCATCGATTTGATGGATCGGCTCGGGGTGACTTTCAATCGTACGCCCGAGGGCTTTCTCGATCGGCGGCGATTTGGTGGCACGCTCTACAAACGGACGGCCTTCGCCGGGGCCACGACGGGCCAGCAATTGCTGTATGCCTTGGACGAGCAGGTATCGCGTTGGGAGGTGGAGGGGCGGGTCATCAAATATGAGTTCTGGGATTTTCTCGGTCCGATCCTGGATGGGAACGGAGTCTGCCGGGGGTGTGTCGGCCAGGATCTCGTATCGATGGAGATCCGTGCTTTTCCGGCGGACGCGGTGTTGGTTGCCTCGGGTGGCTGCGGTCTGATCTACGGCCGTTCGACCATGTCGATGGTGTGCACCGGGAGTGCGGCCAGTCGTTGCTTTCAACAGGGCGTGAAATATGCCAATGGTGAGTTCATTCAGGTCCATCCCACGGCCATTCCGGGGGCCGACAAACTGCGGCTGATGAGTGAATCCGCGCGGGGCGAAGGGGGACGCGTATGGGTCCCCCGCAAACCGCAGGACGAACGTGATCCGCGGGCGATTCCGGAGTCTGAACGATACTACTTCTTGGAGGATCGATATCCTGCCTACGGCAATCTGGTTCCGCGTGATATCGCCACACGTGAGATCTTCGATATCTGTGTGAACGAACGGTTGAGTGTCGAGCCGGATCGGCAGTGTGTCTATTTGGACCTGACGCACATTCCGCGCCACGATTTGGATCGCAAGTTGGGTGGCATCCTGGAGATCTACGAGAAGTTTCAGGGTGTCGATCCGCGCGTGATGCCGATGAAGATCTTTCCCGCGGTGCATTATTCCATGGGGGGATTGTGGGCCGATTACGAAGCGTCCGCCGATGGCGGGCTGAATGTCGGATCTCCCGTCAACCTGGTGACCAACGTGCCCGGACTCTATGCGCTGGGCGAATGCAATTATCAGTACCATGGAGCCAATCGTTTGGGCGCCAATTCGTTGTTGAGTTGCATTTTTGACGGGCTGGTGGTCGCGCCCGGTGTCGAGGCCATGCTGAAGTCGCTGACCTCCACTGCCGCCGATCAGCCGGCATCGTTGTACGACGACGCGGTGAAATGCCAGCAGGAACGCCACGATTCGCTCCTCAGCCGCGCGGCGGGAGGCGAGAACCCGTATCTGATCCACCAGCAGTTGGGCGACGTGATGACGAAGGCGGCCACCGTGGTCCGCCGAAATGAACAGTTGCAGGAGGCGCTGGAAAAGGTGGAAGAACTGGCGGAGCGGGCCGAGCATTGTTCGCTGTCGGATACCGGCAACTGGACCAACCAGAATGTGGTCTTCACCAAAGCGCTGCTCGATATGTTTCCCCTGGCCAGGACGATTGTCAAAGGGCGCTCTGGCCCGCGACGAGTGTCGAGGGGCCCATTTCAAACCTGACTTTGCCATGCCCAGTTTGACCGCCGAGGATCCGGCGGAGCGGCGCAAGCAGGCTGAGCAGTGGTGCGATCGCTTTGACGAGAATAATCGCAAGTGGCTCAAATCGACCATTGCCACGTGGGATGGAAAGCAGGTCGCACTCACGTACGAGGACGTGAATACGTCGCTCATCCCGCCCCGCCCGCGCATGTACGGACTGGTTGGTGCGGAGGAGATTGACGAGGTGTGGAAGAAGCGAGCTGCCGCCCGACAGTCGTCTCCAGCGCCGACACAGTGATCTACCGCCGTGGCGATTGCGTGGTGTCGAGTGGTGACATCACGGTAAAACGATTGTGTTGCTTGATTCATATTCACGAGGTGCGAAACACCCATGGCTGCTACCCCACATGGACGCAAGACTCCGGAGTCGATTGAGGTTCGCATCCTGCGACAGGATCGGCCCCATGAACCGAGTTACTGGGAACGTCATCGCGTGGCGTACGAACGCGATATGAATGTGATCAGCGTCCTGCAGAAGATCGCGGCCCAGGCCAAGACGGTGGAAGGGAAGAGCGTCGCTCCGGTGGTCTGGCACTGCAACTGCCTGGAAGAAGTCTGCGGTGCCTGCACCATGCTGGTCAATGGCCGCGTGCGGCAGGCCTGTTCCGCGCTGGTCGATCGCCTGCTGGAAGAACGGCCGGACGAGATCGAATTGCGACCGCTCACCAAATTCCCCGTGGTCCGTGATTTGATGGTCGATCGCCGCCGCCTGTTCCGGGCGCTGAAGCGAGTTCGCGCCTGGATCGATGTCGACGGGTACTACGATTTGGGACCCGGTCCGCTGCAATCGCAAGCGGCTCAGGAGCAACTCTATCCGCTCAGCCAATGCATGAGTTGCGGCTGCTGCCTGGAAGCCTGTCCGCAATATACGCTGGTCGAAGTCGACCGCCAGGAAGGCGAATCGGACGAGCAATTTGCGCAACGCAAGGCGGAGGTCTTCGATCGGGCTTTCCTGGGGCCCCATGCCATCAGCCAGGCGATGTTGTTCAATGCCCATCCAACCGGTCGACGCATTGCCGACGAGCGGCTCGACGCACTTATTGCCGAAGGGGGCATTCAGATCTGTGGCAATGCCCAGAACTGTGTCGCCGTGTGTCCCAAACAAATCCCGCTGACCACGTCGATTGCACGGGCCGGTCGCGCCACCACGATCCATGCCATCAAGAAGTGCCTTGACAAGTAGTCCTGTGTCTCGTTGGCCGTCTCTTGTTGGTGGGGCGTGCTCCGTTGCACGCGGCCGGTGGCTGGCACGGCCGGTGGGCCGTGTGAGGCCTTAGATCTCGGGCAGTTCGTATCCTTTGCGTCGGGGTCGAGCCAGATAGGTATTGGCCTCGTCGTCGTCGGGAAAGATCTCCTTCTCGGGATCCCACTGCAGCTTGCGGCCCAGCTGCCGCGCGATATTGGCCAGGTGGCAGACGCTGATCGAGCGATGGCCAATTTCCACATCGGCGTTGGGTTTCTCGCGGGTCTGGATGCAATCGAGCCAGTTTTGGATGTGCGGCCGGGCGATCCAGCCTTCCCCTTCCCAGATGTCGGCACTGGCCGGTTCCGGCGGATGCTTCACGAAGTCGGGTGGGTTGGTGGTGAACTTGTTGCGATTAATCTCGATCTTGCACTTGTCCCCGACAAAGACCGCGCCTCCCGCCGGCCCCCCCGTGCGCTCATAGCGCACCACGATGCCGTTGGCGTACCGCATGTGGACCTCACCGTTGAGGTCGGGTGCCGTGCCGATCGGCCAGATTTCCGTCGGGCCGGTTTGGCTGGTGCCGAGTGCCCATTGGACCTGGTCAACGCCGTGAGCGCCCCAGTTCGTCATTTCGCCCCCCGAATAACTGCGCCACTGCATCCAGCCGAATTGCAGCGCCGCGTTGAACGGCAGCAGCGGCGTCTGGCCGCACCATTGATCCCAATCATCGCCTTCCGGAATCGGGTTGTTCAGGCAATCCTTCGTAGACCCGGGGCCCCGTGTAGTTGACGGCCGACACGACCTTGAGCTTGCCGATACCGCCACTGCGAACCAGTTCGCAGGCGAAGCGGTTCATCTCCATCGTGCGCTGTTGGCTTCCCACCTGAAACACGCGTTGGTACTTGCGTGCCGCCCGGACCAGTGTTCGTCCTTCCGATATCGTGAGCGTCAGGGGTTTCTCCGCATAGACATCCAACTCAGCCTGGCAGGCATGAATGCAGGGCAACACGCGACCGTGATCGGGGGTGGCGACCACCACCGCGTCCAGTTTCTCCTTGTCCAGCATCTGGCGATGGTCCTGGTACGTGTTCCACTCGGTCTTCTTCTGCTGCAGCGTCTCGGTCATGCGTTGCACGTGGCAGTCACAAATGGCCACGATCTGCCCGCCAGCAGGGACGAAGTCCATCAATTGCCGAGCCCGGCCGCCGGTGCCGATGAAGCCGATCACCACACGCTCGTTTGCGCCGGGCCGACCTGGTTTGGCCAGTGCCGAAGAGGGAACGATGCAGCGGTGCGGAAATGCCGATCGCGGCGGCTGCCGTACCGGCGAGGAACCTGCGGCGAGAGAAGGGAGTCGGTTGAGCCATGATGTCAATGCCTCGGAAAAATGCGGAGGGTCTTGCAGGGTGTGAGGTATCGGTAGCGGCCAAGTCGGGCACCCAGGCGAAAATCGTGGCAAGCACGATCTCGCCACAGGGAATCCAGGAGCGTCCAGCCGTGATGCTGTACCACTCAGTTGCCGTGAGCCCAGTTCCACACTGGTGACCTTACCAGCATATCCTCCCGCATCCTCGACGGAAACTACACCTCGCCTCCCGTTGCCGCGGTGCCCAGCCTCCCCTCCTCACTCACCGTCCGTCCCGACCAGCGACTCTTTCATGAATTGAGGAGCGGTCACACCCATCGATACGTAGATGCTCATCAGGCCGTCGACGGCCATATCCGCGGGGATGACACAATCCGCGGGGACGAACAACAGCCCTCCGCCAAAGGGGACCGGGGCCGTGGGGATGATCACAATCTTGTAATCTCGACCCGCGACGTGGTACGTCTGAGGAGAAACGAGCAAAGCCAGAAAACCGGCACCGTGATCGCCACCAAAAATGCAAAAAACGACACTCATCCCTTTCAGGTCGGCCGGGTCCTGTCGGTCGAGCATGGAGACCAGTTGTTTGGAGGTATTGTAGATCCCTCCGATTACCGGGACGCGATTCAATACGGCATCGGTGAGTGTCTGTATCAGCCGCTTAGCCCCCGTCTCCACGGCGACACCCAACAAGAACACGGCGGCGAGCACCACGGCCCAGCCGATGACGTAGGCGAGCGTCTTGTCGTCCGATGAGAATTGCCACCCCAGCCTGCGGACTCCCTGCCCCACGGTCGTGTCGGGGCCGATAAAACGCTGCAAAAACCCCGCCACCCAAATTACGATGGCAATGGTCACCACCAGCGGCAAGACCGCAAACGCTCCCGCCAGGAAGTAACGCAAGAGTCGATTTCCCACGAGTTTGAGCGTGTTCATGGCGATCAGGTCCCCCCAAAAAAATGAGAACTACCGAGCACGCATCATACGCCAAGTTCCGGCAGGTTGCCTACGGCAATCTGGCGCGCGGACTCCGAGGGGGATCGATTTGTCATTGGTCGTTGGTCATTGGTCATTCCGTCTCCCCGATGGCAGCTAGTGCCTGTGAGCCAACACCCTGACTCCTTCGTTGGCTGGACGCGATGAGTGGTCTATTTGGTGCCGAGCCGAACGATCTTTTTGGCATCGACACTGTCAGGTAGCGCTGCAATCACCACCGGTTGCCAGGTATCGTACGTTCTCTTTTGCAGATCCTCGAGCGCGGTCTGTAACGCGGCCATTTCCGTGGCTGCACTGGCGGCGATCGCGGCAAATGCCGCGAGCAGCAGGCGGTAGGCAGAAGTACCACGGCGGGGCACGTAGCGGCGGCGTTTGAGCCAGCCAATCAACGCATGTACGTTGTCGATTTCTGGCGGGACGTCGCAGCAGGCTGCGTGCCGTCGACCGGGATCAGCATATTCACGGCCTGCTCTTGCACTTTCGGGAAGTGGTGTATCGGCCAGTTCTTGCAGCACGGTGACAGGTGCCATCCGTTCAAACACGGTATACGCACCCCACATCAGGTTCAATTGGCTCAAGGGGAGATCCTCGCCGCTACGGATGCTGGCTGCGGCTCGTGCGTGGCGGTTCAATCGCTCGATTCGCTGCCGCGTCTGGCGGCGGAACCGGTGCAAGCGTTTCAGTGACGACTCAAGCTCCTGGGCGACCTCGGCCTTCATGCGCGCGACGGCCCACTCTTGGGCCGCCACCGCCAGAGTGAGTTCGGCTTTGGCGACCTCGGCTTTATACTTGCCCAACGCTTCCACAAACTGCAGTTGCAGAGCGGCCACCTTGGCCCATTGCTCAAAGGCGAGCACCAGATTCTCAAGATCTTCGTCTGCCATGGTCGCGTTCCCCCAAAGATGGTGCAATACAATCTGGTTCCCACGACTACCGGACGGAAAAGCGGTCCATGACGGTGAATCGAAACTGGCGCGGGGAACCCGTCGCCGGTAACAGCCAGCCCCGGGGATTTGGCCAGCTGATTCACGATGCTGACCGCAGGGAATCCGGGCTCTGGTCACCACCGGAAGGGACGGTTGTTTCAGTCGGCGCCGGCCGACACCCACCCAGGCTGCTCGTCCTAACCTGGCCGGTGGCCACCACCAATCCTGGCTGCGACGCCTCGCCGCACCGCTGCGCATGCGTGCTACCGCCACGTACACACGCGCACCGTGCACGCATCTCACACACGAGAACGACAGGGAACAAACGGTCGCACCATCACGTGAGACGCTATCGGCTGACGAGTTTGACGCGTGTGAATCGCCCGCGACGCGGTACTACCTGCAGGCCATGGCACACTCACGCTTACGCCAGTGTTCCCATGATCACGCACGGCCGCTTAGTCGAAGATGAGCGTGCCGAATCTACGATAATCGTGAAAGCTGGGACCGACCCGGGCCCAATCCCAGGCCGTCGCTGCCGCTCCATCATAGTCGACGCGGTAGAAGTTCGCGCGCCAGTGAGTACCCGGTTGCGGCGGGACATTGCCCAGTGGTTTGAACAAGTCGTAGGGGAAGAAGACCTCGGCGCGCCAGCCCGAGATATGGGCATGTGGCTCCTGCTTCCCACCTGTCACGAGCACCTTCTTGCGCGTTTTCCTCTCACCATCGTAATGCCAGGGTCTCCACCCGAGAAATGTGCCATCCAAATTGGGAATGAGAATCGGCAGCTCGTAACCCAACGGTGAGATCTCGTACTCGAAATAGATCGGATGCCGCTGGTCGGTCCAGAAAAAACACTCGTAAACGTCTTCGGTCCACAGATCCAGGAAATCTTCGGTCATCGACGCTGTCAGCATCGTGTCCGTGCCATCGAAGAGCACGTAGATCCCCTTGGGTGAGTACATCAGCTTGAAACGCGCGTCGTAATCGTGATGGCCGCCCGGACGCCGATTGAGCGGCACCCAGTTGGCTCGAATCCACTGCGGCGCATCACCTTCGCCGTTGATGTCGAAATCGCTACAGGCCGGCACGTGCAGGACAGGTTCAGTGGCCATCGGCTTGTCATCCGCAAACAACAGGGTGGCACTGGTCGTGGTCAGCAAAGCGATCCACAGCGGCAGGGGCCGCCAAGTCGCCATCTGTCTCGCCCATTGCAAGCTGTTTTCGGTCAAGGGGTACATGATGCTGTGTCTCCTAACGAGGCCTGCGGCCACAACCAGAGCGGGTGTCAACGTGTCTGGATTCGCTGACTTGGACGACCGGAATGATCAGGGAGTGCGCAGTGCGCAATGCGGAATCGGAATCACACCTCTCACGCGGTTCCCTATGGCGTATTGCGTATAGCGCATTCCGCATTCCCGATTCGTTCCCCATCGAGCAGTCGTTTCACAAACATGCGCGCACCGTGAGCGCATGTTATAGATTATCACTCTACGCTTCGTTCGGGACTACGCCCGGCGGAAGAGGCCGCTTTGCGGCAGTGTGATCCGCCTTATGTGCGGAACTAGTTCCGCGCTGACGGTGATTGCTCCGCTGAGCGACAGGGGCTAAGTACTGCAGAAGAGGCGATTTGCGGCATCTGTCCGGCGGTAGGCACGCGGTGCCGCATCCTGTCTGTTCGTCGAAGTTTGTCGACTGGCGTTCGCGTCACATGGCGACATCGGCCTTTTTCCGAAGAGGGGTTTTCACGCCCGGTGGCATTGATCCGCGTTGCGTGAGGGTTGTCGGGCGGGTACCATGTAAGGGTAGACCTACCCTGACGAGCGAGACTCGGGGCGGCACGTGGCCGACTGAGTTTTCCACACCCATACCCTCTGGAACGTGATGAGCGGCAGGCAGCCATCTTTCGGTCTCATGACGACAACTCCAACGGCAACCCGTGTTTCACTCCAGTCGGTTGTTTCCGACGCCGATCCGTTGGTTGTTTCCAGCGCCGACACTGCGGAAACAACACGTCGCCAGGAACCCCCTACATCGGCGGAACGGAAGCCGTTAGCGCGGAAACGACTGGCGGTCGCGGCGGCTACCATGCTGGTGGTGATTGGCCTGACGGCCGGGCTGGCAAGTCTCTCGAGCAGCGCGGTTGAGGAGGATTCTTCGCTCGTCTGCTTCACGGTCCGTAAGAAAGACCTCCCGATCACGGTCACGGAGCGGGGCACCCTGGAGAGCCAGCAGGACGTCCAGGTGCTCTGTGAAGTCGATGACATTCATGGTGACGGG
Source organism: uncultured Planctomycetota bacterium (assembly GCA_963700515.1). Taxonomy (GTDB): domain Bacteria; phylum Planctomycetota; class Planctomycetia; order Pirellulales; family Pirellulaceae; genus JAJRVM01. The sequence continues at coordinate 162,655 of CAVOXY010000017.1, read as the reverse complement.
ATTTACGGCACGCCGATTCTCTGGATTGTGGAGAACGGTTCCCATGTTGAGGAGGGTGACCTGATTGTGCAGCTCGATTCCTCCTCTCATTTGGAACGGCTCGACGAACAGATCCTGGCCACGGAACAGGCACAGGCGAAGTACATTCAGGCCAAGATTCACTACGAGAATCACCTGACACGCAGTGAGACGGCCAAGGCCGAGGCGGAACTGAACGTCCAACTGACTGATTTAGCTTTGCAGCAGTACGAAGACGAACAGGGTGGGATGTATCAGAGCGAGTTACAGGAGGTCGAGTTAGCGATCCAGGAGAAAGAAGCTCGCGGAGAGATTGACGATCAGAATCTCGACGGAACCAAGGAGCTGTTTGATCTGGGCTACAAGAGCAAAGGTGACCTGGCTCAGGCCAGACTGCAGGCACTGCGGGCCAAGAGCGCTTTGAAACGCGAGGTTGCGCAGGCGCCGAGAGCTTGTGGAGTACGATTATGCACGCTCCAAGCTGAAATTGGGTGGTGACAGGCAGTCTGCCGAACGAGCCTTGATCCAGGTGGAACGCAACAACGCGGCGGAGGTGGCACAGGCCAAGGCCTGGATGGATTCGACGGAATTGTCACTCAAACGCGAGGAAGAGCGATTGGCCCGCTACCGTGAGCAGTTGGAGAAATGCAAGATCTTCGCGCCCAATCGGGCATGGTAGCGTATTACGTCGAAGCGAACCGTTGGGGCCAGTCGACGTCGATCGCCGAGGGCGTGGCGGTGCGGGAGCGGCAGCCTATCTTGTCGATCCCGAATCTGTCGTACATGCAGGTGAAGACCGCCGTGCACGAGTCCGTGGTGGACCGTGTGAAGAGTGGCTTGCACGCCACTATTCGACTCGACGCATTCCCCGATCGGCATTACGAGGGAGCGGTCCAGAGTGTGGCGGTGCTGCCCGATCCGGGCGGTTGGCTCAGTTCCGACACCAAGGTCTACAACACGGTTGTCACGATCGATGAGCAGGTCGATCAGATCAAGCCCGGCATGACCGCCGTCGTGGAAATGCATATCGACCTGCTGCATGATGTGCTCTGCGTGCCCGTCCAAGCGGTGATCCAACGTGGCGAAGTCACGTGGTGCTACGTGTTGGTCAACCGCGTGCCAGAGCAACGGCCCGTCGTGGTCGGGAAAACCAACGACAAGTTCGTCGAGATCTGTGAAGGACTCTCCGAGGGGGACGTGGTCGTACTCAATCCCATCAGCGATTCTGACGGAAGATCCTGCTCAGAAGTCGGAAATCGCGGCTGACAAAGAGCGCCACACCGGGGCCTCGCTGGACTGATCCGCGGGTGATCGGCCGGGCGCCAGACTGTTGAGTTCTTGTGAGCTACAGCGTATGCTTACGTGGGTCTTGGCGCCACGGCGTTTCTGGTATTCGCTCTCTGCAGTCCGCTCCGTCACCGGCCATTGGATGTGCCGGGTGTCGGTGCTCCGAGCGTTGGCAAATCGCTGCGTGATGAGCGCGGATCGGACGCGGGAATCACTCCTCAGATGCAAAAGGGGTTGTCGGTCATGCCTATTGTGTTCACCTGCCCTCATTGCGGTCGATACACCGAAGTTGCCGATCAGTATGCCGGTCAGTCGGGGCCCTGTGCCGGCTGTGGCAGGACGATCACGATTCCTGGCGGAGCGGCGCCGATGCTGGCCAAGCCTTCGTTTGGCGATCTGCCCCAGGCAGGGCGTCGCCCGCAGAATAAATCCAATACGGTGCTGGTCGTCGCGATTGTGGTCGGTGTCATGTGTGTCTGCGGTGGGGGCGGGCTGGTTGCTCTGCTACTGCCCGCCGTGCAAGCTGCCCGCGAGGCGGCACGCCGCATGCAATGCTCCAATAATCTCAAGCAAATTGCGCTGGCGATGCACAACTACAACGACGTCTATAGGTCGCTTCCGGCCGGTTTCATTGCCGACGAGAATGGCAAGCCCATGCACAGCTGGCGAGTTGCGATCCTCCCCTTCATCGAAGCATCGAATTTGTATGACCAGTATAATTTCAATGAGCCTTGGGACAGCCCCAATAACATGCGAGTTGCCCAACAGATGCCGGCCACGTTCAGGTGTCCTTCCGGTCCCGACTCAGGACCGGGCGCCAACTTGACGCATTATGTTGCAGTGTTGAGCAGCACGCCGGCCGACAACAAACCTCCCGACAGTATATTCGGGGAGAATCGTTGGACACAGTTCAGCGACATTCGCGACGGAACGAGCAATACCTTGATGGTCGTGGAGGTGCGGGACCCGGTGCCGTGGACAAAACCCGATGACGATCTGCATTTTGATCAGATGAGTTTTCAGCTCAATAGCGGTCCCAATTCCATCGGCAGCTACCATCCCGCGGGCGCCAACGCATCGATGGCAGACGGAAGTGTCAGGTTTTTGTCGAACGGACTCAACGGTGAGACACTACGACTGTTGATTCAACCAGCGGACGGGCGGCCGGTCGGAGGGTTTTGACAACATCGCTATCACAGCGACTGACGGTGGAGGCCGCATCGTCATTGGCCGCCAGGAAAAACGCTTTCCAGCTTTGCATTTCTGGGCGTGCTCCCAAGAACGGTTGTGGGCGGCAGGGCCACAGCCTGGCCGCTAATACGTTGATCGGCTACGCCGATCAGCGTTCCGGACTGGGGATCGACGAGAATCGAGTGGGCATCGCCTTGCGGTCCCGATTCGGGATCGATCGTGTGTCCCATGGCGCGCAGTTTCTCGACCAGCGATGAATACGCGGGATCTTGCACCGCTTCGTATTTGGCCTCGTCGGGCAGCCATTGATGATGCCAACGCGGCGCGGCCACGGCCGAGTGTAGGTCCATGTTGAATTCCAGCACGTTGAGCAGGACGCACAAGACGGTATTGATGATGGTGCGACCGCCGGGGCTGCCCGTGACCAAATAGGGCTGGCCGTCTTTCAGGACTAGCACGGGCGTCTGAGAGCTGAGCATGCGTTTCCCGGGCGCGATCTGGTTGGGCAGTGTGCCAATCCTCCCCTTGCGATCGGTATGGCCCGGCACCCAGTTGAAATCGCCCATTTCGTTGTTCAGCAGAAACCCCCGGCCGCGGACCATCACGCGTGCTCCGTAGCTCTGTTCCAACGTGTACGTGTTGGCGACCGCCATGCCGCGCGAGTCGACAATCGAGAAGTGGGTCGTACTCGTTCCCTCGGGCGCGAGGATGATGTCGGGAGCCAACGTCTCGCTGGACGACGCGTGCCGCGGGTCGATCTGTCGGGCAAGTTCCGCGGCATACTGCTTGGAAGTGAGGAAGGTTGGAATCGTCACGAAATCCTGATCACCCAGATAGCGCGCTCGATCGAGGAAGCCGCGTCGCATCGTCTCCAGCATGAGATGGCACGTTTCCGGAGCGGCATAGCCTTTGCCTCGCAGATCGAACGTCTCCAACATGTTGAGCATCTCGATCAGCACGATGCCACCGCTGCTCGGCGGAGGCGGACCGTAGATGTCGTAGCCGCGGAATGTGCCGTGGATGCAGCGGCGGACCTTGGCTGAATATGCAGCGAGGTCGTCGAGCGTGATGAGGCCCCCACCGGTCTGCATTTCAGCGACGATCGCTTCGGCGACCGGGCCGCGATAGAACCCGTCCGCGCCTTGCTGCGCAATCAGCTCAAGCGTTTCCGCCAACGCCGGTTGTGTGAGACGGTCCACGGCTTGCCACTCGTTGCCCTCGGGGGGTGCATAAACGCGCAGCATTTCGACAAATGGCTGGGATTCCTCCTCGCACAGAATCTCATTGAGCGATGTCGCCAGCGGCGTGCCCACCGGAAAACCTTCCCGGGCCAGGCGGATGGCTGGCGCCATCACGTCGCTCCACGGGAGTTTGCCATACAACTGATGTGCCAGGGCCAGGCCGCGCACCGTTCCCGGTATGCCGACCGCTTTGGCACCCAGGTGGGACTCCTGCAGGGAAAACATGGTCGTGGTTGAGGCGGCCGGTGCCGTTTCGCGATACTCGATACAGATCGGCTCGGTACCCGGTGCCGGCAATACCAGCATGAAGCCGCCCCCTCCGAGATTGCCAGCTGGCGGGTAGGTGACGGCCAAGGCAAACGCGGTGGCCACCGCCGCGTCGACGGCGTTCCCGCCACGCTGCATGACGGCAGCACCTGCCTCACTGGCTTCCGCCGAAACGGACACCACCATCCCTCGACGCGACGTGACTGCACCGGTATCCTCGGCATATGATGCGGCAGCAAGTGTCAGCCCGGCCAGCACACAGGCGGCTTGAAGTGGATCACGCAGTGCGTGCAGCAACCTTGTTGATTTCGTGCGATGCGCAGTAATGACTCACCTCTTTCGTTGCCGTTGGCCACATTCACACAGTTGCCAGAAATCCGAATATCAAAATCCGAACTCCCAAAGTGCCATCCGAGCCCGGCGCAATTATACTTCACAACGAAAATCAGGGAGGTGGCCGAGACGCGGCGAAGGCCGAGAAATGAACCAGCCGCCGCGCTGGAACTGACCAAGAACTCTGAGTTGGAATGCAGGATTCCGTTCATTTTTGGGCGAATGGTGTTTCTTCCCTGGTAGGGTGTGCCGGCGCTCGCCGTGACGATTGCGGACGAGGTGATACGAACTCCGGCGAGCTTGTCACACCCTACCACTATCCACCTATTCGTGCTCCTTCGTGCTTCCTTCGTGCTTCCTTCGTGCTTGGGTATTTCGTGCTTCGTCATTCCTACCGGGGTGCCACTTTCCTGAGAGAGCGTCAAATGCATTGCCAACAACAAAAAACACTGACCGCGAGCGGAGCCAGTGCCGCAGCAAACCCCCGCTCACCACTTCCCAGGCATCGGACCGCATTCTGGTGTGCCGGCGCTCGCCGTGACGATTGCGGACGAGGTGATACGAATTCCGGCGAGCTTGTCACACCCTACCACTACCACCTATTCGCTCCTTCGTGCTTCCTTCGTGCTTGGGTATGTCGTGCTTCATCATTCGTACCGGGGTCAGAAACCGTCCGCTTCTTTTCAGCCTTGTTGGGATCGTCGGTCTGTCGGGACACACCTTTGCGGATCACTCGCTCTGTGCCTGCTGTTCTTGACTGACGGTTCTTGCCAGTGAAGTCCGCTACGCGGTTGCGGCGCAAACCGAGCGACGCCCCAATGTCGTTGTCTTCTTGTCGGACGATCAGGGATGGGGAGACTTGAGCGTGCATGGGAACACCAACCTGGAGACTCCCCACATCGATTCGCTGGCCCGTGACGGGGCGTTGTTGGACCGATTCTACGTCTGCCCCGTCTGCTCGCCGACACGAGCCGAGTTTCTGACCGGACGTTACCATCCACGCGGTGGTGTGTATTCGACGTCGACGGGCGGTGAGCGGCTGGATTTGGACGAGATGACCGTGGCCCAGACATTCCAGGCGGCCGGGTATGCGACCGCCGCGTTTGGCAAGTGGCACAACGGGACGCAATACCCTTATCATCCCAAGGCACGAGGGTTCGACGAGTTCTACGGCTTCTGTTCCGGGCATTGGGCCGACTACTTCAGTCCTCAGCTGGAACACAACGGGAAGCTGGTGCAGGGAAACGGATACCTCACCGATGATCTCACGCAGCACGCGATGCAGTTTATCGAAGAGCATCAGCAGCAACCGTTCTTCTGTTATATCCCGTATAACACGCCGCATTCGCCCATGCAGGTCCCAGATCGCTTCTATCAACGATTTGAAAATGTCGACGTCCGCATGCGCAATCGCGATGAAGCGAGCGAGGATATGCTGATGACGCGCGCGGCGCTGGCCATGTGCGAAAACATCGACTGGAACGTCGGCCGCGTCTTGGAGAAACTGGATGAGCTTCAGTTGACCGACAACACGATCGTCGTTTACTTCGCGGACAACGGACCCAACAGCTGGCGTTGGAACGGCGATATGAAGGGCCGTAAGGGCTCCACGGACGAAGGGGGAGTGCGTGCTCCCTGCCTCGTGAAGTGGCCGCGGCATATCGCACCGGGGACCAGGATCAAGGAAATCGCGGCGGCCATCGATTTGCTGCCGACGTTGGCCGAGCTGGCCGGTATCCCGGTTGCCAGCACCAAGCCGTTGGATGGCCGGAGTCTGAAACCGCTGTTGCTGGCAACACGCGAGAGTTGGCCCGATCGCATGATCTTCTCGCATTGGGCCAATCGCGTGAGTGTGCGGACGCAGCAGTTTCGGCTGGACCATCAAGGCAAACTGTTCGACATGGTCGCCGATCCCGGTCAGCGGCTTGATGTCGCCTCGCAGCATCCCGAGCTGGTGCGGCAATTGTCGGAGGCAGTCGCGCGATGGAGGCAAGAGATGCTGCCGGGACTGACCGACGACGATCGTCCGTTTCCGGTCGGTTATCCACAATTCCCGACGACGCTGCTCCCGGCGCGCGACGGTGTGCCATCAGGCAACGTTGAGCGTAGTAATCGATTTCCCAATAGCACCTATTTCCGGAACTGGACCAGTACGGATGATGCTCTCACGTGGGACATCGAAGTGGCAACGGCCGGGCAATACGATGTGACGATCTACTACGCGTGCCCTGCCGACGATGTGGGTGCGAGCTTCGAAGTTCACATTCCTGGAAAACCGTCTGCCAGGCAAAATTACCCGGGCTCACGATCCACCGCTCATCGGACCGGAGCATGACCGTGTCAAGCGAATGGAAGGACCGACCAAGGATTTTCGGCCGCTCGAAGTGGGTACGATGACGCTCCCCTCAGGACGTGGGCCTCTCACGCTCCACGCGCTGGACATCCCCGGCAAGCAGGTGATGGAGCTGCGGTACGTCGTGTTGACGCTCCTGCCGTAGATAGGCCGGTAAAGTCCTCGTCTGTATCAAGCACGCACCGTGTGCGCATTCTTATGAAACCGACCACTGGATGGGTGAACGATTAGCGATTGCGGAGTGCGCAGTGCGGAATGAAGAATGGAGGGGGCCGAACACTCCGGCAGTGGCACTTAGTAACCACGGTACTGCCGATTCTGCATTCCGCCATCCCGAATCGTTCCCGCTGCCTAAGTGAGTACCCCCAGACGCACGACCTTTCTTGGCTGCGGCATTGCGAGCAAATACGCTATGGACTCTCTTGCGATGGCAGCGGAATGCGCACGGTCGTCTCAATGTTCTTTTCAAATGGCACGCCCGTCCCTTCGGCATATGGCCAACCTGCCGGTTGCGTGAAAACGGTTCGCGTGATCTGGGAAGACGCCTGGCGACCATCTGGCAGCGTCAACTCAATCCAGAACCAGCCGACTTTAAACGAGTCCTGGCCGGGATTCTGGAGAGCCACCACGTTCCACTGACCGAGCGATGCCAGGGCAGCAGGCGAAAGTTCCAGGCTGGCATCGCTCCAGATCCCTTGTCGCTCGTCACCGTTGGCGGCCGGCAATTCTCCCAGGGCCACGCCGTTCAGACTGGCGGTGGAGATATAGGGAGCGCCGTGCTGCAGCCCGATACCACGAAAGTGAAGCACGCCGCTCCGCGCGCTGCGCACGTCGTCAGCGGTCACTTCCACAGTTGAATAAGGACCTTCTTCGCGAGTCAGCTCGACCTTATGATCGTAGACGGCTGTCACCAGTTCCGGCTGGGACGATTCAACTCGCATGTTGGACCAGCATGCCCAATCGCCGGTCGAGTTGTCCGCGGGTCCGACATCGGCTGTCAGCTTGATCGTGATGCGTTGACCTTTCCAGCGTGACAGATCGGCCTCCAAAGGGAGTCCACGCGTGCCTGGTCCACGGCTGCTCGACAACCATTGTCTCCGATCCCTGCGAGTCGATGACCGCGACCTGGAACTGGATTCCGTCGCCCGGGTCGCTCTCATCAGCCTTGCCGATATCGCAGCGAAACGCCGCGGCGGACATCGGCAACTCAACCGGCTGCAGCAAGGCGAAGCTATATCCCACGCCACCGACATAGGGTGGGTGCATGAACAGGCATCTTCGCAGTTCGTCATCACATGCTCGCTCGGTCCAATAGACTCCGGCTCCTGTCTGACCATCCAAAGCACGCTCCTTCTGGCCGCGCAGCCGCTGGCCCGCTTCCACGTTATCCGGCACGGTCGCTAACACGAGCGTCTCGTACTCCGATTTGACCCACCACGTCGTGTGAAAGGCCAGGTCGCCGGCCGTCACGTTGAGGGGGAGTTCCTGCACCGCTTCGTGATCGGGCGCCGACCGGGGGAAATCCAATTCAACCGTCTGATCGGGGCGAAGCGTGAACGGAAGCGATTGCTCGCCAAGTTGAGCTGCGGCCTCCATCGTCAATTGCGTGCGTGGCTGCAGTTTCAGGTGATAGACTTGCTCCCCGAGGGTCAACGAGGCATGGACCAGGGAGGTGGCGGTGAAATCAAGCCAACGTCCCGTCGGATTCAAACCATACCTGTTGACCTACCGTCGCGTCGTCGGGAACTCGATAGTGCACCGGTGCGGTACCGTCGATGGTCACCGCTTCGCCCGGGATGACGTTCACTCGCTCGCATTGCCAAGCGGCGGGGGCCGTCGAGAGCGTCAATCGAGTAGCTGAACGCGTCTGGCGACGGGAGTGATGTAGACAAGCCCTCGACTGTAACGCGTGGCGGCTGCGCCCAACGGGGTACGCGCCTCATCCAGCGCGACGGCACTCGCCGCTTGACCATTCAACTCGATCCCGATGACGCTGCAGTCACCTACCGGGATGACCTCAACGGTACCATCCGGTTGCCAGTTAGCGATCAATTGCCCGTCGCACGTTGCGCGCGGGAAGCGGGTCAATGTGCCACGGCCATTGGCGTAGACGTAGGCCGGCGAGTCGACATAGTCGGCGCGATGTCCGTCGACCATGGCGCTGAAGGCTGTGAGTTGATGGTCCGTTGTATCGTGCACGTACCAACCATTGGGAGGCAATTCGGCTTGCGGCAGAGACCACGTATCCGTGGGATGCCCGTTCACATACACTTCCAGCCCGTTGTCGTAGCGGGTGGCGATCTGGCAGCGGCGATAAACGTCCGCCGCGACGGCTTGACTTGTATCGAGCAGCTTTCCTTGCGGATCGGCATAGCGAATCGACTCGGCCGTTTGTTGTGCGTAGCGGGCGTGCACCTGTTGCACGGCATAGTAACTTTGAATCGCGCTGGGAAATCCTCCCTCAAACACGAGGAAGCCGGTGTGTCCGAAGGCCAGCGTGGCGGCCAGGAACCGATCGAGACGCGACTTGTCGTTCCGCCGGCGTGGTGCCGGAGTATTGCTCATTGCCATAGAACATGCTGGGACTTCCCATGCCGAAGTTGCAGCACAAGCGGGTGCAGTTTGCGCAGATCAAAGTCGACCAGCCAGGGACTGGTCGCCAGTTGTCCGAGCTGATCCTGGCCGTAGTTGCCGTCGGTCAGGCCGCAGTAGTACCAGTGGTTGTTTCCTTCGCTGTAGACCGGACCGTTCCACGTCTTCTTCTGGTGCAGCATGATTTCGCCATAGGCGTAGAACGTAGCGGCAAACGTGCCGGCGCCGGGCACACGGGCATCGAAGTCGACGTAGGACCACGGTCGGACGGCCGTGTGGACGTCGCAGTAGGCCGTGTCGAGCTGGAATTTCTCCTGGATGATCGGAGCCAGCCGCGACTCCAACTCCACGGCCCGCGCCGGCTTCGGGTTGTAGCACCGCGGCCAGGCCGTCTGCCATTGATTGTCGGGCAGGCGCGTCACGTAGTCTTCGTCCCAGTGCTCGTTGACCGGGGCATAGTCGGTGTAGTTGTTGTAGATGCCGTAGCGGAACCCCAGAGCGTGGATCTTCCGGGCGTAGTCGACTTGTCCCTCGTCGCCACCTTTTCCTGGAGCGGCACGCGTTCGCATCGTGAAACTCTCACCGCCGTCGCGCCAGCCGGTTTCGTGGTCGGTGATCACGACTTTGGTCATGCCGTACCGGGCCACCTTCTTCCAATGCTCATAGTCGTGCTGCCGGTCCGAGGCTCCATGGGCCCGCCAAACTCGCTCGCCCGTCACGTGCATCCAGGGCGACTGCGGGTTGGGGATGTTCGGCAAAGTCTCTTCGAAGCGTGGTGAGACGGTAAGGAACAGACGTTCGAAACAGCCGTTTCGCTTGCCGTCCGTCTTGGGAAGGTATCGCGCAGCCGCCGTTGATGGCGACTCCTTCACGAGCCACCTGATTGGAAAACCAGAAGAGCGACGAGTTGGTACGACAGTGGTCCAGCAGAACGGAAACGAAGAGCGGCTGGTCGGCAGTGCCGGAGATGAGGATGGCCGGTCGTTGTTCCGCGCCGGTGAGGTAAGGGACGGTGATCAGTCGCGGCTCGACCGCGCCGACAACTGCGCCCTACGCGAAACTCACCGATTTCTCCCCCTTCGCACTGCACGTCCACGACCAGTGATTTCTGCCACAGGCGAAACGTGTACTGCACCTCCGCGCTCTTGATTGTCCAGCTGGCACTGCCAGGTCGAGCGCACCGTGTCTCCATCGCGCTCGCAGCGAATCAGCGTGAGCGATGAGGGAGGCACTGAATTCTGGTCGGTTGCGGCGGCGAACAAGAACCCCTCCGCCATCGAGCGGCCGGAACGTCTCACCCCGGCCAACCCACTGTCCTGTGACATCACTCAATGTGCCCGACGCCGGACGATAGTGATAGACCAGCGTGCCGTCGTCGCCGGTGTATCGAAAGACAAACGTGTCCCCTGACGCTTCCAGGCTCACCTGGAACTTGTCAGCCAGGTTGTCGGGCAGAATCGTCTCTTCGCGCGTCGGGAACGGGAGTACGCCAGGTCCGATGTTATTGCCCACGGTCTGGCCTTCCGGCAGGGTAATGCCACGTCGAGGGCGCGGTTCGAACTTCAGCGGCGCAAGCGGCTCGGTGTAGATCGCCAGATTGTCGAAATAGATCGCCCGGTCCTCTTTGTTGCGTCCGTCGCGCACTTCCAGGCCGACGAAACGCGGTTGGTCACCCAGTTGGGCTAGCTGCTGCGAAGACAGCCGCGCGTGCATGAGCCACCACTCTTTCCAGCGGACGCGGCCGAGCACGACGGGAACCGTGGTTCCGTCGGCGCTCTGCAGCAGTACGCGGATTTCCACTTGGGGCGTTGATCGATCGGGGACCCAGGCCCAGTTGTTGCCGTAAACCCACAGGTTGACGCAGTCGAAGGGCCCCGGCACCGGAACCGCTTGGGGTGGAGCGATCGTGATGACCGGACGAGCGCCGGTGCCGCGATAGACGAGTTTGCCGACGTGATCACCCCAAAGCTGCTGTTCTCGCGACAAAGAGAATTCACTCTCGGCATCGTTCTGCGAGACCGTCCAGTCGTCCAGGTTCTCGAAGTCGATCAACGGCGCCCGCGTGTCGGTAACGCGGTTGGCCCAATCCATCTCATAAGGACGCTGGCCGATTTCGTCACTTTGAACACTTGACAACCAAAAAAGACTGGCCACCAGTCCAGCCAGTGGGGAGTGTATGTTCATGATCACACCGCGTCGGTTGAAGATGAGGTTGGCGTGTTAGTCGACAACATGCCGCACGGTGCGCGCATTTCTGTGACGCCGACTGCTCGATGGGGAACGAATCGGGACTGCGCAGTGCGAGTGCGCAATGCGGACTGAGAAACCGCGTGAAACGTGCAATCCCGATTCCGCACTCCGCATTGCGCATTCCGCACTCCCTAATCGTTCCGGTCGTCCAAGTCAGCCATACCAGGCACGTTGACGTCCAAATTTGGCAATGGCTGCAGGCCGCCTTAAGGTTTACTGCAGGAAAGCGGTAGGCTTCAGGCATGAAGTGTCGCTGGTGACACGCCCCCTATTGAAACGTAATGACACCCCGTGTCGCAAGAGGTCAGGTGACATCGGACCTGTCGAAGTATCGATAACGCCGCTGCCAGGACCCCGTTTACCGTTGGGAAGACACGTGGGACTACCGGGGCACCTCCCGCCACGGACGGCCTTAACGTGGCCAATGGCCGCAGCCAAGAATAGCGTGGCGTGTCTGGGGTGCTTGCTGATTTCGAGTGGCATACGTATCCGCAACGAATCGGGATTGCGGAATGCGGAATCAGGCATTTCCGCGGTTACCAAGAGCCACTGCCGGCGTATTCGGACCCCTCCATTGTTCATTTCGCATTTCGCATTGCCGTGTTGCCGTCTCCAGTGGTCGGCTTTACAAAGATGCGCGGAGCGCACATGCTATCGACTACAACTCTGAATCCAAGGTAATCCACCGGCTCTGCCGGGTGACAATCGATCAGGCTGTGTTGCTTCCGGCGTGATTTTGGACTGGTGGAGAAAGGGAGTAACGGAGTGGTCAGACTGAACATATACGTGATCGATCATCGATTAGTGTGGTTGAATCGGAGGTTCCTCATTCTTTCCTTGTCAACACTCCAACAGTCCAACACTCCAGTACCCGGCCCCCCTCAGGGGCCTTCGGCAAGCCAGCAGCTCTGTTGATGGTGGCTGGCTTGTGTGTGGTGTTCTTCGTGCCTGCTACGTGGGAGTAGTACAAATGAAAGTCGTTGTATTGTGGGCCGTGTTAGGCATCGGGATTGCGTACGCGGCGGAATCGCCGAGCTCTCCACCGACGGCGGAAACCGAGTTGGACAAACTGGTGGGCCAACCGGTGGATATTGCGCCGTGGGCGTATGCGTGGCGCGCCGATCTGGCGGTCCAGGAGAAACCGGAAGCATATTTCATTCCCCGGCGCCTCGAGCGGATCGATAAGGTGTATCGGACGGCTTTCACCGCACTGCCTCAGGAGCAGCTGAAAAGCATCTATTACGATATGCCCGATTTGTTGAAACCGTTGCCCGCGCCGCCGAATGGCCGACTGCAGGCGGGACTGCTCTGGACAGGAGGCCTGGCGAACTATCAAGTGGAACTTCATTGGCCCGCCAGCGTGCAGGAGATTCCGTCGCCAGAGAAGGTGGAAGTTCGGGTCTATCCCACGTCGTATGGTTGGTTTGGGTGGACCGTGGATAAGATTCTGAGTCAATCCGGAGGTATCAGAAGATCGGCGCACGTGGACGTACAAAAGCGAGCCTGCTGCGAAAATGGACTGGGCCTATAACGTCCGGGTCGATGCGGCCACGGAAATGGTCGCGGTCTTCTACGAAGAGGGAACAGACATCTGGTGGCGATCAAGGCAGCCGTACCGAGTATTCGGGTGATCGGTCCGAGTGTGGGGGAGTGGAAACGGATGGATCTGGAAATCGAATGGGGTTTCCAGGCGGGAACGGAGACAGACCGACTTCGACGGCCGCCTGGAGTCCCATGTGGCGATGGTCGGTTCCGTGTCGCCATTGGCGGACGACAAGGGAACGACGGTGACAGGTGCGCACACCTGGCAATCGCGGGCCGCGGGTGATACGCAGACGAGGCATCGTCGTACCGGTGCTGTACGCCCCCAGCAGTTGCCCAGGCTTGGATAGTCGGGTGACCGTCTGGACCAAGACGACCGGTTTCACGTTTCGCCTGTGCGATCTGGAGAACGGACCGATCCTGATTCCGGAACACGGCGTTTTCGTGACGAAGGTCGGCAGCGGGAAAACCGCCCGGCAATTCGCCCGGGAATTGGCGGCCAGGAACCTCAAGAGTATTCGCCAGATGACCCGCGAACATCGCGAGGCCGCCTCCTGGGAAGAGGTCATGCGGGAGGTCAGGTTGTGGACATGTCCGGCGGGGACGGCTGTGCCGCCATTTCCTCAGGTCGAGGACCCTCCCATGCAGGTGCAACTGCCGGACGCACGCTGGACCGATGCCTGGCGTGCGGCCTCGCATCAGTTGAAAGGCAAGCACATGTGGGGAGGACTTGCGTTTGAGGTGGGCCGAGTTGCCCATGAGATGGATCTGGTGGGTCTGCACGACGAGGCTGACAAGGTCTATGAGCATTTCCTGAAGGCCCCGGGTGCGAAGTCGGACGGCGATTATTCCGATGGCAACGGTGCGCTGGAGTGGGCGACGAGCCATGAGACACGACATGGGATACAGCCATGACGGCACGCACGCCTCGACGGGCAGACTCCTGTTTGCCATGGCGGAGCGCTATTTCCTGACAGGCGACAAGGAGTGGTTTCAGCGGAACCGTGTCCGATTGCAGGCGGCGGCGGACTGGATCATCCGTCAGCGGACACTCTACATGAAGGACATTCCCAACCGGCAGGATCTCTTCGTGGCCGGTCTGATGCCGCCGTGCATGCTGGGCGATTACGCGATCCCCAGTTGCGACTGGCATTGGTACTATGTGGACAACGCTTTGTCTCTCCAGGGCGTGCAGCGTTTCGCCGACGCCTTGACGGAGTTTGATGCGGAAGCAGGCCGGAAGTACCGCGAGCGAGGCCGATGCGTTTCGCCAAGACATCCGCCGGGCCGTGGAACGGGAAGCGGCGCTGGCGCCGGTGCGGCTGGGGCGTGACGGCACCTACCGCAGTTATATCCCGAGAATGGCATATGCCGCGGGGTCTGACCGGTCCGGAGTTGGGTGCTCCCCAGTTTCCGGATTGCGATCGTTTCATGGGGGCGCTGCCGCTGGCCGAACCGTTCGCCGTACTGGATGCCAGCGACGTCCGCATGGTCGATACCCTGAATGTGATGGAGGAGCTAGGAACGTCTGCCAGCGCCGTGCGGGAAAAGGAAGAAGCACGGCGGCAGAAGGGTCTTTCCACGGACGATGCCTGGTTCTGGAATTGCTATGTGAGTCTGCCGAAGGCCTCGCACAACGCCAACATCTACCTGCTGCAAGACGACGTGCCGAATTTCCTGCGGTTCTGGATGAACTCTTATGCGGCCATGGTAGGTGCTGATGGGCAAGTTGTGGGAACATTGGCATTTGGGCAGCTATACGGACTGCAGTGCTCCTGACAACGGCACCGCCGGTTGGTTCCTGGAGAACTTCCGCAACCTGCTGGTGATGGAAATCGGCGACAGTCTCTGGCTGGCGCGCGGCACGCCGCGCGCGTGGCTGGAGCAGGGCAAGCGGATCAGCGTCAGAAACGCGCCCACGCATTTCGGCACGGTGGCCTACGAGATCGTCTCGGACGTGGACAACGGCAAGATCAACGCCACGGTGGAGTTGCCATTGCGCAAAGCACCGAAGGAAGTCCTGCTGCGTCTGCGTCACCCCACAGCCGCGCCGATCAAGAACGTCACTGTCAATGGCCAGGAGTCGAAGGAGTTTGACGCGGCACGTGAGCTGGTGCGGCTGAGCAACTTCACCGGCAAAGCGGCGGTCACGGTGGGCTATTGAATCCAAGCCAATTCACCAGCTCTGCTGGTGAGAATTGACAAGGCGCTGCCGCTGCCTGCGTGATTCTGGAGTGGTGGAGTGTGGAGTGTCGAGTGTGGGAGTAATGGAGAAGTGAGTAGCAGGCACGAAGTTATATTTGGTCCTTCCACGTTACGTCTCGTTCGCTGGGAGGTTGGGCGGTCTCCCCAATACTCCGGCCCCTTTTGGGATCCTTCCTCATATCGTTAAGCGGAGCATAACATGAAAAGTCTTACCGGTTTTCGGGCTCATTGCCGGGGATTGCTGCATGTTGAGTTTCCGTGGAATGGCTATGGCTGCGGGTCCACGAACACTTCGTCTGCAAACAACCAGGCTTTGGTGCCGGCAGCCGTGCGACCCGGCGGGATCATCCCGACGTTGATGGCTCGCACTCGCACCCACCGGCTATGAGCCGCCACACCGTCACAGCGGAGGATCGAGGCCTCTGGCCCCGTCACGTCCGGTCCCGTGACCGGCTTGGTCGTCGCCACTTCGGCAAACTGCCGGCCATCCTCAGAAACGTCGAAGCGGACCTCGGTCGGCAGGTAGATACCGGCTGTCGTGTACTGCAGGCAGCGCAATCCCAACGACGATATTTCTCGCGACACTCCGAGGTCCACCACCGCCTCGAGGTCGGTGCCGAAGAAGCCGAGCCAGTGCGGGTCACGGTAGTCAGCCGCTCCACACTGTCCGTCGACAAGTCCACCGGGACCCTCGCCGGGGTAGCGGGCATTAGGGGGCGCGGCGAGCGTCAGTGGTTTGCCCAGGGCGGCGTGCACGAGATCCCGCGGCGGCCCTTCGCGGAGATAGCGGGCGTAGTCCTGGTAGAGTTTGACCGACGCAGGACCGCCTGGCTGACGCGTCATTTCCGGTGCGCTCATCATACCGGGGAACTGGTAATGCAGCGTTTTCTCGAAGTTCGGGAATCGTGTGAAATCGCTGATCAGGCCTCCGATCGGCCGCGGCACGAGCCCACCATCGCGGAAGACGAAGCTTTCGACGTCCATCCACAAATGGCAACCGGCCTCGTCGCAGAGTGATTGCATCAGAGCGGCGGCCTCCTCTCCCCGTAGATCCTCGGGTGGCATACGGTGATAGGCAAAGGGGCAGATGATGTCCAGGTTCGGCAGCAGTTGACGGTAGGCGTCCTCCGCACCACGCAGTTCGTAGCAGTTTGTTGCGAGCATCACTGGCTTGTCGGGGGCGAGCTGACGAACGTAAGGAGTGAACTCCCGAAAGAACTCGACGATCTCCCTCCGCTCATCGGCATTGCCGAGGCTGCCTTGTTTCTCATGGCTTACATACCAGCCGTAGAACGACCTGTGGTGTCCGTAGCGGTCCCACAGCTCGGCAGCCACTTCCTTGCACCAGCGGAGGCGCCAGGCGTGTAGTCGAAGAACGCGTAGTTTCCCACTCCCGGCATGACATGCATTCCAAGCTTGTCGGCCTCGGAGAGGATGGTCTCCAACGGGTCCTGCGAGGCAATTGGCATGCGGCCGCTGTAGAGCTGGGAAGGGTAGTATGCCTTGCCTTGGTAGCCCGCCGTTTCAATCTTGTGCTGTCCGCGGTGGGTGAAGTTTTGAAACATCATCGTGATCACGAGAATGTCCTGGTCCACCGCGTGCATGGCCCGCACGAGTTCGCGCCATTGCTCGTCTGTCATCTTGCCTAGTTCGTCGTCAAAGGGCTTCCCTTCGCGCGGATCGTGATGGTAGATGTCCACCCACGCTCCACCGAGCCGCCGGGTGGAGCGTACATCGGACTCGATGATTTCGATCGGCTGTTCAGCCCTGAGGGGCTTTGTGCCGGCACGGGCTGTCACAATCACTCGGTGTTTTCCGGCATGGCCTGTTGTCGGCCAGCGAAACGCAATACCCGCCGCGGCCTGCGGGCCAATTGCAGGGCGTGCTCGATAGAGTCGCTTGGCGGGCGTCTCTTCGTCCAAGTAAATGGCGATGTCGGATTCTGCAGCTGCTTGCCCCTCGTTTCGCACCGCTACACGGATGTCAAGAACGACCTGGTCCGTCACCGGCGAGGGAGGGATCAGGGTGAGATCGATTTCGGGCTTCGCCGCGGGAATGCTGGAGTCCTGAGCCCGCGCGGTGAGCACGCTCAAGCCTAACATCACGGCGGTGGCAACGGTGTTCTTCATGATGTCTCCTCCAATCGCTGCCAGCAGTACCAGGGCCTCCATGGCAGGTGATACGGGCCTTTTCAGGGAATGCTTTGAATGGCGTGGAGACCGTGCCGGGGAATACGGCGACTGGCCCGTCGTTCGAAACGCCTGGAGAGTGAATCGCGATAGGGATCTCTTACCGGCGACGGCCCCGCTGTGGCATCGCTCACGTCTGGAAAAGCGGCGGTAAACAGCGCCCGTTCCGCGGGCAGTATGATCAGGGCTGACCGTGAAGTCAATGTCCGGACTTGATCAGGGCAAAAACGCGAACCTGCGTCAGATCAGCACCCGTTGGCCATCGATCCTCCGTCGGGAAGACATGCATCGTGCCCCCGGAACGGAACGTCAATCCGCGCCGTTGCCCAGAAAACGGGGAGGCTCCCCGTTTTTGCGGCAAGATGGGGTGGCTGGGTAGTACGCTCGTTCGAGCGAATCCGCCTCGTGCGCGGCGCTCTCGCCGTTGGCCAGAGCCTGTCCTCTTCGAGCCGGGGCGTATCGCAGTGCCAGATTTCTGCCGCCGCCCTGCCATCGCCCCGACACATCCGACCATTTGACCCGCTGGCCTGGTGGTGCTATCATTTGGTATAGACCATTTTGAGGATCTCCATCATGTACACAGCGAAAGTTTTTCAAAACGGGCGCAGCCAGGCGATACGGCTGCCCAAAGAGTTCCGCGTGGAAGTGGATGAGGTGCATCTGAAAAAGACACCAGAGGGTTTCCTCGTGATTGCTCGCGACCCGTGGTCGATCTTCTTCGAGGGAGTGGCCGAGTTGTCCCAGGGTTTCATGGTGGGTGAGCGGCGACAGCCGGAGTCCCAGCCACGGAAATGGAAGTCATGATCTACTTGTTGGATACCGACATACTGATCTACATGATTCGCGGGCTCAAAGCGGCCTCGCGCCGAGTCGGTCCACGCGAAAAGTCGTTGGCCCTGGTGCAGCATTGCCGTGAAGCACAAACGGCCGGTCATGCAGTCGGTTTGTCTGCGGTGACCGTTTCCGAGCTGGAATTTGGGGCCCGCAATAGTGACCGGTATGAGGACGAAATCGCCGCAGTGCGAAAGATATTGACTCCCTTCGAGTTGTACGACTACGACGCCGTTTTGACTCCGATTCACTACGGGCGGATTCGTGATCACCTGGAAAGTCGCGGCGTAACGGTGGGGGGCATGGATCTACTTATCGCTGCGCACGCATTAGGTCTTAATGCGACGGTAGTCACGAACAACGTCTCGCATTTCTCACGCATCCCGGGACTGAACGTGGTGAACTGGCTGAAAAACTCGCCCACTGTGTAAGTGTGTCAGCGGGGCAATCCGCTGCGCCGTGGATTGGCCTGGATGCGATCGACCCCGTGCAATTCGCGGCCGACGCTTTCGCAGTGGGGTGACCATATTTCGCTCTTGCGAACTCGGCCGGTGTATCCCTCCCCAGGACCGATTTCGGACAGTCTCTCACCCGTTGGCCGTATATCACTGGTTGTGGACGCGTGCGAAAATCGGTACGAGCTGCGTCCTCGCCTGCGGCTTTTGAAGTTGCGCTATTTGATCACGAATAGTGGTATTGTCGTGGAATTCCCTACGCTGAAGGCGTTTCACACCAGATCCCAGGGGCGAAGCGCGAGTACGGTGCAGCCTGGGGACGCGATGGAGAAGGGAGGGGGTCGCCTGAAGGGATGCGACAGGATCGACTTTGCCCCGTCGTCGCACGTGGTGTCACGTACATCCGCCGAATTGATGGATCGAGTTTGACGCGGCCGTGTTTTGAGATACCGCATTTTGTCCGACCCCGTTGGGGTCGCGGGAGATTTCATGTGGTCGCCCCAGGGTTGGCAGCCACGGCGGTGGCCGTGGCTGCCAACCCTGGGCTGTGGAGTTGAACCGCGTTGCGGTTCATCAATCTGCGCAACCTTAAAACCTGCGGCTGTGGGTTAAACGAGGAATTGCGGGGGTGATGACACAGTTGCCTGCGGATTTTGGTTACAATGACGAAACTGGCGGCTGCCGCCGGGTGACGCTTTGGACTCTACCGTGTAAGTCGAAAGCGTGTGCCGTGCGCGGATGTTTGTAAGCGGGGCTTCTGGGCTGCGTTGGGGGTTGTGGAAAACGAAGGGGGCTGCACAAACGGAATGAATTCCGTTCTACGTAGGGGCGGCGCCGTCGACACAAATGCACACAAGATCGACTGATTCTCGAAGGAGGTGGACCAAGCATGTTAGGCAAACGACCTCGATTTACGCGGCGACAGTTTCTGCGGACTGCTGCGGGTGCCAGTGCACTACTGGCGGTACCCCAGATCGTACCCGGTTCGGCGCTGGGGCTCAGTGGAGCGGTTGCTCCGAGCGAACGGATCGTCATGGGAGGGCTTGGGATCGGCTCACGTGGTGGCTATGACTTGGGGATCTTCCTGGAACAGCCACAGGTTCAGTTCGTGGCGGTGGCCGATGTGCGGGCCGTGCGCCGACAGGCCGTGAAGCAAATGGCGGACCAGAAATACAGCAACCAGGACTGTGCCACGTACTGGGACATGTTTGAGCTGCTGCGCGCGAGGATGTCGACGCGCTGCTGATCGCCACGGGCGACCGGTGGCACACGCAGGCCTCGATCGAGGCGGCCAAGGCGGGCAAGGACATGTATTGCGAGAAACCGTGCTCGATGACCATCGCTGAAAGCCGCGCCCTGGCGGACAATATCTCGCGCTACGGGCGAGTTTATCAGGCGGGAACGCAACGTCGTAACATTGCCAATTTCATGCTCGCCAATCACCTTGCTCAGAGTGGACAATTGGGGAAACTCCACACGGTCCATGCAAACACACTCGACCCGGCCACCAAGAAGGTCTGGCTGGCAGCGGAGCCGGAACCGCCGCGGGATGAAGTGAATTGGGACCGCTGGTTGGGGCCCTGCCCCTGGCGGCCTTACAACAAAGACTATGTCAACGGACAGTGGCGCGGTTATTTCGATTTTCATGGTGGTGGCATTCTCGAGTGGGGCGCCCACACGGTCGATCTCTGCCAGTGGGCAAACCAGGCGGACGATACCGCGCCCGTCGAGTACGAGCCCGAGGGAACAAATGTCTATGCACGCTATGCCAATGGCGTCAAGTTGGTGATGCGTGACAAAGGCTGGATGGGCTTGGGGACTTGCTCGGTCCGCTTCGAAGGAGATGAAGGCTGGGTCGAAACGGGAGACAGCGGCCGCATCGAAATGCACCCGGCCACATTGCGTGCCAAGAAACGAGTCTTTACCGAGGTCGGAACGACTCCCACGGCCCACATTCTGGAATTCCTTCGTTGTGTGAAATCGCGCAGAATGCCCGCCGGCAACGCCAACGTGGCTGGCCAGTCGCACATTGCGTGTCATGCCGCCTACATTTCCTGGCAGCTGGGACGGAAACTCCGTTTTGACCCGGTCCAGGAAGAGTTCATGGGCGATGACGAGGCCAATCGCATGCGCTGCCGTGCGTTGCGGGAACCATGGCGCGCGTGAAGGGAACGCGATGGTGACGTCAAGTCCGGCGTCAGGGACAACGAAATCAACATTCACATGTGGAGATAGACGGATGCACGTTTCAGCACTTATTGCGAGAACGCTGCTGGCCACTGTCGTGGCGGCAGTATTGGTGGTGCCGGTGGCGGCGGCAGGATCCTCGGTCGCCCGCAGCGATTCAACAAGCCGAGCGAGAAAAGACGGCGGAATTACTGAAGATCATCCAACGCGAGGGACTCGATGATGTCAAAGCGGCGGCTTTTGAGCAGCTTGCCGTGTATGCCACCCCCGAGGCGATTCCGGTGCTCAGCTGCATTGTTAGCGAACGAGCAATATGCACACTATGCCCGTTTTGCCCTGCAACCGATTCCGGATGCGGCCGTCGATGCGGCGTTTCGCCAGGCCCTCAATCAGCTGTCGGGCAAACTGCTGGTGGGTGTCATCAATTCCATTGGCGTGCGCAAGGACATTCAAGCTGTCGAGGCCCTGACCGCGAAACTCGGTGACCAAGACCTCGAAGTCGTGGCGGCCGCCGCCGCGGCACTGGGAGCAATCGCGGATCCGCCTGCAGCCACTGCGCTCAAAGCGGCGCTCCAGCAGGCCACAGATGCGAACGGTCAGGCCGTCGCACGCGGTTGTTTGCTCTGCGCCGAAAACCTGAACGAAGCAGGGTCGCGAGACGAGGCGATTGCCATGTATGACTTGGTGTGGGCGGCCAAGGCGCCGAAGAGCGAGCAGATGGCTGGGTTGCGTGGCGCGATACTGGCCCGTCAGGGAGACGGGATCGAGTTGGTGATCGAACAGCTCAAGGGGAGTGACGCGGCAGCGGCCGACATCGCGTTGCGCGCCGCGCGGGAGATCGCCGGCCCGGAAGTGCGGGCCGCCCTGCGTACCAGCTGCGGCTCCCTCTCGCCGCACAATGGGCGCTCGTATTGCTGGTACTGGGTGAACTGGGCGACAAAGATTCACTCCCGATCGCCGCTGCCGCGGCGGCTGATGGAACTCCCGAAGTCAAGCTTGCCGCCGTGGCCGCATTGGCCAAGATCGGAGATGTAACCGTACTGCCTGTCCTTTGGGCGGCGGCACTGAGTCCAGATCCACCGCTCTCTGATGCCGCGGTCAGGACGTTGGGACTGTTGCCGGGCGAGAAAGTTGACGCGGCGATTCTGTCCCATCTGGACAACGGAGACGAATCCAGCCGGCAGCTGGCGATCGACCTGATCAGCCAGCGACGAATCTCCAACGCGGTTCCGAAGCTGTTGGAGATCGCGCAAGGTTCGGATAAGGGGCTCCGGTCAGCGGCGATCGAGGCGTTGGGGGAAACGGCAGCTATCGAGAAGCTGCCACAGCTTGTGGACTGGGTGATTGCCGCCCAGGACGAGCAGGAGAAGTCGGTCACCCAGGCGGCGCTTAACGCAGCCTGCGTGCGGATGCCCGACCGAGACACCTGTGCCAAGACGCTGACTTCACGACTGGCCACCGCGCCGGACGACATGAAGACGGTCCTGCTTGAGCAACTTGGCTCGATGGGAGGTCCTGTGGCGCTGCAATGTCTGGCCGACAGCGCTGCGGACTCGAGTTCGGACACGCAGGATGCGGCGACGCGAATTCTGGGGACATGGGTTGGGTCCGACGTCGGGCCGGTCCTGTTGGACCTATCACAATCGATCGAGACGGAGAAGTTCAAAATCCGTGTCTTGCGCGGCTATATCCGCATTGCGAGCCAATTCGGATTGCCGCACGATGAAAAAATGGACATGTGCGAGAAAGCGCTGGCCCTGGCCCAACGCGATGACGAGCGTGAATTGGTGCTCAACGTGCTCCAAGCCGATCCGTCTCCCGTTGCGTTGCGTTTGGCTGTTAGCCAGCTGGACAAAGGGGGCCTGCGAGACCGTGCCGCCAGCGCGGCGGTGGCAATTGCCCCGCGGGCTATCCAGGATGATCCGCGGGCCGTCGCCGAAGCCATGCAGCAGGTGCTCGATACCGCCGTCGGCGGCAGTATTGAGCAGCAGGCAAAAGCGTTTTTGGACCGAGCAAAAAAGTCGCAGTAAGGATCTCGCGTCTATGATGCGCGCACGGGGCACGCAGGTTCCAAATCCGAAATCCGAAATCCGAAGCACCAAATACGAAACAGATTCGAATGACAGACGAACTCCAAAGCGGGGTTGGGGACTGTGTCAAAAACCTCGACTCCCACGACTTGATGGCACTTTGATTTGCAGGTGGCAAGATGGGACTCGGGCTGGCGAGTTTAGCGGCAAGTCGACCGTTTGGGCCCGTCATAGCGAGGATCGAACCATTTCTCGGAAGAGGTCCATTGGCTGGCCTGGGATCGCCCGCTCACAGGAAGCATAAACACATGAGAGGCCCTTGGTATGCATCGAGTTATCTCGCTTCTTGTTTTCCTACTGCTCTGTGGATGTGGTGACCCGAGTGCCACGGCACCAATGCTCACTCTAAAGGTAGAGAGTCAGAATGGTAAGTTCCATTCGATTGGTAGCTACCGCGTGTTTAGCACAGGCGTCTTGTCAGAGTCTGGTGACGTTGATGGAAATGGACAGGGCGAAAGCCGGAGGGTGACTATCAACGAGATCGCAGACGATGGCGTCACCCTAACCTTCGAGATGTCGGGACGGTCGGGAGAAGGGTTTACGCGAGAGATCTTCCTACGACACAACCAGGAGACTAAAGTCGATCTGCCCAATCAGTCGACATTGGTGGCAAAGCTGGAAACGCGACAATGAGGTCTGACAATTCCGTGTCTCGACGTCGGAAGGTGAAAATTGAAATAGAGTTCCAAGTATCGACCGTTATGCGAATCGGCCCAGCCTAACCCGGCACAGGCATATGAAGGCCGATGTGGAGTGGCCGGGCGGAAGTGGGTAGAATTAGGTTTGTGGCGTGCGACAACAAACGAAGGCATTTCGAATCATCTCGAGATGGTGGCAGAGACCTTGGACGGGGCAGATGAAGGACAAAAATCGGACGACAAAAAGATCTCCTCTGCCGACTTATCTTTTTGTCACTCAGTCTTCTTGTCGTTCAAACAAATCGCGATGGAACATCTGTTGCCGCTGCCGCTGAGCCCTTGGCGGTCTCAGCTACGGCGGTCTCAGCTACGGCGGTCTCAGCTACGACTCCGTACATCTCACTTCCCGCTTCTCTCTGAATCCGGTTTCCCCTGGGTATATCCCAGGGGGACCACAACTGGCCAGCTACCGACCCGCCGACACTCCCTCTGGTTTCCCCTGGGTATATCCCAGGGGGACCACAACTGGCCAGCTACCGACCCGCCCCCCTCCGATGAGCGGTCGAGCCCAGCAGCAACCATCACGCCGGCGTTGTGCCGAGGCCGCCACGCAACCGCGTCTGGCGTTCGTGCCGCCTGATGGCGCCGAGGTCAGCCTCAGCCGATTTCCGTCGGCCAGCGCGGCGACTTGACGCGATCTCTAGGACACGCTCAGGAACAGGGACATGGGCCCCAGGCAGAGCAAGAAGGGAGGCGAGAACGAGCCCCAGAGGTCGGTTGCTGCCCCGCCCATCAACTCGTCGGAGTCCTGAGGTTCTGGGCTCATCATAATACGACCCATTTCCGCTCAATGGCGAGGTGCGAATCGGCTCGTCTTGGCCGGGGTCGCCGCTTGTATCCCTCCGGGGGCGTGCTGGTGCGACTGCCAGCCACCGTCCGGTGGTCACCGAATGCCCGTCTACGAAATCGGCACTTCGGACGGCGAACCGGCTACTGAACAGCGGTACCCTTGAGGGTATTTCCGGTGTCTAAGGTGACGGCGTTTTCTGCTCCATTCCCGATTCAGGGTGTTGCGTGATAAGATTGGGAACGTGGAGGCTACTGCATGACAAACTCGCATATCGAAACTGTGCCGGGCAAGTGCGGCAATAAACCGGTGATTGTACGGCATATCTTCCGCTTCCGCTGGGCTTGTCCCAGCGGGGCGACAACTGGCCAGCTACAGCCAACCGCACAAAACCAGACGGCCGAGCGTGAAGGCCACCACCACGCCGGCGGCATGCCGAGGCCGGATCATCCCGTGCGTGGCATCTTGACATCTGCTGGCGCTCGAAGCACTTCGCGGAGTGTTTCGGTCTCGAAAACGTGCCGGTCCACTGGCACGTCACAGGCTCGACCGAAGGGTGTGCGTTGGTATGATGGTAGCTGACCAGTCGTTCCTTCCACCGGCGCGAGGCCGGTGGAGGGAATTGCGAACGGAACACTTATCTTCGCTTATCTCCACTCATCCAAAGT
This sequence comes from uncultured Planctomycetota bacterium, assembly GCA_963700515.1. Lineage (GTDB taxonomy): Bacteria > Planctomycetota > Planctomycetia > Pirellulales > Pirellulaceae > JAJRVM01. Next base: position 137,471 of record CAVOXY010000017.1, on the reverse strand, counting down.
CGAGGCGCCGCTCACACAGTCGCGCCCTTTCCCATGCAATCCTGGAACGAGAAACGGGGGGTGGTACGTTTCCCGCGGCTGACAGGACAGGCGAGGCAAGCCGCCCATCTGGGCCTTCCAACGAGTAACAGATCTATGTCATCCTAGGGCGATTTCTTTCCAGTGATCTTCCCCAAATGACCCGGTCAACCGGCGAAAATGTACGCCTCCCCTTTTCCCCCGCACGGGTACAAGGGCCAAGAAGCCATGCGTTTAGAAGCCAAACCAGATACTGTGGCGCCTTTTTTGGCTGCGGCCGGTTCCCCGTGGCGGTATGTATTCCCTCAACAGGAGATCAGCTTCATGACTACGTGCTCACATACCATATCCGGGAGCATGCGCACTTTTGCCGTGGCTTGCTTAACAATCGGGCTGTTACTGCTTCTGACGGCAGAACGTATGGCGGCACAGGATGTGGCTCTTGACAGCCGGGACGGCGTCACCACGCTGACCGTCAACGGCCAACAACTACTGGAATATCAGTCTCAGTCGCATCCGACGAAGATCTACATCTCGCGTTGGTTCACGCCGCAAGGTGTGCAGGTCCTGCGGGATTCGCCGCATGATCACGTGCATCATCACGCATTGATGTACGCGATCGGGATCGATGACATCGACTTCTGGTCGGAGGTACCCGCTGAACAATACGGGAAACAGGTTTCGTCGGGGGTCAGCGCGTCGTCATCGATGACCAATGGTATGGGTGCGGCGACGATCCAGCAGACTATCGATTGGGTGTCGCCGCAGGAGGTCAAACTGGGTACTGAATCCCGCACGATTACCGCTCATCTGGGAGTGTTACCCGACGTGTCACTACTATCGTGGAAATTCGTCCTGCAGCCGGCAGCCGGAAAGGACTCGATCAAGTTGTGGGGACGCCACTACTTCGGACTCGGCGTGCGGTTTGTCGAATCGATGGACGAGGGGGGGGAGTTCGTCACGGCCGGAGATGCCGAGTCGGAGACGGTGCGTGGCAGCGAGAAGCTGACGCGCGCTGCGTGGTGCGCATTTTACGGCAAGGCGGATGGAAAGCCGGTTACCTTGGCGATGTTTGACGCGCCGGACAATCCACGTCGTCCCGCCACCTGGTTCACGATGAATGCGCCGTTCGCCTATCTGTCTGCCACGCTCAATCTGGAGAAAGAGCCCCTGTCTGTCACTCCGGATAAGCCTTTGCGTGCTTGCTACGGGATTGCCGTCTGGGACGGAAAGATCGACAAGGACGTGATCGAGAAGGCGTATCAGAAATGGCTCGAAGTGCGCTGAGCGTGCGAGGCCCTTTTAGTTCTTGTGGCCAACGGCGGCGTCAAAGTTTGGGCAGGTAACGTGCGCACCCATCGGATGATGCAACATGCACTATGGTGAACGATTCCGCAATCCCACGTCGTTCCGCCGCCCAAGTGAGGCGATGCCAGTGGGCTCTGCCAGTGTTCGTAGCTGGTAACCTCATTCCGCCCCCACGAACACCCCGGGTTCTGTCGGTGGTACGCCCAGTCGGCACAGCTTGCGAAGGCCTTGTGTTCCGCAAAACGGTGGAATGCTGTAATCTTAACGGCGATTGGGGCTTGGCAGGCCAGGCCAGCGCCGCCGGCAATTTTCCCCCTTGGCGGCGTCCTATCGTGTGACGGGGGCCTGGCGACGTGGAATGTGCATCGGGGGGGAGTGCCGTAGGTGTGGTCCGTGACAGCGCGTCATGCAGTCTGGCTCCCGGCAGTTCGAACTACACGACTATCCTGTAACGTAGTGAAATGATGAATGCAACGACCGCACGACAGAAACGAGTAGCCGTGATTGGTGGTGGTATCTCGGGGCTCGCCACCGCTCACCGGCTCACGGAGTTGGACCCCAGCGTATCGGTGGCCTTGCTGGAGCAAGCCGATCGAGTGGGTGGTGTCCTGCAGACAAAGCGGCAAGACGGGTTCATGTTTGAATGGGGGGCCGACAACTTCATCACGAATGTCCCCTGGGCTGTCGATCTCTGCCGGCGTATTGGCTTTGAAGATCAGTTGGTGGAGACGGACGAGCAGCATCGCGGTGCGTTTGTGGTGCGAAAGGGGAAACTCCATCGGATTCCGCAGGGATTCATCATTATGGCCCCGAGCCGCGTCTGGCCCGTAGTCTCCACGCCGATCCTCTCGCCCTGGGGCAAGCTGCGGATGGCGGGCGAGTTCTTCGTGCCGCGCCGCAAAGAAGAAGGGGATGAAAGCCTCGCTTCGTTCGTAATTCGGCGGTTCGGCCAGCAGACCTATGACCGGCTCGTGCAGCCACTGATCGGTGGAATCTATACGGGTGATCCTTCGCGTTTGAGCTTGCAGGCCACGATGCCACGTTTTCGCGAAATGGAGAAGGGGCACGGCAGCCTGATACGTGCTGTGATGCGGCAGGCGAAGAAACAGCCCAAGGCAGATCGCAACTCGAGCGGCGGACGCTACAGCATGTTCGTGGCGCCGCGAGACGGCATTTCCAGCCTGGTAGCAGGCCATCGCTGATCGTCTTCCAGCCGGGGCGATTCGGCTGCATTCCCCCACGACCGCTCTTTCCCGTCAGGCCAATGGAAGCTGGCAGGTATCGATCGGCGGCGAGCCGGGGACCGTCGAGCATTTCGATGCGATCGTGGTGGCGACGCCGGCCAAAGCGGCCGCTGAATTGTTGCACGACACGGATCAGCAACTCTGGCAGCAGAGCTGGCCGGTATCCATCACTCGGGCTGCTCGATCGTGACGCTGGCCTACCCGCGCTCCCAGGTTTCTCATCCGATGGACGGATTCGGATTCGTCGTGCCCGCAGTCGAACAACGGCAGATCCTGTCGGGGAGTTTCTCCAGCGTCAAATATCCCGGTCGAGCGCCGGATGGGCAAGTGTTGATCCGCGTCTTCATCGGGGGCGCGCTGCAAGCTGAACTGCTGGATTTGCCGGACGAGGGACTGCAGGAAATCGCCACGCGCGAACTGGCCGAGTTGATGGGGATCCAGGGTCCGCCGCTGTTGAGTCGTGTAGCGCGACTGCCCGCCTCCATGCCGCAATACTATGTCGGCCACCAGCAGCGGATGGCCGAGATTCTACAACGAGCGGCCGCGGCTCCCGGTTTGTTCCTCACCGGAAATGCCTATCGGGGTGTCGGAATCCCTTTCTGCATCCAGGGAGGTGAGAAGACCGCCGAGCAGGTGGTGGCCTACCTGAAACAACTCGGTGACGCGTGAATGACGAGAAGCCGTCGCCCTCCCAATTTCCGGATGCGCTCAGTTGGCGATGCCAGCAGTGGCGGGCAATCTGCCATTCTACGGTTCGTAGAAGCAGTCGGGCTCCGAGGCGAGTGGGTCGCCATAGACGGCGTAGGCTCGAGCGCGACTGCCGCCGCACGGTTGCCGAAATTCGCAGATGCGACATTTGCCGTTGAATCCGTCGGGATCCCGCAGCGACTTGAATGTCGGGTGGTTCCGATAGGTATCGACGACCGAGCTGTCAGGAAACCGTCCGCACAACAGCGGGAGAAAGCCTGACGGGTAGATTTCGCCGCGATGACTGACAAACATGACGCCTTTGCCGTCGCCGACACCCAGCGGGGCACGATGGCCACGGTGTTTCCCGTCGTCCGCCTTACCATGCGGTCCCGCCAGGGGATCACCTCCCTGTTGCATGACGAAACGGCGATAGTGTGGAGCTTCCGTGGTTTTCACGCTGTAGGGCTGCACTTGGGCGTGATGCCAGAGCTGCGCGAAGACGTGTTCCATTTCCTCGGCCGAAATGCGCTGCTCCTCGACGCCCCGCCCGACCGGGATCAAGAAGAAAGCGGCCCACATGGCGATGCCTTGGTCTGCCAGCAACTGAGCCATGGCGTCGATCTGTTGGTAATTCCGCCGCGTGATGGTGGTATTGACCTGCACCGCCATTCCCAGATCGCGGGCGTTCTTGAGCATCACCATGGTTCGTTCAAAACTCCCTTCCCAGCCGCGAAACGCGTCGTGTGTCTTGGCGTCCCTTCCATCCAAGCTGATACCCAAGTCGCTGGACACCGGCATTCCGCGCCGCCTCAAACGCTTCGCGCGTGGCCAGGGGAGTGGCGGAGGGCGTCAGCGCCACCTGCAGGCCGGAGCCCACCGCGTGGCGAATCAGGTCAAACAGGTCAGGACGCTTGAGTGGATCGCCTCCGGTCATCACCATGATCGGCCGCCGCGGGAAGGTCGTCACCTGATCGATCAGCGCCAGCGCCTGTTCGTGGGTCAGTTCGCCTGGATCGGCAGTCGACTGAGCCGACGCACGACAGTGTTTGCAGATCAGGTCGCAGGCCTGCGTCACCTCGTAATAGAACATCAAGGGGTTTTCGTTGAAATCTGCCTGTGTGTAGTGCATCGTTGTTCGTCCTGAGGCTTGAGTCTTGTCGGTAGAATGTTAGCAATCGCGGCAGATGTGTAAAGGGGCAAGCCTCGAGCATCGCCTCAACAGATGCGTGGCATCTGCTCGCCGGCCGGCAGGTCGAGCAACCGACCGCTGCCCAACGCGTTTCGCAATTCCACTTCCCGCGGATGTCGAGTCGTCACTTCGCCGATAATGGCCGGGGAGGGGGCCGCCGGATGCGCGGCCATGATTCGCATCGCCTCGTCTGCCGCGTCCGCCGCGACGAAGGCAATCAAACGCCCTTCGTTGGCCACATACAGGGGGTCCAAACCCAGCAATTCGCAGGCACCAGCGACCTGCGGAACGACCTCGATCGCCGTTTCCTGCAGCTCCATGCCGACAGCCGCGTCGTCCGCAATCTCGATCACGGCGGCAGCCAGCCCACCCCGCGTCAAGTCGCGCAGACAGTGCAGGGAAACGCCGATGGCCGTCAACTCGGCGACCAGTGCGGCCAACGAAGCACAGTCGCTCAGGGGAGCTCCCTCGAATTGCAGCCCCTCACGCTGGGACATGATCGCGATGCCATGACGACCAATGTCACCACTCAACAGGATCTTATCGCCCGGCGTGACCCGCGTGGGATGCACTTCGATACCAGCGGGAACGGTGCCGATTCCCGCCGTGTTGATGAAGATGCCATCTCCTTTGCCGCGATCGACCACCTTGGTGTCGCCCGTGACGATCGACACTCCAACCTCGGCAGCCGCCTGCTGCATCGACTCAATCACGCGCCGCAACAAATCGAGCGGAGTCCCTTCTTCCAGGATCAATGCACAGCTCAAATACAACGGCTGTGCTCCGGCCATGGCGAGATCGTTGACGGTGCCGTATACCGCCAGTTTGCCAATGTCTCCCCCGGGAAAGAACAGCGGACTGACCACAAACGAGTCGGTGGTGAAAGCGATCCGCTGGCCGTGGATCTCGATGACCGCACTGTCGTGTGGTGGTCGCACTCGACCTTCGGCCGGTCGGCCCTGGAAACGAGGTAGCAGGAAGTCCTCGATGAGACTCCGCATCATGCGGCCGCCACCGCCATGCGCCAGCTGTACGGTGCTGTGGCCCATAAGTGGGACGGGACAGCCCATTTCCAACGGATCAGGTTTGCCATTCATGGATCACATCAATTCATCACGAGTCACTTAACCCGCTGGGCGACGGCGATAACGATAGTATGCCGCGCAGGCCCCTTCGGCGGAGACCATCGGAGCTCCCAACGGGTTGTCCGGCGTGCACCGAGTGCCAAACACCGGGCATTCATAAGGCTGTCTTGTGTCCTTGCAGCACCTCGCCGGCCACGCACTCGCTCGGCTCATCCGCGGTGACGGCCTGAACCTCAAAGCGTTGATCGGCATCGAACCGAGCGTATTCGGGCGCAACGCCCAACCGCTGCAGGGGATCTCGCCGATCCCACGCCATTTGCGCGAGACCGTGTGGAACACCTCTTGTATTTGTGCAATGGCTGCGGGATTCCCCTCCGGCCGCACAATCCGCGCGTACTCATTCTCCAACTCCGCTCGGCCTTCCTCCAATTGGCGGACGCACATGTAGATACCTTGCAGGATATCCAGCGGCTCGAAACCGGTCACGACGATCGGCGTGCGGTACTGCTGCGCGATCGGCAGGTACTCAGACGTTCCCATCACAGCACAGACGTGGCCCGCTGCCAGAAATCCTTGGACCACATTGCGTGGCGAATCGAGAACGGCGCGGATCGCCGGCGGCACCAGTACATGCGATACCAGCACGGAGAAGTTGTCCAGCTTCCAACGCTCTGCCTGCACGACGGACATCACGTTGGCTGGCGCAGTCGTCTCGAAGCCGATGGCAAAAAATACGACTTGCCGATCGGGCCTTTCGCGAGCCAGCTTGACCGCATCGAGCGGAGAATAGACGATTCGCACGTCCCCTCCCCGTGACTTGACGGTCAGCAGGTCAGCGGTCGAACCGGGGACGCGCAGCATGTCGCCATACGAACAGAAAGTGACCTCCGCACGTGAGGCAATCACGATCGCCTTGTCAATCATCTCGATCGGAGTGACACAGACCGGGCAACCGGGGCCATGAATCAAAGTGATCTCGCTGGGCAGCATTTCGTCCAAGCCGAACCGGACAATCGCATGTGTCTGCCCTCCGCACACCTCCATCAGCTTCCACGGGCGGGTGACGAGCCGTCCGATGGCCTCGGCGCAACGTCGCGTTGCGTCCGCGTCACGGTACTCGTCGAGGTACTTCACGATTGCCCCTCCGAATCACTCTCCCCGGTCGACGGGTGCTCTGTCAAACGGGTCACTCAGATCGGAGAACTCCTCGATTTGCTGGACGTACGAAAAAATCTCCTGCGCCTCTTGCTCGTCAATTTTGCTGATGGCAAAGCCGACGTGGACCAGCACGTAGTCGCCGACTTCAACATCGGGCAGATAGGCCAGGCAGATATCTTTGGTGATCCCGCCGAATTCGACCTTGCCCATCGGCATGGTATCCGTTTGTTCGATAATTTCGAGCACTTTGCCCGGGATGCCCAGACACATAGATCACCCCCTGGCCGAACTGCTTCCCGACCATAACATCGCACCGAGGACCTGTCCTAATGAGATTCCACCGTCGCCCGGAGGGACGGCTCTTTGAGTGTACACATCCCATCCCGCTTTCGACAGGCAGGCGCGTGTGCGCTGGGTCAGCAAGCGGTTTTGAAAGCAGCCGCCGGTCAGCACGATGCGTGAACAACCGGCGCGACGGGCGATCTCTCCGGCCAGGACCGCCAGGGAGTTGTGGAAACGGGCGGAAATCCGGGCGAGTGACACTCCCGCCGCGCGATCCGCGACGACACTTTCGAGTAGCGGTTGCCAGTCCGCGACGGCTGGCGTGCCGTCGTCCAACGGGATGTCGTAGCGTGTCGTCTCACGCGGATCGGCGGCGAACTCCAGCCGCATGGCCGCTTCCCCCTCATAGCTCACGCGATCTGGCAAACCCCCCAGAGCCGCCACGCCGTCGAACAGTCGGCCCATGCTGCTCGTACGGGGGAAAAACCCCGGACGCTGCAAGGCGGAAAACAACGTCGTCAGCTCGGCATCCTCAAACCAGCGACTGGCCAGGCCCATGCTCTCACGCCCCCAGATCTCGTAGAGCTGTCCCAGGATCGATCGACGGGGCTCGCGCGCGGCACGATCACCACCGGGCAGGGAGAACGGGCGCAGATGCGCGACACGTGTCCAACGCGGTCCGTCGACCACAATTGCTTCGCCGCCCCAAATCGTCCCGTCCACTCCGTAGCCGGTTCCATCCCAGGCAAGCCCCAACACGGGGCCCGGCAAACGATGCTCCGCGATGGCCGACAAGGTATGGGCCAGATGATGCTGGACGCGCACCAATGGCACGTCCCATTGAGCTGCCAACTGCTCCGCATGCTGTGTGGAACTGTAGTCGGGATGCAAGTCACACGCCACGATCCGCGGTGTGACGGCAAAGAACTCAAGTAGGTCCGCGATGGCGCGCCGATGTACATCCATACTCAGCGTGTTATCGAGGTCGCCTACATGCGGTCCCACAACCACTTGGCTGCCAATGCTCAACGAAATCGTGTTCTTGAGGTGTCCTCCGACGGCCAGGATGCAGGGTGCTGTCTGGTGCAGCGCAATCGGGACCGGCGCAAATCCACGCGCTCGACGCAGTAACTGCAACTGACCGTCATCTTCACGAGCAACCGAATCGTCGACCGGCCGCACAATCGTTCGATTGTGCGTCAACACAAAATCCGCTATGCGGCTGAGTCGCTGTAACGCCTCGGCCGTCTCAATCGCCATCGGCTCTTCCGCAAGATTGCCACTCGTGCACACGATCGGCCGTTTCACTTCGTCGATCAACAGGCGATGCAAAGGTGTGTTCGGAAGCATGACCCCCAAGTCAGGAATTCCGGGGGCGACCGATGCGGCAATCGGCCATTGTTGCTTCGTCTTCTCTTGCCGCCGCAGCAGTAAGATCGGTGCTTGAGGCGAAGTGAGCTGAGACAGTTCGAAGGGAGACACCTGGCAATACCGAGTCACCGCAGTGCTTTCCGCAAACATCACCGCAAAGGGTTTGCCCGGACGTTGCTTCCGAGCACGTAGTCGCTCGACCGCCCCCTGACTGGTGGCGTCCACGATCAGCTGAAATCCCCCCAGGCCCTTTAACGCCAGTACGGCACCCGCTCGCACGGCGATCCCGGCTTCCCGCAAGGCCTGCCGATCGGTCGCGACCAATTCGCCGTTGATCGCCAGTAGCTGCAGTGCCGGGCCGCAATCGGGACAGGCAATCGGCTGAGCATGGAAGCGCCGATCGGCGGGGTTCTCGTATTGTCGAGCACATGCCGCACACATCGCGAACGCATCCATGGCCGTCCGCGAACGATCGTACGGCAGCCCCGTGATGATGGACCAGCGGGGACCACAATTGGTGCAATTTGTGAACGCATAGCCATACCGTCGCTCGGCAGGGTCCGCGATCTCGGCAGCACAATCGCTGCAGGTCGCCAGGTCAGGCGGAATGGTCGGGCAGTGTGCCGTTCCCGTCACACTGGCGCGGATCTCGAATACCGCCGGAACACCCGCTGGTGCCGCCTGGCAAGCGATGGATTGCACGTCGAGTTGATCGATGCTGGCCTGCGGAGGATGTTGCTCGCGCAGTTGCAGGAGAAACCAGTCCACCGCCTCGTCCGGTCCCTCGACCTCCAGACGGACGGCATCCGACTGGTTCACGATCCAGCCACTCACGCCAGCCGTCGTGGCCAGGTTGTATACGAAAGGGCGGAAACCGACACCCTGCACGATGCCACGTACGGTAATTGCCACTCGTCGAGTCACAAACCGCCCTCCCGGCGGAGCTCCGGAGGACCGGAGCGTTGGGGTATTGGAGCGTTGGAGTGTTGGATTAGCGTTGGAATCGGAGCTTGGTATTGGAGTGTTGGAGATCGGATGTTGGAGTGGAATGGAGTATTGGAGTGTTGGAGTATTGATTTGGAGTATTGGCGGTTGAGTATCGAGTTCGAGCGTTGAGTATTGGAGCGTTGGGCGTTAGATTGGAGCGTTGCATTCACGCCCCTCAACGGTTGGCTGGCGTCTGTCAGTTCGTGACCGCTGCGCGGCTCAGTTTCTCTAGCAGCCACTCTGCCAGCTCGGGCAGGCCGTCACCTTTCGTGGCGGACACTTCGAAGACGTGGGCTTGAGGGGCCAGGCATTTCATGTCGTTGCGCGCCTTCTGGACATCGAAATTCAAGTACGGGAGGAGGTCCATTTTGGTGATGATCAGCGCGTCGCTGCGTTGGAAGATGGCCGGATACTTGATGATCTTGTCATCGCCTTCGGAGGTGCTTAACGCTACCAGGCGCAGGTGTTCTCCCAGATCGTAGCCGGCGGTACAGACGAGGTTGCCGACGTTTTCGATCCACAGCATATTGAGGTGATGGAAATCCAAGCCCTCGCTGGCCGCGGAAATCATACTGGCTTCCAGGTGGCACATGCCGTCCGTATTGATCTGCACGACAGGCACGCCCAGCTTCTCCATCCGCAACGCGTCCACCTGACCAGCGATATCGCCTTCAATGACTGCCGGCGCAATCCGGTTACCCAGTTGCCCAAACAAGCCCTCCAGCAGCGTCGTCTTGCCGCAACCCGGGGAGCCCACCAGGTTGACGCAAAAAACACCCTGCTTGCCCAACGCCTCGCGATTCTCGTTGGCCAACTGGTCATTGGCCTTCAGGATCTTCTTGGCAGCGACGATTTTCATGATCCATCTCCGTGGTGAGGGGAACGGGCTCGCGGAGCCGCGGATTCGCTCAGCATGCCGAATCCGGTCGTTGGGACGTGCTATGGTATCCCAGACAGTCGACTGAGGAGAACGCACGCTACGGTTTGGATGTGGGCGACGGCCGCGCCAGTCCCGGCTGCCTCTTCGTCAAATTGTGGGTGGAGGTGGCTGTACGGGCAAGGGGTGCCATCGACAACTTGCAGGACGCGGCCAAAAAAGGGGGGAGGCGCTGACGCGATAACAACTCGGCATGGCGTGCTGCGGAGCTATCTGCCGCGGTTGTGTCGGAAATCAGCGAGTTAGGCCGTTGAGTATACGGATACAGGACGGCGGTTGGTGGGCGAGACGGGTTTGTACCATTATCGGCACCTGTATCACACGCAGCTGGGGAGGTACAGGATTTAGGCAGGGGAAGTAACGCGCCGGCGGAGCAAGAAACGCGGCGCAAGGACGATCCCTGAGTGACCGGCTGGCAGCGAAGAAAGCCCCTGAAAGGGGCCCGCTATGCCAGCCCGTTTTTCACGCGCAGCTGGGGAGGAACAGGATCTAGGAAGGGGAATTAACGGGCCAGCGGGGCAAGAAACGCGGCGCAAGGACGATCCCTGAGTGATCTGCTGGCAGCGAAGAAAGCCCCTGAAAGGGGCGCGCTATGCCAGCCCAGGGCGAAGTGCAGTCGCGTAGCGACAAACGCAGCCCTGGGTAGCGACGCACGCATGTGCGACGGCCGAGCGAGAAGGTTGCCATCAAAACGGCGGTATGCCGAGGCCGAATCAAGCCGCCGCCGAATTCGTGTATTGCGCCGAGGCTTGAGGCTCAACGCGGATCTTTTTCGGTCCCGATAGTGTGCCGATGTAATGGCTTGTCGTGGGCTCGACCGACGGGTGCTGTGGTTCGTTGCCCCCGGGCTGCGCAGGGTCGCCGATGGCGACCTCACTCCGGCCTGGGCTGGCAGGGCGTGCCCCCTTCGGGGCTGGGGAATTTTGAGAACTCGGGAAAGGGCCCTTAGTCCTCGAGCTCAATGGATTGCAGCAACAGCTGTTGTCCACCCTCAATGGTCACGTCGCCGGCACCGCATTGTGGGCAGCAGACCATGAGTTCGTCGATTTCCCGCTGCGCGTGGCAGTTGCCGCAGCAAAGCATCGCGCGCGGTTGGTCGATAAGCAGTTCCGCGCCGCGGGCGATCGAGTCGGGAGAGAGGAATTCGAAGGCGAACCGAATCGAATCGGCGTGCACACCCGAGAGTTTGCCGATTACCAACTGCAGGCTCAGGACACGTCCGTTGTGTCCGGATTTGTCGATTTCCGTCTGGACTTGTTCGAGCAAGGCCTGAACGATCGACATCTCGTGCAAGAGAAGGCTCCTGGTGGCGGCAGAAATGGAACGGCTTGGCAGTTGAGAAACGGGTCGACTCGCAGCGCGGCCGCGAGCCTGTCTAATACCGTAGGCCAAATTTCGCAAAACCTGGGAGGCTTGGCAAGGATGGCGTTTCCGCAGGCTGACGTCGGGCGACTTGCTCAGACGCTCTGAAGTCTGGCGACTTCAGCTACGGCTACGGCCGGGCGACTTGCTCTGGCGCTCTGAAGTCTGGCGACTTCAGCTACGGTCTGGCGACTTCAGCTACGGTCTGGCGACTTCGCTACTGGCAGCTCTGAAGTCTGGCGACTTCAGCTACGGTTGGGCGACTTCAGCTACGGTGGTTCAGTCGATCGTGGCCAGTTGGATTCGAGCTCCCTCCAATCGCGTGGCGAGCAGTTTGGTGAGGTGCAGGAGCACTTCGTTGGCAACTTCGCGATCCGAGGAGCAGAATTGGCGGAGTTTCTCCGCATCCAGAGCGATGACCCTGGAATTCTGCGCGGGTCGTGACAACGGCAGTTGACTTGTAGGGCTCGACCAGCGCCGACCACATCAACAGTTCACCGGGGACAATCGTGTCGACGGTCCGCAGTTCACCCGATCCCAGGGTGTACTGAATGTCAACTTCACCATCGACCAGAATGAAGAGTTTGTCAGCCTTGTCTCCTTCGCGATACATGACGGTGCCAGCGGGAATCAGTTCTTCCTCGCAGATCATCGCCAAATCCCGCAGCCCCTCATCTTTGGCAGAGGCGAAGTACGGATAGCGGCGGAGGATTTCGGGAGAGATCATGACGGCTGTTCTCCTAGCATGGTATCGAGTAATCGGACCACTTCGTCGACAGCAGGCTCGATGGCCGCGGCGACTGCTGGCGTACACTGATCGCTAAAGTTTATGACATCTTCCGCTTCAATGCCCAGGAGTCGGACATCTTCGTCGGCAGGCAGATGAGCCCCGGCCTGACGTCCGAACGCCAAGGCGGTAGGGAGATTGACATCATGGGCGGAGGCGCTCCGCTGAGTCGCCATCATGTCTAACATCAAGTGGTGGATAGTGCCCGGTGTGGCTCCGGTGCAGATGGCATCGACGACGATGGCTCGATCGTAGCCGATCATGCGTTCCATCAATCGAAGCCCGCCCCAGTAGTCTTCCATAACATCGACGTGCGGGCGTCCTGCCAAGCGGTTCTTGAGGCGTGCTAGGATCCGAAGTCCAACGCTATCGTCTGTGACGAGTGGGTTGCCCAAGCCGATAACGAGTGTCTTCCCGGTAGCCACACGGGGCACGTGGGGGGCGCACTGGCCGGCATCACATGTGGCAGAACATGTGTCGTGCGAACCACGATCGTCCAGCGGGCCGGCAGGCATCAGCGTTCTTTTCCTTACAGCGGAGCCATGCGAAGGCTGGAAGGCTGGAGTAGGGGAGGACTGGATATGGGTTCTGATCACTCCACGACTCCACGACTCCTATCAATCTAACACGCTGCCACTCCCTGACTCCAGTAGTATTAATCGAGAAATTGGGCCAGTCGCCGCAGGAGATTTCCTGCCGGATCGCGCAGTCGCACTTCCAGTGGCATTTGGCCTGGCAGGCTGTGCGTGGCGCACCCGAAGCAAGGATCGTAGGCCCGGAACGCCATTTCCACCATGTTGAGCAGTCCTTCGGAGACCTGTCCCTTTTTGATCAGCCCTTGGGCCGCCTTCTTGACGGACATGCAGATGGGTGCATTGTTATTGGTTGTTCCCACGATCAAGTTGACCTTGGTCACAATGCCCCGCTCGTCGGTAACATAGTGGTGCGTCAAGGTACCGCGGGGAGCCTCGACACACCCAACGCCTTCGGTTGGCGTCTGGGTGGGGAGCACCCGATACTCACTGCTGGTGATTTCCGGATCGGTGGCCAATCGGACCCAGTTTTCGGTGGCGTAGAGCAGTTCGATGAGTCGTGCCCAGTGGGTGGCGAGCGTCGGCTGGACCGGTTTTCCGCCGAGTGTATCGTAGAATCGCTCGTACTGTTCCTGAGCCAGCGGTGTCGCCATACCATCGGCGGCGTTGAGACGCGAGAGTGGGGTGGCTCGGTACACGCCCGAATCGACCCCGTCCACGAACCCTTTCCAGCCGATCTTCTTCAGGTAGGGGAATTTCAGATACGACCATGGCTCCACGCGTTCCGTCACGAACTCACGGTAGTCCTTGGCATCGTACTTGAACTTCTCCTTGCCATCGGGTCCCACCACGCGGATCTTGCCGTCGTAGAAATTGACGTGGTTGTTCTGATCGACGGTTCCCATGTTGTAGGTTTGATGGGTAAAGGCATCACTCGTGATCAGGTCGACGTAGTCGGAGTTGGCGAGCACGATGTCGTCGAAGATTTTCAGCGAGAACTTGGCGAATTCGACGGCGTCACGTCCCAGTTTCTCGATGGTCTCGCGCTTCTCTTCATTGAGCCCGCAGCTCACACCCCCTGGCAGTCCCCAGTTTGGATGGACGGCTCGGCCGCCCATCAGCTTGATCAACTGGTGTCCATCACGGCGCATCTTGAGCACCTTGCCAGCGATATCCATGCCGACCTTATTGATCACGCCGAGAATATTTCGTTCGGCGGGGGGAGCCTGGGGGCCGACGACGAAGTCGGGTCCGCCCAAAGCATAGAAGTGGGTCGTATGATCGGTGGCGAAGAAGATGCTGTAGAAGAGTTCACGGAGCTTTTTGGCCGCCGGGGGCGGATCGACATGAAAGACGTTGTCGAGCGCCTTGGTGGACGCGATGTGGTGTGCCTCGGGGCACACGCCACAGATCCGTTCGGTGAGATTGGGCATCTCTTCCACGGGGCGTCCTTCGCAGAACTTCTCAAACCCGCGAAGTTCCGGTATCTGCAGGTAACAGTTGGCAACCTCTCCCTGATCGTCCAGGAAGATATCGATCTTGCCGTGACCTTCCAACCGCGTGATGGGGTCGATGGAAATGCGTTTCATAGTTCGTCCCTTTCTTATGACGCCACGGTCTTCGCTGCTGCGTGACCCTTGCCGTTTCCAGCCCCAGGTCGCTTTCCGCGACGCATAAGACTTCCCGCCAAGCTGAACCGATAAAACGTACCGACTGGGTCGGGAATCCCTGTGCGGATAATCTCGTCAATTTCTTTCGGATCATCCGAGTCAATCACCGAAGCCAAGGCACTCATTAGCCGCGCACCGTAGTCTTCCGCGTCGCCGTTGGGACCATAGCAACCGATACAGGGCGAATTGACTTGCGGGCAGAGGCAGCCACAGCCGGCGCGCGTGGCGATGCCACAGCAGATAATGCCCTGTTCGAGCAAGCAGATATCGGGGTCGGGGATGATCTCCCAGGTCCGCTTGAACTGCTTGATCTTCTTCTCGGTCCGCGTGCGGTGGCAGAAGTCACAGACGGTGGTATTGGCACCGATGACGGAGCCGGCCGGAGGGAGGTTTCCGGTGACAATGGCTTCGATCGCGTCCCAGATGCGTTCCGCTTCGGGAGGGCAGCCAGGCAAGTAGTAATCGACGTTGACGGTTTGGTCGAGCGTTTTCAAGGTGTCGTAGAAGACCGGCAAGTGGAGCATCCCTTCGTCGACTTCGGTCTCCGGTTGGGGCCGCAGATGCTGGGGATTCTCGGTCGAGAATGTTTCCTGGTAGGAGTTGTCGAAGATCGCCTGCTTGGAGTGGAGATTGGCGAGTCCGGGGATACAACCTTCGCTGGCACAGGAGCCGAAAGCGACCAGCACTTTCGATTTCCGGCGGAGGAGTTGAGCCATATATTCCTGCTCGCTGGTCCGCACGCCGCCGTTGAACAAGCAGACGTCGATTTCGCCATCGGCCATCCGTTCGACATCGCGCACTTTGCCATCCGCAATGCAGGGGCAGAAGACGATATCGAAAGCCGCCGCCACGTCGAGAATCTTGGTGTCGATGCCGAGGATCGAGATCTCGCAGCCACCGCAGGAGGCGGCCCAGTAGATGGCCAATTTGCCCTTCGGTGGGGCATCCTGAGCGGCGGTATCGGCCGTTTTCTTGGTGCTCATTGGGGTACCTCCATCGCCTCATTGTGTTCATTGACGATGTCCTGCAGCGCCTTGAGTCGCTCGCCGTTCTCGTCCCAGTTCTTGGACCAGCCGAGCGGTCCCAGATCGCGGACGTCGGTGACCAGCTTGTCGATCGCCTCGGCCAGCTGCTGGCCCTCGGCGGCCGAAGCCCAGACCAGCTGCACGCGTTTTTCTTCGACGCCCATGGCTTTCAACGTGTGTTGCAGCATGTTGAAGCGTCGCATCGCCTTGTAGTTCTGTTCGATGTAATGGCATTCACCCGGATGACAGCCGGCGATCATGACCCCATCCGCACCCAAGGAGAGTGCCTTGAGCACAAAGGTGGGATCGACGCGCCCACTGCACATCACGCGAATGATGCGCACGTTGGGGGCGTAAGCGATGCGGGCCGTGCCGGCCAGGTCGGCCGCCCGGTACGAGCACCAGTTACAGAGAAACCCCACGATTTTCGGTTCAAATTTTTCGTCACTCATGGAACTCGTTGCTCCTTACGAAGCGGACACCTCCGCGGTCTCCGAATCTCCCGGTACCCCAGCAGGCTGAATCGCATCCCACAAGGCACCCGTGATCTCGGCAAATATCTGCTGGTCAGTGAAATGTGCACCGGAAATCACTCCGGCCGGGCAGGCCGATACACAGGTACCGCACCCTTTGCACAAGGCCGTGATAACGTGGCTTACGGCACGCTCCGCATCGTACTCAATGGCGTTATAGGGACAGAGATTGTTGCAGATCCGGCAGCCCGAGCAGTTTTCTTCATCGATCATCGCCACCACCGGCTCGATCATCACCTTGCCCTTGGCGATCATGCCGCCGACGCGTGCCGCGGCCGCGGCGCCTTGGACCACCGACGCGGGAATATCCTTGGGACCCTGGCAGGTGCCCGCCACGAAGACACCGTCGGTCATCGTGGCCACGGGATCCAACTTGGGGTGACGCTCGGTGTAGAAGCCAGCCATGCTGCAGGAAATGCCGCATTTGAGGCCGAGCTCACGGGCGTCGGCTTGCGGTTCCAGAGCACCCATCAAGATGACCATGTCGACGGGATAACGCTGCTGGCGACCAAACAACGTGTCCTCGCACTGGACGATCAACTTGCCACGCTCGTCCTCCGAACGGGCGGCGTCGGTGACCTCCGAAACCTTGCCACGTACGAAATGCACGCCCTCCTGCAGTAGTCGCTGATAGAACTCCTCATAGTCCTTCTGGTTCGTCCGGATGTCGATGTAGAAGGAACGAACGTCGGCACCGGTCTTTTCCGTGACCAGGTGTGCGAACTTGAGCGAGGCCATGCAGCAGACGGAGGAGCAGTGCGCGTTGTGGTTCAGGTCGCGGCTGCCCACACAGTGGACGATGGCCACCGATTTGGGAACCGTCTTGCCGTCCCGCAGCACGATCTTGCCGTTGGTCGGGCCAGCTGCATTGCACAACCGTTCGAATTCGAGACTCGTGTAGACGTTGGCCAGCCGTCCGTAGCCATATTGCGGAATCTTCCGGCAATCGAACGGCTTCCAGCCCGTGGCAATGATGATGTTGCCCACCGTCAATTCGATCAGTTCGTCCTCTTGCTCGAAATTAATCGCATTCGTGGGGCAGAGCTTCAGGCAGGCGCCACACCTCTGCCGTTCAAACCAGATACACGATTCCGTGTCGAGCACCGGCACGCGGGGGACCGCTTGGGGAAACGGCATGTAGATCGCCTTCCGCATCCCCATGCCCGCCTCGAACTCCGTGTCCAATACCTTGCGGGGGCATTTTTCGACACAGATGCCGCAGCCAGTGCAGAGATCGAAATCGACTTTGCGGGCCTTCTGCCGGATCTTTACCTTGAAGCTCCCCACCGAACCAGAGACTTCCTCCACTTCGGAATAGGCGTGCAGCGTGACGTTCTCGTGCTGGCCCGCTTCCGACATTTTCGGGGTCAGAATGCAGGCGGAGCAATCGAGCGTGGGGAACGTCTTGTCGAATTGTGCCATGTGGCCGCCAATCGACGGTTGCCGTTCCACCAGGTGGACCGGGTAGCCGGCGTCGGCCAGTTCCAGCGTGGCTTGCAGGCCGGCAATGCCACCGCCAATGACGAGCGTGGTCGGATTCACGTCGACGTAGGTCGGCTCGAGCGGTTGCTGGTACTTCACCCGCTCGGCCGCCGCCGAGACCAGCGATTTGGCCTTCTCCGTCGCAGCGGCCGGATCCTTGTGCACCCACGAACAATGCTCGCGGATGTTGGTCATTTCCAGCAGATACTGGTTCAGGCCGCCGTTCTTGCAGGCGCGGCGGAACGTCTTCTCGTGTAAATGCGGGCTACAAGCGGCCACCACAACCCGTGTCAGCCCCTCTTTTTTGATGTCGTCGGCGACCAATTTCTGGCCGAGATCCGAACACATGAACTTATAGTCACGTGCGACAACCACATCGTCGATGTGCTCGCCGGCCCACTTGGCGACTTCTTCCACGTCGACCTTGCCAGCGATATTGCTGCCACAGTGGCACACGTAGACGCCGATTTTCTCGGCCATCGTCATCCTCCCTTTTGCAGCCGTTGGGCCTCGTTGTTTCTCGGCCCGTGTTGCATGGAACTTCTGGCAAAACAGTGCTTAGGCGCCCGCCCCTTGGGCAGCGAGCTTCGCTTCAATGACGGGACCGGCCGCTACGATTTCTTTTCCGATCGCGAGCTGCTGGAAGTCCAGGCCCAAGGCGACTCCCAACAGCTGCGTGAAGAAAATGATCGGCACCTGGAAATCCTTGTTGAAGTGGTTCGCCACGCGTCCCTGGTAAGCATCCAGGTTCAACTGGCACATCGGGCACATGCAGAGAATCAGGTCGGCGTTGTACTCCACCGCGCTGTCGAGCAAACGGCGAATCAGCTCGAACGCCGCATCCTCGCTGATCTGCGTCATGTGACCGCCACAACAGTGGGCCTTGACCGGGTAATCGACTACCTCGGCGCCGAGCCACGTGAACAGCTCGTCCATCTTCATCGGGTACTCGGTGTTGTCGAACCCGTTCATGGGACGTACCACCTGGCAACCGTAGTAGGGGGCCACGCGGAGCCCCTTGAGGGACTTGACCGCCTTCTGTCGGATCTTGGCCTCGCCCACGTCCGTGTAGATGAGGTCGAGCAGATGGCGGATCGTCACGGTTCCCGGATCGTAGTGCAATCCGCCGGCGGCTAACGCCTCGTTCACCTGCCCCTTCATGTGCGGGTGCTCGGCCATCAAATGGTCGGTCTTCTTCAAGTTGAGAAAACAGGCAGCACAAGGGGCCACCAGCTGCTTCTGGTCCGGCCGGCAAATCGCCAGGTTTCTGGCAATCACGCTGGTCGCCACCAGCTCGTTCTGCGTGAAGTACTCGGTCGCCCCGCAGCAGTTCCAATCGTCTAGTTCTTCCAGTTCAAATCCCAAGACGTCCGCCACGGCTCGTACCGACACGTCATATGCCGCACTGCCTGATTCCAACGAACAACCCGGATAGTACGCATATTTCACGGCGCACCTCCTATCTCTTTGGCCTTCTTAATGATCGCCTGCAACTGATCCACCTGGCGGATCTTGTTCGGCTTCAGATGCATGCGGCCGCGCGCCAACATCGACAAGCCCATCGGCACCAATTTGAACATGCTCAACGGCTTGTTGAAGAAGTAATACCGGCTCGCCAATCCGAACTCGAAGCTGCGCCCGTAGCCTTCCACAAAATTCGTGAATGTCTTCGCCAACGCCGGCGCATCCGTGTCACTGGCAAACCCCTCGACGATTGCCTTCCGCTTCAAGGCATACATGATTTCCGTGATCGGAATCTGCTGGGGACAACGGGTGGTGCAGAAATAACACGAAACACAACACCACATCGTGTTCGCTGACAAAACTTCTTCGCGTCGATTCGCATTGATCATGGCGAACAGCGTCCGCGGCGTGTGTTGCATGTCCGCGCCGTTCGGGCACGAACCTCCGCAGCTGCCGCACTGCAGACAATGCGCCAACTGCTCGCCCCCCGGCGTGTCCGCGATCACCTCGTGAAAAAAGGCGGATCGATGACTGTCTTGTGACTGCGTGATCATCGGTTTCCTCCGACATGGTTGGACCTGCCAACCGGAACAACAAAACTTCCCTACGCTCTGGCTCGCGAAATAGGAAACGGATTACCGAGGGACCGCGCACGTCCTACCGCGTCGATTTCGTTCCCAGGCCCCCCAGAACCATACCTTGTCCGGAAGACAAGATTTCGCGGACGCGCCAAGCAACCGTCACTGCCCAGAGAGAATTTGAGTGCGTTACCAGCCATTTGGGTGGTTGTTAGCCACCCTTGCTAGGCGCAATGAAGTCGAACGGTTCCTGTACAAGCAAGCGATGTGCCAGAGAGCGACGTTTTTGTGGAGTGACTCCGGTTACCGGTAAATCGCGAAGTTATCTCGCTGTCACCGCTCACGAATGAAGCTGAGGCCGTCGTCGCGCCACGGATTCCCGTGACGCCGCCCACGGAATTCCGTTGCAATCCCGCAGATCTGTTGACCGCTGCGTCAGATTCCGCCAGGGCACCGAAGAGTCGCCACCAAACGCTCATTCTGACAGCGGCCAGCAGCGATTCTCCTCCTGGCGGCTACTTTTCCCAGGGGTGGCGCATGGCACGATAAAAATTTGCCCTTGTGTGCCCGGAGGAATTATTCCACTTCTGTTCCGCACGGTTCTGCAGCCCCGCCGGGTTCATCCCGGCGGACTGAGGACTAGCCAGCTACTGCAAGTGAAACACGAAGTCTGTCGGCCGAGCCAACCGCTCTGAGGCAAACGGCGGCTCGCCGAGGCCGAAACAGGCCGCGGCTTGACTGGGTCGCGAGGACGAGCCGATGTGATGGACACGTTGAGGACGCGACCGACAGTGTGTCATGGTGTCAAGGTAGCTGCCAGTTGTGGCCCCGCCGGGGTCAACCCGGCGGAAGCCTGCAAGGCAGATCGCATCATCCTATCTGACCAGTCGATCCGCCGCCGGCGCGAGGCCGACGGAGGGAACAAAAACGATCGCGACTGCGTTCGGCAAAACAGCGTCTAACAACCGACTCTTGCGCAGCCTAGGTGGCGCGATCGGGTCGCTCACGAACAAGCGGCGGTGGTGTCCTCTTCCGCGTCGGCGATTGACGGATCATCGGTACAGATGGACACTATCTCCATCGTTGTTGATCCCGCACTCTGGCAGGACGCTATGTTAGGAGATCGGTCGAATTCTATTGCAGCCCGTGTTTGGCCAGCTTGTCGCGGAAGGTCGAGGGTTTCATTCCCAAGACATGGGCAGCAGCGGTCTTGTTGCCGCCGCTGTCACGCAGTGCGTCGACCAACAGCTGCTTCTCGGCAAAGTCCATGGCCGCTCGGAAACCGCTGGGCTGGCTGCCATGGGGGACGTTGCCCGGCGGCTGCTCGTCCGCCTCGTCCGGCCAGGATGTGCCGGTCAGGTTCAGATCGGTCTGCAGCAAGTCGGCCGTGATATGTCCCGCCCCCACCAGCCAGGCTCGCTCGAGCGCATGGTAGAGTTCGCGGACATTCCCGGGCCACGTGTGACGGCAGAGTGTGGCGACAGCCTCTTCGTCGATCACAAAAGGTTTGTCGCGGACCACGCGCTGCATCAGGTGTTCGGTCAGTATTGGAATATCTTCCAGGCGATTGCGCAAGGGTGGAATACGGAGTCGCAAGACGTCCAACCGGTAGTACAAATCCTGGCGAAAGGTGCCGTCGGCCACTTTATCGAGCAGGTTGAGCTTGGTGGAGGCGATAATGCGGACGTTGGCCTTGATCAACTTGGTGCCACCGACTCGCTCGAATACTTTTTCTTCGATCACGCGCAACAGTTTCGCCTGTTGCTCGAGCGAGATATCGTCCACGTCATCCAGGTAAATCGTACCTCCATCAGCCATTTCGAAGCGGCCGGGACGATGCTGGTCCGCACCCGTGAACGATCCTTCCTCGTGACCGTACAGCTCACTTTCAATGAGCGAGGGGGGGAGCAGTGTGCAACCCACTTTCACATACGGTGCTTTCTGGCGATGTGATTGCCGGTGAATCACCGACGCCACCAAATCCTTGCCGACGCCTGTTTCGCCGTGAATCAGCACATTGGCGTCCGTTTGGGACGCGATGCGGATCATGCGTTTGACGCGTTCGACGGTCGCGGAACCACCGATGATTTCGCGGTCGATGTCGGAGCGGCTTTCCGCCGCAGTCCGTTTCTGTGGCGATATTTCCTGCGACCGCTCCCGTCCAATCTCGCCGAGGAGTTGCTGTAGCTTCTCGACCGGAATCGGTTTCTTCAGGAAATCCGAGGCTCCCAGCTTGATGGCTTGGACAGCCACGGGAATCGACCCGTTGGAACTCATCAACACGACGTGAGCATCGGACCGAGCCCCTTGCTTGATCCACCGCAACAATTCCACACCATCGACTTTCGGTACTTTGGGATCGGCAAACACCAGGTCGAAGGATTCCGCGCAATTGCTCCATCGCCTGCTCGCCGTCGGCGACAAGCACGAGTTGATGTCCGCGCACAGCGAGTTTGTCCGCCAAATTGGCTCGATGGACTTTCTCGTGGTCAACAACAAGGATCTTCATGCGGCTTTCGTTTGGTCATGGGCCTCTTGTACGCAGCTCGGCGGGTCGAGGTGGGCTGGGGGATAGCAGCACCGCGAGGCACGCAGCCGATGGCCCGTTTGGCGTCGCTGACCCACAGCCGCGGGTTGCGACAAAACGTCGCGTTAGCAAGGATCTCGCGGACCGGCAGGGCCGTATTTCACGTCCACCCAGGGACGACTCGGCGTCATCCGGCGCCGGCGATTTACGGGAGTGGCTTCGTGCCCCGCGTCACACCGGAAAACTAAGAAAACGCTTCACTCGGCCTTCGCACGGCAGACTGCGGAGCGACTGCACGCTGCGATATGAGCAACCCACTGATCATTTTAGCCAAATCGGGTCCGTCCCCGCCAGGGAGTTCTCGCGGATTGCGCCGTCGACGGCTCCAATTCCGTAGCCTGGCACGACGTGTTCCGAGGCCAACGGCAAGTGAAAATTCCCCGTGGCATCGGCGCGGCAGGAATAATCGTGTGGGTGGCGGACGAAGGGGGCTAGCGTCGTCGGCCGTCCGCTTGTCGTTGTCTGGCCCACATTGAGCTGGTGGAGATGTGTGTTGCCTCCCTTCGTGCCCCATTGCGGGGGTGCTTCCAGGGATCGAGTGGCGGTCACGTCCCGCTACGAAATCGCAGTGATCCGGCAAAAATTCGCGCACGTTGGTTGCATGAACAACCCTTCAGAGGGTATCACTTGCGGGAACGGTCCTGTTTTCGCAATTCAGGAGATGAATCTGATGGCCACGGCAGCGCAAGCATCAAATACCCAAGACATGGAAGCTCGTTATACCCAACGCATGAATCGCTATGTGACGGCGATGCGGAATGAAAAGCCTGACATGATCCCGATTCGGCCGTTTGTGGCGGAGTTTACTGGGACCTATGCAGGCTATACGTGCCAGGAACTGGCGCATGACTACACGAAAGCGTTTGATGCGGCCTGCAAGTGTGCCGCGGACTTCGATTGGGATGCGGTCGTGGCCAACATGGTCTACGTGTGGACGGGCCTGACACAGGGGGTCGACCTGAGGTACTACGGAGTGCCCGGTATCGACGTGCCGGCGAACATGGGTTTTCAGTACCTGGAGCCGCCCGAGAACGATGCGTTCATGAAACCGGACGAGTACGATCAGCTGATCGACGACCCCACCGGTTTTCTCTATCACGTCTGGCTGCCGCGTGTCGCCAAACCGGTCGGTCGCGTCGGCGATCCGGTCACCGAGGAGCACAACTTGTCGTTCCTCAAGGGGGGCATGGCCATGATGCAATATTTCATGTCGTTCCCTGGGCAGGTCGACCGACTGCGACGCGAGTCGGGAACGGCTTCGGCGATCGCCGGTATCTTCAAAGCGCCGATGGATATCCTGGCCGACAAGCTGCGGGGTTACCTCGGTCTGGTGGACGACCTGATGACGCGACCCGACAAGGTGCTGGCGGCTTGTGAAGCGCTGATGCCCTACCTGTATCAGGTGGCGACGACGACCGCTGATCCGGACAAGAACGTACCGATCGGCTACTGGATGCATCGTGGCTGCGTGCCGTTCGTCACGCCTACGCAGTTCAGCAATATCTACTGGCCAACCGTCAAGCCGATCATCGAGGAGTTGTGGGCGGACGGACACCAGACGCTCTTCTATGCGGAAGGGAATTGGGACTATCACCTGCAGTCGTTTGCCGAACTACCCGACCTGAGCATCGTGTATCACGTCGATCAGGGAGACATCTTCAAGGCTCACGAGGCGCTCGGTCACAAGTTCTGCCTGAGCGGCGGAATTCCGAACTTCCTGCTGGCATTCCGCCCGCCGAGCGACGTGCGGGCCTACTGCAAGAAAGTGATCGACAAGGTGGCACGTGATGGTGGATACATCATGGATGCCAGCGCCATTTTGCAGAACGATGCGACGGTGGAGAACATGCGGGCGATGACCGATTTCACCCGCGAGTACGGTGTGTACAGTGACGGACACAGCTCCGAGGGTGCCCCGTGCCTGAAGTCGAACTACCAAGAAGTTCACGACAGCCGCCTGCCGGCTCCAGGTCCCGCCGCCCGTCCGCCAGGAACGGTCGTCCCGTGGGACAAGAAACGCCAGCAGTTGGCCGAACTGAGTGGCTCGATTCCGCTGCTGCAGAACATCTGGGAAGGCGTGGATGGGCTGGCCTACGCGTACATCTGGCAGTTGTTGTTGTCGTTCTGACTCGTTGTTGTTGGTGTTTGTCGTTGTGTTTGTGGCTGTCGCTCATGGCGATACTGATCGATCGTCTGGGGGATCACCACGGCGGCGGTGTAGGCGGCGATGGCCAGTAGCAGCAGAAAGCCGATACCGGCCAGCACGTTGGTCGTGGGGCGGTTGCAGAGTGGGCCCATGATCTCGCGGCGCGACGTCAGCCACCAGAGTGAGCCGGCCACCAGGGGGGCGGCGATGACGGTGACGGCCTGTGCGGCGATGATGGCCGGCAACGGTTTCCAGCCGGTGAGAATGATGTACAGCGCAACCGACATGCCGGCCAACAGGACTGTGACGGTAAAGATCCGTGGCCAAAGATCGGTCGGCTTGCTGCCGAGCCCCAACCCATCGGCCAGAATGAAGCCTCCGATCATCGAGTTGATGAGGAACGAAGAATAGGCGGCCGAGAACAGCCCCAGGCAGAAGAGCGCTTGGCCCTTCTCACCAAACAACGGTCTCAGTTGCTGAGCCACATCCCCCACATTCTGCAACGTATGTCCTCGCAGCACCGTGGCCGCGGTCCCCATGATCATCAGCGTGATGAGGGCCATGACGATGGAGCCGATGCGCGCGTCCAACAGCCCATCTCGCAATTGCTCGACGTTCCACCCCTTCTGCTGGACCAGGTAGGATTGAAAATACGCCGCCGAAATGACAAAGGTGGTGCCCACCAATCCCAACACCGACAGGTCGGTCAGCACGCCGCGGCTTGGCACGAGACCGGCCACGACCTCGCTCGGGGCCGGCGGGGCCTGCCACAGCGCGAATCCGAGGTTCAAGGCAAACGAAACAAGCATCAAGCCGACGAATAGCATCATGAGCCGTTCGAGGGCCTTGTAGAGGTTTCTGAAACTGAACAAAAACGCGATGGAGAGGGCATTGAAGAGCACGACCACGTAGTCGAAACGGACGTACGTGACAAAGGCCGAGTGGACTCCCAGATTGTTGCCGAATTGGAAGGCGGCGGAGATGAAGAAAACGCTCAACCCGATCAGCACCGCCAGCGGGCGGCCGGCACGCAGCGCCACCAGCGTGCCGGTGGATTGGCGAGTCACGACCCCCAGCTTGGCTCCCAGGCTCATGTATACCAGCATGAACGCCACGGCAACCAGCACCACCCAGAACATGCTGTAGCCGTTCTGGGCTCCTACGTTCGAGCTGGTCAGGATGCTCCCCGGGCCAATCACCACGCAGGCTGTAATCAAGCCGGGACCGATGCGGCGGTACCAGCGACGTTCGCGCGGGTGTTGCACGGAAACCTGCGGCTGGTTCATGAGTCACCCCTGCGCCATGATCCGGCGGTTATGTTCGATGTCTGGTGTAGACGTAGGGCCGATATTCGGGAAACCACATCGATCGTTCAATCAGTGGCTCGATCGCGTCATCGTGCATCAATCGTCCAACTCCGTCGACGCGGGCTTGCCGCATGACGGCGGCGGCAATGCGTGCGCTGACATAACGCAGCTTGGACTGGCACGGGTACACCGCTCCCGCATCCAGCCGGTCCTGTGGGACACAATCAGCCAGGGTCTTGGCAGCCACCAGGAACATCTTGTCGGTGACTTGATGCGCCTGGGAGAGAATGCAGCCCAAACCGACTCCAGGAAAAATAAACACGTTGTTGGCCTGGCCAAAGACGTGTGTCTTGCCGTCGCGCTCGATTGGCGGAAAGGGACTGCCGGTTGCCACAATCGCTCGACCATTGGTCCATTCGATGGCCTCGCTGGGAGTACACTCTGCTTTGGACGTCGGGTTACTCAGTGGCATGATGATCGGACGCTCGACATGCTGAGCCATTTCGCGCACGATCGATTCGCTGAAGTACCCTCCTTGAGCCGTGGTGCCAATCAAGACCGTCGGTTTGACATGGCCAATGATATCGAGCAGCTTATAGCTGGTGCCGGAGAAGCCGTAGATGCCGCATCCCGCTTCGTTCAGCGCGAACTCGATCTTGTGCGGATCCTTGATCGAGCGGCCATGATACAGCAGGCCGTGCCGGTCAGCGAAGACCTGGTTCTGCAGGATTTGCTGTTCATCGCGGCACTCTTCCCGCATCGCCGCCCGCACCAGACGCGCAATGCCGACACCGGCTGCGCCCGCCCCCGCATAGACAATCCGCTGGTCGGAGATCCTTTGTCCCGTAATGCGGATCGCACCCAGGATGCCGGCCAAGGCCACCGCCGCAGTCCCCTGGATGTCGTCGTTGAAACTGGGGAGACGCTGGCGATAACGGTCCAAGACCGAGAACGCCAGATTCTTGTGGAAATCTTCCCATTGCAGCAGGGCTCGCGGAAAGACGCGCTTCACCCCCTCCACAAAAGCTTCAATGACTTCGTCGTAGGCCGGACCGCGCAGGCGACGATGCCGCCAACCAATGTAGAACGGATCGTTGAGTAATTCTCCGTTGTCGGTCCCCACGTCCAGGCTGACCGGCAGGCATTCACTGGGATGAATGCCCGCTCCCGCGCTGTACAGAGCCAGCTTGCCAATGGGGATTCCCATCCCGCCGGCACCCTGGTCACCGAGCCCCAGAATCCGCTCATTATCGGTCGCCACGATCAGACGCACGTTGGCCTGCGGCACGTTCTCGAGGACCATGGGGATCCGATCGATGTCGTCGGGCGTGATCCAGACACCGCGCGGCCGGCGGAAAATGTGGCTGAATTCCTGGCAGGCTCGCCCTACCGTTGGGGTGTAAACAATCGGCAGCAGCTCGCTTAAATTCTCCACCAGCAGACGATAAAAGAGCGTCTGGTTGCGGTCTTCCAGGGCGGCCAGGCCAATGTACTTCTCCAAGTCGTCGTGTTTTGCACGCAGGTGCTCCAGCTCCAACGCCATCTGCTCGTCAATCGTCATTTCGCGGGGCGGTAACAAACCCTGTAATCCCAGCCGCTGTCGCTCTTCCAATGAAAACGCGGCATCTTTGTTGTAAATCGGGTTTTGGATCAACGCCGCGCCCTGCAAGGGGACTTCCAAGAACTCGTCTTTATCGTTGAAGCCGGACATGACGGGCGATCCTCCGTTGTGTTCGCGTTCCAGGCATCGGCAGTGGAGATAATCGGCTCAAAATAACACCCGACGCGGCGCCGGATCGTGCCGTTGTGTGTCGAGCATTCAAGTTACGCGTTAATGTAAGACACAAAGCCCACGGCGACCAGCGGCCCAATGTGTCCGCCCTGGCCGTCGATGATGAGGGATCGCCTTGGACGCTGCTGCGGCAAACGGACTGAAGTCCGTGCTACGTAGAAGGTACGCTCTTTTGGGCCGTGGCCAGGGTCTCGGGTGGATGATCGGTGCTGCGATATAACTTGTCGAACGCGCGCACTTCGGGAGTGTCGAACTGGAGCAGTTCATCTGCCAGACGCGGGCTCAAGGCCTGGTAGTGCAGCCAAGCTTGGATGGTGAAGGGGCCGTGGCCAGCCAAGGGGACCTCATACACGACGGCATCGCGTCCCCCCACGAAATCGTCGTCTCCTTGCGTGCCGATCGGTGCTGTTGCCGGACCGTCGGCGTGCGTCGGCTGCCAACCACGCGGCAGCAATCGATTGTCTTTTGCGTAGGAGGCACCGCGCAGCAGCGTGAAAGTGATTTGGCCGTCCGTATCGGCCATCACCGACTGGTAGATCTGTACTTCATTGCTGGAACGGATCTTCTGGTAGTGAGATGTGATCGGTCCACCGGCCGACTCGGCTGACAACCGGTGTCCCAGTTGATCGACCAGGCGGCCTTGCTCGTCAAACTGGCCTGACGCAAAAACCAACTGACCATCGGCAGTATGCACTTGCACGCGCAGCCAGACGCGGCGACTGGGGTACGCGGTGGGGAGCTTATGACCTGCGAGATTTTCCACAACCACTGGTATTTGCAGCGTTGTCGGCGTGCGGCTGACGGTGCCGATCGTCAGTCGTGCGGCGTCCGTTTGAAGGAAAGTTCTGGCGGTGCGCAAGCGATCGGAGAGCATCGATTCGGGTGCTTGCACGTCGAGTGCGGCGTGGTTGGCGCGGAGCAAGTTGGTCAGGAAAGTATTTCCTCCGTAGAGTGTGTGGCGTCCGAAGGGTGAACGGTTGCGGAGAAAAGGAAAGTCACGTCCGCCCGGATTGTGGGCGATGCGAGCAGCGATCAAGTTGCCGTCCACATCGGTCGTGGGCAGGTGACAGGCCTGACAGCTTCGGGCTTCCGAACTCAACTCGGAGCGCTCGTCGTTGTAGACCGAGTTTCGCCATTCGCGGTACGGACTTTGCTCGTGCAGTCGCTCGCCCGTAGCCGAGCCGTCTGGCCGCAGGGCGTCGGTGTCCAGCGTGTGGCAGGTCGCACAGAGCGCGGAACGGAGCACATGCTTGCTTAGCGTTGGAGTGTATCCGGTGTGGTGCAGCATCGGCATCGGAAATGGGTCGGCGTGCGGTCCGTAGATGGGGCCTTTCTGTTCGATCCGAAAGTGCCCGGTGAACGACGCTTCCGTTCCCAGGTCGACGTCGCGGATCTGATGGCACACGGTGCACGATACACCGTCCATGCCGAGCCAGGATCGGGCGTCCTCGGCCGCCAGGTATGCCAGCACCTGCCCTGGAGGACTGAGCGGTGGTCGACCCGCCATGGGAGCGTGGCAGCGAGTACATTTCTCCTCAATCAGTTCCTTGCGAGAAGGCGTTGCAGCCACTTCGGCGGACAACACAGCTCGCCAGAACGGGTCACGCGCCGCATTGGCCATGGCGGTTCCCCGCCACAGATCGTAAGGAGCGACGCCCCGGTCTTGGGCGTCGCGCATCGCCACCGCTCGCGACGAATTTGCGTGACACACCGCGCAATAGACCGACTCCAGAAATGCGGGAGCGTCCGCGCCGCTTGGGGCTGGTGACTGAGCCCCCGCCGGTCGAACTGTCGCGCAGGCGACGATCAGAAGTACGGCGTACAACGACTGGCGGACAATTTGGCGAGACGGTTGTGAGGATCGTGTGTCATGCCAGAGCATTCGATTGTGCATGGAAGAGCTCTCCGTGGTGCGAAGTGGAGACTCTCTCAGTGTAACGCACTGCGATGTCCGTGACAGCCGGTGATGAGCGGCCAAAAGTTCTAAATCAAGTGGCTGGTGTAAGACGTCACCGCCTTCATGTAGTTGCCGCGATGGTACGCACTTGAGTCACTGTAGTTCTGCAGACTCATACTGCCCTTCAGTTGCTCGACGCTGGCGTACTCTTTGCTCTCCAGCCAATGGGTGAACTCGGCCAGTAGCGATTCGAGCCAGGTCGGCCCGTATCGCAGCAAGGCGGCCGCCAACATGGCGACGTCGGCTCCCGCCAACATCGCCTTCACAACGTCCTCGGAGAAATGGATCCCGCTGGTCGCCGCCAATGAGATATCCAATCAGATCACGAAGAGTCGCGATCCAGCGCAGCGACAAACGCAGTTCGTGCCGATCGCTCAACACCAGACTGGGAGAAATCTGCAAAGCCTCCGTGTCGATGTCGGGATCGAGGTACCGATTGAACAGCACCAGCCCCTGAGCTCCGCTGTCACAGAGTCGACGGGCCAGGTGTGGCAGACTGCTGAAATACGGGCCAATCTTGACCGCAACCCAATCGTGATCGCCTGACGCACCGCCGCCACAAGTCGGGCATAGCGTGCTTCAATGACTTCGGACGTTTCCACAGAATCAGTCGGCACGAAGTAGATATTCAGCTCCAACGCATCGGCGCCGGCATCCTCGATCATCTTGGCATAACGAGTCCACGTGCCGGCATTCGATCCATTGAGGCTGGCGATGATCGGAATCGATAACGTCTCCTTGCACAGGCGGATGTGTTTCAAATACGGCTCGGGTCCTGTGTGCCAGTCAGACATCTGAGGGAAATAACTCGTCGTCTCCGCAAACGACTCGGACGGCTGCTCGTAAAGCCCCGCCACTTGCTGCTCGTCATGTTCGATCTGTTCGGCGAACAAGGAGGGCAACACGGCTGCGGCCGCACCGCTCCGCTCCAGCTGTTGGAGCGACTCAATCGATCCCGTCAGCGGGCAAGCGGCAACCACCACCGGATTGCGCAGCGGAAGCCCCAAGTAAGTTGTTTTCAGGTCCACGCCCATTCCCGTTTCTCCTCTCCCTGCCACTCCGATCGCTCTCGAGCGAAACACGTCCGCCATCCATCCGAATTGGCTCGGCCAACATGGCTCCACGCAGATTCCTGGCATTGTGGAGAGAACGACGCACAAAGGCAACCGTGCTTTGGTCGAGGAAAACGGGACACCTTGGCTCACTAACGGTGGTGGGGCCTACTGGCAGTGGTGGACGCGGTTGACGGTCGTCGTCTTGCCGCCATCGACGCGGGTGGCAGGTGGCAGTGGGCCGCCGGCCTACGCGAAGTACAAATCAACAGGCATGGATGTGTGGGCGCGGGACAGCGCCGCGGTTACCAGGCCGTTCCCCGCATGGGACGCGGGCCGTAGATCGAGGGGAGTTCGTCGAAATACCGCGCATGGAAGGCGCCCGTGTACTTGGGATAGTAGTCGTACGTCGGCGGAAATGCGGACCGATAGAGGGGCTGCGCAGTGACGGCCGCCCGGCGAGAACTGTTGTATGTCGCTCGAGAAGATCGCACGTGGGCAGCGCGTCGTCCTCGTGGTTGACCAAGGACGTCACTGGCGGATGTCAGCCAGACACTTGTGAGCACGACCAGCATAATCGCGACATTCGTCTTAATCGTCATGAAATGACTCCTGTCAAAGCGTTGAGGGGTTCTGCCTCAAGCATATAGCTTGCAGTTACGTGCCGTGTTTGGAAACGGTGCTGAAAAGTCTGTCGACGGTCTGCCAAGCGATGCCAGCCGGATTCTGGTGTGCCGGCGGTCGCCGTTACGTTTTTGGACGAGGTAGCGTGCCTTGTGGCGACCTTGGCACACCCTACTGTCTACGCGTTATACTCGCGGCCGTCGCGAGTGCCGCCAGGCGAGGCAACTGACGGCGCCGAGAAGCATGGCGAAGACGATGGCTGTCCCGGCGTTGAGCAGGCCAACTTGTGGGAACCAGACAATGGCGTAGCCGAGTGAACCGGTCAGGAGCACGTAATAGGCGAAAGGCATCAGTGTCTTGCGGATCACCACTCCCTCGCGTCCCAGCAAGCCAACGACGGCGGACGCCGCGACGACGTTGTGCACGCAGATCATGTTGCCCGCGGCGCCGCCGACGGCTTGCAGAGCGACGATCCACGTGGGATCGACGCCGATCTTTTCTCCCACGTTGAACTGGAACAGCGACAACATCATGTTACTGATCGTATTGCTGCCGGCGACCGCCGCGCCGATCCCGCCGATCAACGGTGCCAACAGCGGCCACGCCCCGCGCGAAGCGGCTTCCACGCCCGGCGCGAGCGCGATGGGCATGTCGGGGAACTGCGCGGCGCCTCCGCCGCTGTTCAGGAACACCTGGACCATGGGAACCGTGAAGACCAGTGCCACGGAGGCCGCCACCAGTGTCTTACCGGACCGCCGCCAGGCTCGGCCATAGGCGTGGCACGACATCCGGTGCAGGGGCCAGGTCAGAAGAGATACCAGGAGGAACACCGTGCCCGGCAGATAGAGCCACTTGACAGAGTGGCCGATGTTCGTTTGGAGAATTCCTTCGACCGGGATCGCAAAGGAACTGAGCCAGGCCGACAGGGGAAGTGTTTTGAGTCGCGTGAGGACCAGCAACAGACCGACCAGCACGTACGGAGTCCAGGCCAACCACGCTGGTACGAGCCTCGGCGGATCCGCCTTTGGCGGAGCAGGGAGCGTCCCGAGCCAAAGATGGATCCCACGCATCACGGTCGGCAAAATCCCACAGGTCCCGCGGTGCGGGAGTGAGGAAGTTGATGCCGCGCCGCGGTCATGACGAGGGCCAGTCCAATCAGACCGCCCAGCAGGGATGGAAACTCCGGTCCGAGCAGAGCCGCGGAGAGCAGATAGGGGACGGTCATCGCTCCCGCGGCGAACAGGGCGAAGGGCCAGATCGCCAGGGCGTCGGCGAAGCAGCGCCGCGGGCCGAAGAACCGCGTCATGATGCTGACAACAAACAGCGGGATCAGTGTGCCAGCGATGGCATGCAACAGCGCCACCTTCAGGCCGATCGAAGAGAGGAAGGCAAACCAGTCGAGGTGCCCCTGGGCCGTGACGAATCCTTGTGCCAGGGCGAGTTGTTCGACAGCCGAGTTGCCGGCCAGGCCTCCGCTGACCCCCACCAGGATCGGCGTGCCGGCAGCGCCGAACGAGACGGGAGTGCTTTGGATGATCATGCCAGCCACCACGGCTGCCATAGGTGGAAAGCCGATGCCCACCAACAGCGGCACGGCAACGGCCGCTGGTGTCCCAAAGCCCGCTGCGCCTTCCATGAACGAGCCGAACAACCAGGCGATGATGATGACTTGTACACGCCGGTCAGGACTCACACCGCAAAACGTGCGGCGGATCGTCGACATCCCGCCACTCTCTTCCAGCGTGTTCAGCAGCAAGATGGCGCCAAACACGATGTACAACAACTCGGCCGCGATGACGAGTCCTTTCATCGAAGCCGCTGCCACCTGCAGGGCGGGAACCTGCCACACAAAGAGCGCCAGCGCAGCGGCCACCAAATAGGAAACGGGCATCGCCCGCGAGGCCGGCCAACGGAGGACAACCAGAAACAACGCGACGGCGATGATGGGGAGTAATGACAGGAGAGCGAGCATGGCAATATTCACGGAGAGATTCCTTTCGGCACGGTATGCCAGTTCCGCTCAGTATCCAATGCTCTCGGAGCGATCGCAATCAGCCACCCACAAATCGCTCAACCCACCGTAGAACGGAATTCATTCCGTTTATGCAGCACCCATCGCTCCCCACTTCCCGACGTAGAACGAAATTCATTCCGTTTATGCAGCACCCTCCGCTCCCCAGTTCCCGTACGTCGAACGAAATTCATTCCGTTGACCCAGCCAGTTCATTCCCGTTGTTTGGCGTGCGCGATGCTTATCGACTAACACGCCGTCCGATGATCGAGGTCATTTGTTGGGTTGGGTGGGACCGACCCGTCGACGGCCGCTGTGGCTCGGCCCGGCTGCGGGTCTCCCACAGCTCGGGGAGAATTGCTACGCTGGATCTTAAACGTGACACAACGGTAGCTGGCCGTGCGGAGCAGATACGATGGAAACTTCGGACGTTGGGATGATTGGCGGCGGGATCCTCGGCTTGGCCGCGGCTTACCAGGTTTCGCGGTGTCTGGCCGGCCGCACGGTCCAGGTGTTTGAGAAAGAAGACGGAGTCGGGCAGCATCAGAGTGGCCGGAATTCCGGCGTGCTGCATTCGGGGATCTACTATACCCCCGGTTCGCTCAAGGCGACCAACTGCCGCGCGGGGAAATTGGCGATGGAGGCCTTTTGCCGCGAGCAGGAAATTCCCTATGACATGTGTGGCAAGGTGATTGTGGCGGTCGATGCGGCGGAGCTGCCGGCACTCGAGCGGATCTATGAGCGTGGCGTGGCCAACGGAGTGCAATGCGAGCGGATTACGCAGCAGCGGCTGCAGGAGTTGGAACCGCATGCCGCCGGAGTCGCGGCGATTCACGTGCCGGAAACGGGTATTGTCGATTTCGTACAGGTCTGCCAGCGGCTTGCCAAATTGATACAGCGCTCCGGAGGGCAAGTGCGCACGGAGACGCGTGTCGATCGGATTCGACGCGATGGCCACGAATTCGTGCTGGAAACAACGGCCGGTTCTTTCCGAGCCCGTGCCGTGATCAATTGCGCCGGATTACTCAGTGATCGTGTGACCGCGATGAGCGGTGAAAAGCCGGCCGTGCGGATTGTTCCATTTCGTGGGGAGTATTACGAATTGAAGCCGGCCGCACAGTCCTTGTGCAAGAACCTGATCTACCCCGTTCCCGATCCGAAGTTTCCGTTTCTGGGTGTCCACTTCACACGCATGATTCAGGGTGGTGTGGAATGCGGCCCCAACGCCGTGTTCGCTTTCGCGCGGGAAGGTTATCGCAAGACGAATGTGAGCGTACGAGATTCGTGGGAAGCCTTGACCTACACCGGTTTTTTGAAGTTGGCGGCCCGCTACTGGCGCGTGGGGCTCGGCGAGATGTATCGCAGTCTCAGCAAAGCGGCATTTGTCCGAGCACTGCAGCGATTAGTGCCAGAGATTGATCGTGACGATCTGGTGGTCGGTCGGGCCGGCGTGCGCGCTCAGGCCGTGGCTCCCGACGGAAGCATGGTCGACGATTTTCTGATTCAACAGCACGGACCGCTGATCAACGTCGCGAACGCCCCCTCGCCCGCTGCCACTTCCGCGCTGAATATTGGGACTTTGATCGTGGAGAAATTGTCGGCGGTGTGGGAGTGAGCCCGTCACTTGTCATTGGTCATTGGTCATTAGTCATTAGTCACTTGTCATTGGTCATTGGTGTTCTTACTCTTACTCTTACTCTTACTCTTACTCTTACTCTTACTCTCTCTTTGTGTTTGCCATTGCTTTCCACGTGCCAAATCGCGGCCGGACCGGCACGATGCCAGCCCCAATTGTCGATTGACAAGTTGACAAGCACAGAAATCAGATAACCATTACGTATTACACGACCAATGACGTGCAATGACCGACAATGACCAATGACCAATGACCAATGACCAATGACCAATGACCAACTCATTTCACGCCGCGCGTTCCTCGAGCGTCGCAATCTCCAGGTCCACAAGCCGGTCTACCAGTTCCTGGCAATCGGGTCGGCGGAGCGGTTCTTTGGCGAGCATATCCTGCAACAGTTGCCACACTCCGTGGTGCAGTCCCGGCAGCGTGTGCCGCGGATTGGGGGCGGGACGTTGCAGGTGAGCGAGCATTAATCGGCCGGGGTCCGCGTCGGTGAAGGGGGGCTGGCCGGTGAGCAGTTCGTAGAGTGTCGCACCGAGACCATAGACGTCACTGCGCCCATCGACCGCGACCGCTGCGCTGATCATCTCGGGAGAGGTGTAGGCCGGGGTTCCTCGCAGCGCGCTGCCGGCACGGCATTCCGGGCTGTCGAGTTTCAGGGCAAAACCCAAATCGATCAACGTCGCGTGACCGGCGGGGGAGACGTGAATATTGCCGGGTTTGATGTCGGCGTGCATCCACCGGGCAGCGTGCAGCACTGCCAGGGCCTCGCCGATCTGCCTGACGATCCACAAGGCATGCGGAGTGGGAAAGCGACCCGCCTGCGACAGTACTACATCCAACGTGGCGCCGCGCATGAGCGGCATCACCATCAGGGGAGTTGCCGTATCGAGATGGGCCGACAGTACCGCCACGAGATGCGGATGGGCAACCGTCTGCAAAATCGTCGCTTCCCGCACTAAGAGCCGCTGCGCCTGCCGTCCTCGTTCCCCTTCGCTCTTGGCGACTTTGATCGCGTAGTCCGACGGCCAGTGGTCCGGACACCCCGCTGGTCGTCCCGCATAGACCCTGGCCCACTCGCCTTCACCTAGCAGCTGCACCAATTCCCAAGGGCCTAGGCAGAGTCGGGCCGGCGCAGTGGAGCCTGTCGTGCCGTTCGCGGGCGCGTGGTGCCCCGACGGCGCATGGCGATGTGTGGGCGGGCGGCGAGAATCGTCGGTCGTGATGTGCTTCGCAGAATCCATGGGCGCATGAAGATGAGGTGGTGTCCCAAGTTCAATCGATCGGCTGTCTTTTGCGTGGAGTTGAGCCGGAAGCTGGAGTTCTTGCCAGGAAGCAACATTTGTCGCGAAAAACGAGAAGACTACTTGTGATCCCGTTCACCGTGCGGAAAGCGGGGTGGGAAGGCCGAAACCGGTGGGATGGCCGGGTACACTATCTGGCAACTAGCCTTTCGGCTCGATCCCGTCTTTCTGGTGGCCATCAACACGATAGCAGTGCGCGGCAGTCCACTGGGTTGGCTGATGTCGGCCTGGGCCTCAATGGCAACGCAATGGCATTGACAAATCCAGTCCACATGCTATGATATGGATACAATACGTTAATCTGGAGGCCTGGCATGCTGACGGATGAGATCATCGCCTTTGCTGAACGCCGCGGGGTGGTTCGCACCGACGACCTGGAGAAAATCGGGGCCAGCCGCACGCTGCTCGCCTACCTGGCCAAGAAGGGAGTCCTTCGCCGCGTCGCCCGTGGGGCCTATGTTCTCACCGAGCATATCCCGGAACACGAAACGTTTCTCGAGATCGCCGTCGCCGTTCCACACGGTGTGATCTGTCTCGTTTCCGCGCTGCAATTTCACGGGATTACCACGCAGATGCCGCGGGAGGCGTGGGTGGCCATCGAGCGGGGCAAGTACGTACCGACCTCCGCCAAGCTTCCGCTACGTGTCGTGAAATTCAGCGGCCCAGCTTTTTCCGAAGGGATCGAGAAGCACGAGACCGACGGAGTCACAATCCGTGTCTATTCGCCCGCGAAGACGGTCGTGGATTGCTTCAAGTTCCGCAACCGGATCGGTCTTGACGTGGCCCGCGAGGCACTGCTCGACGCTCTTGACCAAAAGAAGGCGACACGCGACGAAATCTGGCGTTATGCGAAACACTGCCGCATGGCCCGTATCATGCGGCCCTATCTGGAGATGGTCCGTTGAGTTCCGACAGCGTTGTCAAGTCCGACACACCAGCGCTTGCTCAACGTCCGAGATCAAACGGGCGAGCAGTTCAATCATCTGCTGATGCGTTACGGTCTGGAGCGTCTGTTGTACCGATTACATGCGGCCGGGTATAGCGACAGCTTTGTGTTGAAAGGTGCGATGTTGTTCGCCCTGTGGCGGAACGTTCCTGGCCGCCCCACCCGCGATGTCGATCTCCTGGGGTTTGGAGATCTTACGCACGAACGACTCCGGGCAATCTTCGGCGAGGTTTGCAACACGACGGTGACTGATGACGGCCTGCTGTTCGAAGCCTCTTCGATTCAGACAGACGACATTCGAGATGATCAGGAGTATCACGGAATTCGTGTGCGTCTGCGGGGATTTCTCGGGCGGGCGCGTCTGGCTATCCAGATCGACGTAGGCTCTGGCGATGCTCTGGTGCCTGCGCCGGAAAAGGCCGATTACCCTGCGATCCTGGAGTTTCCAATGCCTCGTCTGCGTGCCTACCATCCAGCGACAGTCGTTGCCGAGAAACTTAACGCCATGGTCGTGCTCGGTGCCCTGAACAGTCGCATGAAGGACTTCTACGACATGCATGCGGTCCTCACACCAGAAGACACGGCAGTGATACGTCATCCCGCCGCTTGCACATATGGCACCGGGAAGAAAGCCAGGACTGAGTTGTTCACGGACTTGACATTCCCTTATGCGATAACTGCGGGTGTCCGATTGATACCACGACAAGCGGGATGGCGGCAAGAAGAAGACCGCCCGACTTCCCGCCATCGAGTTCATCGATTCCTTTTTACAGCACGTCTTGCCGCGCGGAAAACGGCATGTGCGCAACGATGGCTATCTCTCGCCGGGTAAACGGGTCGAAAGCCTCCAGAGGCTGGCGATGCTCTTCGACTTAAATGCGACAGAGGAGGACGCTGAGGAGGTGAAAGGCGGCGAGCAGCCCAGCGAAAGACGAGCGGCCCGAGCGGCTCTGTCCCTGCTGCGAAGTAGGGGTGATCGTTTCGGTCCAGAAATTTCCCCGCCCCTCGGTCCACCAGATCATGCAGATGTCGCTCGACCAGCTACGGCAACCAACGCTGCCCTTCATGTGACGAACCCAAAGGCCATGACACGCCAAGCCACCCGAAAAGAGGCCTTCCCACACTCACTGGCGCTGAGCGTCCGCGCGCCACGCAAAAACGGCCCTCCTGATGCTCTCTCAACCGCTGCGCACCGTCCTCTTCGACGCTTCTCGGAGCGCCGTTATCGCAGCGATGTTAGTTCGCCTTACCCATGCGGAAAGCTAACAACGTCCGCGGTAATAGTAAAACGCTCCTTTAGTCCCCCATAGCAATCCCCGTGCCAGTGGTCCGCCCTTCGATGAAATCGGGGCTCAACTCTTAAGAGGTCAAGGCCAGCTGGCATAACCACTGACGCAGCGGCGATTGAATAACACCATGCCGAAAACACAACCGGCGTAAGTTCGTTTACGGGTGGAACCGTTTCAGATCCGGTAGGAGGTCGAAGTGCGGATCCGTCGTGTAGACAAGAGCATTCAGCCGTTCGGCAACTACAGCAATCACTAGGTCTGACAGCGGCAATCGATGTCCCAGCGAAGCCAATTCACGCCCGCAATCAGCGGCAGCTCGCCAATCGTTCCATGTCGTTTCCACGTAATGAGCCAGCTTGAGTCGCGATGCAACCCAATCAGCTTGATCCTTACGCCGAAAACCGAGCAACACCTCGGCAACGATCGGCCCTGTCAGTACGATTCGGTCGGCATCAAGTAATCGATCGACTGCGAGTTTCTCTGGCGAACTCGGCTTGGTGAAGAACGAAGCCCAGACGCAAGTGTCAGCAAACACCCAATCGTCCATGGGGCAGGCCCCTCAATCCGGAAAACCGGTGTTGCCGAGTTCCAGAGATTCTAAAGATCGCCAATTGTCCTCATACTCAACGTGGCCCGAGATCGATTTGAGCTGGCGAAGTTGACACAGTCGCAGGAACTCGCGTGCCGCGCAGCTTACCGCCTCCGAGTCGGAGTCGAGTTGTGTAATCTGCTTGATCTGTGCGAGTTCTTCACTACTTAGCGTGACTGTGATACCCACTTTCGCGTCTCCAGGTTTGGTTCAGCTACCTGGGCTCGATTATAGTGGCACGAGCCCGAATTGGAAAGAATATCCCGCCGGGCTGCGATTTGGCTTCCTGGGCAATTGGGTTGGCACTCCGTAACTTGCGCAAATCCGTCCGGTGGGTGTCCAACGGCCCGGACTGCTTGTGGAGGGATTGCGGATTTCGCGTGACAGCGTACCAGAGGAGCCGCTGGATCTGGATCTCTTGCGGCTGGAGGCCGAGCAACGTTAAGACAACCAATTCTCCACTACCAAACCGGGAACGCGTTCAAAATCACTACTGTTCCTACTGAGGAGCCTCCCTCTTCCGGCCAGAACAACACTGGCAATCTTCAGATCCATAGTCCCCACTTGCGTTTTCATCAGCCGCAACCGTTGAAACTCATCTGCCGCAGCTTCATCCCAATCAAGCAGGTTCCAGACCGCAAAGAAACGGAAAAGCTGCCGCAACTTCGTATAAGCATTGATTTGTTGGTGCGGATCGTTCGTCCGCCGAACGGCCGCCATCCAACCGCGTATGATTTCTTCCACCGTTAGAATTGTCGTCGCATACGGTTCAGTTGCTCCATCGAGGCGTTCTTTCAAGCGAACGGCCTCTGCAGAAGTGCCTTTTTGGTACTCGACGACATGATCGGTATCAAGGACAAGCATTACCTGTCCTCGCCGTTGGCCTGCCGTCGGTACTCGCGTCCGAGACGGACAATTTCCTCAAATTCTGCATCGTCCTCGATTGATCCAAAAGTTGCCTCCACATTCTGCCCAGTCGCCACTGGCTCCAGCCGGCCTCGAAGTTCGGCGACTTGCTTTTCCAGATCAATCACCCTTTTCTCTAATTGTTCCAACGTCATATTTACCTCCTCGCAACCAGCCAGACGGCGTGTTCCCGCGAACCGAGTTCTATTGTAACAAACCATTCGCACTATTTGATAGTCACGCCTGATGGCGCCACGCTGCCTTTGCCGATTGACCTGGCCTGGCCGATATGGCCCATCCGCCGCTCCAGTTACCTGGGAATTCGGGCGCATCCCAAGAGTCTGAGGCAGATCCGTCCTCTGTTGGGCGTCAAGCCGTTAGAGCCAGCCGGCAAAGCGTTGCGGTCCTCCATCGACAGCAATTCGCGGGAGCCGCTGGACCTGGATCTGCTGCGACTGGAGGCCGAGCAGCGTACGCCGCGCAAGTGCCGTGCTTGCGGCGGCCGAATGGTCGAGACCTATCAGACGCCGCGCCCGACGGTGGCCGAGCTGATACGGATGCCGCCGAGTATGGGATGACGGTGGAGTCCGGGCCGCTGCCAATGCACCTGCCCATCTCCGCCTTCTTGTGACGCACCTCTGTCGCCTACCGTTCTTGGTTAGTCACCTATCTTCTTGGCAAGGAGGCCAGAAGCATGCTCACCTGCATGGCGCACTGCATCTTCTTGACAGACATCTACCTGTCACAGTGGCCTCGGTGCCCCTCTGACACGCGAGCACCACTAGCGGTTCGTCGCGTTCAATACCCTATATAGATGAGTGCCCGCCGCCTCGGGCGTGCCCCGCCCCCGACGCCGCTCACTGCTTCCCTGCTTCGTTGGATGCCGATTCAGCGTTGATCCCTGAATGGTGGGCGAGTTGTCGCAATAGTGCTTGCATGCCAAACAGCAGCTGTTCGCTCTGGGGGGCCTCGCGAACACGATCTGCGAAATCGTCGATTTGGTTGCGAAACCGAGCCAGTCCTTGGATCTGCCTGGCACATACCAGCGCACCAAATTGGCTTCGCCCATTCAGAATCCGCTTGATGATGTCGTCATATGACTTGCTTTCGACTGCCCGAGACGCGAAGAATTCAGCCACATCTCCCACCAAAGATGAGTTCTGCGACGTGTCCATCCACGCTCCAATGTCATCTGGCGCGAAGTAGTGTGGTGTGCCATCGAATAACAACAACTGCCCAAGCATGGCGTTATCATTGTCCTCGCCAACGTCATCAATGCTATAATTAACTTCCTCTGGTGGCACGACATCCCGATGGCTCCATAGAATCCGCATCGCGCAGTAACGCAGGTTGGCGTCACACCCTCGTGCGACTTCTAGCGTCGCACGCGCAGCAGCCAGTGTCGGCGTTGTGTTCGCATCCAATATGCGATTGCTACATCGCAAAGCAATGCGTGGGTCGAGCGAGGATATGCCGGTCCGCACTAAAACGTGATCGCATTTGGAAATCAACTCGTGGCGCCCCAGCAAGATGCACGTTGCGGATGGGTCGTGGTCCGTCATAAGTAGGTCGTTTAACAGCGGCACCAAATCGGCAGTTGCCTGCGTTCGAAGCAGGGTGAGTGCCGACGGTCGGACATGCGTGCCTGCGGCCTCATCGAGCGGAAGTCGCCTACCCCTAGTAGCCTCCACCTGCTCCCATCCAGCCCCAGACAGCACCCATCGCAGTCTCATCAGGGAGGGACGTGAACACGTAGTGCCGAGTAACATTGCCGCCTGCTCGCAGCGCGCAAGCGACGCGAATGCTCTCTGCTTACAGAGTTCATCCTTGACCGTTCCTGGAAAGAACGAACCCACAGCGAAAAGGTCTCCAAGATGGCTGGGATGGGATGTGTCACTCGTTTTCTCGATGAGCAAACGAAGGGCGTCCTCGACATCTCCGGCTTGCGCACGCACGCAAGCGGTTGCGACAATCAGCGGAAAGACATAGTATTCAACATCGCGTCGGCCAGACGGTTGACGCCGCCGGACTTCCCGTTCCTTAAGAATCCTCCCGATCCTTTCCGCGTCGGCCATGAGGTGGTTCGCTTCCGCAGACGCTCCACGCGAGAGCGACGTCCGGGCAAGGGAAATGGATGTCCATGCCCATTCATAGGATGGCAGGCTACCGAGTGTCTGGAGGTACCGTACGTCGTCCGTTGTGTGAAAACGTTCGTCGCAATTGGAGTCGAAGACGTCTTTTACAATTTCATCCAGCAGTGGGATTCTCTCGCCCAAGTGCGTCGCCTGAAGGACTCTGCGAGCATCTGTCTCCCGGTCGTCGCGCAACAGGTCGAAAACTAACCAAGCCAAGCCCGCGTCCCGATTCGTCGACAATGTTACCGAGTAGAGAGGGTCCAGGATGTCGGCATGGCCCGCTGCTACCAAGGCCCGTCCTGTTTGCAGTAGAATCGTCGATGACGAAGCCAGTTCCGACGGTGGCCCAGAACCAGCAATGATCAGATCGCCAGCAGTCGTCACATCGCCGGCAATGGCCAACGATACCGCCCTCGCCATCTCCTTGCCGCACGTGTCGGTTGGGCAGGCCTGAGCCGATTGCGGATCTCCGGCTGCAAGCCACAGACGCATGCAGACTGCCTGTCTGTCGACTCCGACACACCGCGCAGACGGAACGCCCTCAATGCGTTGGCACATCCCCGTCACAAATGCGTGTGTGGCCCGAGGATTTGCTTTATGCGATTTCGCGAACTTCCAGACAACGTATTCGAGTGTTCTCCAATCGTCTAACGGTCGCGTACGTGAAAACGCACTGTCGATCGCCTGAACGCCATCGTGATTGCGAGCTTGTGCTCGAGCGAGTTGTGTACAAAGCCAATCTCGGGCATCTGCAGGGAAGGACGCATCAATTAACGCTTGAGCCTGCGTGAGCGCCTCGAGCGGCTCTGCACCTGCCCCCGACTCGTGGGACAAATGGAGGCCGCGCAGGCTAGAGCACACGTCATCCTTGTGAACCAGCCCCCAATGAAGCCCCAGGAGGAGTCAATGGCCCAAGGTCCATGCACGCCTATCAGTTTGAGGAAGAGATGCGGCAAAACGCAAATCGCTGCGCTAACAGTGACGAACGTGGTCATCAGCGGTTACTCGCTTCCCAAGGAATGTTGGATTCATTGCACTCACGGGGCTCCCCTTCGTTAATCCCTTCGATCAAATGCGGCGGCGTCGGATCAAAAACAACTTGCCTCCAATCCAGTTGATTGTCCTGAACGACACGGACATTGAGCCGAAAGTACAGTGTCACTTCCTT
Source organism: uncultured Planctomycetota bacterium (assembly GCA_963700515.1). Lineage (GTDB taxonomy): Bacteria > Planctomycetota > Planctomycetia > Pirellulales > Pirellulaceae > JAJRVM01. The sequence continues at coordinate 94,319 of CAVOXY010000017.1, read as the reverse complement.
CGGACGACACAGGCAGTTTGTATCTGACCCCACACGAACGGCAAACTTGATGTTCGTTCGACTATTTCTGCTGTTGAAAATGCTTGGCGCATCCTGCCAGTAGCGTTCATAGCTTCCCGGACATGGGCCCGTGTAAGGATCGCACCAGTTCGATATCGCTGCTTCTGGCGGCGTGCCGTGTACGTCGGGAGGTGTCCACCACTGTCCAGGCCGCTGACCTTGATCTCCCCCCTGGTCCGAGCACTCATACCATTTGATAGTGCATTCGGCGTTTCCCTCGATTCGCGTGAAAGTTCTCTTGAGAGATGCAATAACTCTGAACTGCAGTCCGAGGCGAGAATCCGGTGGCAACAAATCTCCATATCCTGGTGCAGTTGGACTGTTCAGAACCGTTATCGCTGTGAATTTAAGAGTGTCGGGACAGCAGCAGCAAATGCAAGTTCCAAAGGGGTCTGTTGAGCGAGAAGGAACCCCGTGCACATAGCGCTGAAGGTTGACATCTCCCCCTCGATACCCGATCGGGTCCCTACTAACGAACCTCCCCAACTGGCTGTGCAACATGCGGTGCCGGTAGTAGTACAACCCGCTCTCGCGATCCCACCGCCTACCAGTATCAGTATACTCCGCGGCGTAGCTGGAGTCACTGTGCATGTTCGACCAAGTGGCATCGTAGATTGCCAATGCCCCATACGGTCTATCGACGTAGCGTTCCTGTGCTCTGCTGCGTCGCGGCAATTACGCGTCATACGGCGCACACGCCCTGAGTAGGATGGCGAGTGGAGGGCTCACGTTCTGATGACACACTAATGTCATACAAGCGTGCCCGGTCGTCTCCTGCATGCCGGGCGAGTGGACAAGGGACCAAAGGGTCGGGAGTCACCGTTTACGCCGCAGCCGCGCATTGGCCAATCGGGTCCCGTGTATATCGTTCGAAGGCCTCGACGATCCTGACCTGCTGCGCGCCCCCTCGGTGTAACATCGCGCGATAGGACAGGTCAAACGACTCGCCGACTTCACGCCGACCAATTCGAATACTTGTCTCAATCCCCGTGGCGCAGCGTCGATGTGGGCCCCTTGGCGGCCCGGGGCCCTTGTCGGGTGGGACCGAATGGGTTAAACTCGCAACTCCTGTCCCCATAACTTGTTAGAGGAGGTTTTCATGTTTTTGCGAAGAATGCTGATGGTCTGCGTGCTCGTTGCGGTCGTGATCCTGCCTTTGGCTGGCTGTAACGACACCAAGCCGAAAGGTTCCGGCGGCGGCACTGGTGGTGGCACCGGCACCGGCGGCGGCTCCTCCAATACAACCGCCACCAAGTAGGCCTGCGTGCCGCTTCGACGCGGCACCGCGACCTCCACTCCCTGCCTGATCAGTCCGCTGACGTGACGATCGACGTGTCACTGTCGGCGTGTGCGGCCGTGCAGGGAGTTTGTTATTGGGTACTTGTGTCATTTGTCATTTGTCATTTGTTATGGAGTGGCAGGGTACGTGCTACCACAGCCCCTACTCAGCATTTCACCATTTACCAATAGCCAAAAACCAATAACAAGTAACGTAAGTAACAATTCTCTGGTTCCTACCGTTTTCGGGGTGGCGGCAGCCCGCATTGGTGCTACGCCCCGACATACCGGGCGTAAAGCGTCTTGGCCTCGGAGATGTTCTCGGTTCCCGTGATGATCGCCCGACCGTCTGGAAAGACGCTGATCGTAAAATCGTTGACCTGGAGGCGGAGCAAGTACTTGTTGCGGGTAACGACACCGATCCCCTGCAACTTATTGGCAAGTGCTTCGAGTGACACCGCCGCGCGCTGCGGCAGACTCAGCTGAACCGCATTGCGTCCACAGAGTATGGCGGTGTGGCTTCCGCGCTCGCCACGCAGCCACGAGAACTCGCGTCGCGCGCAGACTGGGCAGTTGCCGGCAGTGAGCAATGCATCGAGCTTGATCTGTCTGACGCGATTATCCCACAATTCGCACACGAGCAGCGTGCGACTGATGGCGTCTCGATGTCCCGTCAGGATTTTCAGGGCCTCACAGGCTTGCATCGACGCGATGACGTTGATGATCGGACCGAGGATTCCGGCCGAGTCGCAGGTTTCGGTGGTTCCTGGCGGCGGCGGTTCCGGATGAACGCAGCGGAAGCAAGGTGTCTCGCCGGGCAGAATCGTCATCGTTTGCCCCACAGCTCCAATGCACCCGCCGTAGATCCAGGGAATCTGGTAGCAGATCGCGGCATCGTTCAAGAGGTATCGAATCTCAAAGTTGTCCGTGCCATCCAGGATCAGGTCGACGTCCTGCACGAGCCGACCGATATTCAGATGGTCGACGTCCGCCACCATCGCTTCCACCTCGATCGACGAGTTGATTTGCTCCAGCCGCTGCTGGGCAGCAATTGCTTTCGGAATTCCAGCTGCGACGTCGCGCTCGTCGAACAGCACCTGCCGCTGTAGATTATTGAGTTCCAGAAAGTCGCGATCAACGATCCGCAAGTGGCCGACACCGGCACGCGCCAGCGTATTGGCGAGTACGGATCCCAGTGCTCCACAGCCACAGACAAGCACGCGTGCCGAGAGCAGTTTTCGCTGTCCCTCTTGCCCAATCGGTGCATAGCGTATCTGGCGCGCATAGCGCTCCAGTTCGGCAGGCAATGGTGATGAATCCGCCATGAGATCTCCGGAGACGGGCACTTTGAGTTGGAAACCTGGAGGCTCGCACGTGCCGTTTCAGCTTAGCTTACCTCGGACAAAAAGGGGAGGCTCCCCGTTTTTGCGGCAAGACAGGTAGTGGGAAGTCACCTCGCAGCTGAGATCGCCGGTACTACCAGTGTACGGCTGGTAGCGGCGTGGGCGGTCGAGGTCCTTCTCCAGCTCGTCATGGCTGCGCCGCTAGATGAGGCAACCGGCCAGACCTTCCAGGGGACCAAGGCGGTCGGCCAGTCGCTGGCAGTGGTCGCGTGCCTGGGCGAGTGAAATGGGCGGATCGACTGACTGCTGGATCAATACCGGCAGACGGCTGTCGGTCCACGCGTGTCGGCTGGCGTGCGGGTCCTTCCATCGACAGATGAGCAGGTCGGCCCATGCGGCCGGGACGATCGGATCACCGTCATCACAGTACTGTGCAAACAGCATATTGGGTGCCAAGGCGCGGACATGTTCCGCCGGGAATCCTCCGGCGGGGAGAGCAATGATGGACACCGCCGCGTGCCTACTCAATCGTCGAACCTCCTGCTCGGCTCCGGCGGGGGTGGCCGCATCGGTGTGGGCAATCAGCATGACGCCTTCCTCGGATGCCTCCTCACACTGCAGGTCCGTCGGACTGATCAGCAGCTTCGCCAGTCCGCTCTGCCGCCAGGCCGGCCAAGACGCGGCCTCCACGCGACTTTCCGTTGCTCCGAACACGTGCCAGCGACGAGCTTCCCACAGCAATTGATGATCTCGCACTCCACACATGCGGAGGCCCAACGTCCGCCGCGTCTCGGCAAGGACTTTTGTCCGGCCGACCAATTGCACGTGCACGTCATACAGGTACGGTTCCCCTGGCGCCCAGAAACAAGGATCGGGCATCACGGCGCGCGCCAGCTTACTGGGTCCGGGTCCCAGATCCTGTAACGTGACGGTGGCGGGGAGTGTGCGCGTGAGGGAACTGCGGGGGCCCACGATCTGGCCCTTCAACCGCGCCGAACTGAGGCTGTCGCCACCGTCGAGTCGGACATACACATACGCCTGCTCTGGGCTGAGTTCGCCGTAGAACACAAGCAGCTGTTCGAGATTGAGTTGGGACATGTTGGATGCTCTTGACACTTCGCGTGACAAAGATCGCTGCCCGCTTCGTAACGCGGCCCTGGCCCGCAACCAAAGCGTCTGCTGCTGCTGACCTGGACGGCCGGAAGGATTACCAGGGAGTGCGGAATGCGCCATGCGGAATCAGAACTGGATTTGCAGGCAGTTACTCATTCCGTATGGCGGATTCCCGATTCGTTCCCCTACCGAGCAGTCGGCGTCACAAGGGTGCGCGCATGGTACCAAGTACGACGTTAGCCTCATGTGGGTCTGGCCCGTCTGGGCGGTCATGCTCCTTGACGCGATTGTAATCCCAGTTCGGGGGCGAGAAACAGGCCGGTTGCCGAGCTTTCATGGCGTGCGACCTCTTCCGGCGTGCCGGCCACCACGACTTCGCCTCCTGCGCCGGCCGCCCCAGGTCCCAAGTCAATAATATAGTCCGCCGCTTTCATCATTTGCAGGTTGTGCTCGACCACGATCAGCGAATGCCCGACGCTCAACAGCGTGTCAAAACAGTCGAGCAGCCGTACAACATCGGAGAAGTGCAAGCCAGTGGTTGGTTCATCGAGAATGAAGAGCGTGCGATTGCGCCGGGAGGCGGACATGTAGCTGGCCAGCTTGAGACGCTGTGCCTCGCCGGTCGAGAGTGTGTTGGCGGGTTGCCCGAGCCGCAGGTAATCGAGCCCGACGTCCATCAGTCGCTTCAGTTTGGCTTGGGCCTTGGTCTGTCCGCGGAAGAAGGAGAAGGCTTCCCGCACGGTCATCTCGAGCACTTCGGCAATGTTGCGCCCGCGATAGACAATGTCGAGGATCTCCCGCCGATACCTCGTTCCGCCACACTGTTCGCATTTCATGAACACGTCGGCCAGAAACTGCATGTCGATCTCTTTGTAGCCGTCACCGCGGCAGGCGGTACACCGACCGCCATCCACGTTGAAGCTGAAGTGGCTCGCCCCATAATTGTGGGTGCGGGCTTCAATCGTCGCCGCGAACACCTCGCGGATTTGATCAAACGCCTTGATATAGGTCACGGGGTTGGAGCGGGGCGAGCGACCGATGGGAGTCTGATCCACCAGCACGACGTCATCGATCTGTCCGTCGCCAAACACATCGTCAAACGGATAAGGTTTGGGGCTGCTCTTGCGCTTGCGCCAGCACAGAGCTCCGTACAGGGTGTCCTGGACCAACGTGCTCTTGCCGGACCCGCTGACCCCCGTGACCACACACAGTACGCCGAGTGGAAACTGGACGGTCAAGTTCTTCAAATTGTTCCCCCGGGCTCCCTGTAGCCGCAGCCAACCCCGGTTCGTCTGACGCCGCTCGCTCGGCTCGGAAGTGCCCAGTCGGCCTGAGAGGTAGTCGCCGGTCAGGCTCTCCTGGGAAGTCAGCATCTCGGCCAGGCTCCCCGCGAACACCACCTCGCCACCTCGTTCGCCCGCCGCGGGACCGATTTCGATCAGATGATCCGCCGCTCGCAACATCGCTTCCTCGTGCTCCACCACGACGACCGTATTGTGGCGATTTTGCAGTCCGCGGATCGCGTCGATCAACCGTCCGACGTCACGTGGATGTAATCCCACAGAGGGCTCATCGAGTACATAGAGCATATTCACGAGGCTCGACCCGAGCGCGGAAGTCAACGCCACTCGTTGCGCTTCACCACCGCTCAAGGTGCGCGTCGTGCGATCGAGTGTGAGATAGTCCAGGCCCACGGCTTCCAGGTATCCCAGTCGAGCGTCGATCTGTTGGAGCAGCATCCCCGCAATCTTCTGCCGCCACGGCTCCAGTTCCAGCTGCCGGAAAAATCGCCGGGCCTCGCGAATCTCCAGCCGGGAAACTTGGGCGATGTTGCGGTGGCCCACGATCACGCTCAACGCTTCCCCGCGCAAGCGGTCGCCTTGGCAGCTGGGGCAGGTCCGATAGCTTCGCCAGCGACTCAAGAAGACACGTAGATGCATCTTGTATTTGCGCCGTTCCAGCCAGTGAAAAAAACCACGCAAACCACCGAAGTCGCGTTCGGGGACCCCCTCTTGAATCAGCGAGACCTGATCAGGTGTCAGGTCGCGAAACGGCACGTCGACCGGCAATTGGTAATCCTTCGCCAACGCCAGCAGTTCGGCCAGTTCGTGGGCGTAGGCTGGCGAATTCCAGGGAGCGATCGCTCCCTCACGGATCGTCTTGCTCGGGTCCGGAACAACCAGATCCATGTCAATGTCGATGATGTTGCCGAAACCTTCGCACTCCGGGCAAGCGCCCAGTGGGCTGTTGAAACTCAACAGCCGTGGCTCCAACACGGGGTAATCGAGCCCACACGGCTCGCATCGCAGGGATTCGCTGAACGCCAACACCTGCCACGGACGCTGGTCCACGAGCATCACGGGAGTCCCCGGCGACGTGGAGCCCGCGGATTGGTCCAGTAACAAAGTGCAGCGTCCGTGCCCTTTGCGGAAGGCCGTCTCGATCGAATCGACGAGTCGTTCCCTACGGGTCTGACCGGTGGTCAGCCGATCGACGACCACCCAGATCGTGGCGACGCCGGTCTCCTGCACCTCGGCGGATTCACACAAGGGTTCCCCGGCTGAGAGGTTTCGCAGGTGGCCGTGCGTGATGACACGAACGAACCCGTCCTCCTGCAGTGCGGCTGACAGAGCTTCTGCTTCCTGCAGCGTGGTCACTGGACAGGGGAATGTCAGCAGCAATCGTTGTCCCTCCGCCAGGTCCCGCACTTGGTCGGACACGCTCTGGGGTGTGTCGGCGCGCACAACTCGGCCACACTGGCGGCAACGCATCTCACCGATCTTGGCGTACAGCAGTCGCAGATAATCGGCCAATTCGGTGGTCGTGCCGACCGTGGAGCGGTTGGACTTCGCCGTCGGTCCTCGTGTCACCGCGATGGAAGGAGGGATCCCGTCAATCCGATCGGCGGCCGGTTTTTCGAACTGGTCCAGGAACTGGCGAGTGTAAGCCGAGAAGCTTTCGATGTATCGCCGCTGGCCTTCCGCGTAGAGCGTGTCGAGTGCCAGGCTCGTTTTGCCGCTGCCACTCACGCCACACACCACGTTCAGCTGGCGACGCGGTATGTCCAAGTCGATATTCTTCAGATTGTGGACGCGGACTCCACGTAGCTCGATGTCGCCTGCTGACACCCTGTTCCTTCCCTGTCGTTGATGTTGAGCGATGTGTCATCCGTCAATCATAGCGGCGGCGGCCTGAACCTGCCAGGATAGTCCGGGGAGCCGGCAGCGGAGCGACCCTTGCGTGGACCTGCCGGTCTCGCACCCGCTCACGGTCGTTCTCACTCCCTATCCTACCGCGGCCGGTAGCCACAACCACAACGGGTGCCACGGAATCTGGTGCCGCCAACTTGCATCACCCGAACGATTACCAGGGAATGCGAATGCGCAATGCGGAGTGCGGAATCACATGTTGGGTTGCGGGCCAGGCTCGCGTTACGATATAAGAGCATGAGGGGAGGGAATTCGAGCGCCTGCTCGGCTTGGACTTCGCGCACCGTTACGTTATCTGTTGGTCGCACGTCGGAGGGGCGCCGACTGCCGGAACGGAGATTGCCGGTAAATACTGACCGCTGTCTGGACGTCGAGTCTCCCAGAGTTTTTCTATGCCGCGCGTCGGAAGAAGCAGGAATCCGCTGAGAGTGTTGCTGGTCGTCGTGGCCATTGTCTTCAGTCTGTCAGCCTGGTTGTACTACCTGGCGACCATTCGTGCGCCGGATGCCGATTCCGCGGGGGCTGCTCGGTTGATGACGTTCTTTCGCGACCATGGTACGGCCGTGTTGTTCGTTGAACTGTTCCTGTTGGCGATCGCTGCTGGTGGAGTGGTTTTCAGAGACGGCCAGGGGCCACGCCGCGGCAAATAAGTGTCGGCTGTGTCGTCCACAGTTGTTCTCGTTCTGGTCGCATCACACAGCCACCGCCCGTTATTCCCCGCCCCCGGGATGTTGCCGCGACGAGATGGCCGGGGTGACGACCATTTGCTAAAATCTAGCGGGTCGCGGCTCTCGGTTGGGGTCGGGCTGGGATAGGTCGATCGGCAGATAGCAGGAGATGTTCGCTATGAAGGTGAATCACTACGAGCAGGTCGAGCAGACCGCGGTCGACATGCAGGGGGCCGAGGGATGCAGCGTCCGCTGGCTGGTCGGGGAAACGGAGGGGGCTCCGAATTTCGCCATGCGGCAGTTCGAAGTCACAAGGGGCGGCCACACACCGCGGCACACACATCCTTATGAACACGAAGTGTTCGTCTTGGAAGGGGAGGGCGTGGTGTTGGAGGGTGATGTCGAACATCCGCTGACAGCCGGCGACGTTGTCTACGTGCGTCCCGACGAAGTGCACCAGTTTCGCAACACGGGCGCCGGTCCCTTAAAATTCCTCTGCCTCGTCCCGAATTCCGCGCTCGGCAAGAATGTCAGCGTGACTCCCGAATGCGGGAAATGACGCAGGGGGCGAGGAACAGTGCATACAACGAAAGTGGGTCGGGATAGGATCCCGACCTACGCTGACGGGCCTTGAAAAGAGTGGCGGACGCGCATGAGCCAAGATGCTGCTAAACGGATCGAGCAACTGCGGCGTGAGATTCGTTATCACGACCAGAAGTACTATGTCGAGGCGAACCCCGAGATCAGCGACCTCGAGTATGACAAGAAAGTCGCTGAGCTGAAACGGTTGGAAGCCGCCCATCCCGAGCTGATCACGCCCGATAGTCCCACGCAACGGATCGGCGACGCACCGATTGCCGGGCTGCAGAGCGTGGAACATCGCCTGCCAATGCTCTCGATCGACAACACCTACAGCATTGCCGAACTGCAGCAATACGGTCAGCGGACGGCCAAACTGCTCCACGGTGAGTCGGTGGAGTGGGTGGTCGAGTTGAAGGTCGATGGTGTGGCCGTCTCGCTGGTGTACGAGCACGGTCTGCTGGTGCGCGGGCTGACTCGCGGCAATGGCCGAGTCGGAGACGATATCACGCACAACGTGCGCACGATTCTCGACGTGCCGCTCCGCCTGCTGGGAGACAACCCGCCGCCGGTGCTGGAGGTGCGTGGCGAGATCTACATGACCAATTCCGACTTGGTCGTGCTGAACGAACGACAGCGCGGCAGAGAGGAATCGCCATTCGCCAACACGCGGAACGTGACGGCGGGAAGTATTCGGATGTTGGATCCCCGGATTTGCGCCGAGCGCCGACTGCGCATGTTCTGTCACGGCGTCGGATACTGTGAGGGACTCAAGGCGACCAGCCATACGCAGTTCCTGCAGGAACTCCGCCAGTATGGCTTGCCTGCGACTCCCCACGTCGACTGTCTCGCTAATTTCACGGCCGCGGTCGAGCACTGCGAAGGATTGGTCGAGCGGTTGCATGAACTGGATTTCGAAGTCGATGGGCTGGTTCTGAAGGTCAATCGGTTTGACCAGCGTGAGCGATTGGGCGCGACATCCAAGAGCCCGCGCTGGCTGATCGCCTACAAGTTCGAGAAGTACGAAGCGATTACGCGACTCAACGACATCTCCGTGCAAGTGGGGAAGACCGGAACGATCACGCCGGTGGCTGAACTGGAGCCGGTTGAGCTGGCGGGGACCACGGTCAGCCGCGCCAGCCTGCACAACGCCGATGAGATCGCGCGCAAGGACGTGCGTGTGGGGGATGAAGTCGTGGTGGAAAAGGCGGGCAAGATCATCCCTCACATTGTGCGTGTGGAGAAACACAGACGCCAACAGTCGCTCCCGCCGTTTCGTTTTCCCACGCATTGCCCCGAATGTAGTGCGGAGCTGGTGAAGGACGAAGGAGGGGTCTACATTCGTTGTCCCAATCCAAAATGTCCGGCACAGGTGAAGGAACGCATTCGATATTTTGCCAGTCGCAATGCCATGGATATCGAGGGATTGGGAGACAAGTTGGTCGAGCAACTTGTCTCCCAGCGCTTGGTGACCGGATACGGTGACCTCTATCGGCTGCGCAAGGAGCAGCTTCTCGAACTGGAGCGCATGGGGGACAAATCAGCGGAGAAGCTACTCGAAGCGATCACCGCCAGCAAGAATCGCGGGCTCGCACGCCTGCTCAATGCCCTCTCCATTCGACACGTCGGCGCGCGTGTCGCGACCATCTTGACGCGGCGATTTGGCTCGATGGATGCACTGCAGCAGGCCTCGATCGACGATCTCACGGCCACCGATGAGGTGGGGCCGATTATTGCGGAGAGCGTTTTTCAGTATCTGCATAGTCCCCATGGAATGTCCACCGTTGCGGAACTGCGGGAAATGGGGCTCGTGATGGATGCCCCGCGCCAAATCGAGAGCCTGCCCCCCAACCGCTGGCAGGCAAAACTGTCGTGGTGACGGGGACGCTCACCAAGTACTCGCGCGACGAGATCCAGGAGCTGATTGTGCAGGCGGGTGGGCGGGCGGCGTCGACGGTTACCAGCAAGACGGATTTCGTCGTGGCTGGCGAGAAAGCGGGGAGCAAACTGGCCAAGGCCCGAGAGTTGGGTATTCCGATACTCAGTGAATCCGATTTGGAGAAACTGCTGCAGTCGCGCTAGATTGCACATGCCGCTGGCTTGGCCAGTGCCAAAGCCGGTTTCAACCTGCGGTGCCAAGGGGGGCCGGTGTTGCGGGCGTCAGGGGTTCCCCATATTTCCCGGCACGACCAGGAGCCGATGACCCACAAGCTCAACGTGGACAGGGCAATCGTCTTCCCGGCACGGCGCGGGTGGTGTCCGAGTACGGGGAGCTGTATCCGCCTGACACGGTGCGCTGACCAAGCGGCAGTTCTCCTGCTCGACTTGCGGTTCTACGCCAACTCGCGGCCAGAGATCATGAGGATGACGGTGATGATGAGTGTCACCAGGGCTGCCAATAGCAGCAGTTGATGATAGGTCATGCGGCTGCATTCATCGGGCAGCGAAGTAGGAGTTCATACGCGCGGCGCATCGGTGTAGCCCCCCACAGATTTTCCCAAGACAAAAACCCTTGTTAAAAGATAGCATTTTTATCCGTTGCAGGCCGACCGACCTTTTCAATCCGTTTCGGTGTCACGATTTCCGCACCCCGGCGGCGAGATTTCGGGCCCCGATGGCGTCCGGTGTAGGGTTTTCGCGTGGCAAGGGAGTTTTTGCTATGATGGGGACACGATCCCGGCCGCGTGCGAGCGGAATGTGCGGATCGCAGCGATGGTTTTGGCGTCGGGGTTGGAGTCGGGGCCGGCATGGTTGCGGTATTTCTGTCGAGGGAACTCGAAATTCCTGCGGTGAAACCCGCTCGCGCAACCGTCGGGCAACCGCACGCGGACCGCACCTCGAGCGGGATGTCGACCGGGAGCGTGTGCCGGCGTGCCAGCCAAAACGGATGCTCGTCCTGGCCCTGTTTGGTGACTTGACGACAGGAAAAGCGAACGATGTGTAGATTTCTGCGCCACGTGCTGCTGCTGACGCTTTCATGCACAGCCAGCGTCTTGTGCCTCACGCCGTCGTCGCGTGGCGAAACCGCTGCGCCACCGGTTGATTTCAATCGCGACATCCGACCACTACTGGCGCAGCGCTGCCTGGCTTGTCATGGCCGGGACGAATCGACGCGGCAAGGGGGATTTCGGCTGGACGACCGGCAGTCGGCTACCGGCGAAGCGGACAGCGGTGCAGTGGTCATTGTGCCGGGCAAGCCGGACGAGAGCGAGTTGATCGCGCGTGTGAGTTCGGACGACGAAGATCTACGTATGCCCCCGGCAGACACGGGCGTCCAGCTTACCGAGGACCAGATCGCGCTGCTGCGGCGGTGGATCGAGCAGGACGCCTTGTATGCGCGACATTGGTCGTTCACCAAGCCGCAGCGACCTGTTTTACCGGCGGTACAGAATCAGGCATGGCCCTCCAATCCCATCGACTATTTCGTGTTGCACAAGTTGGAGACGGAGGGACTTCAGCCAAATCCGCCGGCCGATCGTTATGCGATCATTCGCCGTCTGAGTCTCGACTTGCGAGGGCTGCCTCCCTCGTGGCAGGAAGTCGAAGCGTTCGTGGCGGATGGAGCCCCGGATGCCTACGAGCGGCTGGTGGACCAAATGCTGGCCGATCCCGCTTACGGCCAGCGGTGGGCACGCGTCTGGCTTGACCTGGCGCGCTATGCCGACTCACGCGGTTACGGCAGCGATCCGTTGCGTCCCAATATGTGGCGTTATCGCGACTGGGTCATCGACGCGCTGAACCAAAACATGCCTTTTGACGAGTTCACCATCGAGCAGTTGGCGGGCGACTTGCTGCCCGAACCGACACTTGAACAAAAAATGGCCACGGCGTTCAATCGCAACACGATGACCAATACGGAAGGCGGCACGGACGATGAGGAGTACCGCGTGGCCGCCGTAAAGGATCGAGTCGATACGACCATCCAGGTCTGGATGGGTCTGACGATGGGGTGTGCGAAGTGCCACAGTCACAAGTACGATCCGATTTCGCAGCGGGAATACTATCAGCTGTTTGCCATCTTCAATCAAACGAAGGACAACGATCAGCCCGATGAGACTCCGACCATCGAAGCTCCTCGAGCCGAAGACGTGCAGGCGCTGCAGGCTTACACGACTGAGCTGGGTCAGCTGGAGCAACAACTCGCCGAAGTCCAGCAGCAGATCGAGACGCCGCCGCCGAGCGATCCTACGCCGACGGTGCAAGGGAGGTTTGTTCGCATCCAGTTGCCCGGCGATTCGCGTATCTTGTCGTTGGCCGAAGTGGAAGTCTTTCAGGGTGAGACGAACCTGGCGGTGCAGGGCCAGGCGACTCAAGTGTCGACCGCCTACGAAGGACCGGCCGAGCTGGCGCTAGATGGTAAGACGGACGGAGATTTCTATGCCGCCAAATCGACGACGCACACGCAGCAGCAGAGCGATCCGTGGTGGGAAGTCGATTTGGGGGCGGTACACGCGGTCGATCGCGTTGTTGTCTGGAATCGGACCGATAACGCGTTGGAGGATCGCCTGGCTCCCTGGCAGGTCGTGCTGCTCGATGATGCACGCAATCCGGTCTGGCAGATGTCGGTGGACGAACCGCCGCGACCCAGTCGCGAATTGGCGTTGCGGGCTGTGACGCCGCTGGAGCAGCGTCGCGTCGAGCTTGAGCAGCAAATTGCGCAGCGCAAAAAAGCACGTCCGACCGTCCCCACGTTGCCGGTCATGGAGCAGCGGGCAGCCGACCAGCAGCGGACAACTCATCTGTTGGTGAAGGGGGATTTTCTGACCAAGGGAGAAGTGGTGGAGCCGGGCGTGTTGCAGAGCTTCCATCCGCTGTCCAGCGGCGTCAAGCCGGACCGGCTGAGCTTGGCGCGGTGGATCGTTGATCCGGAAAATCCGCTCACCGCGCGCGTGACGGTCAACCGCTTGTGGGCGCGGATCTTCGGCACGGGAATTGTTGCCACGGAAGAGGACTTTGGCACCCAAGGGGATGTGCCCAGTCACGAGGAACTACTCGACTGGCTGGCTGCGGAATTAGTTCGTTCGCAGTGGGACATCAAGCAGATGTTGAAGCTGATGGTGAACTCGGCATCGTATCGGCAATCGGCTCAGATGCGGCCGGAGTTGCTGGCCAAGGACCCGCGCAATCGGTGGTTGGGGCGTGGTCCGCGCGTGCGTCTGGATGCGGAGGCCGTGCGGGACCAGGCGCTGGCCCTGAGCGGTTTATTATCGCCCAAGATCGGTGGACCTTCGGTCTATCCGTATCAGCCGCCCGGATTGTGGCGGGCGGCATTTAACGGCGAACGAACATGGCCGACGAGCCAGGGAGAAGATCGCTATCGGCTGGCCCTCTACACGTTTTGGCGGCGGACCGTTCCCTATCCGTCGATGGCGACTTTTGACGCTCCGAGCCGCGAACTCTGTACCCTCCGGCGAGTGCGCACCAATACGCCGCTGCAGGCGTTTGTCTGCTTGAACGATCCGGTGTACGTCGAGGCGGCCCAGGCCTTGGCACGGCGACTGGTGCAGGAAGGGGGCGACTCGGTGGCCGACCGTGTGACCTATGGATTAAAGCTCTGCCTTTGTCGTCCTCCGACCTCAAACCAAGTCGAAGTGCTGACACGTTTGCATGGTTCGGAATACGAGCATTACCAGGCGGACGTCACGGCTGCCCAACAGATTGCCACCGATCCGCTGGGCCCTCTGCCGCCAGGGAGCGATGTGGGTGACATGGCGGCATGGACCGTCGTAGCGAATGTCTTGTTGAACATCGACAGTGTTTTGAACAATTGAGGGTCGCCGAGATGTGGAAGGGGGCGGCTGGGCTGTTGATTTCGTCGTAGGGCAGGCTGGAAGCCTTGTCCCACGTGCTCTGGGTAGACGAATTCATCAGGCCAGGACGCGGCTCCTGCCAAGTTGGATTTTCGTATGTTTCTTGGAAACGGACAGATGGTCATGAATCCTTTTGAGCAGCGTGCGCAGTTGTTGACGCGTCGATACTTCTTGCAGTCCTGCCAGTTGGGGCTTGGCGCACTGGCGCTGGGATGCCTCGAGCCGCCGTCGGGCCAGGCGGCGGAAGGGGGAGCCGATGCCAATCCACTCGCGCCGCGACAACCACCCAAGCCGGCGAAAGCCAAACATGTCATTTACCTGCACATGGCTGGGTCGCCACCCCAGCAAGACCTGTTCGATTACAAACCGGCGCTGGTCCAGCACAACATGCAGCCCTGCCCGGACGAATTGTTGGATGTGCTCAAGCAGGAGCGTCTGGCCTTCATCGATCTGAAAGCTCGGCGGCCACAACTACTCGGCACTCCGTATAAGTTCACACCGTGCGGCCAGTCAGGCATGGAAGTGAGCGAGTTGCTGCCGGAGTTTCGCACCTGCACAGACGACATCTGCCTGATCCGTTCGATGCACACCGATCAGTTCAATCATGCTCCAGCTCAGTTGCTGCTCTATACCGGCGCGCCGCGGTTCGGCAACGCATCGATGGGGTCGTGGGTCACCTACGGTCTCGGTTCGGAGAATCAGAACCTGCCCGGGTTTGTCGTGCTGATTAGTGGCGGGACCGATCCCAGCGGCGGCAAGAGCCTGTGGGGAAGCGGTTTTCTTCCGTCGGTCTATCAGGGTGTCCAGTGCCGGACGCAGGGGGACCCGATTCTGTTTGTGGGCGATCCGCCAGGAATGGACCGGGCGGTACGCCGCCGTAGCCTGGACGCGTTGCGCCGGCTGAACGAAATCGAGTTCGACCAGATCGGAGATCCCGAGACCCAGACGAGGATCAGCCAGTACGAATTGGCCTTTCGCATGCAGATGTCGGTGCCCGAAGTGATGGATTTGTCACGCGAGCCGAAAGAGGTTCAGGAAGCGTACGGTATCGAACCGGGTAAGGAGTCGTTTGCCAACAATTGCCTGTTGGCGCGTCGACTGGTCGAGAACGGAGTGCGATTCGTGCAGTTGTTCGATTACGGCTGGGACATGCATGGCACGAGCCCAGACAATGATCTCGTCACGGGACTCCCCAAGAAGTGTCAGGACATCGACAAACCGCTCGCAGCCCTGATCCGCGATCTGAAACAGCGCGGGTTGTACGACGAGACGTTGGTGGTGTGGAGCGGTGAGTTCGGTCGCACGTCGCTCAACGAGGCACGCAATGGCTCCCAGCTGCTGGGACGCGATCACCATCCCCATTGTGCTTCGATCTGGCTGGGAGGCGCGGGCGTTCGTCGTGGACTGGTCGTGGGGGAGACCGATGAACTGGGCTATTTCATCGCTCAAGATAAGATCGGTGTCCATGACCTGCAGGCCACGATTCTCCATCTGCTGGGACTGGATCCCTATCGACTGAGCTATCCTTCTCAGGGCCTGGACCAGCGTTTGATCGGTCCCACCGATGAAGGGCAGATCGTGCAGCAGATTTTGGCGTAGGGCGACCGGCAGATTCCAATGATACCCTCGCCCCTGCCCGCGCAGCGGTATAGCAGGGGAGAGGGGAGGGTGAGGGATGGTAATTTCTTATTTGCTGTTTGCCAATCACTCAACGAAGATAGGTAACCCGCCAGGATGACAAGCAACAAAGCCACTCGACGATCGAACGAATTGCGAGAAGTCAAAGTCAAGCGGCGGTATACCCGCGCCACGCCGGGGAGCGTGCTGTATCAAGCCGGCCAGACAACCGTTTTGTGTACGGCCAGTGTGTCGGACGACGTACCACGCTGGATGGTCGGTGAAGGAAAGGGATGGATTACGGCTGAGTACAACATGTTACCCGGCAGCACGCAGCCGCGAAAAAGCCGCGACCGTGGCGGAAAAATCGACGGTCGCACTACCGAGATCCAGCGGTTGATTGGCCGCAGCCTGCGCGCCGTCGCCGATCTCCGCGCGTTGGGCGAACGACTGGTGACGGTCGACTGCGACGTCTTGGAAGCGGATGGGGGGACGCGCACCGCGAGTGTAACGGGAGGCTTCATCGCGTTGCTGGATGCACTGCACGCTATCCGCAAGCAACTGCCTGATCCCGATCAATTCCCGTTACGCGACAGTGTGGCCGCGGTGAGCGTCGGGATGGTGCAGGGCTCGCCCGTGCTCGACCTGGACTACCAACAGGACTTTGCCGCCAGCGTCGATATGAACGTGGTCATGACCGGTCGCGGCCAGTTCGTGGAGGTACAAGGGACCGGCGAGGAAGCAACTTTTTCGGAAGAAGAACTCCAGGCGATGCTGAAAGTAGCTCGCCGCGGCATCCAGAGACTCACGGAAATCCAGCAGCAAACGCTCGGTCGCCAGTGGCCCTTCAGCTGAAGAGCGGCCGCGGAGGAGTGAGGAGTGAGTAGTGAGGAGTGAGGAGTGAGGAGTGAGGAGTGAGGAGTGAGGACCTGCAGGTTTTCTCGTATATGGAACGAATCGGGAATGCGGAATGCGGAATGCGGAATGCGGAATCGAGATCTTACTAAGTGACCAGTGACCAGTGACCAATGACCAGTGACCAGTGACCAATGACCAATGACCAATGACCAATGACCAGTGACCAATAACCACCCTTACTCCACTTCCGCCAGTTCCCCCACGTCTTCGGGGAGTTCGACGAGAATGGAGGTACCTTCCCCCAGGCGGCTGTCGATGCTGACGTTGCCTCCCATCAACCGCACCCGTTCGCGGATCCCGGTCAATCCATATCGCTTCCGGTCGATTTGCCGCAGGTCAAATCCGGTGCCCCAATCCTGCACGCGGAGTCGGATGTTCCCTTCCGCTTGGGTCAATTCAACGAGGACTTTCTCACTGTGGCTGTGCCGGCAGGCGTTTTGCAGGCCTTCTTGAATGATTCGGTAGATCGTGTTTTCCAGCACCGGTTCCAACCGCTGAAACGACACGCTGTTCTGAAACTCGACACGCGGTCCCCCCCGCGCATGCGTTTCTTCGATCATGCCTTGGATGGCGGTGACGACACCGAATTCGTCGAGAATGGGGGGGCGTACGCCACTGATCAGTCGCCGAGTTTCCGTCAGGCACTGGCGCAGTAGCGCCAGCAGTTGCGAGAAGAGTTCCCGGGACTCCTGTGGATCGCGATCCGCCACGCGGGCCGCCGCCTGGCACTGCATGATGGCCGCGACCAACTGCTGAGCGAGTCCGTCATGGATCTCGTAGGCGATCAATTTCCGCTCCTGGTCATGCGACTTGAGCAACCGCCGCTGCGTAAGCTGTTCCGCCCGCAGCGAGGCTTCCGCCTTTTTTCGATCGGTGATGTCCCGAATGACGGCCACGGCGGACCAGTGATGATCGATACGAATCGGGGCCAGGGAGATTTCGATCGGGAACTCCGCGCCTCCCTTGCGATTGGCCTGTAGCTCCAGAATGCGTCCCACGGCTCGCCCCTGGCCCGACCGGAAGAAGCGAGACAATGCCGCTCGGGCCTTCTGCCGGAATCGTTCGGGTGTGATCAGGCAGTGTAGATCGCGTCCCAGAATTTCTTCAGGCGTGTAGCCGAACATTCGCACGGCAGCCGGATTCCAGTGCACGGCTCGACCCTCCGCGTCCATCATGATGACGGCATCCAGAGCCGCTTGGCTGATCGTGCGAAACTTCTCTTCGTTGGCCTTCAACTGTTCTTCCGCCTGCTTGCTCTGAGTGGCATCGCGCACGACCGCCTGCAGGACATTGCGTCCTTCCATCTGTACTCGGCTCAGTAACACGTCGGCTGGGAACTCCGTACCGTCCGAGCGCAGATGCTGCCATTCGAAGCGGTGGCTGCCGTCTCGCAACGCGGTGGCGATCCGTTGATTGGCCGCAGTCGTGGAATTGGAGCCGTCGGGTTGCGTGGGCGGAGAGAAATCGGCGGGATGTTTATGACAGAGTTCTTCCTTGCTTTCTAAATGAAAGACCCGTAACGCCGCTTCGTTACAGTCAAAGAACCGCTCTTCGTCCAACAACATGACCGCGTCGTTGGACATTTCGTATACGCTGCGAAACTTCGCTTCACTTTCACGCAGCGCTACTTCGACTTGGGTCCGGCGGAGCAGGTAGCGATGCAGCGTCAACGCGACAAAACCGGCTACGATTATCGTCACAACAACCAGGCCCATTTGCAGTGCATGGAAGGCGAGTTGCTGCACATGCATCATGCTATCAGCGGTCACTTTGATTTGTTTCGCTCGGAACACGAGTTGCCGAAAGGCCTGTTCGAATTGCGGGTCGGCTCGGAAACTCGTGGACGCCGCCTGCCGCTGCTCCCCCTGCCGCACGACGGTCTGGCCGAATTTCGCCAGGTCGGCGCAGAAATGTACCGACCTCCTTCTGCAGCAGACTACGTCCCCAATCACGAATGGACCGCCGGAGCTCTCGCAAGTATTCTGAATCTGCTGCGCATACCACTCCGCGCGCTGCCAGATGCTGTTGCATGGCCAGCATGCTGGCGGTAGGATCGCCGCTGAGCAGCTCTTCAAACTCGAGATTGGAGAGGACAAGTTCGAGTTCGATTTGGATGGCGGATTTCAACGGCACTTGGCGCACCGCGTCATCTCGGCTGAGTTGCAGAACGGCAAAGATAACACCCAGCAGTCCGACGGCGGCCACCGTGATGGTAATGAATACACGCCGCGACGGCGGCGATTGTTGTAGCGAGCCGTCTCGATTTTCCAACATCAGATCGTGGCTCCGATGAGCGCCTGCGGTGACAAACGGATACAACCGCCAGAGCAACGGCGTTGATACGGGCTGCCGGTCGGCCGAGTGGTATCCCCGCTGATGTGGATGGGTTTCCTAGCCGAAATGCCTACATCCTCAATCCATTGACGCTGAGGTGGCTCCCGCTGTCAAGCAAAAAATGCAAAAAGGAGGAGGAGGATTCCGGTACTCGCGGTCGTACTGCCTCCCAATGGGTGGGGTGCGTTTCCGAGGAGAGGCTTGTCCCGCTGCCGCTCAGTTGGGTTGGGCCAGCAGCCAAGCCAGCAGTCCTTTTTGCAGGTGCATGCGATTGGCGGCCTGCTGCACGATCGCGCTTTGCGGGCTATCGATCACTTCGTCCGTGACTTCTTCGCCGCGCCGGGCGGGGAGGCAATGCATGAACACCGCACGACCCGGTGCGGCGGCCATCAGTTGTCCGTTGACCTGAAAGGGGGCCAGGGCCGCCATCCGTTCCTGGTGTTCCTGCTTCCTGGCCCATGCTGGCCCACACATCGGTGTAGACGGCATCGGCATCGTGCACGGCCTTGGCCGGATCGGTCGTGACCTGCAGGTGGAATTGGGGGAAATGGTCCTCGAGCCGTTTGAGGAATGCGGTATCGAATTGGTACTTCGCCGGCGCGGCAACGGTAAATCGCACGTTCAGACGGGCCGCGGCGACGGCCAGGCTGCGTGCCACGTTGTTGGCATCTCCCACGTAGGTGAGCTTCAAGCCGTCCAACTTGCCGCGCAATTCCAGCAGCGTGAACAGATCCGCCAGTGCCTGACAGGGGTGGAACTGGTCGGTCAGGCCGTTGATGATCGGGCACGTGGCGTGCTTGGCCAGTTGTTCGACGCGCCGATGGTCTTTGGCCCGGCAGACGACGACATCGACATATTGGGTGAGCACGCGGGAGAAGTCGGCCGCCGATTCTCGATGTCCCCAGCCGACGTCGGTGCCGAGGTACATGCTGGTGCCACCCAAGTGGGCGAAGGCGGCCTCAAAGCTGACGCGGGTCCGCAGCGAGGGTTTCTCGAACAGCAAGGCCATCACGCGGCCCGCGAAGCGTGGCTCGCGGATTCCCCTGGCGAAGGCTTTTTTCAGGGTTGCCGCCAGGACGAAGATCTGTTCGATCTCCGCTGTGGGAAGGTCGAAGAGCGTGATCAGGTGTCGCATTTTATTCGGACCCCTTTCATTACGAGCGGCGATGGGGCTGTGGGGGAGTAGGTCATCCCGTCGGTGCCGCGTCATGCGGGAATGCTCTGCAGCGCTTCGGCCAGAATGTCGCAACCTTCGTCAACCTGGTCAGGAGTCAGGGTCATGGCCGGCAGCAACCGCAGCACAGTACCTTGGGTGCAATTGATCAACAGGTTTCGTTGCAGGCACGCCTGGACGATCGGAGCGCCTTCGATGGTCAATTCAATCCCGATCATCAGGCCGACGATGCGAATCTCGCGGATGACGGGGCAGGTCTCTTGCAGGCCTTGCAGACGCTGCGCGGAACTGATCGCTCAGCGTGCGGGCCTGCGCGAGCAGATTCTCTTGTTCGATGGTTTCCAGCGTGGCGATTCCCGCGCTGGCGGCGATCGGATTGCCGCCGAATGTGGCGGCGTGCATGCCCGGTCGCAGGCTCGGGGCGATCTCGGGGGTGGTCAACATGGCGCCTCCGGCAATTCCGCCGCAGAGCGCCTTGGCCAACGTCATGATGTCGGGCGTGACGCCGAAATGCTGATAGGCAAACCAGTCTCCCGTGCGACCGCACCCGGTCTGCACTTCGTCAAAGATCAGCAGCAGGTCGTGATCGTCGGCCAGCTGCCGCAGGCCGGCCAGGAAACCTGCCGCGGGGACGCGGACGCCCCCTTCCCCCTGGATCGGTTCGATCATGATGGCACACGTTTCGTCGTCGATGCGCTGCGCCACGGCCTCCAGATCATTGAAGGGCGCATAGACGAAACCGGCCATCAGCGGGCCCAGCCCTTCGTGATACTTGGGCTGGGCGGTGGCGGTCGTCGATCCGAGCGTGCGGCCGTGAAAGCCACCCTCGAAGGTGATGATCTTGTATTTTTCCTTGGGGGTGTGCAGACGCGCCAATTTGATGGCCGCTTCGTTGGCCTCGGTGCCCGAATTGCAGAAGAAAGCTTGACCGCCGAAACTGCGTTCCGACAGCAGTTCGGCCCACCGTCCCTGCAGGTCCATGTGCCACGTGTTGGGAACGTGAATCAGCGTCGCCACCTGCTGCTGGACGGCTTGCACCACCCGCGGTGGGCAATGCCCCAGCAGATTGCAGCCCCAGCCGGGAAAGAAATCGAGATATCGATTGCCTTCGCTGTCCCACACATAGCACCCCTCGCCCCGCACCAGGTTGACCGGGTATCGGCCGTAGTTGGGGATCACATACTGCTGAACAGGCGACGGTCGCTGCGGAACTGTGGACTCGATGGACGCCATCATGGCGCTCGTTTCGAGCTGACACAAGCAGCGTGCGGACAGGTCGGAACCGACGAGACACACGCAGTCGGCTGGATCGGTTCAGCCCGGCGCACTCGCCGACAGCTGCTCGACGATCGCGCCGATGCCCTGTCGCCTGCACGCCATCACGTCGTCGCGGATGATTTGGGTTCCCACACCTCGCGTGGTGTAGATTTCCAGCAGCAGCGAATGGCGGAGTCGTCCGTCGATGATGTGCACTTTGTGCACGCCGCGCTGCAGCGTCTCCAGGCAGGCTTCCACCTTCGGGATCATGCCCGCTTCGATCGCCCCCTGGCTGATCAGCTGCCGCGCCTCACTCGCACTGAGTGAATGAATCAGCGAGTCGGGATCGTTCTTGTCCCGCCGCACGCCATTCACGTCGCTCAGATAGACCAGCTTCTCGGCCCCCAATGCTTGTGCGACCGCCGTCGCCGCCGTGTCGGCATTCACGTTATATTTCTGGCCCGCTGCGTCGATGCACATCGACGGAATCACCGGAACCTGGCCCGCATAGCACAGATTGTCGATGACCGTTCGATCAACACGCGTGACGCGGCCGACGAAGCCCAGGTCGATCGGCTGCGCCATCCTCGCCCGGCAGGGCGATTTTTTCGCCGAACAGCACGTTGGTCGTGCGGAAATTCAGGTTCATCGCGCGACCGCCAAGTTCTTCGATCTGCCGGGCGATGTGCTCGTTGGTTTCGCCCGCCAGGACCTGTTCGACGATGGCCAGCGTCGCGTCGTCCGTGTAGCGACGTCCCTGGATGAAACGCGCTTCAATCCCCGCCTCACTGCATGGCGCGGCTGATCGCCGCCCCGCCGCCATGCACGACCACCGGCCGCATGCCGACCGTTTCCATAAACACGATGTCGATCAGCACATGGCGCAGCGCGGTGTCATCTTCCATCACGCTGCCCCCCAGCTTGATGACGGTGACTTTGTCGCGGAACTGGCGGATCCAGCCCAGCGCTTCGATCAACGTGTCGGCTTTGGCGATCGCTTCTTCCAACGAAGTGCCTTTCGGACGCGAGCAGCGGGGACCGGAATCACCGCGGATTGTGGGAAAACGGATCATTGTAGCGCTCGCATCCGGCACCATGTCAACGAGTTGTCGGGCCCCCCGTGGGAGAGGCGTGCCGCCACGCCCCACTGGAAGCAATCGCCCGTTCGTGGCAAGATAGAAGCTGACGCAGGGTCGAGCCGGTGCCAGCTCCGCTAAGGCGATCGCCTGCTCCGAGCACCGCTGTCGCGTCTGGAGCTCCGGCGTCACCAGGTGTCGCGATCGGGCGCGGCTCGCAGCCAGGCTCGCCAACGTCGAGGGACGCGGTCGGACAGTGGGATCGCGGCGGACGGTCGGGTGTGCGCGTGGCAGGTGCGGGCCAGTCGGATGGGATCGCGGCGAGGCGGCGAGTGTCGCCTCGCGTGCGGCCGTTGTCTTCTCTTCTGTTTGTTGACGTTTCCAATTGAGCGATGCGATTTGATGAGCACACGATTGGCTATTGTTCTGGCCGCCGGCAAAGGGACCAGAATGAAATCGGATCTCCCCAAAGTCCTCTGTCCGGTGCGCGGTCGCCCGATGATCGAGTTCGTGCTCGACGCGCTTGCGGGCCAGCGGCGTGGACCACATGGTGGTCGTGGTCGGCTACCGCAGTGACCTGGTCCGCGCAGGCGCTCGAGCCGCCAGCACGATCTGGAGTTCGTCGAGCAGACGCGAGCAGTTGGGGACCGGGCATGCCGTGAAGATGTGCCGCGCTCAACTGGTCGCGCACCAGGGACCGGTGCTGATCGTCACCGGTGACTCGCCGCTGACGCAGGCCGATTCGGTGTCGGCGCTGTTTGCGGAATTTGACTCGGGAGCAGCCGGCCTGCGTGCTGGGGACGTTGCACAAACAGAATCCCACCGGCCTGGGACGCATCGTGCGGGATGCGGACGGCGCCTTCGAGGCGATTGTGGAAGAAAAAGATGCCACACCCAGCCAACGCTCGATTACGGAAGTGAATATGAGTACGTATGTGTTCGATTCCCAGAAACTGGTGGCGGCCCTGGATGCAGCTGAAGAACACCAATCAGCAGAGAGAATACTACGTCACCGACTGTCCGGGGATCTTGAAAGCTCAAGGGGAAGAGGTGCGGGCCCTGCCGGTGCTGAAACCTTGCGAGGCGTTGAGTGTCAATACGGTCGAAGATCTGGCGATTGTCGAAGCGGAGATGGAGAGGATGGGGCTCTAGATGCGCGAACTGAAGATTTTCTCGGGCAAGGCCAATCAGCCGCTGGCCAAGGCGATTTGCGGATTTCTGAACATTCCCTTGGGAGCGATCTCGCTGGGGAAATTCCCCGACGGCGAGAACTTCTGCAAAATCGAAGAGGACGTGCGGGGCCGCGACGTCTACCTGATTCAGCCGACCTGCCCGCCGGTCAATGATAATCTGATGGAGCTGTTGATCATGATCGACAGCTGCAAGCGGGCCAGTGCGGCACGCATCACGGCCGTCATTCCCGTACTACGGCTACGCGCGGCAAGATCGCAAGGATGAGGGACGCACGCCCATCACCGCCAAGCTGACGGCCAATCTGATCACTCGCGCCGGGGCCGACCGCGTGCTGGACGATGGACCTGCATGCCGCTCAAATCCAGGGGTTCTTCGACGTGCCGGTCGATCACCTGTACGCCGCACCGGTGCTGAACGAACACTTCCTCGAACTGGGGCTGACGCGCGAGAAGATCGTCGTGGTGAGTCCGGACGAGGGGAGCATCAAGCGGGCCAGCGGGCACGCCAAACGCCTGGGGGGCAAGTTGGCGATCGTCGACAAACGTCGCGCCAATGCCATGGAGACGACGCAGGAGAACATCATCGGAGGTCCGATCGAAGGTCGCGTGGCGCTGATGTTCGATGACCTGATCAGCACCGCCGGCTCGATCTGCGGAGCCGCACGGTTGGTGCATGAGGCGGGCGCCCGGGAAATCCACGTGGCTGCCACCCACGGTTTGCTGTGCGGATCCGGCCATCGCCAATATCCAGGCGGCTCCCATCACCAGCGTGGTGGTGACCAACAGCATCACGCTGTCGGCAAAGAGCAGCTGATTCCGCAGATTCAAGTGCTGTCGCGTGGCTCCGCTTGCTGGCCGAAGCCATCAAGCGGATTCACCACGACCAGTCGGTCAGCGCCATGTTTCGCCCGCAGGCGACCTGAACGCGGCCGATGGCCGCAACCGATATGGCTCGCGATCCAATGTCCCAAGCAGGGACGGGAAGGGATCCCGTCCTACGAACATCTGCCGGACGTTACCGAACAACACTCTCGGCTTCGTCCGGGACGGCCCCCCGACGAAGCGGCCGCTCAATTGTCCCTTTGCGGCGTCCCTTTGCGGTGTCCCCTGCTGGCACGCGGCTATTCGGGTGGTTCGCGGCGAAACACGGCCACGACGTCTTCCACCGGCACGACAAACAGCTGATTGTCGGGCTCGAAATCGACTGGAATGGCGTTTTTGGGATGGAAGAGGATGCGGTCGTACTGCCGCAGCGGCACATCTTCGTCGTTTTCCACCTGGGTCGAGATGGTCACGATGCGGCCGGTGATGGTGGGGATTTCGGCGGCATCGGGCAGCGCGATGCCCCCTTTCGTTTCCCGCTTCGGCTCGTCCTTGCGAACCACCACACGCGCTCCGATCGGCTCGACATATTCGATGACGTTCTTCTTTCGCGATTTGGCCATGGCCTACTCTTTACCGTTCGCTCTGGTACGCTGGTGCACTTTTCGCCGCCGCATCGCACGGGGCTCCAAACCTCAGCGGTGCACGGGGTCCCACCGTCGTGGCCGGGGCCGGCAGGGGGCAACGGACGACTCGCGGTCAACGTAATGCGTGTGCCCGATTTTCGCAAGAGAGCCGGTGGCTCCCCGGGCTGGACGCGCGGCGAGGTGTGCATCCGCAGGTCTGGCAGGACGGGTCCGTGACGCGGTCCTCCCGTCCCGGCGAAAGGTGACGAAACACCGTCAGCGGCTCGTGAAATCGCCGCGCCGCAGAGCCGCTGGCCGCGTCGCGGGACCCCTGTCCGAGTGCCGTCGCGGAAGATCTATGCGCCAGTTGGGCTTGTATTCGCGGAATAATCTGGCAAAATGTTGGGTTTCCCACCGGAAGATGGCTCCGCCTACGTGAGCAGCGAAGCGTGTTGCTCGAGGCGTTGGCTGGGGTTGGGCTGCAGGTTTCGAACGCCGAAAGGGTCGGTCGATGACGGATGTGTTGAATGTCACGCTGCGAGAGCAGACGGGAACGGCGCCGGTGCGGCGGTTGCGCAAGTCGGGCCTGACCCCCGCCATTTTGTACGGACATGGCGAAGAGAATGTGAATCTGGCGGTGTCGACGGCCGAGTTGGAAGCGGCGATTCGCCACGGCGGCAAGATGGTGGATTTGCGGGGTGGAGTGTCGGAAAAGGCGTTGATCCGATCCGTCCAGTGGGATGCCTATGGGCGTCCACGTGTTGCATCTGGACCTGAATCGCGTTTCCGAGAGCGAGCGCGTGATCGTGACCGTGCCGCTGGAGCTGCGGGGCGAGGCGCCGGGTACGAAGCAGGGCGGGATCGTCGATCACCATCTGTTCGACGTGGAAATCGAATGTCCGGCCGGTGAGATTCCGGACAAGCTGTACGTCAGCATCAAGAAGCTGGAGTTGGGTGGTCACATGACGGTCGAAGATGTTGAAGTGCCTCCGCACGTCACGATGATGACACCCGCCGACGACGGTGGTGGTGACCTGTCACGCACAAGGCCCGAGCGGCGGAACGGAGGGTGCCGAGGAGGGTGGAGGCACGCGTCCGAGCCGGAAGTGATTGGCCGCAAGGCGGAGGATGCGGAGGAAGACTCGGACTGAAGTGATACATGATGGTTGGCGGAAATGCGGCGGATCCGCGCGGCGATGAAGTTGATCGTCGGGCTGGGTAATCCTGGTCGCAAGTATGAGGCGACCCGGCACAATGTCGGTTTTGCTGTCGTGGAAGCTCTTGGCTCGCCAATTTGGTCTGCGGCACGGCTCGCGCGAAGTTTCACGGCGAGACGGTGGAGGTCGATCATGGCCGGGCGACGCGTGCTTGTTGCTGTGTCCGCACACGTACATGAATCGCAGCGGGCTGAGCGTGTTGGCGGCACGCGATTTTTTCAAAATGGATAACGCGGATGTGTTGATCATCTGCGATGACTTTAACTTGTCCCTCGGAAAACTGCGGTGTCGAGCCAAGGGTTCGTCGGGGGGCCAGAAAGGGCTGCAGGACATTGTCCGCTGCCTGGGAACTGAGCAGTTGCCGCGTTTGCGGATCGGGATCGGTGCGCCGCCCGACGGCTGGGACGTGGCAGATTACGTGTTGAGCAAGTTCCGGTCGGATGAAGAAGCCGCTCATTCGGCAGGCAATGGTCAGGGCTGCCGACGCCGCGGTGGACTGGGTCCGCGAAGGAATTCAGGTCTGCATGAATCGATACAACGCGGACTCGACCTCGCCCGATTAAGACTCGAGTCGCCGCGCATTACATGGCACGACAGGAGATACGATTTTGGCCAGCAACGTTTATGAATGCATGTTCATTCTCGATTCCAACCGCTACGCCCGCGATCCCAACGGCGTGGCGGGGCAAATTCCGCAGATGATCGAGGAATCTGGCGGCGAAGTCCTCGCCAGCCGGCTCTGGAACGAGCAGCGACTTGCCTATCCGATCAAGGGGCAACGCAAGGGGGCGTATTGGCTGACCTACTTCCGCATGGAAACGGAAAAAGTGGTCGATTTCAACCGGGCCTGCCGACTCAACGAAAACGTGGTGCGCAACCTGACGCTGCGCGTCGATCCGCGGCTGGTCGATACGCTCGTGGCGCACGCCCGCGGCGAGGCTCCTCCCAAGCCGCGCGTGGTGGTCGAGGCGACCGCGCCGATCGAGGAATTCGACGAGGAGGACGACGAAGCGTGATGCCGGTGCCCGTCGAGCGCCTGCCGGTGCCGCAGTCCTGCGTCCGCGGCGGTCCGGCGCGGTCACTGCGCAGTGGCCACGCTGCGGGGCGTGCTGGCAAATGTGCACCGATCGGAGCACAAAAAAACTTGCACGGTCCCGCCGCATCCGCTAGACTGATGATCAGTAGGGAACGTTTGTTCAGGTGTTTTCAGGGCGGGTGAGAAGGGTGATGCAATGGCCAGCTTCAATCGCGTGATCCTCGTCGGTAATCTGACGCGTGACGTGGAGGTGAAGTACACGGCAAACCAGACCGCTGTGACCGATATCGGGATGGCGGTGAACGATCGCCGCAAGACCCCCAGCGGAGAATGGGTGGACGACACGACGTTTGTCGATGTGACCCTGTGGGGACGGACGGCGGAGATTGCCAGTCAGTACCTGAGCAAGGGGGCGCCGGTACTGATCGAAGGACGGCTCAAGCTGGATACCTGGGAGACGGACGGTCAGAAACGATCCAAGTTGCGTGTGGTGGGCGAACGCATGCAGATGCTGGGCAGTCGTGGCGCCAGCCAGTCCCCCGCTTCCAGCGATGATTCCTCGGCGTCATACTCGCCGGTCAGTGCGAGCCAGGAGCGGGCCCCCGGCGGACCGCCTGATGATGAGATACCGTTCTAGCCGGCTGGGTCCGGCGCAGTGGCACACAGATACAGTTTGAGTCTCGCTCGGTAGCATGCGCGTGCGGTGCGCGCATGTTCGTGGCTGCGGCATCCTGCCGCAGCGCTGCGACGAGACATGGCAGCCACGTTTGGTTGTGGCCAACGGCCAGGTTAGCCGGAGGCAGTTACAGAGCTACAGTTGGCACGCACAACGAAGTGTGAACGCACACCACAGCACGCGGCGCTCGTGAAAAACGCGTGCAAGGTGGGGTGTTGTCCCACCGGCCGTCGTGCCGGTTCCTTCGTGTGTCGGGTGTTGGCACCGATCGTGGTAGACTACGCGATCGGGATGTTCGGCTTTCCGGCTCTCCGTTCCCATTTATGCAGAACTTCAGGTGGAAATGATGGTTAAGGCGAAATCCAAGCAAGGGGCTGACCGCCCTCGATTCAAGCGACTTCCCACTGGTCCTAATGGCGGCATTGAGCTGCTGTTGGTGCAGTCGGTGAACCATTTGGGAAAACAGGGCGATGTGGTGGAAGTGAAGCCCGGTTACGCCCACAACTACCTGGTTCCGCAGGGGCTGGCCACCTTGGCTACCTCGCATCACAAGAGGATGGTGGATAAGCACCGTGCCCGGCTGATGGAAATCGAGCGCAAGCGATTGTCCAGTCTCCAGGGGCAGGCCGATGAAATCGGACGCCAGAGTATTACTATCGAGGCCAATGCCAACGACGAAGGCCATCTCTATGGTAGCGTGGGCGCGGCGGACATTGTGAGTGCTCTCAAGCAAGCGGGTACGTCGATTACGGCGGACCAGGTGCGGCTGGAAGGACTGCTGAAAGAACTGGGACTCTACACCGTCAAAATCCAGTTTCACCAGCAGATTGTCGCCGACCTGAAGGTCTGGGTCGTGCCGACCGTCACAGACGACGACGGTAAGTAGCTCGACCGGTATCGAAATCTGGCCGGACTGAAGCAGGGGACCACGGGCCACGTGCCGCTGGCGTTGCCAGTGCTGAAGCTGCCATCGGCGTTCCGCCTCCGACGGTGCCGACGGTCCGGCCGGTGCTGGGTGGCCGGAATGGCCCGGCCGGTTGAACCGCTGGTGCGTCGTATCCGACCGAAAAATCTTTTGGCCACAGGGCACAAGCCGTTTCCGACCAACCACTTCGCACGCCGTGGCAGGCGGGTGACACGCCGCTGGCTTGTCAGTGCCCGGCGAGCGGATATGATGGGCAGCGGGCGCGGATATCGCGGTTGGCTTTCGGTCAGCCGAGCAGCACTGTCAGCGTGGCAGCGCGTCAGCGTGGCAGCACTGTCAGCGTGGCAGCACTGTCAGCGTGGCAGCACTGTCAGCGTGGCAGCACTGTGCGGCTCGGTCGACCAGCGAGATATCCGGCTTCTGTGCAATGACGCTCGGCCAGCGACTGGGTCGTCCTGTGACCAGGGTCGTCGGGCAGGGAGCGAATTGACTGATGTGCACATTCTGTTTTGGTGTCCTCGTCGGCAAAACGAGCCGGCCAACAGCGGCATCTGAACTGCTCGACATGTTCCCGGGTAGCACCCATCACGGAGGGTCTGGCATGTCCCATGCACGGCGTACGGATCAACCCCAGCGGTCCAGGAAGGCAGCGTCAGGAATCCTGGACCGTCAACCGCCCCACCATTTGGAAGCGGAATTGGGCGTCTTGGGGAGCATTCTGCTGAAACCCGATGTGTGTGATGATATCGCGTCGACGTTGCGTCGCGAGGACTTCTACGATGAAGCGCATCAATTATTGTTCGCGCATATGCAGGATATGCACACGGCGGGCAAACGCATCGACGTCACATTGCTGGTCAATCATCTGAAGAAATCGGGCGACTTCGACAAACTGGGTGGCGCCGCGTTTCTGGCGCGAGTCAGTCAGGCCGTCCCCAATGCGGCACACGCCAAGTACTACGCCAACATCGTGCGCGAAAAGGCGATTTATCGGTCGGTGATTGACGCCAGTACGCAGATTCTCGAGAAAGGTTACGAGGAAGCCCAGGAAGCGAAAGAGTTTCTGAACTTTGCCGAACAGCAGATGTTCGCCGTGATGAACAACCGGGCGGTTAGTAACGTGGCCAGTATCAACGACGTGCTGATCCACGCCATGGAACGTATCGACCAGCGTCTGCGCGGTACGCTGTCATCGGATGCCGTCGAGACGGGATTTGCCGATCTCGATACGTTGATGGGCGGCCTTACACAACTCGGAACTGATTATCCTGGCGGCTCGTCCCAGCATGGGAAAGACCGCGTTCGCGATGAACATTGCGGAAAACGTGGCGTTGAATCAAGGCGTGCCGACGTTGTTCGTCAGTTTGGAAATGTCTTCCTTGGAGTTGGCCGATCGGCTCCTCTGCTCGGTCGGCCGGATTAACGGCCATCGGCTGCGCAACGGCACCTTGCCGCAGGAAGAACGACGGCGGCTGGTGGCGATTGCGGGAAAATTGAGCCAGGCGAAGTTGTACGTGGACGATTCACCCAGTCGCACGGTGACGGAAATCGCGGCCGCCGCGCGTCGCATCAAACGGCGTGAGGGTCGGATCGGCCTGATCGTGATCGACTATCTCCAATTGATCGAACCCGACAATTCCAATGATCCGCGTCAAGAGCAGGTCGCCAAGATCGCGCGCCGCCTGAAGGGACTGGCACGCGAGTTGGAAGCGCCGGTACTCTGCCTGGCTCAAGTGAATCGGCAGGCCGAAGATGCACGGGAACATCGTCCGCGATTGAGTCACTTGCGGGAGTCGGGTGCCATCGAGCAGGATGCCGACGTGGTGATGTTTGTCCATCGCGAAGAGTACTATCGGCGTGGCGACGAACGGGACCAGTTCGCCGGGCAGGCCGAGATCATCGTTTCCAAACAGCGTAACGGCCCGATCGGCGACATCGAGCTGGTGTGGCGCAAGGACTACACGCGGTTCGAAGACAAGGCCCCAGAACGCTTGGAAGAGTTTAACGACTACGCCGAGCCGGCTCCGTTTCAGGAGTTTTAGAGCCAATGAGTTCTGGCGTGACCGTGGCGTTATCCAATGCGTGTCTGGTCACCATTTTCGTTTGCATGCTCCTGGGGTGTTGGTCTTTCCAGAGTACGTGGGACAGGCTTGCAGCCTCGCCTTCACGCACACGTCCATGAGCGAGTTGATCCCTCACTTTACCCCCCCTGTGGCGGTTGACGGAAAGGGGGCTGCAGGATGGGTCGTGGCTACACTTGGACGCGCGGCCCTCATCGAGGCGGCGACATGCGAACACCCGTGGCGTTAGCTGGCGGGATGCCAACTGCGGTGTGTCCGCAGATAACCTTTGAGGTCGTATCAGCCACCCCTGTGTCGTGAACGTCCGGGCGACCTATCTGTCGTGACGATGAGCCCCCTTCCCTCGTGACGCCGGTCAATCGCCAACTTGGCGCCTAGGCGCGCGGCGATGGCAAGTAAGTCCGCCTGGGCTGTCACATTCCACATTCCGCATTCCGCAATCCCGATTCGTTCTTGATACGTGTGCCAATCGAAATCAGTAAGCACCCCCGGCGCACGACGCTATTTTGGGCAGCCCGCCGGCCACCCGTTGGGCGGTTTGGGGCCGCAGTGAGCCTGGGCCGGGAGGATTGCCGTGCGCAGTCTCGGGAGTACTGGAAAGCTCCCCAGGTTTCTTACTCGGCGTCCTTGCCGCGTCAGGCTCTGCGGCAGGATCTCTTGAATCCCCCATTTTCACTTCTCCAACCCGGGGCGGGGAGAATTCGCCTTGTCGTAAGATCGGAGTTCCTGTATTTCTACGCGGCCCTGCCACCAGCAGCTTGGGTAGGGGCACATTTTGCGTGGTTGTGGAGGCCAGGGCCTCGTCAACGACGCATCCTGTCACGGCATCTTTTCTCAGCTGCACGACTGGCAATCCCAGCAAGCGTGGTCAACGCGAACAACTGCGATTTGGCCTTGATCGTACGGCGCGATCCGGTGCGAAGTGAAAACGCAGGTTGTACGGAGCAACGCATGGTCTTAATTGAATTTCAACCAACCTTGCGCCGTGGTTCTGGAGTGGCGATGAGCGGCACGAACTCGCCGTCCGCGGATGTTAGGCCGTTGGCCGGCACGCGCCGGTCAGGGGAAAGGGCGATCCTCGGGCCGAGTTTCCCGCCGCTGCGACGTGCGATGTTGGGGTGTCTGGTGTTGGTGGTAGCATCCAATCTGGGGTGTACGAGTCCGTTGGGGGCGCCACCGCTGGGCACGGCACCGCACTACCGTCCGCAATCGCCGGAGACCGTCCCGCGCGGGCCGCTGTTCGGGCCGACTGCCGAAGGGGATTTGCCTGCCGGCATCGATAGCAGCGACGCACTGTCAGCAGGCGAGAATGAGCCGCGTGGTCCGGTATTGGGAGTGTCCGTGATCGGTAACAAGAACGTGAAACAGAGCGAGATCCTCCGGCACATCAAGACGCGTAAAGATCGCACCTACGATCCCCAATTGGTGCAGGAAGACCTGCGTCGCTTGTTCGCGACCCGCAAGTTTCACAATGTGCGAGTCCAGAAGAAAGTCGAGGGGGGCGGAGTCTACGTGACGTTTGAGGTGCTCGAACGGCCCACGATCGGCGAGGTGCTGTTCATCGGCAATCAATACTACAGCGACAAGAAACTGCTCAAGGAGTCCGGACTCTCAAAAGATGACGCGCTGAACATCTATTCCGTTCAAGAAGCACGCCGCAAGGTCGAAGAGTTCTACCGTTCCAAGGGATACGCCAAGACGCAGGTGACGATCGAGGAAGGGGACAGACCAACCGACACTCGAGTTGTGCTGCGGATTGACGAAGGCCAGGTGGAGCGGATCTGGTCCGTGGAATTCATCGGCAACGATCCGAGTCTGGCGACGGACGCGCGTCTCAAGACGCTGATCAAGTCGAAACCTGGCTTCCTCAAATACCTGTTTCGAGGCAAGGTCGACTACGCCCAGATTGAAGAAGATAAGCAACGGCTGGTGAGCTATTATCGCGGGCTGGGATACTTTCAGGCGACCGTATCGCGAGAACCCGAATACGACGAATCGAATCAATGGCTGACGTTGCGATTCGTCATCGATGAGGGCCCGCGATACAAGATCCGCAATGTGTCGATTGTGGGAAACCACAAATACGATAGCCAGCAGCTGATTGAGTACCTGCAGTTGAAGCAGGGCGACTTCTTCAATCTGGACAAGATGCAGCGAGATGAAAACTCGCTCCGCGATTTGTATGGAGGTGTCGGCTATATATTCTCGGATATCAAAGCATCGCCGCGCTTCCTGGAAGAACCTGGCGAGCTTGATCTCGTCTACCAGGTGAAAGAAGGAGAGATGTTTCGCGTGGGGAAAATCAACATTCATGTGGAGGGCGATTCCCCGCACACACGCCGAAGTGTCATCCTCAACCGTCTTTCGCTCCAACCCGGTGACATTGTGGACATCCGTGAGGTGCGAGCCAGCGAGCGTCGCTTGAAGGCGAGCCAACTGTTTGTCACCAATCCGGCCGAGGGGACGCCACCACGCATCGTCATTCGTCCGCCCGACTTGGCCGAGGCGGCGGAGATGGCGGAGCGGCAAGGAGGTTATCGCGGGCAGAGTCCTGACGAAAACCGCGGCCAGGCTCCTGAGCGTCTCATGGTTCTGGATGTCTTCGTACCGCCCTTAACGAGCGATCAGCGCTGATCGGAGATCGCATGGCGAAGATACACACGATGAGTTTACCGAGCCGAGCAACCCATTGGGCGCTGCTGGGGAGTGCCTTGCTGGTCGCTGGTGCGGGTTGTTCCGGACTGGCTCAGAAACCAGCGCCCGCTGTCTGGCCCACCCCATTGACGTCTGCCAGCACAAGGTCTTCCCCGGGAACGATGTCTCCCCCGGGAACGGAATCCTCGCGCCCCGGGACGGTCGTGCCCGTCAGCGGGGCGCCGGCGGCATCGTCCAGTTCGGTCAAGGCCACCGTGCGCGGACAAAGCAATTGGGTCGGCGACGACATGACCGCGGGGTCGGGCGATCATCTGCGGCATCCGATGGCTGCCACGGACGCGGCGGGATACACCGTGCCAGGAAACACCGTGCCAGGAAACACCGTGCCACACACGGCCTACCAGGCACCGGCCTCAGCCCTGGGACCACCGCCGGGCAATCCACCCTCCGCTCCCACGGTGAACGCCACGCGAGCGACGGTCACGGACGATGGTCAGTGGCTCACCTCCCCTTATCTGAATCAAGGTGGCCAGGGTGCTCTTCCGCCGCCGGTGCAACTGCCGGGCACGCCCGTGCCGTTGGATATTCTGGTGCAGGAAGATCGGACGGGACGGTTCATGTTTGGCGCCGGTATCAACTCGGATGCAGGTGTCACCGGGCAGATCACGGTGGACGAACGCAACTTCAATCTGTTCGGGATTCCGACCAGTTGGGCGGAGGTCTGGCAAGGCGAGGCCTTTCGTGGAGCAGGGCAGGCTTTTCGCCTCGAGGCGATTCCGGGTAACCGTGTGCAGCGATACCTTGTCAGCTTCACCGAACCGTATTTGCTGTCCTCGCAAGTCAGTCTCAATGTGAGTGGCTTTCTTTACGATCGCGGGTTCTACGACTGGAATGAGTCGCGGGCTGGCGGTCGCCTGGGGCTCGGCTACCGTTTGACGCCAGACCTGTCCGCCTCCGCGGCGCTCCGTTTGGAAGAAGTGAAGATCACGGATCCGCGCGTGCTGGGTGTGGCTCAACTCGACAAAGTATTGGGAAACAACGACTTCTACAGCGGTCGCTTTTCCTTGCGACATGATACGCGTGACTTGCCCTTCGCGCCGACCGAGGGTCATTTGATCGAACTGTCCTACGAGCAGGCGTTTGGTGAGTTTGACTACCCACGTGGTGAAGTGGATTACCGCAGGTACTTTCTCATGCGAGAACGTCCGGATGGTTCGGGGCGTCACACGCTGGCAGCCAGTCTCAGCGCCGGCTTTTCCGGACCTGACACGCCGCTGTTCGAGAACTACTTCGCAGGTGGTTTCTCCACGTTGCGTGGTTTTCATTTCCGCGGTGCTTCACCGGTCGAGAGTT
This sequence comes from uncultured Planctomycetota bacterium, assembly GCA_963700515.1. Taxonomy (GTDB): domain Bacteria; phylum Planctomycetota; class Planctomycetia; order Pirellulales; family Pirellulaceae; genus JAJRVM01. Next base: position 59,299 of record CAVOXY010000017.1, on the reverse strand, counting down.
CCGTGATTGTCGGAGGTCGCTTCCAGTTGCTCGGATCGGTGGAATACTCCATGCCGTTAACCGCCGATGACATGATCAAGGCCGTGGCCTTCTGCGATTATGGAACGGTGGAAGAGAATATCACGATCAATACGGACAACTTCCGTGTGGCACCGGGGTTCGGTTTCCGTATTTCGGTGCCGGCACTCGGGCCCGCGCCGCTGGCCTTTGACTTTGCGTTCCCGATCGCGAAGGCCGACACGGATGACACCCAGGTCTTTAGCTTCTTCTTTGGCGATCGGACGTGGGTAGCATGGAATGTCGGTCAACTCCCAGCCGCGAACTATCCGCCCGCTCAAGTGTCCTGTTCGAGGAGAAAGGGGGCCTTGCCAAACCGTTGCCGTAGTTGCGTGATGGCCGCCTGAATGCGTGGACGGCGGAGGAACGCTCGCTCCAAGTGCCGTTTGCCGGGGAAATCCAACAGGACCAGGCCCAATAGCATCGTGAGCAGCCCTTGGCCGGGAATCCCGGGTATGGACAAGATCCCCCCCAATAGAATTAAAAAGATGCCGAGCAAGTTTTTAAGAACCACACCGCTCCAGCGAATCACTCGGTGTCGATCAATCCAGAGCTGGCGGGAATGTGAATCGAGGAAGTAGGTAGGGGGGAGTTGGATCAGCAAGACCGTAATCACGAGTAGGCTGGCACCACAGGAGACGCCAAAGAAAACCAGGCTCAGGCCGACCGTCCAGAGGGTTTCTTTCAGCGTCACGCGATTGCCTCCACGCTGTAACGCGCTAGAATTTCGTATCCTGCCTTGCCCATTGTGACGCTTCGAGGATGTGCCTGACTCGCGTGAGGAATTCGTGGAACGCGCGGCATCTGAAAAGACGTCATACCTACCGATGGCCTGCCACTGCGAGTGGATTGCAATAGGGACTGCCTGGCAACAGGTTACGCACGCGAGACAGCAAAAACGGAATCCTGACACTCAAATTCTGTTCTCCGAGTGAAACTTCGAACGAATTTGTGGGTTTAGTTTGATGCTGCGAACTTCCTGGAAGTGGCAGATCCGCCACCCGAGAAAACCAACGACCACACAAAACCAACGACCACACAAAACCAACGACCACACGGTCAACCTCCACACGATGTCCGCCTGCGTTGATTGCTGAAAATCAATTCGAGCTGAGCGAGTGCTTGCCGTGGGCAGAGCTGCGTACCTCCCGATCCCCAGCCTGTCGTTTGCCAAACGCAGGAGAAACGTATTATGACTATTCGCTTTGCCTGCCGAAACGGGCACTTATTGAAAGCTGAAGTACGGCATGCCGGGCGCAAGACCAAGTGTCCACGCTGCCACGTTTCGGTATGGGTTCCTCAGCCTGCCAGGCAGATGGAATCGCAAGCCGTGCTGACGGACACGCAAGCGGTGCGCCTGCTCGGTTCGTATCATCCGAGTCAGCGGAATCTCCTCTCCGCTCCGTCTCCCACGCCGGAGCCAGACGAGCGGCCATGTCCCAAATGTCGCCAGGTGGTGCCGGGGCTCTGTCGCATCTGTCCGAGCTGCAATACATACCTTGGGGGGAATGGCTAGGGCTGCGTCAAGTCGATTCTCTCGCATAGGAACTCTCACGTGGCGATGTCTGGACGCGACAAGCGATTGGTGGATTACGCGAGTTGCGCGGGGTGAGCGGGGAAGCTACCCCAGCAAGGGACCGCGCAGGTCGTGCGCGGACTGCCGAAGTTTGACGATCCGAACCTGATTGTCGGTGCCGACACGTTCAGCGACGCCGGGGTCTATCGGCTGCGCGATGACCTGTACATCGTGCAGACGGTCGATTTCTTTCCTCCCTTGATCGACGACCCATATCAGTTCGGTCAAATTGCCGCTGCGAATTCCTTGAGTGATGTGTTTGCGATGGGAGCGCAGCCGGTCACCGCGTTGAACATCGTGGGGTTTCCGGACAAGCAGCTCGAACTGGAGATCTTGCACGAGATACTCGCCGGTGGGGCGGACAAAGTTCTGGAGGCGAGAGCGGTCATTGTCGGAGGACATTCCGTGCGCGACACGGAGATCAAGTACGGGCTCTCGGTCACGGGAGTCGTGCAGCCGGCGCAGTTGCTGACCAACGCGGGTGCCCAGCCCGGTGACCTGCTCGTGCTGACCAAAGCGCTGGGCACCGGTTTTGTGACGACGGCCGGCAAAGCCGAGAAGTGTCCCGCGGAGATCATGGCGGCCGCCATCGCGAGCATGACGCAGTTGAACCGGATCGGCCGCGACGCGGCGCTCGCCACCGGTGCACACGCCGTCACGGACATCACTGGTTTCGGATTGGCAGGTCATGCCGGCGAGATTGCCCGTGCCAGCCATGTCACACTCTGTCTGGACGTGGCGCGGCTCCCGAGTCTGCCCGGAGCGGTGGAGCTGGGACGTTGCGGGTTCAAGACACGGGCGAGCCAATCCAACCGGGAGTTTCTTGAGCCCAACATGCGGATTGAGTCGGGGATGGACGAGGATCGAGCGGAGCTGGCCTTTGATGCCCAGACCTCTGGGGGCCTGTTGGTCTCGGTACCTGCTGAGCATGCCGAAGAGTTCGTGCGACGGGCCTGTGAAGCGGTGCGACGGCGACCAGCGTGGTGGGTGAAGTCGTCGCGCAGCAAGACGAGATTGCGATGGTGCTACGCCGCTGAATGAGTGCACGATCCGGCACGCGATCAGAGAGTATCCGAATCGGTCGAGCATCCGCTGCAGGCTCAGCGACTGCCTACGGGCGATGTCTGGATGTGTTCTGAGTGGCGGAGGGTTGGAGTGGTGAGCAGCAGGCACGAAGGGATCTTCGTGGATCCAGTTTGCTCTCGTCGAATCGTAGGTTAGCGGTTCCCCAGCACTCCAACACCCTCCACACTCCAGCCCGCCCCGCAGTCACGCGTGTCGCGCTCGGATCAGGATGACGATGCTTCGCGCGCGGACGGTGTACTGAGGACCCATCACGGGTGACTCTCCGCCCGGTTCGCAGATATCGGCCGGGCTCTTCCGCGCGGTGTCCACCGCCAGCTTCCACCGGCCTGGCTGGAACTTCTGGATCTGGAACGGGGTGTCGTCCCAATGTGCGTTGATCATGACGTAGAAGTCATCGTCCTGTTGGGAGGCTCCGTCGAGGTAATATGCGAGCTGGCGCGAGTCGGGCGACATGTCGACTTGAGGGCCCTGGCCGAACCACTGCACCTCCTGCCGCCAGTAGCGGCTGCGGGCAATACTCGGATGCTGTTTCCGCAGCGCGATCATGAGGCGAAAGAAGCGAAAGATATCGCGGTTCTTCTCCAGTCGATCCCAATCCAGCCAGGTTGTCTCGTTGTCTTGGTTGTAGGGATTGTTGTTGCCCAGTTGCGTGTGGAGAAACTCATCACCAGCGCTGAACATCGGTGTGCCGTTGGCGAGCATGAGCAGGCGCAGAAGTTCTTGGCCTGTTGTTTTCGCATCGCCATGACATTGGCCGGAACGTTGGTATCGCCCTCCCATCCGCAGTTCCAGCTGTAATTCTCCAGATGACCATCGGTGTTCCCGTGGCCGTTGGACCAGTTGCGACGGTGATTGTACGAGACCTGATCGTAGAGCGTGAAACCATCGTGGCTATTCACGTAGTTCAAGCTCTGGTAGGGGTGGCAGGCGTTCATCACGTCGTCAGGAAACAGATCATCACTGCCATACAGCCGGCACATGATGGCCCCGACCAGTCCGGCATCTCCCCGCACAAACCGCCGCACCTCGTCGCGGAACCGTCCGTTCCACTGGAACCACCGTTTGCCGGGGAACTCGGTTCCCAACTGATAGAGCCCGGCAGCATCCCACGGCTCGGCAATCAGTCGCACGTTGCCCAGTACGGGATCCGAGCGGATGGCAGAGACAATCCGCGAATCGCTCGGGCTGACGCTCCCGTCTGATTGGCGAGCGAAGACGGACGCCAGATCAAACCGGAAACCGTCGACGTGATCAGCGGTTACCCAGTGCCGCAAGCTGTCCAGGATCATACGGCTCACGCACCGATTGGCACAGTGCAGCGTGTTTCCCGTGCCCGAAAAGTTCATATAGGGGTGGTCGCGGTTTCCGCTCAGGATGTAGTACGTGCTGTTATCGATTCCCTTATAGCTGTAGCAAGGTCCACGGTGGTCTCCTTCCGCCGTGTGATTGAAGACGACATCCAGCAGCACTTCGATTCCCGCGCGGTGCAACGCGCGCACCATTTCGCGGAACTCATCGTGTGCTTCGTGACGCGCTGAGGCGTACCCACTGTGAGGCGCGAAGAAATTCAGCGTCATGTATCCCCAGTAATTGCCTTCCTGGGGGTCAAACTGGTGAACCGGCAGCAATTCGACGGCCGTGACACCCAGCTCTTTCAGGTAGGGAATCTTGTCGATCACTCCCCGATAGGTACCTCGATCCTCTGGCCGTACTCCGCTGTTCGAGCGTCGCGTGAAACCGCGAACGTGCATCTCGTAGATGACCAGATCGTGTTGGTGAAACGGCACTTCGTCGCGATTCCAGGCGAACGCCGGCTGATCTTCGAACAACACGCCCAGCGGTGCCTTCCCCATATTCGATCCTGGTCCCATGGCGGCCGTACGCTCGAACGTCTCGGGGAAATGGACCGACTTGGCGTACGGATCGAGCAGGACTTTATCATGATCGAACGCATGCAGCTCATACGGGGCGTTTGCCTGCGGTCCGTCAATCTGGTAAGCGTAATACCGAGCGTCGTGCATGTCACTTTTGAGGACGCGGCAGTGCCAGATGCGGCCGGACTTGTTGCGCAGATGGTTCAGCGGTTTGCAGACCACCGGCTGACTCAGATCGCGGGGGTGGAACAGCAGGAGCGAGACGCTCGTCGCATGTTTGGAGTAGAGGGCGAAGTTGTACGCCTGCTCTTCCGGTTTCCAGGTGGCGCCTAGGGGATATGCCTCCCCTTCGACCTCGAACCAGTCGTGTGTCGGCCGAGCGTTCATGGTTGAGCGTCTCGTTGCGGTGGTAGCGGTTCTGCGGATTTCGAGGGCACGCTGGCCTGCACGCGCCACGGCAGGAGGCCTTCACTAACCATGCCGCTGCAGCGTGGCACGTGGAGCGACTGAGGTGTGACTTCTCGCGGTTTTCCCCTGTTTTGCCGGCGGGAACCGGGAGTTTACCAGCGGTCAGGCGAGCTGCCTGGGCTGAAAAACCTGCCCGGGTTATCTATTGTACACCACGCTTAGCTGACGCACCGGTTAGAACGTGGCCAGCTGTGCACCGATTGTCCATTTTCCGCCCCGGCTTGGCACGATCGACCTTTGCACAGACAATCGTGTCGATGGGAGTTGTGGGGTACTACCCTCCGCTTGGACTCGACGAGCCGCTCCCAGTTTTCCAGCCCTGTGTTGGGGGCTCAGCGGATCACGCAGACGGAGGTAATTGCAGCGATGACGACCCCACGGATACCTGGTGTTACGGCACCACCTGACGTGCTGATGGATGTGGACCAGTTGATTGACCAGTACTATTGCCGTGAGCCCGATGTCGACGATCCCCGTCAGCTGGTGTCGTTCGGTACGAGTGGCCATCGGGGCACGTCTGCGGACGGAACTTTTACGCAGCTGCATATCGCCGCTATCTCGCAGGCGATTTGCGAATATCGCGCAGCAGGCGGGTATTTCTGGACCGCTATTTTTGGGCAAGGACACTCATGCCCTGTCCGGTCCGGCTCAGACCACGGCGCTGGAAGTATTGGTGGCCAATGGTGTCGAAACGGTGATCCAGGAGAGGGACGGATTCACTCCGACGCCCGTTATCTCGCGGCAGATCCTGGCGCACAATCGCGATCGTTCCACCGCGTTGGCCGATGGGGTTGTCATCACGCCTTCGCACAATCCGCCGCTCGATGGCGGCTTCAAATACAATCCGCCGCACGGCGGCCCAGCCGACTCGGATGTGACCGGCTGGATTCAGGATCGAGCGAACCAGCTGTTGAAAGCCGGCACCGGCGTCCGGCGCCAGTCGCTCTCAGGCTCGCTGACGTCGTCGTGCCTCCGGCAAGCCGACCTGGTGCGACCCTATGTGGAGGACCTGCGCAATATTATCGACTTCGAAGTCATACGAGCGGCCGGTTTGCGGATCGGAGTCGATCCGCTCGGAGGTGCGGCTGTAGGCTACTGGCAGCCAATCCAAGAGATGTATGGCATTGATTTGACGGTGGTGAATGACCGAGTCGATCCGCAATTTGGCTTCATGCCGCTGGATCACGATCTGAAGATCCGGATGGACTGCTCCAGCCCTGATGCGATGGCAAATCTGGTGAAGCTGAAGGATGACTACGACGTGGCGTTCGGAAACGATCCGGACGCGGATCGGCACGGCATCGTGACTCGGTCCAGTGGCCTCATGAACCCGAACCATTACCTGGTCGTGGCTCTGCGTTACCTGTTCACCAATCGTCCGCAGTGGAACGCTGGCCTGGCAATCGGTAAGACGGCCGTCAGCAGTGGGATAATCGATCGTGTGGCTAAGTCACTGCAGCGGCACGTGTGTGAGGTGCCGGTCGGCTTCAAGTGGTTTGTGGATGGATTGTATCGCGGTCAGTTTGCGTTTGCTGGTGAGGAAAGTGCGGGTGCCAGTTTCCTGCGCCAGGATGCAACGGTCTGGACGACCGACAAAGACGGGCTCATTCTGGGCCTCTTGGCGGCCGAGATCACCGCGCGGACCGGTCGCGACCCGGGTGAACACTTCGCCGAGATTACCGCGGAGTTCGGCCAGCCCTACTATCAGCGAATCGACCAGCCTGCTTCCCCGCCAGAGAAAGATGTATTGAAGAATCTGTCACCGGAATTGGTGCGAGCCTCGACGTTGGCCGGCGATCCGATCGTGGAGAAGCTGACGCGGGCACCCGGCAACAACGCCGCCTTGGGCGGGCTGAAAGTCGTCACCAGCGAAGGCTGGTTCGCCGCTCGACCATCGGGAACCGAGAACATCTACAAGATCTATGCCGAGAGTTTCAAGGACGAATCGCATCTCCAGCAGATCATTGAAGAAGCACGCCACATCGTCAACCTGGCGCTCCAGGCGGCGCGGTAAGTCCGACACGAGAGAGAAAAAGGGAGTGGTACCATTTCGCCGAACGACTGGGCGGTTTGGGCAAGACCCTCCTGCGAGTGTGTGCGCCGCATACTTGAGGACACATGTGCGTCACTTCAGATGTCCAACTCATACTTTGGCTATTCTCTTCATTGTGCCACGGAAATTGCACTACTCCCCATTTCCTCCAAGATGTGATGTTTGGTGAGAGAAGCGTATCACTCGTATGTGTGGACATCGCCGTCGAGACATTCGCCCTCTTGGATCTCTTCAGTCTCACCGCCTGACCATTGCGTTCACTTGATCAGCCCATTGCTTCCCGCTTGGCACACGCTTTGCGATTACTGACACCCATCGTCAGTGCTCTAAGGCAGCTTCAACCACGGGAATTCTCAATAGTGCTTGGATTCAACACGTTCTGTGATATCCGAGATGCCATTCCGCTAACCCATTCGGCAAAGGGGGTGGAAAATATTGCTCGATTCAGCTCAGACGAAGTGTGCAAGTATTGCGCGGTATCCACGATGGATTGCCACATGTTATCTGGCAAGGACTGCCTCAACACCAATCGAACGAGGAGACTGATCTAATGAGAACGCTGGCTACAATCGGTTTGATGCTGTCCCTGATGATCTTAGTCGCGCCGGATGCTTCGGCTCAGGGACGTGGTGGGGGAGGTCAACGTGCCATGCGAGGGCGTTCTGGGACTGGCCAGTACGGCAACGCTCAAGCTGGAGCCATGCAGCGGCAGAGGATGCAGAACCAATATCGCATGATGCAGTCCGGTATGGGGGGCCAGCACGGGACCCAACAACAAAGGCGTCTCCGAGACGGCTCCTGTGGCGGTCAGGTTGGCAGCGGCGAGGCGATGAACGCCACGCAAATGCAAATGTTGCAGAACCAGTATCGGATGATGCAGTCCGGCATGGGGGGCCAGCACGGGACCCAACAACAAAAGCGTCTCCGCGATGGTTCAGGCGGCGGTCAGGTTGGCAGCGGCAAGGCGATGAACGCCACGCAAGTGCAGAGGATGCAGAATCGGGCGCGGCGGAATCAATAGCCGTCTGATCGGTCAGGCAGGGGTGACTCGTCTGGTTGAGGTCAAGACACACGCTGTGTAGTTGTGACGTACATGTCACTGCTGCCGTGTTCGATTTACTCCTCACACGAGTCCCAGTACGGCGGTTGATACTCGTGTCAACCGCCGTCCGATCTCGTCGGACGGATGCCCTGCAAAAATTCCCGTAACCTCTCCAATACCTTGCGCATCAGTAGATCTACACGCCACAGAGTCTAACGAGGCAGGGCCTCGAACCAATTGCGAGCTACGGCTCGAACTCAGTTAGCCCGCTCCCGTTGGTCGCTAGAACTTGACTCAAAATGCTCACGTTTTCGCCCATAAGTAGACTAAGGCCGCGAGTCTCTGCCCCAGAAAGCCATCGTCCATGTCGTATCTTGCACGCCTATCCGGGCCGCAACGTCTTTGGCTGGCCGCCACGCTTATCGCCATGATCGCCATTGTGGGCATCGGCTGGATCCTCGAGCCACAAGGCGATGATGTCGAAGTCCCTTCGTTCTCCACAGATCTGACGATCCGCCAGATCGCTCCGAAGATCGGCACAACCGGCTTCGCCATGGCGAAGGAACTCGACTTGCCGAGGAGTGTGGACAAGGATACGCCGCTGGCGGAGTTGGGAGTCGAGCAGGGCCAACTCGATGAAGTAACGGCGCATCTTCTGTCTCACCGAGGGAGCGCATTCAAGTATTACGTCTTCGCCGCCTTGTCTCTGTTCGGACTGGTCTGGCTGGTACGACTAGGGCGTCCAGACGGCTCACCGAATTCGGAACGAAAAACGTGGTATCCCCGTGCGCCCTACATCGTGGTACTGATTCTCGCTGTGGCCGTATGCGGCTTCGCACTGGGTAAATCTCCGAATCCGATGGAAGGGGCGGTGAAGATCTTCAAGGGCATGGTCGGATTGCAGCCGTCGATGGTGGCCGTCGTGTTCGCCTTCGTCTTCTTCTCTCGGCTGGCCATCGTGGGAAACAAACTCGTGTGCGGATGGGCGTGTCCGTTTGGTGCACTTCAAGAACTCCTCTTCAGCCTGCCGATTCTGAAACGTGTGAAACGCAAGAAGGTGCCATTCTTGGTGTCGAACCTGATCCGAGGTGGCCTGTTCGTGTTGATGCTGCTGCTGCTGTTTGGGATTGTGGGTGGAAAGAGGGGTTTCGTCGTCTACCACTTCATGAATCCCTTCAACTTGTTCAATCTTCGATTTCGAGACTCCCACGATTCTGCTGACCGTCATCCTTGCCCTGGGATTGGCTTTGGTGACGTACAGACCGTTCTGCCAGTTCATCTGTCCGTTTGGCTTCGTATCGTGGTTGGCTGAGCGATTCAGCTTGGTGCGTGTTCGGGTCGATCATGATCGCTGCGGTGGCTGCGGGGCCTGCGCTGTCGCCTGTCCCTTGCAGTCGGCCAAGCACATGGTGGAAGGCAAGCGGTTCGGTGCCGACTGCTACAGTTGTGCCCGCTGCCTGCGAGTCTGCCCAGACGGAGCCATCGACTACAGAAGTGTGTGGTCGTCTTCCACGAACAAGGACAAATGCGAAGCAGGGGTGCGAGAGTACGCTTCTCAGCCAGGTAATGGCGGTTAGTCTGACGCTGCGCGAGGAGACACTTCATAACGAGAAGATTGCGCTCTCGTCACGTTGGGGCCGTCGCGCAGCGGATCTGGCGCTACGGCCCACGACGTAGCTGGACCCGCCAGGGTTCAGCGGAAGTGGAAACCGGATGCCGATTCAGCTGAAGCCTCGGCGGCTTCAGCTACCGCCGACCATGCCGGACCCGCGCATGCCGCTGGCCAGGGGAATTGCTTAGGGCGTTTGCCGCAAATGCTTGGCGTGACGTTGCAGGGGTGGGACATCGTTGGTCCAATCGACCCCCGGGTTTTGAGGGACCATGACTTCGCGGTGAAGAAACGTGCTCGACAGGACCGCTTTCAGATTGGGGCTTCAGTGTGCCACCACGCCACTGGTGAAGGCAATTACGGTGGTTCTTTGTTTTTTGCATCTTCCCGTGGTCCGTGATATCTTGTCGCTTTGGCCATAGAAGGAGGATCTCGGGTGAAACGAACTTACTATGCCACGATGGCAGCGGCCGTGTTAGCGGTGGTCTTGCCCACGGCGGTCGTTTCAGCGGCCGCGACACTGGTGCTCAGTTGCCGGGCAGACAACGATCTGGCGATCGTGCTTGAGCAGAACGGCATGGCATTCACTCGGGTTGATACCGCTGCTCAGGCCGTGCGTGACGCGGCGCGTGGCGGGGGCGTGTTGATTCTAGCCGACGGCTATCCGCAGGCGACCACGCCGGTGGACTCCGCAATCTTCGAGGCCGCAGCCGAAAAAGAGTTGCGCCTGTACGTCGAGTATCCGGCGATGTTGCCCGACGTGGACTTGGGCCAGCCGGCCTACTTGGCTACAGGCCCATACGACGCGATCGTCGAGCGTACCGTGGTCAGTTCCGATGCGTTTGGTTCCGGCCTCGCCAGGTTGCGCATCCTGGAGTTCAAGGACTGTCACTACCTGCCCGTCGAGGCGAAGAACCCGGATTTGGTCCTGGCGCGCGTCGCAGGCTACGACACGGCGGTGTACGGCCTGCCAGCGACGATCCATCCGATCCTCTTCGAGCATCCTCGCGGAAACGTGCTGGTCTCGACGACCAAACTGAGTCAGTTTGTTACCGGACGTTACGCGCCGTCCGAGGCTTGGCCGCACGTCTGGCGGATGATCCTCGGCTGGCTGCAGCCGGGAATTGACGTGCCGCTGCCGCGATGGACACCGACGGTGCGGCCGATGTACCAACCCGGCGATGCCCTGCCCGGCGATGCGCAGTTGGTCGCGGCGCGGCGCGGCATCGAGTATTACGGCAAGTCGCGGCTGTACATTCACCCGAGCTGGCCGGCGGACACCGGCATCGCTCCGCTGCCTGCCGACTGGTCGCTGGGCGATGGGTCCCACGGGATCGGGGAATGCTACATCTCCAAACGCATTTTCCTCGATGGCTCGCAAGCCGTCAGCCGGACTGTCCGTGCCGATTGCAACCTCGAAGCGGCGATGGGACTAGCGTGCGGAGTGGCGTTGTTGAACGATCCGAGCTACATGGACAAGGTACAGGCACTCAACGATCTGATCTTCTTCAAATCGTCCGTTTGCGGCGGACCACGCTCCAACCCCCGGAGTCCGTCGTACGGGCTGATCGGAGGCTCCGAGCAGAGCCCGGGAATCTACTGGGGTGACGATAACGCTCGGGCACTGCTTAGCGCGATTGCCGCCGCTGCGCTGGTGCGCTCCGACCGCTGGGATGAGTCGATTGTACGGGGCATCATGGCGAACTTTCGTACCACCGGCGTGTTCGGCTTCCGACCGCAGAACATCCACGATGACGTTCTTCAACAGCAGGGATGGCAGCATTACTTCCATCTCCGGCACGTCGACTATTGCCCCCACATGGAGGCGTGGATTTGGGGTACGTACCTGTGGTTGTACGACAAGACCAAGTTCCAGCCGCTGCTGGAGCGGCGCGCACCGGCCTGCAGATGATGATGGCCGCGTACCCGAACTGGCGGCTGGAGGCCAACCGGGTCGAAACCGAACGCTGCCGCATGCTGCTGCCGCTGGCGTGGCTGGTCCGCGTGGATGACACGCCCGAGCATCGAAAGTGGCTGGACACGATCGCGCAGTATGTGATCGATTTGCAGGATCAATCGGGCGCCATCCCGCAGATTCCCGGGCATGTAGTGGACTCGAACGACGGCTATGGCACTGGTGAGTGCGCGCTCACCCACGCGGCGGGCGATCCGGCGACCGATGCGCTCTATGCGATCAACTTTGCGTTCATCGGCATGCACGAAGCCGCCGCCGCAACCGGCAATCCCGCCTACGCAAAATCGGCGGACAGGATGGCCGATTTCTTTATCCGCACGCAGACCCAAAGTCAGCGGCATCAGGAACTGGACGGCACATGGTACCGCAGCTTTGACTTCCGCAAATGGGATTATTGGGGCTCCGACGGCGACGCCGGCTGGGGCGTGTGGACCAACGAGATCGGCTGGACACATAGTTGGATCACGGCTACGCTCGCGCTTCGTCAGCTCCAAACGAACCTGTGGGATGTGACCCAGACCAGTAGCGCCGCCGCCCTTTTTGATGATATTCAACAACAGATGCTCCCGGGCGAAATGTTGCCGCTACGCATCGAAGGCACAGCCGATGCGACCGGCAACACCATCTCGATTCGACTCACATCGGCCATGGCCAACACGACGGTGCGCTATACGACGGACGGCAGCGAACCCACTGTGAATTCCCGCATAGTGAGCGGCCCTGTCGCGGTTGCCAAAGGAAGCTCGCTCAGGGCTCGCGCTTACGATGATCGAGGTGGCGTTGCCAGCATGCTGGCGTTGTTCAACTACTGGCTGCTCCCCGCCGAGCAGCGCGACGCCGACGATCGCGGCGAACAACTCATCGGTCGTGATATCAGCGCTGAAATTGAATTAATGAGTAGCGGCCAGTTCATTGACTTGGGCGACTTGAAGCTCAATGCACCGGCGACCATCGGTCTGTGGATCAAGGGCGACGCACTCGACGACGATCAGCGGTTGTTCGTCCACCTTGCCGGCGCGGCCGACCAGGCGGGTTCACTACGGTTTGATAAGCGGCGGTTGCAGGTCTACGACGGCATTGGGAAAGACTGGCAGACGCTGATCGGCAAGGGACTGGAGCCCGGCCGTTGGGCACACGTCGCCATCGTGTACGAGGCCGACGGACGAGTCACGGGCTACCTGAATGGGCAGACGCAGCAAACGGCGACGGCGCTTTCGCGTTCCATGGCGTTCACGCCGCCATCGGTGCCAAGTGGCTCGGCCAGTGGGGCAATACTTTTCGCGGTACGATTCGCCATCTGCACATCTTCAACAAGGCGTTGTCCCCTGACGAGATTCAGTCCTTGGCCGCGCAGCGGGGGGCCCATCCGAGGCAAGCAGAATGACCGGACGACGGACACGGAAATCGGACAGCTAGAGACGCGTAGGCAGCTGATCACGGCGCACAACGTAGCTGGACCCGCCAGGGTTCAGCCGGCAGCTGATGACGGCCCACGTCGTAGCTGGACCCGCCAGGGTTCAGCCGGCAGCTGATTATGGCCCACGTCGTAGCTGGACCCGCCAGGGTTCAGCCGGCAGCGGAAACCGGATGCCGATTCAGCTGAAGCCTCGGCGGCTTCAGCTACCGCCCACGTCGTAGCTGGACCCGCCAGGGTTCAGCGGAAGTGGAAACCGGATGCCGATTCAGCTGAAGCCTCGGCGGCTTCAGCTACCGCCCACCACGTCCGTCCCGCGCATGCCGCTGGCCAGGGGAACTCCCTAGGGCGTTTACGGCAAATGCTTGGCGTGGCGTTGTCGGGGTGGGGCATTGTTGGACATGTCGCACCCCGGGCTTTGAGGGACCATGCCACCCGATTGGAGAAGTGCCGAAGTTATTTTTGAGTCGTCCCTAAGTTCAGTGAGGATCAGCGCCTCGACTGACGTTCTGCCAGGGAGAAATGCTCTCGGGTCACAATCTGTGGCAAATCCGCCCACGCCGCGCCCCCGACTGATCCCAGCGGGCTCTGGTGTAAGAGTAACCGGCGATGGAAAGTATGTCTCCTGCCTGCGGGGTTTCGCGTTCACGCTTAGTTTCGAGCACGGGGGACAAGAAGAGGAAGCACTGTCGACGTTTGTGGAAGGCCGTGCGGCCAAGCCGGACGGCGATGCGCAACCTCATAGACGGGCACGATTCCCGGGTGGTCCAGGTTCGCTGCCGATTTTGCCTCGGCGTGGAATCGAGCCACGTCTTCCTCCGTGGCCAATTGTCCCGCCAAGATCATCTTCAACGCCACTGTGCGGTTGAGGCTAATCTGCCGCGCCTTGTAGACGATGCCCATGCCGCCGCGTGCGATCTCCTCGACGATTTCGTAATCGCCGAAGTAGCGGGGCGGCAGTGTGGGGCCTTCCGCACCAGTCGGCGCAAACGCGGCCTGGGGGTCCGGCTGACTTCCGGACGACGTCGGGAACCCCGGTGCCCCACCCTGCCCGATGGTCTCTGAGTCAGCATGCGCCCCGCAACGTGGCGCCGCTGGATCGCTGCGCTCCCCCTGCATCTGGTCGTGGCCCGCGAAAAAGGAGACCAGTTCGTTGGCCAATTCGGGATGTTCGATCAGTAACTTGCCACGATCGGGTGCCTTTCCTTTTTCCAACGCCATCAGGTAGTCGGCGATCACCTGGTGCAACTGCGCACTGCCGCCACGGCTTCCACTCGACATGAAAGAATCCCTCGCGAGCAAGGATTTACTGGGGCTTGTGAGGCCACTTTACCAATTCTCCAGGGCGGCGTCCCTGCCTGTCTGCATCCGAGCGGCTATGTTGGTGGGGGGCGTCCTGCGGCGAATGTTGCCTCGGTTCGAGTATTGCCTTTGCTACGCCCCGTTTGCGCCCCGCTCAGGGTGCAATGGGCTCTAGATTCGTAGGCGGTCAATGTGCCGCGGCTACCGATTGGAGAATCGCAGTCATGACCAGCACTAAACCCCCCGGCAACCTGCAGCTCAACCAGATCATTGCCAAGTATCTGCAGGCCGTCGATCCGCCATGACCAGCAACGTTTTGTCCGGGAGTTTTGCCGAATCGAGGAGCGGTCTCGGCACGTTCTCTGAGCGTCGCGGGAGAGCTGAAGAACTGTGTCTGTCGATTCGTCCACCGATCAACGGTGGACACCGGTCCCGATGAGAATATCGCAAAATGTGGAGAGACTGGCACATGTCGATTGTCGCAAAGTATTCCTGCGGAGGTACCGTAACACACGGCAGGAAGTCAACATGCGTGAACCACAAAACAACAACGGCACACAACTTCTAAAAGCACAAAGGGGGAAGAGCATCATGACAAGACTTTTAACCAGAAGGCTCAAGTTCCTCGGACTGGCCTTGGCCACGCCGATTTGGCTGGCCGGGTGCCGGGGCGGCGAATCGACCGGGGGTTATGATTCGCCCGAAGCGGTGCATCAGGCAATGTGCAACGCAGTTCAGGCCAAGGAGTGGAAGGAGCTGGCTGGCTGCTTAACGCCCGAGAGCCGCGACCAAATGGCAGGGACGTTCGTGATGATGGGAGCGTTCATGGCCATGGACGAAGAGCATGGCCCAGCCGTGCAAGAGCTCTTCAGAAGGCACGGCATCGAAGAACCGAACGACGAGCCAACGTTTGGTCAGGTGCCAGAGCCACTGTCGACCGACGTGAAGCTCTCGTATCGGACACCGATCTTCATGACGGACGATCCCCAGGATTCTCCCGAGTCTCAGGGGGAGCCGCCGCTGGTGGCTACCCTCGTATTGAAGGGTAAACCGATCGCGGAGGCGTTGCGCATCGGTTTTCTTCTCGTCGATGCGGCGCGGGATGATCAAGGTAACCAACTCAAGCTCTTCAACGCCAAGCGTGACCACCTCGACGTGGACGGGGACTTTGCCGACGCGGGAGATCCGTGCATGAGAGACCCCAGGCGGCCCGTGCAAATAGACCTGATGCTCGAACACCCTGCGGCCCAGGCCAAGTCGCTGGCCTTGCTGGAAGGCTCGCTCAAGCTGGTCACAGGTGGCCGACCCGAGACAGTGCTGATTGAGAACATCAAAGATATCACACCGGAGACGGTCATCGAGAACAAGGTTCTTCAAGCCGCGGGCGTGACGCTCAGGATGCCTTTCCCCGTTAGCGAGAACATGGTTTGCATGGAGACGCAGGGACCGATCTGGAGCGTGGATGTGGTCGACGGCGAAGGAAAGAAGGTGAATGCTCTATGGACATCCTCTCTGGGCGAGTCTCAGCATCAGACGCTTCAGGCACACTCACAGACTCCCCTTCCGACCGACGTGGGGTTGAAGTTGACCGTGGTGACCGGTCAAGAACCGGAAACGGTGCCGTTCAAGTTCGAAGACGTGCCGCTCCCTGCCGAGGGCGAGGAATCGCGAGGAGAGGAGGCCGCTTTCTTGGCGAACGGTCCCTCCGCGAAAGACCTCCTGGAAATGGCCAGGCCAGTCAGAGACAAGGTCGCGTTCATTGCCGAGATGTTGGCACTGCTGGAAGAGACGTCCGCGGACGACATCGGACCGCCAGGATTGGCCAGTGGCAAGCTGGAGGGCTTGAAGATAGCAGGAGACACGGCAACGGCCATCCAGGTGAGCCGTCAGGACGGCGAGGAGCAGCGGGAGTCCATCGAGTTCCGCAGAATCAACGGCCGCTGGTTCGTGCATCTGCCGCCGGAGGGCGGGTTTTCAGGGTAACCAGCTGCGCGAGTCGACAAACCGGCGAGCAGCGAAGTCGTGCCGAGCGAGATTACGACCCCAATAGCGATTTTTCTGTCAGCCGATATTTCTTGTCCTTCTGTCACACCCTACAAGAGAAGAAACACCATTCGGCTAAATAGACACGTCCTTTTTTATCCGCGCGATTCAGAATCCGCCGGCCTGTCTCCGCGGGGCACAGAAATGGCCTGTCACGACGGCCTGAAGGAGATATCTGAACCGACTTTTAGCAGTACATGCGCGGCCCTCGGATGGGGATAGCCACGGAGCAAGAGACCGTTTCGGAGCGCAAGCACTTGTCGCCACGGCTGGGTCACAGCTGTAAAATGCGGGAACGTCGTATCTTGCTGCGAAAACGATGACTGCGGCGCGCCTCCTCATGCGAGGTAACGGGCTCTTGGTCAGTAGGTCTCGTGCGTCGAGCGCACCGTGCGCTACTTACCGGAGGATCGTCGCCATGACCAGCGACAATGACCCCCGCAGCCACGAACGTGCACGCACCGGACTCGCATGTTATCGACACACACTCTAACAACAGAGATGTTGCTACCGCTTTGTTCCTTCACATTCGGGAGGCACGACAATGTTCAAGCTAGTTCTAGGCGTGTTGTCTGTTTCCTTCTTCCTGGTCGGATGCAGCTTTGCGCAGCATCCGGAAACAGAAGAGAAGACGAGCCTAGCGGGTTTCGCCGCCAGGCCGGCCGCCGAAACGGCACCGACTCTTGATGAGAGTTCGGCGTCCGATAAGCCGTTGCAGGCGGAGGAGTCGGACACGCTGCGCTTCCTCTGGATCCCCCTCTTCCCCAATCTACCCTTCAAGGTCGATTCGGTCGCGTCGGATGGCTCAGTCCACATTCGTGTCCAAATCTCAGAGGAGATGGCACGCGACCTCGCTCGGATGGGGATGTCGCCGACCGTCGGGGCCACCACGGTTTCCCGACTGACCGAAGGGTACTTCCTGGGCCTCAGCGGTTTGCCCGTTTCGGACCGGATGATGGCCTTCGAAGGAATCACGCGAGGCACTGCGGCCATCGATAACGTGAAGGCATTCCGCGCCCAGGTGATCGAGGTCCAAGAAGGCGGCCAGGCGGTGGTCCGCGTCGGACCGGCCGCGGCGGAACATCTGAAAAAATGCGATACGTTCCTCATGGTGCGACCGGCCGGATCGACCACGTCTCAGCTTCAGGCCACGCCCGATCTGGTTCCGGTTATCGATGGCATCACAGCATCCACCGGTATGGACTCCAGCACGGCTGCCCGGCTCAGCCGGTCCGTCAACAACCTGAAACAAATCGGACTGGCGATGCACAACTTCCATGATGTGCACAAGCAGTTTCCGCCCGCGGTGATTTACGGTCCCGACGGCAAGCCGTGGCACAGTTGGCGAGTGTTGCTGTTGCCGTACTTGGACCAGGCGGCGCTCTACAACCAATACCGGTTCGACGAGCCGTGGGACGGACCAAATAACAAGCAGCTCCTGGAAAAAATACCCTCTGTCTATCGAGACCCGATTTACGATGAAACCGAGGATGCCTATACCCATTACGCGGTGGCGGTCGGGGAAGGGACCGGATTTTCACCCGAGGGCTACACGCGACCGGAAGACGCACCGGCCAGCTCGTGGCTCGGGGCGAATCGATCCGTGGGCCGTCGGCGCATCGCGGATTTCAGAGACGGCACCTCCAATTCGCTCCTGGTCGGATCGGTCAGCCCAGCAAGAAAAATCCCTTGGATGAAACCCGAGGATGTCGCGTTCGACGAGCAGTTCCCCGGGCTCGGCAAGGAACGAGGCTTCGCGGCGCCCTACAAGACCGACAAAGGTGTGGGCGGCGTGTTCTTGTTTGCAGACGGTGCCGTGACGACCATTCGGGACGACATTGACCTCGCACTGCTGCGAAATCTGGTCCAGATTGCCGACGGCCAAGTGATAGGCGATTTCCCTCGGCTCCAGCCGGTTCGTCGCGGGCGTACCGAGCAAGCATTGGTCTTGGAAATCCCCCGGAACAAACCCGGCGCCGTAGCGAAGCTCACGATTGAGGATCTGCGCCCACAAGAAAGCCGCGATTCCGCTGCCCCTGGAGCACCTCCCGTGCCGGCAGACAGTGAAGCGGCCCGCAAACTCCAGTCGGCCAATAACCTGAAGCAGTTGGGATTGGCGATTCACAATTACCACGACGTTCACAGGCAATTTCCATCTGCCTACAGCACCGACAAAGAAGGAAGACCGCTCCTGAGCTGGCGAGTGTATCTCCTTCCGTATTTGGAACAGATGGCACTTTACGAGCAGTTTCGCTTGGACGAGTCTTGGGATAGCGAACACAACAAAACGCTGATCGCCAAGATGCCGCCCCTGCTGCGCTCGCCCAACAGCAAGGCGGAACCGGGCAAGACGAACTACTTGGGCGTGAGCGGCCCGCAGGGCATCTTTCCCGGCCGAGAGAAAATCAGTTTCCGGGACATCGCGGATGGGACATCCAATACCTTGATGATCGTGGAAGTAAGCGACGAGTCCGCCGTTGTCTGGACCAAGCCGGATGATTTTGTACCCGATTCCAAAGAACCGAAGAAAGGGCTCCTGGGATTGTGGACAGGCGGATTCCACGCTGGCTTTGCGGATGGTTCGGTCCGGTTCCTGGACGAAGCGATCGACAACGAAATGCTTCAGGCCTTGTTCACGCGTAACGGCGGCGAACGTATCGACCGCACCCGCTCGGGCGAATCCCGCACCGTGCCTCGCACCTCGATGCCAGTGGAAGAAGTCTCGCCGGCTCCGCCGGTGCCACCGGCTGTTGTGGGCCCGGCGGGCGGAAGCCAAGCGGATGCCATTGCTGATATCAAAAGGCTGGGCGGAAAGTTCCTGGCCAAAGGATTCAAATCAAGCTGGTCGCCTGATGGGAAAAAAACCGTCTTCGGAAGTGGAACGCCCAGCACAGCTCTCGACGACGTTGGTGGACTGGCGATTCTGGACGTGGAAACCGGCCAGGTCACGAAACTCGTCGCTCCGGGAAAAGATCCGGCCTGGTCGCCCGGCGACGGAAAACTGATTGCCTACGTCACCGGGAGTAGCAACGCGGAACGACTATGGGTCGTGGAGGCCGCCGGTGGCACACCGCGCAGGGTGGCCGACGGAGGTTTTCCCAGCTGGTCGGCCGACGGCAAAACGCTGTTCTTCCATTCGCGAGTAGAGCAGAAACTCATGGCCGTCCGGATCGACGCCGAAATGGGCGAGCCGACCGAGCTCGCGAAGGTGCCGTGGTGGTACCCGGCGATTTCACCCGATGGCAAACAGGTCGCTTTCCGGTCGGGAAATCTGCTCCTGGTAGCCGACATCCAGAGCGGCAACGTGCTGAAACGCTGGCGGTTCCCTGGCAGCGGTGCGGGGTTCCTGGGCGGTTGGTCGCCCGACGGCAAACAAATTGGCTTCGGCGGCTACGGTCTCGGCGACGCCGTGGGCTTGTGGAGCGTCGATAGCGGGACCGGTCGAGGCCGGCGCCTGGCCGCAGGTTGGTTCACGATGCCGGACTGGTCGCGTGACGGGTCCAAGGTAGCCCTCGATCTGCGTACGAACGAAGGGAGCGAAATCTGGATGCTCGACGCCGCAGCTATCGAGAAGCTGCCATTGGAAGAGCTTCCGGTCAATCGCTATGCCCTCCCGGACGGCGGCGTGGGCGAGCTGCTGACGTTCATCCAGGATCTACGGGAGTTCCGGCCCACGACGGCTCCGCAGTACGCTGAGCACAGGCGAGCAGCCCCCGCAGCGCTCAAGGCGGCTGCCGAGAAGATCTTCGAACTGGAGAAGGACCAATGGTCCGATGCGTATCAGACGGCGCTGCGAGTTCTTCTGGAAGACCGTACCGGCAAGATCCGTGCAGCGAATCTTGAAGAGCAGCGGCAGACGATCGAATTCTTAAAAATGTTTCTGACCGCCAAGCTCGAAAAGGACATTGAGCCGGAGGACATCAACCTTGCCAAGTCGGCAGCGCAGGCGTTGGAGTACGCGAATAGGCACGAGTTGGCAGCCGCAGCTTACGGCAGTTTTGCAGAACTAGCGGCCAAGAGCCACAACGAAGAGATCACCAATACAGCCAAGATGATGGCAGGCGCTGCCCGACGCCTGGGGCTTGTGGGCAACCAAATGGAATTGGCAGGCACCACAATGGACGGTGCTCAGTTCGATTGGGCCACCTATCGAGGCAAAGTGGTCCTGGTCGACTTCTGGGCCACCTGGTGCGGACCGTGCCGCGCGGAACTTCCCAATGTGAAGAAGAATTACGAGCGATATCACAATCGCGGTTTCGATGTGGTGGGTGTCAGTCTCGATCGGGATCGCGAAGTACTGGAGAAATTCCTGAAAGACGAAGAGATCCCGTGGGTCACCCTGTACGAGCAGGACACACCGGGCCGACACCCCATGGCCGAACACTATGGTGTGATGGGCATCCCCACCGTGCTCTTGGTGGACAAGGAAGGCATAGTCGTGTCGCTCCAGGCACGAGGTAACGAGCTGGACGATCTGCTGGAAAAACTGATCGGACCACCCACCGACCAATAGAACTCCAACGCACCGTCTATTATCTTGTCATCCGATATTTTTGTCCCGGCGAATGGTTGCCCGAATCGCTTATTCCAACCGCAGGTTGCTGTACGTGCCAATCCGTGCCAGCTCCTGCAGCAGGTGCGTGGGAGACTGGTAGCGTTCTTCCGGGTCTTTGGCGATCAACTGCAAGACGGCGTCCTCGAATAACTCGTTGATCGACATCTGGAATTCGCGCGGTCGCTGCGGCTCGGCCTCGCGCACCATCCGCACCAGTTCGGGCAGCGAATCGGACACGAAGGGAGGTCGGCCAGTCAGCAGCGCGTAGAGCGTGGCACCCAGGCCATAGAGATCGGACCTGCCATCCACACCGGCCCCTTCCCGCGTGCGCTCGGGAGCCATGTAGGGTACGTCGCCGATCAACTGACCGGGTTTGGTCACTTGCGTGGCCAACGTACCCTCCAGCGCCTTGGCCAGCATCAGGTCGCCCACCAGGCAGACCTTGTCCAAGTGCCGTCGCAGGATATTGGTCGGCGTGAGATTGCGATGAATGATTCCGCGTCGATTGGCCTCTTCCAAACCACGGCTGACGTGCACGGCGGCCCTCCACGCCTCGCGCCAGTCGAGCATGCCCTCGATCCCGATCCGTTGGATCACATCGGCGAGGTTGTCACCGTCGACGTACTCCATGGCGGCCCAGCAATACGGCCCGGTCTTGCCGGCAGCCCGTAGCTGAACGATATTCGGATGCCGCACATTGAGCATCGTCTTCATGGCGCGGACGAACCTGTCTCGCTGTTCATCCTGGTGGGCCGGGTCGGGGGTCAGCACCTTGACCGCCGCCGTTTCCTTCTGCTGAATCTCGGTCGCCCGGAAGATCATGCCCGTGTTGCTGGTGGCAATGATGCTATCCAGCCGGTAGGGACCCAGCGATTGGCCGACCAGATTCTGGAGCGGGGCAATCTTGGGCAGTGGTTTGGGACGCCCCAACATCTGTTGACCACCTAACGTGGCCTCGTCCCCGCCCCCCCCCAACTGGTAACGCAGTTGGCTGTCACCGATCTGGAATACGTCACCCGGTTGGAGTTCGTAGCGTTCCACACGTTGTCCTCGGACCAAAGTACCTCCCCTACTCCCCGCATCCAGCAGTAACGTTATGTCGTTGTCCACTTGGACACGGCAGTGCTCGCGGGACATCCGCGGATCATTGATTTTGGTATCACTTGTCTGACCACGCCCAATGGTCAGTGTCTGACCATTCTCCAGTGGAAAGTGCCGTCCAGCGTCGGGACCGTCGATAATGACTATTTCGCGCGACATCGATTATCTCCCCATCGGTAATGAGTCCCTTATCCGGCCACCACTTCGACATGAACGCCGCATCACACCCGACGCCAGAACTCACTTCCCAACTGGTGGCCTTGCAATGGCCATCGAGAACGCTTGTCCCCAATGCACGTTGTTCAAAACCCGTACGGCTGGTCGCTTGTCTGCTCAGGCGTCCTTCGCCGGCGACGATGGCCGTGGCACACCGTCCGCCGACTCTCGTACCAGCTCGCGCAATTTTCGCAGGCCGCGTTTCAGCAACCCGGCGACCGCCGTGGTGGATCGTCCCATGCGGTTCGCCACGTCAGCGAGTTTCAGATGCTCAAAGTAGTGCAGACAGACAGCTTCCCGTTGCGTTTCGGGCAACTGCTCCAATGCCTCGCACAAACACAACAGCTCTTCGCTTCGCTGTACTTTCTGACTGGGCGAGGGTAATTCCGCAGCGACCCAGGCATCCAGTCGCGCCGACGAGGCGTCGAACAATTGCTGCAGCGATCGTTCGCGGGTGACATCCCGTTTATCGCGGCCAAAATCCCGCTGAGCGTGTGCCAGGTTGCGAGCCAGGATCTGCCGCAGCCAGGCCGCCATCTGGGCATCTGTCTGGCCGCGAAAGTCAGCCATCGACCGGTGGGCCTGCAGCAACGTCTGCTGTACCACGTCAGAGGGGTCCATTTTCGATTGCAGTCGTTTGCTCATGTGCGTGCTGGCGAGCAGTCGCAAATACGCGCGGAAGCGGTCCGCCCAACAGTCGTGGGTTGCTGATTCGTGTTCCACGGTGTCGGCCTGAAAATCTAGAGCCTGCGAAGCATAGAGAAGGGCGCGGCAATACCACGATTTTCTTACCACCGAGTAACCGGCATTCTAAGTACTTGCCAACGAAGATGCGATAGGTTCGTCAGAAATCGGGCCCGCCGGGAGTGCCCGCAATCTGCCACGCGTAGGCGGCCGCCGACTTGGGAAGCAACTTGGCAAGGGACCATTTTGGAGCGGATAAAGTTGTCGCCACGGTATCCGCGGCGGAAAAATCCATGCCCAGCTTGGCTGCGGTGTGGTCCAGCGTCGGAGAGTCGGGGCCGAACCCCACGTCGAAGAGCAGAGTGCCCAGGTTCGTCGTAATGAGGTGGGACGCGCCCAGATCATCACGAAATCCCTCGCCTGCATTTTCTTCCACGAACACCGTCAAGTCGAGAAAACCCAAGGCGGGAAGCTCCAATGCCGCGGCTCTCGTTATCCGTCTCGATGGTGCAACCTGCTGCCGACAATTCGTGCGCCGTTCGATCTGTCGGCATGATGGACCTTGCTGCAAAAACTGCCTCGAGTGGCTGCGTTAGCAGGCGTATCGATTCGGGGTGTCGGAGTTTTCGGTCGGTCACATCGCGGTCGACGGTGGTGACAAGCGGTTTCCGGCGACTTTCTTCCTGCTGATGGCCCAACACAAGTCGGTCGCCACGACGATGGAATACTACGTTGGCAGCCAGGCCCAAGACGGTGGCAGCCGCTGTCTATGGCGATTCCGCTACTACTTTCGCTATCGGAACCAGTCCGCCACCAAATCGCGACCGCTCGATCACAAGTGACCCACCCCGAGAAACGATCAAAGCCCCTTAGGACAGGGGCTTTCTGGAGTGAGGATGTCGGGGCTCGAACCCGAGACCTACGGATTAAAAGTCCGTTGCTCTACCGACTGAGCTACATCCTCTGATTGAAGTTACGACGACATGATATACAATGAATTGCCGTTTTGATACAGAATTCGCGTTCTGAGGCACATTGTACATCATGGCTCGTCCTTCAAAGCCCTGGTACTGGAAAGCCCGCAAGACCTGGTGCGTCTACCACAAGGGACAGCGAATCCCCCTCGGGGCCGACCGAGCGGAAGCTCTCCGCCAGTACCATGAGATTATGGCGAAACCCGAGCAGAAACGCCAGCCCGTACCCGGGGGAAGCGTCGTCGCAATCCTCGATGATTTCCTGACTTGGACCGAGGAGAATCGTGCACCGAAAACCTACACACGCTATCGGGATTTCATTCAGTCCTTCGTCAGCAAGTGCGGAAGGATGGACGTAGAAGACGTGAACCCCGCTCACGTCACCAAGTGGCTGACGGCGCACAAACGTTGGAACTCGACCACCAAGCGGAATGCCATAACGGCCCTGCAACGCGGGTTCAATTGGGCCGTCAAGAACCGTGGTCTGGCCCGCAATCCCATCCGGGGAATGGAGAAACCGGCGGCGAAACGTCGGACAACCACCGTTACGGCGGAAGAGTTCGACGACGTTTTGAAGCACGTTCAGGATGTCCCATTCCGTGATCTTTTGATCGTCGCCTATGACTCGGGCAGTCGACCGCAGGAAACGAAGCAACTGGAAGCCCGGCACCTCCAACTAGACAGGCAGCGGGCTGTCATTCCCGGTGAGGAGGCCAAGGGAGGCCGGACGCGCGCGATCTACTTTCCTACCGACCGGAGCCTGGAGGCCGTCCAGCGTCTCGCGAAAAAGCACCCGACTGGGCCATTGTTTCGTAACAACCAAGGCAAGCCTTGGACGGGGTTCGCGGTGAAGTTGCGGTTCGACCGCATCCAGATATCCATTGGTCTCCAGGAGATGGCGAAACGCGGAATTTCATCGACCGTTACCGAGCACGACATTGAAGCCCTGGCCGCTAAACTTCCCAAAACTAGGGTTCAGCGAGCAACCGGCAAGGCAACGCCCAAGAAACCCGCAGAACTTTTTTCCGAGGCCAAGCGAAAACTGATCGCCAAGGAGGCCAAGCAGTACGCCAAGCGATTCCGGCAATACGACCTGCGACATAGTTTTGTCACTCGAAAACTGCGGGCAGGTGTCGATTCCCATATCGTGGCAGCCCTCGTTGGTCACAAAGACACTAAGATGATCGATACTGTCTACTCGCACGTGGCCGATGACCATCGATTTATGCTGGCCGAAGCGAAGAAGGACCTTCGGCAGTAAGTCGGCCGAACACCAGCCCTGCTGTGGATCTTGTGGCTGAGATTCTTCCCTGCAAGCACCGAGGAGTCGCAACAATGGGCCGCAAGCCCAAAAAAACCCGCGACGTCCAACGACAAATCGTCCTGCAATTGTTGCGTGGCGACGAGTCGATTGCCGCCCTGGCAAGAAGACACAGGGTGAGCGACCAAACGCTATACCGCTGGCAGAAGGAATTCCTTGCAGACAATGAGGACCCATCGCCGACTGTAGAGAGCGGCGGCGACGCGTCGACAACCGAAGGCTTGACGCCAGACGTGTACGAATGCGAGCTTGACTCATTCCTTCGGCAGTGCCCAGTATGCGGCTCGAATATGACTGCCGATTACCGCAACCGTCGCACAGTCATGTTCCCGACCTTCTTCCATAACACTTCCGACTGGAAGGGACTGACATTACGGCTTAGCCTGCAAATCCGCCGCTGCCATAATTCGTCCTGCATCCGGTTCTTGGCACCATATAGACCGGAAGCCGAGGGTCGAATCGCCTTCCCAAATCAGAAGTTGAGTTTGCCCCTTCTCAGTCACGTGTCCTCAATACATTACAGATGTCGGACCATCCGAAAAACCCAGGCTCGCCTAGCTGGAGGTGGCATCAACTTGGCTCGTGGCACAATCGAGAATGCGCTGAGACTCTCACGACGTCGGGAAGAGGCCCCGTCCCAGAGCGTTCGGAACTTCCTGCGGACGCATCCGCAGCAGCAATATGTGCTGCTCGACATTCTTCCCTGGAGGAGATTGCACGGCAGCGGCGGTTCATGGATGGCTCGCGATTGCCTCTCCGGTGACTTGGTCGTGCGCCCCACCGGCGGACTTCGCTACGTGCTATGGGAACTGTTTCCGGACTTTCCGATTCCGATACTCGGTGTGCTATCGCCTGAGGATAGTAGCGTCTTCTTCCATATTCGCAGAGCTTTACCGCAAATCAGCTCGCGTCAATTCCCTGTGCCGCAGTCTCTGCAGGCTCTTCCTCAAGAGCTCTGCCTGACGCTTGGCCTTCCTGTCTGCTATGTGCAGCTTCTCCGGATTCGGTAGGGCTTAGACTCCTGTCCGGCTAAGGCAGGCTTGCTTACGGTACCCACACCGTCCCCTCGCACCCTAATGACCTCTGATTTCAGTCGCGTGGTGGGTCGCCGTGCATCAGAATCAAGTAAATTCTGGCCACACTATTTGCTTGCCCGCCATATAGTAAACGCGCTAAATCCTTGACACCCAAGTACTTAAACGTTTTTTGCTGGTTCCCCTTGACCGTTTTCTATATTCGATCCGGCTAGAGGTATCGAGACGGCGATTAGCGACCAGGCAGGACTCCCACCTTGCTTGGTCAGAGCCCGGAATTCCCTCCAGCGCGAAGTCGGCATTCATGGGATTACTGCGAGCAAATGACGTGGCGGAGATCCTCGCCTGTTCACGGTCCGAAGTCTACGCCCTCAAAGACGCGGGCAAGCTCCCGCACTGCAAAATCGGTGGCATGGTGCGGTTTCGTCGAGAGGACGTGGAGCAATTCATCGCCGACAGCATGGTCCCACCCGCAAAGCGGCATGACCAGGATGCTCGCGTCCCTGAACTCAAGCACCTGCACCTGTAGCGGCCAACGTATGGCAAATTTTCCAACAGCAGCTCTACTACCATGAACCGTACCCTTCGCGAACTTGTGCTGATCGAAAAAGCCGAGCAGATGTTGGCGGAGGCTCGCGACATCGACACGATCAAGGAGATTCGGGATAAGGCCCAGGCCGCGAAAGCTTACGCGAAGAAAGTCGGACTCAGCAAGCACATCATTATTCGCGCTTCGGCCATCAAAGTGCAGGCGGAGCGGCGATTGGGCGAACTACTTATCAATCTCCCGTTGGCGAACTCCGCCCCAGGGAACCAGTTCACCGGCAAGGAAACGGACCGGTCGCACAATGCGACCGGTCCAACTCGCCTGAAGGACCTTGGCATCACAAAATCCGACTCTTCGCGGGCACAACAAATCGCCCGTTTGCCGGCAGCTGTATTTAACCGCTACGTGAAGGAATCGGTTGACGCCGGGCAAGAACCGACCACAGCAGGTCTATTGCGGTTGGTGAAAGAACAGACTGTTGACGCCACGGTGATTACTGAGTCGCAGCTGCCTGCAGGATTCGTCACGAATCTCAACGACCTTGTCGCGGCCGGCCATCGTTTTGGCACGATCTACGCCGATCCACCGTGGTCGTTTCGCGACAGAGCATCGCGGGGAGCTGCCAACAACCACTACCCCACCATGACCACCGACCAAATCGCGGCCGAGCCAGTCGCAGAACTCGCCGCAGACAGCTCACACCTGCACCTCTGGTGCCCCAGTGCGATGCTTCCGGATGCCCTGCAGGTGATCGAAGCTTGGAAGTTCGACTACCGCACCTTCTTCGTGTGGGTTAAACGGACGATCGGTATGGGACATTATTGGCGATGCAGCCATGAAATCCTGCTACTAGGCGTTCGCAATAACCTGCCTTTCCGCGATCACAGGCAACGTAGTTGGATCGAAGTCGACCGCCGTGACCACAGTCCCAAACCTGAGGAGGTCCGACGTCTCGTCGAGGTGGTTTCGCCCGGCCCGTTCCTCGAATTGTACGGCCGTTCTGCTCCGCCCAACCCGGCATGGACAGTGTATGGCAACCAAATATTGCCGGCGAGCAAACAACACTCGTCGCCAGAGGATAGTCCCATCGTCTCTTGACACCCTTTCCCGTAAGGAGCATCGCATGCGTGGTAACGAGCACAGCCATAGCCGGCATAGTCAGGCTTCAAGAATAGTAACAAGAGCAAGAGCGATACGAGGATCGCTCATCCCGTGGCAGAATGAATCACCAAACAACAAACCACCAACGGGCCAACGGGCACGGGACCTAATCCGGGCAGTCTTCCCGACCACGACGACCAAACTCATTGTAAAACCGGAATGGAACGACCTGGAGAACCCTGCTACTCGCCAACCGTGCTGCATAGTGGCCGATGCTTCATCGTCCATGTACGGCTACCCTGTTGACAAGCTCAACATCGGCCTCCGGAAGCTGGGCGAATTTGTTCGACAACACCCCATTGTGGCTCGATCAGCTGAAATCAGTGTCATCCGTGTCGGCGACCCCTTGGAGGTGGCCGTGCCCTATACGCCGGCTGCACATTTCCACCCCCCGACTCTGCGGGCCCGCGGCGGCACGCCACTGGCCGAAGGCATCGCGATGGCCATCCGCCTCGCGGAAGACAGGCTCAAACAGTACGACCGCTACGATTTTGACTACTTCAGGCCTTGGATCCTCGTCATTTCCGACGGCGAAGCGAACCCCAGCAATGCAATACCGGAGGCCATCCGACAAGTCCACCGCGTCGAACAGGCACGGTTGATGAGAGTCTTCGCCGTTGGCACCAACCGCAAGGCGACTTCCCACTTGCAGCGGTTCTCGGTTCGCCCGACCGTTGAATTGAGTGATTTTGATTTCGAATCGCTCTTCCGCTGGACATCGGAGGAATGGATCAAGGTCAGCTTGTCGATGCCAGGTGATGAACCGGACGAACCGGATATGTCCCGAGCCGATTGGCGGAAGCGGTAAGGGGCGACCTCATGGCGGAATACTGCCTCCACGCGTCAGGCGAAATCATATCGCTAGGGCCACCGATAGGACACGGTGGAGAGGCAGATATCTGCGTCGTGCAGCGACGATCGGACCTGCTGGCGAAAATCTACAAGAGCCCGCAGCCCGACGTAGATGACAAACTCACAGCGATGATTGACACGCCGCCAACCTGCCTGTCGCTCGGTGGAGGTTACGCGGAACTCATCTGGCCGTTGGATATCATTCGGGACGCCGACGCAGGCTACGCCTGCGTCGGCTGCACGATGGGATACGTCCGCAACCGGCTATCGCTGGAAATTATCTCCAATCCGGCGACGTGCCCGCCCGAGATCGATATTGCGTGCAAACTGCGTATCGCCGCCAATGTCGCCTGGATGGTCTCGAAACTCCACGACTCGAACATCGTGGTCGGCGATCTGCACCCGGGCAACATACTCGCAAACGCGGCAGGATGTGTGAGTTTCATCGATACCGATTCCTACCAGTTCAGCTGCCAGGGACGCGTCTACAGGTGTGGCTTCGCGAAGTACGGGTACGTACCACACGAGCTGCTGAATGTGGCGTCTGAGACACACTTGACCGCACACCGCAACACGATGCATTCCCATTGGCGGTCTGCACGTTTCAATTACTGATGGATGGCAACCATGCATTCGACGGGAAATGGTTGGGAACGGGGCCCAAGCCGTCGCTCGTCAAGAGGATCGCGAACGGCGATTGGCCCTATGCTCGTCCGCATCCACAAAAGTGGCGTCCGCGGACCTTCGCACCGCCGTTCGGCCTGCTCCATCCTCGACTCCAGCACCTGTTCTCGCAGGCTTTCCAGGACGGCCATGGTGACCCGCAACAACGTCCCGACGCCAGCAAATGGCATCAGGCACTGAGCGACGTTGAAAGCGATCGAGCATACGTTAAGAAGCTCACACGTCAATTCCGGAAAGCCGCGTGGCGAGCCGCTGCGCCGAGCACCGGCCAATCACACGGCCATGCATCAAACCCGAACGGCTACGCGAAGAGAGTTCTCAGGCACCAGCCGATCCAGTTGTTACATCGGCTGGCATTTCTGTGTCGGCGGCATGCGAAACCCGTCGTGTGTGCCTTGCTTCTGACCGCGGGACTGGCGGTCGGTTTCTACCTCGGCAGCGGCCATAGCCGTGTGACCAAGGGGTCCCGTTCGGGAAAAACGCCAACGACACGCGGGCCGGGCCACCGTCACCCTGATCCGCCACTTCGCCAGCATCAACCCACACCCCAATTGTGGAAAGCGTTGAGAGATCTATCCCTTGAACCGGCCAGTCGGTCGTCCGACGGCCACCTACTCAATTCCCTAAAGGAGCACGAATGATGAAAGTGACACACGCTAATCTCGGAGCAATGGTCTGGATTCTGATCACCGTCCTGATCGCTGCAGCGACGTACACAGGAGTAGCCTGGTCGAGCAACGAAGATCCACGGCTCCAAGCAGCCCGTCGCCTCACGGCGAGCATTCAACGCACGGAACAAGAGATTGCCCGCCAGGAAGAGGCTGCGTTTCGCATCATTGAGGCCGCGATCAACAAACTCCCCGATGGCACATTGCAGGCTCAACTCGAAACCCTGGCCGGATTCCGGCAAGCAACTTCGATTCTCGACGCCATGGCTCGTGACCTGTTAGCCCACCGCGATACCATCATCACCGACCTCGAATCACTGCATGAAATGACTCAGACAGCGGTGTCCGTTTATGCCGAGGCAGCCCGCATGTACCAAGAGTATGCCGACGAGGAGCCCTTTGACGAAATCAAGCAAGACTACGTTACACTCGCGGATGCCTGGACCGCGATGGCAGCCTTCATGGATAAACGGACCAAGCGTTTGGCAGTCGAGAACGAGGAGATTCGCGACACCATGCAGTACCTCGAACGTACCAGCGTTTTCCTGGGTCGACTGGGACAAAATCTTGAGAGTATTCCGGACCTGCAGGCCCTCCAGGAGCGAGAGCAATATCTCCTCCAGTTGCGACGGTACGTCCGCAGTTTTGAAGAATTCCGCAACCTGTTTCGCAAATTCAACGCTGCCTTACAGTCGGAGGCTCACCCAGTTGAACCTCAGCCGACCAGTTCGCCGGCAGGTGCAACACAGCCCGCTCGTGACGTCCCGGGCCGAACGCAGGGGAACGGACCGCCCACGTCTTCCGGAACAGTACCTGCAACGAACGCGTCACTATCCCGACCCAGTCCAGGTACGCCGGAGGCAGATCTGCTGCCCGGTTTGCTGCCCGGCTTAATCTTCCCCTTCGCCCTGTTGCTAGTAGCAGTCCTGAAGAGCCACCCGAATCTCGGCAGCAACCTCTCATGCTAAGCAACTGTGCCGTCTGACGCTGGTGTGACAGCCTTGGTGCAGCCACCCACCCGTCGCCACTTGGTCACGACGAGCGACCGGACATGCTCGCGTAGTGGCGACGGGTGGCCAAGACCACGAACCGGGACGCAGCCGTGAGGGCGAAGCCAGGCCGCGCCTCGTTACTACGTGAATCGATCGCCACATTCTCAAGTCGAGCCGACCCGTAGCGACATCGAACATGCAAGCCATCGTCCTTCGCTATCTTTGTCACGCCGTCATTGCCGTCGGATTTGCCGGCATATCCTACGTCAGCCTCCGCTGCACGGGATGGCCGTCTCTATGGGCTCTCTTCCCGGCTGTCATCACCGGTCTCGCAGTCGTCGCCACGACCACCCATTCTCTCCGAAGAATGCTGCAGGAAGATCTCCTCGTTCACACAAAGATCGCCAACCCCGAAACACCGGCCTTCGCTCGCATCATTGGAGCATTGGTCATCGCCTTTAGCGGCTGCTGGAGTGGTTATCTGGCGGCGGCAATTGCGATATATTGGCTCGCACCTCTGCCCCCGCACCCACCCGGCGTGCTGGAATCGTGGACTTCAGTTCCGGCGACAAGTTCTGACTCGTCGCACGCCTCACCGCAGCGACAGCCTAATTCGACTTCGCGAGTCGCACCTTCCGAACCACCGGATCCCACGATGCTGATGCCTTGGGCCGTGGGATTGGGGGTGGGCTTCATCGCTTGGCTGATCGCCGCACGAGCACTGATTCCCCGCAAGACCGAACGGCATGAAGGATCTTCGCGGCGACCGCTCAATGTGCGGGCAGCTCAAGCCCGAGCCAGGTCCTTACTGGCCCGAGATGATGCGGGTGTCCCGTGGGGCGGCATCCTGCTGTCGACAGCCGCCACCTGCCAACATGCCATCGCTATCGGTACACACCGCAGCGGAAAGACCATCACGATTCGCCTCCTGGTTCAAGCCGTACTGTCCAGAATCGTACGTTCTTCTGATCAGCGTGCACTGATTGTTGACTCGAAACGAGAATGGCTCTCGTGCCTCCACAGCATGAGGCTACGGTGCCCGATCAAGATTCTCAATCCCTTTGATGTCCGCAGCACGGCGTGGGATGTCGCCAAAGACTGTACGTCGCCGGCCACCGCCCGGGAACTCGCCACCATCCTGATACCCGACGGACAGGAACAATACACAGCTATCGCCTCGGCCTCGCAGGATTTGCTCGCCGGAATTCTGCTCGCATTCCATACCAATTGTCCTGGTGCGTGGACCCTCCGTGACGTGCTGTTGGCGACGGAGGACCCGGGCCTCCTGCTGCAGCTACTTACCCGCCACCCCGAAACCCAACGTCAACTGGAGTACCTGGCCCACCAAACCAACCTCCGGCAGACTCTCGCCACCCTGGTCTCACGCATCGCCCAGTACCGACCCATTGCCGCCGCTTGGGACTATGCAACAGACAAGATTAGCCTCATCGATTGGACCAAGGGAGCGTTCGTTATCGTATTGTCTTCCGACGACACCGTCCGCCAGCCGCTGGATACCATCAACAAGGCTATCTTCAGGCGAGCATCTGAGCTGCTGCTTGCTCGGCCGGAGTCGGCGACCCGAGACAACCTGGTTCATCCTCGATGACCTCTGCGAAGCGGGTAGACTGGACGGGCTCGCCAGCCTGCTAACCCGCGGCACGGCACACGGGTCCCGGATAATACTCAGCCTGCAGAACATAGAAGCCTCCGCGACCTCTACGGCGAACGAGCAGCCTTCGAGATTCTCGCCGTCTGCGGCAACAAGGCCATTCTCCGATTGGACAGTCAAGACACCGCACGGTGGGCCAGCCAACTGTTTGGCGAGAGCGATTCCCCGCCAGTCAACGCGAGACTCGTCACGCCTAACAACGATGTTTGTCAGATCAGACTTCCACAAGTCGCCAAACAGCCGAACGTCCCACCGTCGCAGTTCATCACGCTTCCTCATTTCAGTCCGTCGAATGGACTGGCTGGCTACTATATTTCACCCGCAGTCGGCACGTATCACACGACTTTGACGTCCGACTACCTGAATGAGTCACTGCTCCCCGGCAATCCCCGCGAACCCAACTTCATCCCGCGACCCACCGATCATCAATTCCTCCGTCCCTGGACAGTTGCCGACTTGCGTCGCTTGCGTCTGGAACACCCTCTACCACCCGCTTCTACCACATCTGTCGACAGCAGCAGTGCGACATCAACGAAGAATGCCCGACAGAGTGGCTCCACGAAGCCGACAACACCCGCGGGCACATCCGCCTCGCCAGCGATGCACGGACCCTCTCCACCACCGTCGGGAACATCTCCGGAGACTCTCTCGCAGCCGTCGCACGGACCCGCGAGACACCCGGAGAGTACCGGGTTGCAGCAGACTCCCGAGACTTCTCCGCCTAGCCATCCCCAGCCACGCGAGCCATCTTCGTCGCCAAAGACGAAACGACGACGCGACAGGACGGCCGCTTCCCAGGAGACTGAGTCGCCGCCGACTCCCGAGACTCGCCCCGCCGGCAAACGCGTCCGAATTCGTCGAGATCCGCTCTGGCCGCAGAACGATGCCCCAGATACTTGACGTCAATGAGTTCATCATGCGAACACCTTCCCGACGACGTGCGACTGTCCCGCCTGTCCACCGACAAATGGCAACACGAGCACTCCAAGGACTCGCCCGATGCCTGCTCATACACCAGCCACACACTGCAGCGTCCACAGGCCCGCCAGTAACGGGAGGACTGCGGAGTACTCCTGTACCCCGGCTGCGAAGCGGTTCCCTCAACCACGTCCTGGCAGCTACTCCGCCATACGTCGGGACTTCCTATCCCGATGCGGACGGTTGCACAACCGTAGACCACGTATCGTCAATCGTTACGACGACTTTTACCAGGAGATCTCAAGCATGACGGACAAAAAGAAACCGACCCCCAAGAACACCCCGGAGCACACCATCCGATGTGGAGAAGTGACGGCCAGTATTTCCTGTCGCCAGTCTAATGCCGGCTACGCCTACTACGATTTCTCGCTGGGTCGTGTCTGGACCAGTATGGCGACCGGCAAGGAGACGCACGGAAGTTCCTTCTTCGACCGTCATGAACAGGACATCATTCAAGCGGTCAGGGAGGCCACCGCATGGATTCAGGCAAAGTCCCGGCCGGTCCTGGCTAGGCAAGACCCGGACTTGAACGTGGGGCAGGTTCAGTAGCAAAGGCCTCCAGTTCACCAAGCTTCTCAGACCAATGTTAACGGTATGGATGTATATGTGTTAACGGTATGGATGTATATGGGTTCTTGGTGATTATCCATCGTAGTATGCCGATTGGCTAGCAAGCGTGACTTGATGACTGTTGCCGCTGCTGGACAACTTGCCCTGCCCGCGGGTCTAGCGATTGGGCCCCACGTCTAGTCGCGTGTCGGACACGCGGCCGCGCCAACCGGAATGATGCGCATACGGGTCCGAATCGGTTCGCAATTTTAGGACGGTTAGGATGCACACGTTACGCACCACGGTGCTGTCGCCTACGGCCTCAACAGTTTACGCAACCCAAAGCGACTCACATGCTTACGCTGTCGACAGAACGTATACACGGACAACGATTCTCTTCGTAACCAGCGTCACTCGAATGGAGACAGCCGGCGACGAGAGCCCCAATCACCATTGCACGTAAATATCGGCCCCGCAGGAGGAACAGCACATGCCTGTCCATCGAACCGAAGTCCCCCAGAAGATCGAGTTTCGCTGGCGTCACCACGAAAAGCACTTTGCAGAACGCCTGGCCGAATCCGCCCGCAAAGCCGATCGGTCTATCGGCGACCATGCCCGTGAGATTGTGAAAACAGCACTGACCGCTGACGACCAACTCCAATATTCACTCCAGCTCCTGCTCCAAGAAATCGGCCAGCTCCACAAGCAACTGCTCGATCTGGCTCACGTCAAGCACGGACTCAAAGCTCTCCACGAGAACCTGTATGAATTCCGCGACGACTTGGCGACCTGCGTGACCAAGCTCCTCGCAGAGGCCGGCCGCCTTGACCCGCAGGCTGCCGAAGAATGGATCCGGAATACCCTGGACGCCGAATAGGCGTGTGGAGTCGTGTCGATGTTTAAGATCACCAAGATGTCGACCGCTGCAGCGAGTGGTACTACCTTTCCCTGGTCAATTACTACTTGGGCGGGAAAGGCCGCCGGAAGACCAAAAGGAAGCGACGGCCCGGTTCTCCCGGCGACGTCGATGATCCGGACGACAGCGAACCCGATGACATACCCTTCGGCCTGGCCGATCCCTACACCATCGATACTCCAGGCGAACCACCGGGTCGCTGGTGGGGAACGGGGGCCACTGCCCTCGGACTGACGGGCATGGTCCGAGAGGAGCAGTACCACCGCGTGTTCCAGGGCTACCACCCTTTCACGAACGCCCCCCTTGTCCAAAACGCCGGCAACCCCAAGCGATGTGCCGGATGGGAAGCCTGCCTCACTCCACCCAAGGACGTGAGCGTCCTTTGGAGCCAAATGCTCCCCGACGACAGGGGCCGCCTACAGACCGTCCATTGGCATGCGGTCGAAGCAACGTTCCGGCTTATTGAACAGAAATTTGCGTTCTCGCGGGTCGGAAAGCTGGGCCGTCGCCGTGTCCGCGTCGGGCTGGTCGTACCCATGTTCGAGCACGCCAGTGCCCGCCCGGTAGACCATCATCCTCCCGATCCCAATCTCCACATTCATGCCCAACCGCTCAATCTCGGAGTTGATGGTCAGGGGAAAACGCGTGCGATTGACCCCGTTCCGATCTTTCGTAATCAGAAATTGCTAACCGCTTTCTACCGTGCCAAACTCGCCGCCGGGCTGCGAGCAGAATTCGGCCTGATCATTCAAGCCACACGCAGCGGCTTTCGCATTCAGGGCGTTCCACGCGACCTGGTCCAAGCCTACTCCAAACGCCGTGCGCAAATCCTCGCATACC
Source organism: uncultured Planctomycetota bacterium (assembly GCA_963700515.1). Lineage (GTDB taxonomy): Bacteria > Planctomycetota > Planctomycetia > Pirellulales > Pirellulaceae > JAJRVM01. The sequence goes on along the minus strand of CAVOXY010000017.1, from coordinate 23,056 downwards.
TCGCAAAGCACGGCCAGACAGGCGGAAAGGCTGCCGCCCGCGGCGGCTTTGGCGACCAGAGCAAGGAAGGATCCACTCGTTTCTCGCCAGGAACTCATTGAGGGCTGGAGACGCGAGAATGCCGCCGCCGGCTTCAACGACCGGCAAGTCGCCCGCCTGCTACGCCACGGCCCCAGAAAGACGAAGGGCAGCATCCAACAGGTCATCAAGGCCGCCGTTGCCGGCCTCACTCAGCAGAAGAACCACTTCACGCGGCGAGATCTACTGCTCACCTCCCTCTCCATCCTCCCGGAGTTCGGCTTGGACCCTGAGCCGATCTTCGAACAAATCGACACCTTTCTGCAGAATGACCCGAACATCGTTCCCCTGGTTGGAGCTCGCGGCAATCCCCGCTATACCACGAAGCAGATTCTGACAGAGGAAAGCCGCATGTTGGCCGCTCTCGACCGCCTCAAACAACGACCCGGACTGGCACTTTCTGACCGGGAACTAAGTCGCCAGTTGCGGAAGCGTCCGTCACTGCGTACCGACCAACGTCAACTCGTCCAACACCTCACCCAACACCGGAGTGCACTCCGGATCGGATTGGGCTGGGCTGGCACCGGCAAGACTTTTGCCTTGAAAACGTCCGTCGACGGATGGAAACGACAAGGCTATCGCGTCCTTGGGGTGGCCCCAACCGGGGAAGCAGCTTCAGTGTTGGCGAAAGAAATCGGCATTGAGTGCCAAACCGTAACAAAATTTTTGGGCGACTTCCGCCTGCCTCTTTCCGCTGCCCTGGTCCACCACGCCCGGCAGTTCATACGGGCCGCAAAGCGAAAACGCACGTGGGCCTTTCGGCAACCCAGGCCGGTCAAGATCACGAAAAAGACCATCCTGCTCGTCGACGAGGCGGGCATGATCGGCACACGGCACATGCGGATGATTGGCGAACTCGTCGCCAAGAGGGGCGGCACCCTCTGCCTGATTGGCGATCCTGGACAGTTGCCCGCCGTCGAAAGCACCCCGCCGTTGAGTGGTATCGCCCGCCACCACGCTTCCGCTGCCCTGACGCACATCCAGCGGCAAAAAGCTGCTTGGGCACGAAGGGCGGCCAAGGCTTTCGCCCAGGGCAGCGTCCGCGAAGCTCTGCAGTTGTTTGCCGAAAAGCACCGCATCACGGTCCGCGAAAATGTCGAGGAGGCCATAGAGCAGGCCTGTCTCGATTGGACCGCAGAGGGCCTCCTCACGCCCCACCGGGCAGCCATTTTGGCCAACACGAACGAGATTTGCCACGCGGCAAATACGATCTGCCAAGAACATCGGCTACGGGCTGGTACCATCGACTCAAGCCGATCCATACGCATCACCGACGAGCAAGAAAGACCGGGTGTACGAATCGAATGCCCACTTGTTTGACCGCGTGCTCTTCACCCGCAATTCTAGGGGCCGCCACGGATATGGTGTAAACAACGGAACCCTCGGCACTATCACGGCCATCAGCCCGTTCTTGTCGGAAATCGCCGTGTTGCTCGACCATGGCGGGACGGTTCGGATCAACGTCGCGAAGTTCCCCCACATCCGACTCGGATATGCAATGACGACCTACAAGGCCCAAGGAGCCTCAATCCCCAAGGTCTACGCTATTGTCGGCGGCCAACTCCAGAACCTCCCTGCCTCCTACGTCCAGGCGACCCGAGCCATCGAAGATACCCAGCTCTACACCACCAGGGACTTGCTCCAACCCGATTTCAGCGACTTGACGAAGTCGCCCCTGGCCAAGCAGATGTCACGCCGTCCCGACCTGCGACGGGCGTCCGAATTGCTCCAACAATCGCCAGCGGACCAGCCATCGAGCAAGTCTCGTACGTCCACCAGCGCCGGCAGTTCAACTGAACCTCCGACCCGCGATCCATCAGTGAACCAAAAAACGCAACACGGATCGTCCCCTCGGCAACCCACTCCTCAGCCCCAGCCGAATCCATCACTGCAACCCACGGATCCGTTGGACTCTTTGCGGCCAGCCGCTCATGGTCTACGCAACACGGCTGTAGGGGATCGTCCACAACGGAACGCCATGGAACGGTCACCTTCTGCGACCTTTCCCGAAGGCAATTCGCATCGACAACAACGTAAGTGCCGCATCCGCCGCTCCCGGATTGACTCGGTTCAGGATCACCGTCAGGGCTCGCCACCGACCCCCGTGGAGAACCAATCGGCATCATCCTCACCCGCGAAACCCGAACAGACGGTCACTCCTTCGCCTCAGAAGCAACAGCCGCAACAAACCAACCAACCCATGCCGCCGTTCTTCCCCGAACAGGCTGAACTTGAACGAAAACGGCTAGAGGAGGCCCGCGAGGCCCGCGAGCGAATCCGCCAGCTGCTGCTGTCGCAGCTTGCCGAACGTCTCCGGCAACACCAAGCCCAGGACGACTTGACGACACACTCCGGGAAGGACCAAGCCGTTCATCAACTCCTCACGCGTTTCCATGAAGAAGCGGACGCCGCGTACGAACAGCTCGCCATGACACTTCAGCTGATCGAAAATTCGGTAGACGATCCGCTTCGTGTCCACCTCGACGAAATGACCTCGCCACCGAATACCGATTGGACAAAGCAGGCTCACGCCCACTCGTTCACTGACTTCGAGGCACCAACCCCAACTGCCGAGCCGTCTCTCACTCCAGCAGCCGATGTTGATCCACCCCCGTCCGCATCGCCTGGTTACCAGGCGAAAGGCCGCCGAGCCGTTCACGTCCCGGCCTGTTCCAACTGTGGTGGTCTGCGTTGCGGCAACTTCGGTTCCGTCCAGTACGTCACCGACCCGTAACGACCTGCGCTCGCGACTAACGCCTCACACACATACCCCCAGCCATTGTTGCCGCAGAAGTTGAATGGATTAGCCGTGAGTGCGGTTGACAGGGAATACCGCCAGCGAACTGACCAACCTACCGCCATTAACGCTCAAGGTTCTCACCCCTTGGGTTTTCGGAGCCATGGCTCGGGTGTTCGATGAGGGGGCCAAGGAGGCGATTGTTTGGCGGCACAATCGCAAAGCCGAACCCTTCCGGGTGACTTCGGTCACCCAAGACCTTCATTCCGCCCAGAAAAACCGTCCCCGGGGAGCACCAGTGCCCCCGCGGGGACAGAAGAGAGACGGAATGTGCGTTATCGACGCACCCTCGACCCGGGTATTGCTCAGCCGGTTGCACCCCTGCAGAGCCGACCTCCTCTTCACCGGGTAACGCCAGACTACACCTTCACTTCCCGCTACTCAAACATCTTGACCCACCAACCACAATGCGAATGCCGAACCCGGCCGCTTTGGAAATCGGCGGTCATCGCCATCTTGTCGCTGGGCAGTTGTCAACGCACGGCATCTCCTCTCTCTGCGGACTCGCGGTATTGCCGCGAACTTCTTGCGAATTCAACGCCATGCCAATTGCACGACCAGGGCAGTCACAACCTGAGCGTGTAAGTGAGCGTAACTCTTGACAATTGCCTCTGGCCGAACTGCGGGACCTGTCGGCTCTCGACACACCGCACAATTCGCGTACGAAAGTCTGCAACACTTGCTTCGCTCCGCACCATAACGATGCAGTAGTAAGTTCTCTCACTTTCAGGTACGGGCAGACGCAATACCCCGGGACTCGACAGGCAGCACCGCTCCGCGGCGGGCCTGCCGAGGACCGGTGGTGCAATACGGTTACTCTTCACGGTTGTATTTCCCGCATACCATTCACACTCAACAAGGAGCACGTCATGACCAATCTGACGCGTGCCTCGCACGAACTGTTCCGGCGAACGCCGGACGAGACGTTTCCGTCGCTGGAGGTCTTCCAGAAGCACTTTCAGTGGCAGAGAGAGCAGTCGGTGGAAATCTGGCAACCGCCCCGGACGCTCAGCACCGGGTCGGTCGCCGGCGAACGCTTATGCTCGATGCCGGCAACGACGGGGCCTTCGAAATGAACGACTGGAGCTTTGGCCAGCTCTGCCGGCTCTCCGGTGTGGCCAAGGAAACGGTGAACCGCCTGACGCCGGACACGGCGGCTCGCGTGTTCGCCGAGACGTTGCCGCAGGGCCAAAAGCCCCTGCAGTTGTTCACTATGGGCGGGCGACTCCGCTCGATCCACGCCGCCAGCTACACCCGGCTGCACAACGCCGACCTGCTGGACGTGGTCCACGAAGTCGCCACGACTTCGAGCCGCCCCCGAAAGGTTTCAACGGGGCCACCGGCCTGTACGGCGGGGAGCAGGACATGTTCTGTTTCCTCATCGACCCGGCCGGCTGGACCGAGATCGACGGCGAGGCCTTTGCCCCCGGGTTCTTCCTGTGGAACTCGGAGGTCGGCTGCCGCACGGTCGGCATCGAGACCTTCTGGTTCCAGGCGATCTGTCAGAACCACATCGTCTGGGATGCCATGGAAGTCGTGGAGTTCTCCCGCAAGCACACGACCAACGTCCACGAGGCCCTCAGCGAAATTCGCCGGGCGATCGAGGCGTTGGTCCGCAAGCGGGACGAACGCCGCGACGGCTTTCTACCAGGTGATCCAACGGGCCATGCAGACCACGCTCGGCGAACCGACGCCGAAGAGGTTCAGAAAGTCCTGAGCCAGCACGGTGTCACCCGCGGACTGGCCAAGGAGGCTATCGCCATCGCCCAGGAGAGAGGCCGCTTCACGATCTTCGCCATGGTCGATGCGTTGACACGCATCGCCGGCAGGATGGTCAACGCCGGCGAACGGCTGGGCGTCGACCAGAAAGCGGCTCAACTCTTGGCGTTGGCGGCGTAACGTTTGTCGATTGCCGGGTGGAAGTAACTGCCCGGCACGTTTTGTTTCTTGTGGTTCTCCATTCGGAAAGGAGGGCATGACCATGCCCAGAGAGAAAGTGAAAGAGAAAGTAAGACCCGTGCAAGAATTCCGTCTAGGCCGCATCAAGGCCACGATATGGGCGAATCGAACCGACAGCGGAATTCGCCACAACGTGACTTTCAGTCGCCTCTACAAACCGGAAGGCGGCGATTGGCAGGACTCGTCGAGCTTTGGCCGCGACGACCTGCCGCTTGTGGCCAAGTTGGCCGACCAGGTCCATTCCTGGATCTTCGAACAGATCCAGGAGCACAACGGCTCGCACGATGCGGAGCACAACGGTTCCTCGCAAGAGGATTTCTGAGAAGGTTCTTAGAGGCCAGATTTGCACCACCGGCCTCTTCCTTCTTCACGCTTCACGCACGCACGTGTCCCACGGCAGTTACTTCTCAAGACCACGAACTGGCAAGTGGTGTTCTTGCCGCCTGGGTTTGTTCTTTGTCTTCCGGCTGATTGCCAGCCCAGCTGGGCCCCTGCAAACCGATGCCAGGCAAGCAGCCTGTCACTGCGGTTTCCTTCGCGGCATTCGCACGCAGACAGCCCATCGGTACAAGCTGTCGGAAAGCTTTGCTTTCCGCGTGACTGCGAGCGAATGCCGTCATTCTCTCGACCGCCACCGCTTCTGGCGAAGAGGCCCACGCGTTGGGCCAGCTTCGCGAGATGCCGGTGGTGCAAACGGTTCTTGTTGTGGTTTTTTCACGAAACGAAGGGCAACGAAAGTTGCCTCCTTCGAAATCTCAGTCTGCTTCTGGAAAGGAGTGAAAAATGCGAGTGATCTGTATGTGGATCGATCTGGCGGAGTTCGGCATCGTTCTGGTCACGACGACACGCAGTCCATCTTCACGTCGATACCCATTCGACGTGACCGCTGCGGGCAAGAAGGTCCTAGAGTCGGCCTTCGACGTTCAGGAACTGGTACTTCGTGAGCCCTGTCATCCAGGGCGTCCGGAGAATCCGCACGTAGGTTCGATCATGTTGTCCGAAGGGATGCTCCCCTTCCTCGCCCTCTACTCGCTGATCAGCGACGGAGCGATCGAGGTCTTTATTACGAAGGACGGACGCATTTCGGGCTTCTATCCCTGGGACCGGCCGCTTCAGCGAACCATGTTCCTGCGATACTTCGGGGACGATATCGTCTGGCACACCGAGTGCGACAGAGCCCACATCGGGCGACTGACCGATTTCGGAAAGGATAGCCGGCCGGGCTGACAGTCGGCGGTTCGCGATCTCGCCCGACTCCACGGTTCTATGCCGAAGGAGCACAGACGGACGGCAAACGTTTTGTTGAGGTTGGCGACCTTGCCACCCTGTTTTACCCCCCTTCATTTTTCGAGAGAGGAATTGTCCATGAAATCGATTCGCTGTTGGGATGACCTGTCGACGCTACGGAATCATTCCGCTAACTGGTGAAGCCTGCGGGCTGTCCTATCGCATCCTGTGCGACGTGACCGCCCGTGGCAAGAAGACGCTGGAAAAGGCATTGAGTGTCGCCCAGTTGGGGCTCCACGAGAACTGGAATCACGGCACTGCCGATGATCCGCACGTGGGCTCCGTCATGCTGGCTCCCGACCTGCTGCCCTTCATCGGCGTCTTCGCCCTGCTGGAGGCCGGCTGCCGGGAGGTCTGGCTGACCAAGGGCCACGTTGTCATCGGCATCGAGGCCGACGACTCGCCGGACCGCGTGGAAACGTTCCAACGCGTCCACGCCAACGACCTGGCACGACGCTTCGGCTACGCCGGTACCGCTGGCGACCGCAATCAGCACATGATGACCGGCCGCGTCGTCTGACAGCAGGTGCTGTCGGGCACTGTGACGTCATGTTCCGCGACAGCGTCCGCAGAATGGTTCTGTATGAGGTTCCCACGCACCACCGGCACCTCATCTTCTTCGGACTTCCATCCATTGCCGGGCTCGGGACGAACATCGCGTCCTGGATGCTGTTCGCTTGAATTCGTTCTTCGTCTTCGTTGTCTTGCGGCCAGGACTCCCACCGTTGCGATGCGAACAGATCGCCTGGCTTTGGCGTCGGCTTGGCCTTCCGTACGAGTTTCAAGGGTCCCGCGAATCGCAGCGGCGCTGCAGCGAATCGCTTCCTGGCGGTCTTCCACACCAGATTGCGGGGGCAAGTGCGATTGGCCTGGTCGTAGGGACCGAAGACGAGAAAATGCGGCAAGACCATGCGGAGCTGCGGCGCGAGGCGTCACCCACTCTCGCGTCTCGTCGGGCCCGAGAATGGCGGCGGGTCGTACCGCATCGTTGCGATGGTACTCCGCGGCCGTCTGGAGTGAGACCAGCAAGGCGTCGAATACGGTCACGAGGATTCCTCCGTGGAACGCCCCGGCCGGATGCGAATCCCGGCCTCGCTAACCACCCACAAGCGGCCCTCCAGCGGTGCGCAATTCAGCACGGCGATGACACGCTCCATCACGCGTAGTATATGGCCGCGACTCTGATCGACCACGCGTAAGACGATCAACCCCCGGTACTGCTCTGGGGGATATTTGCGGATGTCGCCAAAGTCCAGGTCGAGCGTCACCACGACGCGCCCTTCGCGCCGCGCCGCCTCGGCAATCGCCGGGTCGGGGTGGCCTTGTAGGCCCTCGTCCCAAACGGTTTCCGCATCGTGTCCGTGCGTCCGCAGTAACTCCGCCACATCGCTGTGCAAATTCTCGTCGATCTTCAGTCGCATCATGCGACCCCGGGCATGAAGGGGATGACGGTCTCGCGGGCCAAATCCGCAGCGTAGGCGACCGCCGCCTCGATTTCTTCGCGCTGAAGATGGTAACCGCGCATGATCTCCTCCGGCGACTCGCCTGTCGCCAAGTTATCGAGGATGACCGATACCATCACCCGCGTCCCCTTGATGCACGCCCTACCGTGACAGACCGCCGGGTCCGCCGTAATCCGCTCTTGCCAGTTCATGGGTAACTCCTGAAGAAACGTTGTTAGTTGTCAGTCGTCAACTATCTTGTTCTGACAACCGGCAACTGGCAACTACTGTTTTCGTGCCGCCCGTTTCTCGGCATTGGTCAGGTGAACGTCATTGACACGGTTGCCGGTGCCGTCCCGGAACCAGGGAAAGTCTTTGTTGTCCCGCTCCAGCTCCTTGCCGCGGCCCTTGGTCCACTTGACGTTCGGGTTCTTCCGCAGGATGCCCGCCGCGACAAACGGCCGGATGTTCATTCGCACTCCATCGTTCAAATCGCAATCCCAACCCACCGGGGGGCGTGATGGGGAAGCAATATTTCGCGGCTACGACGCAGATATTCCGAAAATCGCCTGGATATTCCGAATGATTAGGAGTAAGTCTAACTGGACACGCGGCCGCAGGACGGCAAGATTCGCGGGAAACCTCAGCAGCGGAGGTTCTGGACTCGGTTGAGCGGCGGTATCGACGGAAACCACTTCCCGCTAGCGGAAACCCACCGGACATCCCGATTCGGGAACTACGGCTGCAAGGAATCTCAACAATTGTGTGCTTACTGACAACGACTGTCAGCATGGCACTCAGGCCGCAATCAGTTAGCGACCCTGCGATTGTCCGGCTTGTGGCGAAGTCGGCTTCGTCACGGGAGCCTGTTCTTTCACGACAGGCTTCTTGACCGATTCCACTTTTTTGTGGCCACCGTTGGTCATGTCGGTGCTCCTTTCTTGGGTTAGGGGTGACGGGAATTGAGTAACTGCTGTGACCGCGTATAGTACTTCCGCAGAGTATCGCGTGAGCCGGCGAAAAGGACCATCTCCACGAAAAGAAACGCCACGGTTGCACTCATGTGATGCGTGGATTGCAGGCCGTCGGAGAACATGTATGCGAAGTAAGCGAATGCTCCCGCGACAAACATGTTTGAATAGAACTGGTAATAGCGGTAGTGATTCTCGATCAGGGTCAGGTAGCCCTGCAGCTTGCCCTCCAGGTTGGCGAACTTCCAGGCCGGCGGCACGATGCCGGTGGCATGGTGCAGATGATCGATGATCGCCCAACGGACGGCGCTGACCGTGACGCCGGCCGCCAGCGACGCGAGCGTGACGTACATGAACCCAGCGACGGTCGGGGCGTTTGGCTGCGACGCCGAAATCCAGGCGTCGACGGTCGGCGAGAAATAGCTGACGCCCCACAGAGCAACGAAGCCCGGCAACAGGTAGGCGATGACCAAGCCGAAGTTCTGGGTCGACAGGGAGTTCATGGCACCCTGCCACTGGGACGGGCGACAGGTTGCTGAAGCATGCGGAGGCAGGCGGGATGCGAAACGTGTACATGTGTATATCTAATGTAGCGGCGGCTCCTCATCCGTCAATACCTCCGCATAGAAATCTACTCCCCCGCTCCGCCGACAATTCGCCTGACGGTGGCCGGTGACATTTCCAGAGTTCCGAATGGCCGCACAATACGCCGCCGATACCGCAACACCGAGAAACCCAGCAGCTCCAAGTTGGCAACCTTTCGCCGCTGATTGATATAGCGAACTAGATTCAGCAATTGCTGACGCACCGGTGCATAGGGCTCGAAGGGCAGGTCGGCCAGTTCCCGAGCGAGCTGACCGGCCGACCGGCGGACCGCGATGTCCTCGAAGTAAGCCCTCAAGCCTCGGTAGAGTTCCCGTTCGATTTGGACCCGTACCCGCCACTTGGTGTCCCGCAGGGTGACGACAGCCTCGCTGGACTTTCGCAGAAACCCGCCCTTGGCTACCGAAATCGAGTACCCCTCGAACTTGATCGGAATCCGGCGGGCATCGCGGATGCTCTCGGCCTCGTCGTCATAGAAGGGATGGAACCCGTGTGTCGCCAAGAGCAAGAACCGCCGTTGGTAGCGGATGTAATGCACATTGGCGATTCCCACCGACTTGCGTCTTGCCCGCGAAGTGCGAGAGAGACCGATGCCGTACTTGTCGAGTAGTTTCTGGTCGATGCTGGCCGGATCTTTCCCAGGCGGGATGAACCCCGAGACATAAAACCAATACCCATGCGGCAGGTAACAACTGACCAACTGCTGCACAAACCCGGCCACCGAAGTGGCGACACAACGGTACTCCATACCGACATGTCGGCACCGGTGACATAACTGCTTCTCCATTGAGTACAACTCACCGGAAAAGTTGGGGTTGTTCGCGGCCAACCCCATGCCGTTGAAGGGAACAGAACCTTTCCCACGTCGAGCTTGCCCACGGCTACAAATCGTGAAGCACTCTCTGCCATCGACGGACGTCGACACAGGAAACCTCGTCCAGCGGACGATTGGCGGGGTCGCTACTGTATTCCACAGTGCGACCCCGCCAATTCATAGTCGTTCCGCTCAGACATCCAAAAAAACCTCCAGAAAAACTGGCGTGTGCAGATGCACGCACCACTCTGATCGCCGGTCGCCACTGCCAACGACACCTCTCCCGAGATGCCGCCGGCAGCCGCAACCGCATCCAACCACGGATAACGGCGACTGAGACAAATGCCGCAGCCGCCCGACCTCTCGATTGGCTCAATGGCCAGTCAGCCCTTTCGTTGTGGTTTTCTCCATCACTCCGCCAACTTCCGCCAGCAGAGAAATCAAGATGTGCCCGGCACCACCCGTAAGCACGCCAACGGGTCGCGACTGCCTTGCCGCGACACCGCCCAGGTCAGCACATGGTCGAAACCATGTCCTGACCCAGCTTCTACTCAGGCCCCACTCCCAGACTTCAGCGTTTGACACGTGCCCGACCAAAGGTACGCACCGGCGACCAAGCCGGCCCCTGAAGTCCTTCCTGCGTTAGTCATGCTCTTCGCGTCTTGGGTCACGTGGCTAGAGGGTGTTACCCCTCAGGCAAGTGGCCGTATGTGCGGGCTCCCGCCCGCCATAGTTTCAGCCAGTTGGCAGAACGCCAAATTCGGCCATTTCGGGGGTCAGAACACAGAAGCTACCCCTTACCCTTCGATCACTGCTTTTCGCCGCTGCTAGGGGCCAGTACGGGCTCCCAAACAGCGTTCTCGGCAGCGTCTCCCAAGACACTCACCGGCAAGCCCTTCTTGCGATTGGGCCTTTCATGGTTGAGCTATTCACGGCCGTTGGATTTGCCAACGGTCCCCGAACCTGGTCGCAGGCCCGGCTCCGGCTGTCACCAGCCGGAGGCTCCCCACGCCGGCACACGTTCAACGAACCCGCCTTCGCAGGCAGGCCCGAAGCCCGTGGGCGGATTTGCAGCCAATTGCGGCCGCGCACCGACTTTGAAACATGACGGCCTTGATGCTTGTCGCATCAAGGTCTGTCCGCATCGCCCCCATTCCGCGTGCCAGCCGAGACGCCGGCACGGGAGCAAAACGCTATCGGATCGAACGCTGAGATTGATCGCTGAGCATACAAAGCCAGAGGGTTTACTTCAGCGAGCCTCCGTCGAGCACGGACAAGCCACTCTCGCGGCATCCGGCTCTACTGGCACAGCACATGATGGTTGGTTAGACCATCCCCTTAGCCTGTTGGTGGCAGGTTTACCGGGTATGCTGCCCAATCGAGAGGTCGCACGCGGCACGTTAGCACCACCGACGACCGCAGAACAATGTTCTGCACGGAGAGAGCATAACTCAGTTTGCTTCCCAAAGCACGCTCGAAGTTGCGTCATGCCGCATTGGCATGCGAGTCGTCTTCTGCAAATGCTGCTCCACAATGATCTGCCGGTAGTGTTCAGCCAGCTGGTCGATTACCGGATTGCTCACGGCCCGCCGATATCCTTCTGCTGGTAAGCCGTGGGCCTTGCGTGATCGCGTTCCGTTCCAATTCCTCGCGTCTCGGTGGACGACAGTCGCGAGAGATACTCGGCAAATGGCGACTGTTCCACGTGGAGCAACCGTTGGACCGATCACCTTTGGTCGACCTGCGTTTCACTGTCAGGCTGTGCGTGCCGGCAGGCTCGTCTGAACAGCATCGTCGATCGACCAACTCTCGCCCAAGTCCAGCCGGCGAGGCATAGTTCTCGCGAATCGACTGGACCAGAAAGCCTGCCGGATTCCGTGAAATTGCCGGAATTACGTTGCTGTCGTCAGTGCGTCGAAGACGTCGATCTTTGCTTGAATCTGTTCCGCCGGGAAGTCCCGCACGAGCTGCACTGCCGATCGAGACCGACACACCGCGCTCCACCAGCCGATCCTCCAGCATCGGACAGCGGCCGCCGCGGCGCCAGCGGTTCTTCGTGCCTTCGGAGCCCGCACAAGCATGATTTCCCACTTCCCGCGACACAGCCGACTGATACCGTTGTTCGCACCGGCATCGGCGTAAGGAACCCGCTCTGCTCCAAGTTCTCGGATTGCCGGTGCCAAACGCCGTTTCAATTGGGCAGCATCGTAGCTGGCGACTGAGTCCCACGTGCTCGTAGGCGAAGGACGCCAGGTTGAAACGCAGTTCGCTGGTGAAATGGAATCGCTTGTCGAGAAAGCGGTAGATTCGCTTGGCGGCTGCCAGTTTCAGCTGGCGGTAGAAGTCCAGGTCCAGCCGCTTGAGGTAGCCGGCCTGAAAACTCTCGAAGACGATTTCATTCCAGGTGAAATATGAGGATGGCTCGCCGCCTGCGGACACCGTCGACTCGCGGCTCGACCGACCACGCAGCACGACTTCGTCGAGCAGGTGGAAGCTGGCATTGACCCACCGTTTATCACGATTGTCCCGCCAGGCGTTTTCGTAGTACAACGTGACGCCCGTCCATCGCTTCAGCGACTTGTCGAGCCGGACGTAGCTCTTGCCCTCGTCGCGCCAGCCCAGGATGCGGAGCAACTGGTATCGGTTGAATGGAACTCGCCGATTGGTGAAGTCGTCGGCCTTGGTGAGCTGCAACAAGCCCAGACATCACCTCGTCGTCCAGTGCCGTCGGCAGCCCAAACCGGTCGGAGCCCGAAACGGTCAGCCGTCGAGTCACGATACCCGCCCTGGCCCCGGTCCCGGATGCGGTCCTCGAACACGAGTGTCTTGCATCCCTTGGGAGCACGATCCGCCAGCAGTGCCAGCGGAAACTCCACCAGGTTCATTGCATCGCGGCCCATGTCGTTGAGATGACATGGCAGTCGTAGCGGATTCACGTGTCGAGTCCTCCTGCCTCCATTCTCTTCCTCCTCAAAAAAGCAACAACCGAGCTTGCGGTCCGTTGTTGTGAGTATCTTCTTGGTTGAATAACATGAAGTTGCTCAGCCCGGCAATCCAGGCAAATCAGCCCTTGGCTCGCGTATTCCATGCACCGTTTCCCGGTATCCGGAGGGCCTGATCGCTGCACCGTTTCCCGGTACGATCCTGTCTCGTTTCCCGGTAATTTCCTGCCTCGTTTCACGGTGACGCACGGAAGGTCACTCGTCTATGGCCGCCACGTCTTTCATGCGGAATTGCCGGCAATGCCAGATTGCCAGAAATGCCGGCATTCTGGCAATGCCTTAATGACGGCAGAAAGGTGTCTTGGCAGACGGATGGGCTGCGTGTTACCGTTATCGTGGAGACCAATGAAGATCATCGCCATCACGAACCAGAAAGGAGGCACGGCCAAGACCACGACGGCCGCGGCACTGGGCGTGCTGCTGGCTCGCGGTGGGACACGCACGCACTTGGTCGACATGGACCCGCAGGCCAGCCTCACTCGGGCATTTGGCCTGGACGACGAAACCGACGGCCTCTACCGTTCCCTCACCGACCGGGCTGGTTTACCAGTCAAAACGCTGTCTCAGAACCTGACTTTGACGCCCAGCACCATCGAACTTGGCAGGGCCGAGACCGAACTGCTCACGCGAGACGGGCCGAGAGTACTTCCTGAGAACCAGCCTGGAGAAGACGGCCTTGCCCGACGACACGGTCGTGTTGCTCGACTGTCCGCCGTCGCTGGGAGTGCTTTCGGTGAACTGCCTCACCACGGCCGGCGGCATGATCGCCGTCATTCAGCCCGGCGGCTTCGAGCTGCACGCCTTGGCCCACCTGCACGTCACCGCTCAGGCCATTCAGGAACGAGTCAATCCCGACCTCCGCATTCTGGGTGCAGTCATCACCAACGCCCATCGCCGGCGGAAGATCACCGAGCAGGTCCGCCTGGAAGTCGGCCGCCTTTATCCGCTGCTGGGGACCATCCGAGCAGACGCTCGCCTCTTGTACGCCACGACGGCCGGGACCATCCACCGGCTAACCACGTCGAAAGCCCTCGACGACTATGCGAAAGTCGTCGAGCAATTACGGCCGGTACTGCCATGACCGCACCTCACGTTCGCGGAATCACCGGACTACTGGACGGGATTCTTTCGCCCGCTCAGCAGGCGGTCCCCAATCGCCAGAATGCACGACGGCCGAAGAATAACCAACCCATCCCGGAGTCCCCGTCAACATCCACCTCACAATGTTCCGTGCGTGTGAGACGTGGACGTCCGCCAGGCAAAGGAATTGCGACTACCTCGAAGGAAAAGGTGACCGTCTGGATCACTAGCACTCTGATCGCCGACTATCGAGAGTGGACGTGGGAAGCCCGCTGCCAGCTAAGTCATCTTGTTGAGCGTGCCTTGGCCGACTACCAAAGATCGTGTTCCACCGGCCGATGACAATTCGGACCAACCTCAGGAGCGTTGCCTCAGAATTCGGTGCTCTGATGTGACGTGCACGAAAACACTTGAGTAGCCGTTGTGTGCCGGCCCGAGATACCTGAGTCGTCCTGGAAATGCCCCGTCATCGACACCGACGCATACAACGCTCGGTTCCTCGATCCCGCCGGTGCGAAGGCAAATGGCCGCGTCAAAACCGACCTCTACGGATTCAACATCCGGCACAGGCAGCCGGTACGAAAGAATATCGGCCACTTAGCTCTGGCAGCCGGGTTGCCACCGTGAACGCGTCGAACCGAGCGGTATCCAAATCTCGTCAGCCTCTCGCCGACCTTCCCTTGGCAACCACGTCACGCGAGATATGCAACCAAGCACCAAGGATCGGCAATAACTCCAACATAACTAATTCAGAGGAGGATTCCATGTCCGAAAACAACAACAAACCCGTCTATCGTCTTCGTTATGGTAATGTTGTCGCGGCCGTCTGGGCCAACAACAGCCAGTCCGGCTATTTTTACAACTCGACATTTTCCCGGATCTACAAGGACGGCGAGCAATGGGGTGACTCAACTTCGTTCGAAGACCGCGACCTGCCTAACCTTGCCAAAGCTGCAGCGGACGTACATACCTGGATTCACCAACAAAAGGCCAACGCTGTGACCGTCAACGCAACGGACGCTGCATAGGCTTTCCCACGAGCGCAGATAGCCGTCGTGAGCCTATCTGCTCCCGTAGGAACATGTCGAGGCAGCGCTAAAAAGGTGTTTGATTAGCATTCTTGTCGGTGGTAGTATCGGCCACCAGCGTCAACCGGGCCCTGGCCACCATCAAGCACGTGGCCGGCTGGATTCACCTGAAGCGGCCCTTTCTGGTCGGCAATCCGTGCCAGCGGGTCCGCGCCCTCGACGTGGATGAGCCCGAATGGGGCGGCCTGGCCGACCTGGCCGTGAATCGCCTCAAGTCGGCCGCCGAGCAGCTCTGTCACATCAGTGTGCGGGCCAGCCAGCAGCCACTGCGCGACCAGGCAATATTTCTGGCCCTGCTGCACACGGCCCTCCGGGTCTCGGAGCTGCTGTCGCTCGACCTCAAGCAGTACAAGGACGACGCGTTTCACAACATCCAACGCAAAGGAAAAAAGGTTACCCGCAAGCTCCGCGTGCCCCAGCCCGCCCGCCGCGCGATCAACGAATATCTTGAGCACCTGCGAGGCAAAGCGCCGGGGCCCCTGTTTCAGTCCAAGACCGGCCGCCGCCTGGCCGTGCAGAACGTCGACGATGCCTTGAAGAAGATCGCCAACCAGGCCAACGCCACGCTGCCCCTCCAGCAGCACATTCACCTGTCGGCCCACATGCTGCGGCACACCTGCCTGCGCAAGGCGGCCGAAAAGGACATCCGCTATGCCATGAAGCTCTCCGGGCACACCAGTAGTCAATATATTTGGCGGTACACGGAACCATCGGCCAGTGAATTCGACGACGCCATGGAAGGGCTGTATGACTAGTTTGGCTTCACTCACCGCCTACGCGCGGTGTGTCTCGCCTGGCCGTTGACCGCCTCCGTGGAGTCTTTTGACTTCGGATAACCACGCGGGTAGAGTAACCACTGGCCTTTCCACTGAGTGCCATCGATTGTGCCTCGTGTTTCGGCATCCGTAAACTAACTCTGTCTTCTATCGGGTCCCCGGCAAGGATGATCACCGTCTGCCTCGCAGCGGTCCCTTCTCTCTCCTTCATCACCTGCTCGAGGGTCCCGTTCATCTTCGTGTATGGTTCAGACACCGAGCCCGAGGCGAATGAATTGTCGTTTATCGCGACGGTCACGGGCGAGCCGAGACATCGCGATCGTGAGCAATTTCGCCATCACTTCCACGTAGCAGCCTGTCCATGAACTTCATCCTACAGCCGTGGCAACTTGTGTGCATGATCTTGGCGGCCTGGGTCAATCGAGAGCAGCAAGAGTTGATCGAATACCTGCGCTGCGAAAATCAAGTCCTGAAAGAGAAGCTGGGCAAACAGCGGATTCTCTTGAACGACGATCAGCGCCGACGCCTGGCAGTCAAAGGGAAGGTCCTGGGTCGAAAACGCCTCGCTGAGATCGGCACCCTGTTTTCGCCCGACACGATCCTGCGCTGGCATCGACTGCTGGTGGCCAAGAAGTGGGACTATGCCCAACAACGAAACGCCAAAGTGGGGCGGCCGAGTTCTGTCATCCCGGCGTCCACGACACAATCGGCGTACACGACAGCTACCACGCGGGACATTCTTCAATGTAGCCCAGTTTACCTCGTCAAACGGCAGATAGTGAATCATGGCATTCTACTGGTTATCTGGCTGCTGCCAAAGTCCTTCCCCGACGGCATGGAAACGCGGTATAATACTCCTTGCGTGTGCTGCTTGAATCGGAGAAACATCTCATGCCACTGACAATTCCTGATGAATGGCTAAGCGAGGCCGGTATCAGTCCCGACGATGCACGGGTCGAGTTCGCCTGTCGCTTGTACGACGGAGGTCGCCTGTCTTTCGGCCAGGCAATTCGCTGGTCAGGCTTAACTCGTACGGATTTCGAGGCAGCCATGCTACAGCGAGGTCTGGCGTTGTACCGTCCGACGATTGAGGACCTGAAACGCGATCTTGACACGCTGGATCGCTCGGGAGACGACGCGTGACGGTTGTCGTCAGCGATACATCGCCGATTCGCGCTTTGGAATTCGTGGACCACCTTGACGTACTGCCGATTCTCTTCGGCAGTGTTCTCTTGCCGCCAGCTGTGGCTGCTGAACTTGCTCGCGCTGGCGGTCGTTTTCGGTCGATTGATGTAAGTCAATATGCCTATCTCCAGACCCAACCAACGAACGACAAGGACGAGGTCAACCATCTGATGTCGGTGCTCGATCGGGGGGAAGCCGAAGCGATTGTATTGGCGTGTGAGGTCGCAGCCCATGCAATTCTGATCGACGAAGCTGGCGGTAGGCAAATCGCCCGGCAACAGTTCGGACTGCGAGTCACTGGCACCCTCGGTATCTTGCTTGCCGCGAAAGACCGTGGCTTGGTTTTGGCCGTCCGTCCCCTTGTCGACCAGTTGCGAGATGGTCTTGGATTTTTCGTTTCCGAATCGCTCTACCAAGAGATCCTCCGACTGGCAAGTGAAGTGGGCTGACCGATCACACCTTTAGCGCGACCACCGTCATCGGAAGGCTCGATGATCTTGTTCCTGACACACTAAACTGATGTTCGTAGGCGGCCAGCCAAACCGCACGGGCGGTTAGGTGGTCGAGCTTGATTTGATCACAAACGCCAGCGGGGTCCAGTTCGTCCCACCACCGCTGAAACGCCGTTGCACCATGGGCGACAAATTCGTCGGGCGTCGCTGGCTGAAACGGCGGTCCCATGTCGTCGATACGCTGATAATCCATACGTGCCTCCAAGGCCATCCTGTCGCAAAGTCTCACCTCAAACTGGCCACTGTCGCGATTATCGGCGTGTTGCCGTCAGAGATTCATCATCGGTCGGCACATCATCCGGTGGCGAATTCCTGTTCAACGAACGATTCCAGGTCGCTGGGGATCTCGATCTGCATGGTGTCTGCTCTTGCCCCTGCAGTCATCACCCGGTCACATCTCCAGGCGTCGTGAACGGTCCTTCGACACGAAGGCTCAGTTCATTGGCGAGCATTCGCTGCCGTTCAAGCGTCTGGTCGGCCTTGCGAAGTGCCGAATTCAAATCCGGCAATTCGGCGTGTGCGGCGTCGCGATGCCCGGAAGACAAGATCGGCCTGGGCAATACGTCGATTCCTCGTTGCCGGAGATCTCCGGCACGCAGAACTGCAACGAAATACGATTTCCCCGGCTGGCCGAGCGCGGCTTCCTCGATGGACTTGTACTTGGCACGGGTAACGGAGAGTCCCGTCGCGTCCCGTGTCTTGTGCGGGCCGAATGCTTCAGAGTGTAAGACACCCGTCGCTGGGTCATACCATCCCATTGATGCGGGCACACGGCGATACAGCAACTCATCGTCTTCAACGGGTTCGCTACCACTGTCCACATTTGTCCCCCGGCCGTCAGAATCTGCTCCATCACAAAGGCCGTCGCTCAATCAATTGAGTTCCGTGGAATCGCTGGTAGTCGATCGTGCCATCGTCCCATACGTGAAAAACCTCAACGACATTCTTCTCCCGCCGCTCGAACACAATTCCACCGTTCGTGTCAGGGACCGCGTTGTTTGGAGCTGGAAAACCAGCATCGCGAAGTGTCTCTGCCAAACGAATAGCCAGTTGGACGGTGTCGCGTGAAGGTGGCTCGATCCCATCATCCTCAAACTGATGCGTATTCGAGCCCCATTGGATGAGTTGATAGTCAATCAAGCGTTGCCATGCTTCCCCAGCGTTCATGTCCCGGGTGTCGGCTGCGCATTTTCGGCGTTGCGGCATCCGCGCTTGTCCGAACCGACTCAACAAGTGAGGGCGACATTAACGGACTAGATTTGGTTGTCAGCATGTTGCAGTCCCCAAAACGTGTTGGCCTCGTCGCTCATGAGTTCCTTGAACGTCGAGACGATTATCTCTCGCCCCAGGTCCACGCCCTCAAAAACTGACTGCTGGTGATCGTCGCTGTCGGCAATTGGTCCACGTGCAGTGAACGTCAATCGCACGACCTCATTTCCAGACTCCTCGGCTGCTGGTCTCATCCCGTGTTGCCACTGCACGTGCAGCCGGCCTTTTTGATCAGGAATGGCAAAGTGCCATTCGCCACCAAAGCTCTCGCCGCGTACCAGATTCTCCACGGCGGCGAAACCCGCCAATGGTTTGAAAAAGCCCCAATCACTTGGTGTGTTCCAGATGCCTCCCTGGGGAATCTGATTGACGTAAGTCACTTCCCATTGATTCGGTCGAAAACACCCTACATGCTGTTGCTCCACAAAGGCCACGAACCCGTGTAGAGCTGACGCGAAACCTGCTCGCACTGTCTCGTATCGTGGATACTACACCCCCGGCTTCACCGAGCCAGTTGAAGTGCAAACGGTTATTCTGCAGTTGAATCATCCGGTCGGCCTTTTGGTTCTTGATCTGAAGACGGCAGGCCGGATCTTGGGTCAGCTGCAAGTGGATTCCGGTAGCCCAGCGGGCGGTATTGTCAAACCGCTCGAACTGAGGTGGAAGGGGCGGCGCATCTTCGACAACGGGCCACTCATCTGCACCGAGACTCATCCAGAACGCGCCCAGATGACCGTTCTTGAAGCCTGATAAACGGTCGAATTGGACGCCCAAGACAGTCTCGACAACCGGCGGATTGTCGTAATAGGGCAACGGGCGGCTTTCTTTAATGACAGGCATCACCTGAGGAACATCCATCCAGAAGTCTCGCGACTCTTGCGACTGCGGTTCCGTCCGCAGGAACCGCCCAAAAATAACTCATTCCCATTGTACGGACAACCGATTGGTTCGACGACCAATCCTGATAACTTATCGACACCTACCGCGTCTGTTTCGAGGTATTGGGCCGCACGTACCCAAACCGCAGGGGGCCAGAAGATTGGAGGGCACTAGCTCCACGAAATCGACCGGAACCTCCCCGCACTCGACCCGGATCTCGTGGTAACTCTCCGAAATGTTGGCAGCGTGTCCGCCAGTTTACTCCACCCGCTCGCCCTGCCGACAAGTCATCTCATTGCCAGGACCCACCGCACGAGGGGCATGCGATTTCCGTTCCGTCACGGGTACCAGATGGCTGCCGCAGTGATTCGCAAGGCGGGAAATGGCTCCAAGATACGCCCCTGGCCCGTCACCAATCTCGTCACTAAACCCCTGGAAAATTCGCCGTAAGTCCAGAAAACTTGGAAACCGCCACGCCGATGGCGGCTGGAAGTGGCGTGTCGCAAGTTGTTTCACAGAAGCCGTTTAGAATTCACTTCTCCAGCTGGCCCGCCGACCGGGCCGGCAGATTATGAGTCCCCTGCTCTAACCGCTGAGCTACGGGCCCAAAGTATTGAATGACAATAGGTTACGCCTGCAAAGCCCTGGGGTCAACCTGCCACTTCGGCACACAACAGCGAAGCAACGGTCGTCATAAGTCGTTATTCCTTGGTAGCGGTTGCCATGCGAGCAGGGGACTCCGGGATCCCCTGGTCGCAGTCCTTTCGAGGCGATATCCCGAGAATCCGACACGCTCCGCCTGCTCGCCCGGAGGCACCGTGGACCTGTGGCCGCTCGACTTCGTCATGGCCGACCTCCGACCGGCGCAGCCGACGAGTCGTGCCAGGCAATCTGAACCGGACAACCGGACATCGGAGAAAGAACGCTGACAAGCTCCTAGCGGATGGTTGGAGATTAGGACGGCGTTCGTCGGTCAACCGCGTTGAGTCTAACGCGATTTTACAGATGACGTGCGATGGAATCGTCGCCGAATGTACAATTGACAAACCGTCTCTTGAATGCTTCTTTATCGAGGCCGATGAAGCCGTGCCTCATCGACAGGTGGATGGTTGACGTAAGTTGAGATTCGGCCAATCGTCGTCACCCAGCTGATCCAACTTCAACGATCGCATCGCAGACAGCTCTGGTTGATTGGTGAGTCTCATACCCCGCCCCTGGATCTTGTACAGCGACAGGACGTTCGCCAGCGGAAATGTCTCCATGATGCGGCTGCCTGCTTTCAGAAATCGTTCCGCGGAGCAATGGATCTCCTGGACCATCCCCGCCGGAACCGGACGAACACCGACAAATCGTCCGCGCCACGGTCAAAGCGGTGCTGGTGCTCGGCTAACAATTCCTCCAGTTGATCCGCAGTTTCCCAAGGCATATACCCGTCGGGATAGCGGCACTGGATTCGAATAACCTCCGACCAGGCGTCGCCGCGGTCCGCGAGCCAATTGGCGTAGGCTAGTCTGGGCACGTCGGAATCTGGATCGGCTTGAATCGCATCGAGGAAGAGTTGGTGCGGCTGCATATTGCGACCGGTCGTTTCGTACCGACAGCGCCACTGGGCCGTTACCTCTTCCATCCACTCCGGAAGCCGTTGGAGAATGAACATGGCCCATCGCCGCACGCCTTCTTCCGTATGAAACCGCAGCAGGAATTCGTTATCGCACTCCGCTGCCAGCGGAGCTTGCAGCGGAACTCGCAACATCTCGGAGAGTGCCCGCTCCATATTAGTCAGATGATCGGGTGCTTCATCTGGAATGGTAGTCATTGCCGCAGCTTCATCATACCAGCTTCGCATTGTTTCTCGATCCGCATTGCTGGCCAGTGCGACGATCGAACATTCCAGCGGCTTGCGGAGCGATGGGAGCGGGGGATTGATCTGGTCCTGAATGCGAAGTTTGCATTCGAGGAATCCTCCCCAATGCCGGTTCCATGGTCGTGGTGTTCGAAAGGTAATTACGAAATGGTGATCGTCGAACGGGATGGTACCAGCCAAGCCCACCTCGTTTGGTACGATGGAACCCCAGGTCCCGCGCCTCTTTCTCAAATACCTGTCGAATGATGCGTTTGACTTCTTTAGCGAGCATGGATTGTCCATCGTGCGCGGTCATCCGCTAAATGTACTTGCCCGTCGCCACATACGCTTATTTCCGAGAACCAACGGTTCGCAAAGCTCGCTCGGCCCACTCGAGACAATGTTCCGTGAGGAACTGGCTCATTCTCGAGGCTGACGACCGCTGTTGGAAATACTTCTTCCACTCTTCAAGATAGATCCAAAAAAACTGGCCTGGAGCGTCGACGGCCCAATCTTTGAACTCCGTCTGCGAAGACCACTGGAAATCGTAAACGCCTTTGAGTATTCCCAGGCACACCGCCTCGGCCTGCTTCGGCATGGATAGCTGCTGGTACTTTACCAACTCCTCACGAAACGGCTCCAACGCAGCTTCGAACATTTGCCATGCCGCGTCACCCGTATCAACATAGCCGTCTCGTCGTCCACCAGATCGATCCCAAACGTCCTCGACCGCAAGTGATTCCAGTTCCGCCCGAACGCAATCCGCCACTTCGTCCATCGAGACGTCGGCCAGAAGTTCTTTGGCGATGACGTCAATTTCCTTCGACAGTTCCCTGTCTCGGTCAGCCAGGATACGCAAGATTTCAATTGCATCAATTCCCGAGATCGCGTCCAGTGTATTAGGCTTTCGCCTCTTGCGGGGCATCTTCTTCGCCATTCTTAAGGCCTTAAGGAGCGTTGAGTTCTTTCATCCCGGCGTCCACTGCACAATCGGCGTACGCGACAGCCATCCAAGCGCTGCCATGTCATATTGAGGTGAAGTACCAAATTCCTGGGAACAGGGAGGTCGAAGTGACGGGGGAGAGCGGGGGAGTTCGGTGATCGGCGTTGGACGACAGAGCTGCCGTGCCGATTGGACTACGTTGCGGACGATTCACGACCATTACCCGTTCTAGCACGACGGATGAGACTCGTCGCACTCAGCGTGGGATCTCCTGCATGAGACGGAGGCCCAGCGTGTCGACCAGTCGCTCAAGGACGGCGGCGGGAAGTTCCGTGTCGCCCGCCCGGAAGTCGGACAACAACCGCTGGTCAACTCCGATTCCCGCGGATAGCTCATCCACGGATCGGCGGGATGCCGCAATCGCCCTGCGCAGATCACCGAAGAAGCCCGGTTGCTTGGCCGCTGCCTGAATCTTCCGCAAGTGGGAAATATTCTCTTCCTTGCCGGCGAGTTCCTCCTGAACGGCAG
>CAVOXY010000016.1:0-40221 GCA_963700515.1 uncultured Planctomycetota bacterium | reverse complement strand
TCCGCGAAAGTATCATCAGGATTCACGTTGTCGCCACGGTCCGTAAAGCCAATCACGAGCACGCCATCGACAACTTCCTGCCATGTGTAAGACTGCTCGGCACCAACCATGAATTGTCTCACTCCCTGGAAATCCCGCATTTCCATTAAGCAAGCCCGGAACGTTTCTTTGCTGCCGCGGTGGGACGGCTCGGTTCTTCCCGACCGCCGCCCCGGCTCACCCGCAACTCCGCAGCATCCATCAATTCCCAGGCCCACCGCCACCAATCCGATCCTTGATTCCGATCTTGTGATCATCACGCAACCGCGACTCCCGCCAAAACACGTGGGTCAAACCGAGAATCAGCAGCAGATTGACGGCTATGAATACTAAGACGTCGAAACGAAGCCCCTGTTTCAATTGGACATCATACGGAAACTCTTTCACCGGCACCGTAGCCGCATAGCTCGATTTACCATTGGTGTCGTGATAAACCTGCACTTGGGCATCCGACAACGATAACTCGACAGTGCTCGGCCAGGACAGAACCTGAAAGGTCAGGTTGATCAGAGCTGATACGTTGCAGAACAATAAGATGGCCAGTATCCACGATCGTCGACTGCGAAGTTCTTCAAAAGGCGATTTCGTTGCCACATGGGAGTGGACCGGTTCAGAGACTGTCGGCGTCATTCGGCTCCTTAACTCGTCGACCCTACTGTCGATTTCTGCTAGAGCTGAACGCTGTTCATTCACCCAGTTGTTTTGCATGGCTTGCATCCCGAATTGCAGGGTCCTGGCTGCCTCTATCTGCGGCGAATATCGTTTGATTTCCGCAGGCTTCCAACAACCCCATCTTAACCGTTGCTTGCCCAGCCGCTCCATATCGACCGGCGGATGCCGCTGCCGGGTTAGGCCGCGTCTATTCGGAATACGGTGGTTAAACGGTGCAACCTGCGCGAGGGCACTCACAATATTGCGTTTGGCAGCGATCAACCATTCTGACTACCCGTTTCGCCCCCCGGCCTTTGCTCGTCGTCTGACTGTGGTGTGTAGTCGAGTGTGTAGCGACGGCTCCCAATGTGAATTACATCACCGGCGAACAAGAGGGTCTCTGTCGTTGGCCTACCGTTTACAACAAGTGCGGGAGGATCTGAAATGTTACAGATCCGCCAGAGCCCATTTTCCCACGACAGCCTGCAAAGCTGAGGTGGAACCGAAGCACACCGGAATGTGATGTCACAACCTTCGAGTTGTCCAAGCACCAGCTTGCGTTCCAGGAGCTGTGTTGAGTCACCCTCTCCGTCGGGGATTAGGTGACCATACACCTCGCCATTCCACATACCCATCGCCATTCCACATACCCATGACTCACAGAGACCTCCGATGGCACTCGATATTTGTTCCGGCAAAAGGGTGGTTTGAAGACGCTTGTCGGAAACCTGTCTATCTGTGTTTGATCTCTCCGTGAAACGACGTGACCACCGCGACCAATTCGGACGTAAACGCGCTCGCGTAATACGCCGCCTGCTCGACCGGAAAAACTGGAAACTTCTCCAGTTCTTCGTTCGGCTTGAATGCGACTCGACCTGTTTCGTACGCAAACATTGACCACACTTGTCGGTCCAACGATTTGCGATGATCATAATCCGGGAGGGCATCTCTGTGCTCTGTCGTATATGCAGTCAGCTGTTCGATATTGAACTCCACCGGCTGTGCAAGAGCCTTTCCATTCACCTCGAACACAGTAAACCGAGGAGAATTGTCTTTCGGGACTCCTGACGGAAGAGCCCAACGTCCGCGCACCGTCATTTTCTCGCCCAACGGTTTTCTGAGTCGCCCTATCAGCACGACAGAGCGGCCTATGTTCTCAACCTGGATCTTGATTTTTGCTTCACTCTTTTGCGCATGGGCGAAGGGTATGACTGCGCATACACCTATGCTGAACAGCACGGCTGTAGTCAATATCAGTCTGAACAATTGGACTCCTTTCCTACAACCGATCCAGCACAGCCACTCACATCGGCCTCCGTATGCCTCTGCCGGGTTATGTCTCGCCTATTCGCAAATCGGTCCATTTGTGGGACGACTTCCCCATCGGCTGCAAAATGAATGATGGCATCCTCACCAGTAACCTGCACGCTGAAACGCCGCCTGCGTTTGTGCATCATACCAAATCGTGAATCCTGCTCCATTGGCCGCGACGGGGCCCTCATATTCGATCAGATCATCGGGGATCTTCCAGTCGAGCCCTTCAAAGATCGTACCGGTAAACTCACGACCAACCTTCTGTTTCAGATTGTCGTCACGCCGACGGACAATCGAGTCTTGGCTGAACTGTGTCCATACGCCGTCGAGCCATTGGTCGAGTTCAGCCTGTGTGATGGTGAACCTCGCACGATATCCCATCGCCCTGGCTGCTGCCACCTTTGTGGTCCCTCTGTGCAGGCGGCCACGTGATTCCCGTAAGTCGTATTTCGGGACGTCGAACGACCAGCGTCACCGGCTGCGATCGCCCTCGGTCGCAGTCCGCGTGGACGCAGTGGTTCTGCTGTTCATCGACCGTGACGTGACTTCTGGTAGGTGAAATCCAGATTGGTTTCAATGGGTCCCCAAAGACCGCCGGACTCATAGCGTACACTCAGTTGTAGGTCCATCTTCGTTCCAAGATCACCCAAGTCATCAATGTACGTGAACCACTTTAACCCCATACACCCATTCTCCATTTGAGATTCATGCACATTCACGCCGTCCGATCGACGAAAGATCGTCATGACCGGCGGTTTGGCGGCGACTAGCCTCTGGCGCTGCTGATCCCAACATGGGAGATCATTGTACGACATTCGTTGGGTAATGGCCGAAACATACTGGAAATGAAATCTGCCCACATCGGATGGTCGAATACGTGGATTCGGACGGTCGAGTTTTAGATCGATTTTGCGTGGTTTATCGAACAGATCCGGTGATAGAACAATGGAAAAGAGAAGTCGGCGATCCTTTGGGCCCGTGAACTCGGCGATCCAGTTGTGACCTGCGCTGAGTTGCTTGAAAGGAACTGAGACCGGCAACTCCTCGATGGAGAATCTTACCCACCTCGGTTGCGTCTCCGTCACAGGGTTCCAGATCAACACGCGAGTCCCGGGCTCGAGTTTGTCGACCAGATCGCCGGACACGGTGAACTCGAACTCCGACCGCTGCGCACATGCCGATGACACGTACACGAAGGATACGGCCAGGATTGGCAGGACGATTCTCATTACAGCAGAACTTGTGATTAACCGGAACGGCATATCACGGCCATCATGGGCCGGGAATAGTCCGATGGATACAGCTTGCCATCCCACTGACAACGGCTCCAATCGCAGTTCTTCGCCTCACCCCAAACACGGTTGCACTACAATTCCGAGAAAAGGGTCTTTTGATGACACAGCTAGACTAATCGGCTGTCCCCATCCGAACAACCTCGTCACCTTTCCGCTTTTCCCAATCAAACTCCATGCCACCGTCATCCTTCTCATCAAGATAGATGCTGTAGACGACGTAGCCATCCTTTGTATGCCGATACTGAAAAGGCTTGTCGCTAAACGGGTCTAGAGGCAATTCGGGAATCACGTGGCCATGTAGCATTTCCAGGTTTTCGGGGTAGTTGCCGTATTCCGCCCGGTAGGCTGCCAGGGCAAACGCGCATACCAGCAATCCTCGGCTAGTTCGAGTGCGGTCATGAGCGATTGAGCAGTTGCTCGCGGCTTCCGCATCGAAATGCATCAACTCGCAATAGACACGTCGCGCGATGATCTGCCGCAAGGACGCGGGGGCAACCAGCAACAGGGCAAAGTGGTAAGGGCTTTGGTAGCTGTCCAGTTCCTCCTCTTCGCGTCTGGAGAGCTCACGAAATGCTTTGGTGCGGGCTGCGTGCGTCGGCAGGTCTAAGGCAGAGGAATACGCATCATGCCGCCGATTGATGATCCGGCAAAGCTCATCCCAGTCGACGACCTTCGGGCCAAACATCCACACCAGGAGCTTCGTAGCGGTACTGCCGAAGTCAAGTCCCTCAACGGCATCACGCCAAAGCACATACGAATCATCCGGCGTCCACGGCCACATACGGGCAATGTACAATCGGATGGCGTCCAACTGATAAAGCTCACGTGCCGGATTCTTAGAGATGGCCGCCACGTGGGCCAGATACATGCAGCGATCATCCAACCGGAATGCATTCGCCAAGCTAGGCGGCCAAGGCGAAGACGCTATTTCCCGCAGATACTTGGTTAATGCCGCCCTGTCGAGGTTTCCGTGCTTCAGTACCTGTAGCATCCCGGGGTCGACACACGCATTCGACACCGCAAATGCCGTGAGGCCACGAACAGTGGTGGGACGTTGCACCCACAGTTCCGTCAGGCGGCGTAGTGCGGCTAGATCATTCCATGCTCCGTCCGCGTCCTGGTTGCCTAGCCTAAGCATCGCCCGTGCTTTCAGCATCCTGCCAGCGATCCGGAGTGAAGCATTCATAGATGAATACTCGAGAACGTTCACCAACGGAGTGTAGTTTCTCGACTTCCTTGATGCTTCGACAAGCAAAGCGAGCGGACGCTCGTTGGCTTGGAGCCAAGCGAGGACGCGCGGATACTGCTCCGCTTGCCAGGGGGCACGTCCTGCTGTGTCAATCTCGCGGTCAAAAAGCAGGTTATCCTCCCGTACATCGTCGAAGGAGCGATTGCCCAAATAACGTTCTTGGAAGAAGCGGAACGTGTCAATCAAGTAGTGACCATCTTTTGGTAACGATTCAATTTCCAGACGATCAAGGAACTCGTCTAAGTGCTGCTCGAGAACTCGCCTGGGGAGCGCCTCCGGCCCCGTGGCTTGCCAAATCAGCCCAGCCGCGTTGTTCTCCGGTGTCACGTTGCGGCTGTAGATTCTGTCGAGAGCCTTGGCGTATTTGACGTACCCGTGATCGTCGATCGGACCCAACAAATGCGTCGTCTGCCTCGAGACCGTGATCGGAGATTGCACGGGCTCGGTCGCTCCACACCGCGATTCTACAAAAGCGAGCAATGGCGCCGCAATAAGCAAAACGAGCGAACGCAATTGGATGCTCCTCAACAACGGGGGGAACTGCGTCAAATAACGGTCTATTGCTGGTACACAAATCAACGAAGTGCGATAACCCGTCGGGCTCAGCGGGGAACAGCGTAAACAACCGGACAAACTTGAGGAATCACGGCTGAGAATTCGAGGCGGCGTCACGGTCGGGTTGATCGCTTTGTTCCTTGCGCTTCGGTTGCCAGATGGGCCGACCCGAGGCCAGCTGCCGTTGTCGGGCATCGTCAAGCATTGCACGAAAATCACCCCCGAAACGATCAGACATTTCGCGACGAGTTCGGTGGATCTCGTCAATGATTGGGTCAGTCATCGTCTTCTTGATCATCGTTTACCATTTCTTCCGGCGTGCAGATTATGGGAATCGGAATCGAAAGGTCGTTCAACAATTTGTGGATGCGGGGCAGTATTGTCGCATTGGCGATGTGCCGGCAGTTCCACGTCAACAAGTATTGTATGCGGTGATGAGCGACCATGGCGATATGTAACGCGTCCGTACGAGCTTTCGGCGGAAGAATTGCCCGTGCCATCATCTCATCTGCGATTTGTGCGATTTCCGCGTCCAAGGGGAGAAGCGGGATGCCGTCCAGTGATTCCAACCTTTCTGCGGCAAGCGTGGGATCGCCTGCCGAAACCTCATCGATCACGTATTGTGACGTTACAATTCGTATTCTGCTCGCTCGTCATTCCACCATTGATATGTGAGCAGTTGCCGCGCAGCCATCACCACTTGCGAACTGGGACGCTGCCGTAAATAGCTGACGATCGATGTTTCGATGTAAAGTGTGTCCATCGCAGAATTGTATCACGACGAACATCGTGATCTACCAGCCCGGCCTTTCACCAGAATCAAACGCCCAAAATAGGCCGAGCAGGACGGCAGAATATTGCAGTCGCTTTGAGGCGGATTAACAATCCATGCCTCAGTCAGTCAAGCATTTCGCGCCTTACGCCTGTGTTGCCCGCCACATCGGGATGGGCCGACCCGCATAACGCCCTGTTCACTCCTATGTATGCCGATTGCTGCGGACCCAAAATTCCTTCCATTCTCGCCGCAATTCACAAACCCGCGCCGAGATGGGTTTTCGAACTTCGACTGGGGGCACTGCTGGTGGGCAGGGCCACGCCTACCAACACCAAATCCTATTCTGACACAACGCCCTCATTCCAGTCCACCCGAGTCCCCACAGCATCCATCGAGTTCACGGCCCCTCTGCCGGGCCATGGGGTCGGTCTGTAGGAAACGGTGGATTGATGGGACGGCCTCCTCCCCGGCAATGAACCGCCCAGTACTGACCAGCATGCGAGGTCTGTGTAGGTGGGCTGAGGAGAGCCACGCCGCTATCTCGATCTTTTCCTTCGCTTTCCCTCCGATTCTTCTCGACCAGTCGTCAGCCATTGATCATCGAGAAGTACACAGTGCCCGTTTCTTCATCGATATACCACTCATAAGAATACGATGGGTGGTCGTTTGTCATATCCCCGCTGTCGATAAACACAGGCAGCGTCTTGGCAAAGGGAAAATCAAACCAATCCGGCAGTTCTCGCTTCTCTGAGTACATCTGGAATCGGCGTCTGAGTACTTCGCGGTCTTCATCGCGATCCGGTTCGTACACCTCTTCACGTTTGGTGGCCGCACGAATAGCCATGATTCCAGATGGGTCCGTTGTGAATCGTGCAATGGAGGCCTCACCACCAATGGCACCATGGTAGGCAAAGCGAAGATCCTGGATTTGCTCTTCGGTTAGCATGCCCAGGAACCTCTTCCTGTATTGCGACTCAGACGGCGTTGGCCGGGACAAAGGCGAGCCACATCCCTCCGTTATCGCCAAGACCAGGATGACCAGGAGAATCTTCATTTGACTGCAGAACCTGTGGATATCGTGACCGGCCTCTCGCCGGCACGGTGCCTACGATATGCCGACCGGCTGTGGTAATCAACAGGAAAACAGACGCCGCACTGGCAGCGACGGCGCAAGTCTTACCGTCAAACCTTCGTTTGCCGGGACGCTCCCGACAACCCAATTCTACCCACTTCCGCCCGGCCACTCCACATCGGCCGTCGTATGCCTCTGCCGGGTTAGGCCGGTTCGATTCGTCATACGGTGGTATTATGACGAGTCCCAGGAACATCAGCACTCCCGCGAGTTGATGAGTCAATCCCTCGACGCGGCACAAACCAGTCTCTCAGGGCTCGTTCTCGCGATTCCCTTCTCGCTCTACTTGTGGCCCATGTCCCTGTTCCTGAACGAGTCCCAGATATCGCGTCAAGCCGCGGCGCTGGCCGACCGAAAGCGACTGTGGCTGGCCTCGCGCACCATCAGGCGGCACGAACGCCAGACGCGGTTGCGCTGCGGCCTCGGCACAACGCCGGCGTAATGGTTGCTTCTGCGCTCGGCCGCTCGCCGGTGTGGGGCCGGTCGGTAGCTGGCCAGTTGTGGTCCCCCTGGGATATACCCAGGGGAAACCAGATTCAGAGAGAAGCGGGAAGTGAGATGTACGGAAGTCGTAGCTGAGACCGCCGTAGCTGAGACCGCCGTAGCTGAGACCGCCGTAGCTGAGACCGCCAAGGGCTCAGCGGCAGCGGCCACAGATGTTCCATCGCGATTCCTTTGAAGGACAAGAAGACTGGGTGACAAAAAGATAAGTCGGCAGAGGAGATCTTTTTGTCATCCGATTTTTTTGTCCTTCATCTGCCCCGTCCAAGGTCTCTGCCACCATCTCGAGATGATTCGTAATGCGTTCGTTTCTCGCCGCAATTCACAAACCCTCGCAGAGATGAGTTGTTGAACGTCGCTCTGGGGGCACTGCCGGGGGGCCAGTGCCACGGCTGCCAACACCAAATCCCATTCTGACACAACGCCCTCATTCTAATCCACCCGAGTCCCCGCAGCATCCATCGACGCCTCGGCCCCTCTGCCGGGTCATGGGGCTGGGTCGGCGGCAAACGGTGGTATTTCGGGAGGAAACACTCCGCAATCATTCGCGGCTCGGAAGTGATGTCCTCTTTGCCCAATCTATCTGCACTTTGGACCAGTCAATATCGGGACGCTCGCGCTTAATTCGATCACCGCATTGTCCGCTGTGGCAAGGTCGTCCCACGCCACAATAACATCCCCACCGACGGCATATGTGTTTATACCGGACTCCGTCAATGCATGTGCTATCTTCATGGACTCCCGGGAATCGGAAAGCGTGAGAACGGGCGCATATCGAAAGCAGCCGTCGCCAGATGGTTCGCAGGGGTTCGTCATCGCATCTGCTCCCGCCTTGAAGGCCCCCTTGCGCTCAAGCGGAGCACAAGCGGGAGCAGAGCGGAGCGACGAGCAGACGAAGCGGGAGCAGGCACCCTGCTCCTGCTCAAGCGGGAGCAAGCGGGAAGCGGGAGCAGACACCCTGCTCCTCTCAAGCGGGAGCAAGCGGGAGCGAGCGGGAGCAGACACCCTGCTCCTGCTCGAATCGCGGCGGCGGCTCGAGAGCGGCGGATGGTCACGTTGGCAAGGGGAACGGGTGGCGACAGCTTCGACCAGACGAAGAAGAGCGCGTACAGGACGAGATCGGCGGTGCGTCAACGGCGAACTGGCGCTGTGGCGCGCAGGTCGAGCGCCGTATGCGGGGTGAGAAATGAATTTTGCCGATTGTCATGCGCACGCGTCAGGCGAATAAGGATGGCCTCAGGCAAACAGCCGCCGGCTGGCGGAGGCTCCCTTGAGACAACTGCGGCCCATCCGCTCGGCGACTTTCTCCAAGGCCGCGGGAGTGCCGACGGCGTGGCAGAAGACGCTGTCGTAACGCTGCAGCGTATCGAGCCAGGCCTCCTCGTTCACCTCCAGATAATCCAGCAGCGTTTCCACGTCCTTGGGAACCGTACTGCGTTGGCCGCTGCGCAGTTGACGAGCGGTCCACTCCAGTAGTCGCAGGTAATTCTCCAGCGAAATCTCCAACAGCCCCAGATCGGATGCGCGGCGGCCCCAACGTGACGAGAACGCGATCGTCTCGTCCTGGAGTGTCTCCTCGCGCAGTGTCAGTTCCCCCAGCCACCCATCGGCTCGGTTCGGGCTGTTGGGCCGCTGCTCTTGCGCCAGGATCCGCTGGTAGGCCGACGTATAGCGGGCCGTGCGCGGCGAAGCGGCTTCACCCGCCTTGATCGGATTCAAGTCCACATACAGGGCGCAGATCAACATGCCGTGGGGATCGGCACATTCACGGCACTTGAAGCGCGTCTCGAAAAACCGGCCGGTGCAGTCATCTTCCGCATTGGCGCGGCGGGCAATATTTTCGCAAAGAATTCCCATGAACCAGGAAATATTGCTCAACCGGCGCCGCATCTGCTGGATCCGTTTCTTGTTGCGAACCGCCTGTTCGATCCGCTTTTCGTTGGGCAGCGGCAGATCGTCCGACATGCATTTGGCGATCCGCATGATGGTCAGGTAGCGGCGTGCCACCTCGTGGGGCGACCAGCGCTTGGCCACATCAGGCCGCGAGCGGAGCATCAGGTGGAGATGATTACTGAGCTCCGCGTGGAATTCCACTTCGATGGCGAACAGCGCTGCCAGCTGTTCTTCCCGCGTGAGAATCCAGTCGCGGCGATGGGAGAAGTCGCGGCCGGTAAGTGGATCCAGGCCACAGAGAAAGGCACGGCGGACGCAGCGTACCCAACAGTGGTAAACCGCTTTGCGATCACGACCCAACAACTTGCGACGGGCATAGGCGACCATGGGGCAATCCCTCCGTGTGCAGGCAGTGCCCGCAGCCCCGCGGTCGCTGCTGGACCGGTGGGGACGCATCGGGAAACACTGCGCGAAAGTGATTGCCCGCCTTTCGCTCGCCAGGAGTACCGATATCTTACCCGATCCAACGCTGCCTGCAACACCCGCCGCAGCAGGGTATCGGTGACATGCGTATGTCACCGCAAATGCTATTGTGGCATCGCTGAGCATT
The DNA here is from genome assembly GCA_963700515.1 of uncultured Planctomycetota bacterium. Classification (GTDB taxonomy): domain Bacteria; phylum Planctomycetota; class Planctomycetia; order Pirellulales; family Pirellulaceae; genus JAJRVM01. The sequence goes on along the minus strand of CAVOXY010000016.1, from coordinate 30,207 downwards.
TTCCGCGTCGGACGATTGCTGAAGTGGCCAACGGAACGGGTGGAAAACAGGGTGTCTGTTCGTTCGGTGTCGTTCGGGTCTCTGTTCGTTCGGTCTCGTTCGTTCGGTCTGTTCGTTCGCTCATGCATAAAGGCCGAGGCTCAGATGACCAAAACGTGGCCGGTGAGAATCTTGGAAGAATGGCTGTTATCTTCGAGGAGATGTGGCGGTTCGTATACGGGCTGACGGCTGGCATCTGTTCGTGGTCCCCGAAGCGGCACAGGCGGTCGTCAGATTGTGGAGACTGAGCATGTCCAATGGAACAATCCACGCCGTGACGGGCGCATTTGGCTATACCGGCCGGTACGTCGCTCAGCGACTTCTGGGCGAGGGCAGAAGTGTCGTCACGCTCACGAATTCTCCATCGAGAGCAAATCCCTTTGGCAGCAGGGTCGTGCCATATCCTTTCGATTTTGGCAAGCCACAGGTCTTGGCCGATCATCTGCGTGGTGTGTCGGTCTTGTACAACACGTACTGGGTGCGGTTCAACCATCGTCTTTTCAAGCACGCTGACGCCGTGCAGAACACGCTCACGCTGTTTAAGGCCGCCAGGAAAGCAGGTGTTCAGCGAGTTGTTCATGTCAGCATCACCAACCCGTCCGAGGAATCGGCGCTGGAGTATTTTCGTGGCAAGGCAATCTTGGAAAAGGCGCTGATCCAATCCGGCATGTCGTATGCCATCCTGCGGCCGGCGGTTCTGTTTGGCGAAGAGGACATTCTCGTCAACAATATCGCCTGGACCCTGCGTCACCTCCCTCTGTTTGGTGTATTCGGCAAAGGTGACTACCGTCTGCAACCGATCCACGTCGATGACCTGGCGAAATTGGCCGTCGAGTATGGAGAGATGCGGGACAACGTGATCGTGAACGCCATCGGTCCTGAAACATTCACCTATCGGGAGTTGGCGACAACGATCGGTCGGCTGATCGGCAAGCCTCGTCCGATTGTGTCGGTCCCGCCATGGTTGGGCTACATGGTTGGGTGGTGCATAGGCGCCTTGGTTCACGACGTGATGATCACAAAAGAAGAGATAAAGGGGCTGATGTCCGATTTGCTGTACGTCGATTCACGACCCCCTGGCACAACCGTCCTGACAGAATGGGCCGGGGCGCATGCCGACCAATTGGGACGCAGGTACGCGAGTGAATTGGCCCGACGCACAGACCGAGTGTCGGCCTACGCCCCCAACTGAGTTCTTTGTCAGTGGGAACGATCTTGGGGAAGACTTGGGAGGCGCTCGTGGCGCGGGCATGACGGAACAAATCGGGGCCGCTACCCCAATCAAGATCGCCTTAAATTCGCTTGCCGCGACTCTGCGGTTTGCCGCTTGAATTCGCACTTTCATGTGCCCCGGTCAGTCGCCCAGGTGTTCTCGTATGCAATCGTCGCTGGAGCTGTCCAGTTTCCGTCCGGCCCAATGCCCCAGGCCCGAGCACCTCTGCAATACTATTCGGTCGCAATCAGCTTGTTCCGTGCTGAAATCTTGCGCAGAGTACTCCCGACGCCTCTGCGAAACGGAATCACCCATCGGCTCGCATTGCTGACGTCTCAGCAGCGGTTAATGTTACGCCTCACATGTCGTGAAAACTCACATCCCTAAGCGGCCGTGGGCCGCAACCAACGTAGCTCGGAACAGGGTCCCGTCCTACAAATATGCGCTCCGTACGCGCATGATATGGACGAACACTCTCATCTCAAATCCTGCGCAACTTCTGTGCCAGTGCGAAATCGACTTGCTCTTGCCGGCAATCCACTACTTGCCGATCTCGACGTCCCGCACGGCGGGCTCCCGCATGTTTTAGCCGACGTCAGTGCTAGTTCCCGCCGCCCCTTTTTCAAAGGGGCGTTTTCCCTGCTTCACCGGGCAGACGCACAAGCATTTGCCGCAGTAGGGCACCAGCCCCGCGTAGGATTTCGTATGTTCCCGAAGTTGCCACGGGTCCATCCGCGCCTTGTATTGCAGCAGTTCCTCTTCCGTCGGCTCGTCCCTGGGTAGGGGGATGTTCTTGTAGCCTCCCGTGCTCTTGAGCATGCCGCTGCAACCCCACCGGCAGCGCCACCCGATCAGCTTGCCGTAGGCCAAACGTGTGCCGTCCATCTGGACCTCAAGGGTGTCTTCTTCTGTCTTCGCCTCCGGAATCGCGGCGGTCGGGCAGGCATGGGCGCACTGGTAGCCACATTCCTCCGGGTCACAGAGCGCGCCCTGCGGCCTCACCGGATCCGGCACGAGCGCTGCCGTGGTCAGCAGGGTGGTGATCTTCTGGCGCGTCCCAAACTCGGGGGTCAGTAGCATCGTGTGCCAACCCAACTCGCCCAGCCCGCACGCCACGGCGACGTGCTTGTGCGAGATGTCGCCAGGGCCGCCCGGGTATTCGTGCGTCGGCCGGATGATGTGCGGAGAATTGGCGGGAAAGGGGTAAGCGATGTGGCCGCGGTCTTCGAGAAAAGAGGATGCCTCGAAGGAGAGGCGATCCAAGCTGGGGTTCACGATACCGAGGGTGAAGATCTGGAAGGAGTGCCAGGAGGCCACCTTCTTCCGGGCCACATGATCACAACAGCCCTCGTTAACATGCAGGGCAATGGAGATCATGGTCTTCGCTTCCGGCAGGTAGCGCTCGGGACGCTGGATTTCGGGAGCCCCCTTCATCCTGGACACATCGCCAAAGCCGACCAAGCTCGCGCCGCGTCGGAGGAGGAAGTGGCGGAGTTTCCTGGTAAGTTCCGCGTCGCCCCGCGGCGGGCTTTCTTCAGCGCTTCCCGTCTTGTCAGCCTCATCGCACACCATTTCAGCCGCTTCAGCCACAGTTCGCACCTTCTTGCCGGTCGCGTTTGTACCGTTCATTTCGGAATCCCATCTCCGCCGAAGCTCTGAATATGTCTCATCAAGAATCAGGCTACTGTATCTTTCCGGTGAAGTCCATCTTGCCGCCGCACTGCGCAGAAACGAGATTCCCGCTGACCGCTGGCAGGGATTCGACCAATGGCGGGTTTCCATCGCGCCAGCATGACATCTGGGCGAATAGGGATTGCGAGACGGATTGTCGGGAGCGAGAATTGACGAGCGCGCCGCGTTTCCTGTCGCCTTATAGAGGGGGAGAGTCCGTGACTGTTTTTCGAGTTACCATGGCGTTGCTGATGGTCTGTTTTTCCGGCGCAGGGGCCCTGGCACAAACACCAACACGTGATGCCACCTGGCACGTTGATGCGAGTCGATTTGAACCGCTCACCGAGCCACCATGTTCCTACTGTTCGACGCAGCATCGAAAACAATTCATCGAATTGACGGACCCCGTGTTGTGCTGGATACGAGGTGCCCACAACGGCGGCGCGATTCCCATTCGGCATTTCCTTTCCGCTCCGCGCGTCATCAATGATACGTACGGATTGTTTTTCTACGATCCCGATGGGGGATACGTCGCGGCCTACCAGAAAGATTACGGCTATACGTTCTATGGTTGGCATCGCGGAGTCATGATCGTCAAGGGGAGGGACGGCACGCTCTGGTCCGCTCTGACCGGCAAGGCGATCGAAGGCCCGCAAACCGGACATACGTTGACTCGAATTCCCAATCTGACAAGTCAATGGGGTTATTGGCTGATGCTGCACCCCGAATCGACGGCGTACGATATGTTTGACGGCAAACGCTATCCTCTGGTCGAGCTGCCGAAACAGATGAGCCAGGAGGCGCAAGAAACGATGGGCGATGTTGACTCGCGACTGGAGCCGCTGACGCTGGTGATGGGCCTGGAAGGGAAGACGACTCAAAAGGCGTATCCGCTCAGCGGTTTGCCCGAGCGAGCGTGCATGACCGATGAACTGGATGGGGAGCCAATGGCCGTGTTCTGGTATGCTCCTACGGCCACCGGCGTGGCATTTCGCAGCACGCTCGAAGGTCGCCAGCTGACGTTTTATGCGGACGATGTGTCTCCGGAATCGGCCCCGTTCAAGGACAAGGAAACGGGGAGTCGGTGGACCGTTGTGGGCAGATCGGTCGACGGTCCGCTAAAAGGCAAACAACTGGACTGGATCGATAGCATTCAATCCCGCTGGTATGCCTGGGCAGCAAACTACCCGGAGACCGCGATCTATGCGAGCAGCAAATAGTACGATCGGCCACGGACGCAGGTCGGTTTTTCGAGCCTGCCGCGACACGGAACGTACAGCCGCGCGACGGCCTGGGATGCCCTGTCCTGCAACGGATCCTGCTTCAGCGAGCCGGCAGGCCCTCGGACGCGCTCTCGGGTTCGTTCTCGCGATCGCGTGTTCAGTCGCCTCGGCCGACGAGTTACCTTTGCGCGCTGCGATGATGTCGCCACCTGAACTGACCGATGCGCGATTGACCTGGTGTGCCGAACATAAGGCCAATGGCGTAGTATTTGTCGTCGATGAACACACCGATCCGACCGAGGTGAAGCAAGCAGCGCGGACCGCGCGGGAGCATGCTCTGCGCTGTTACTACTGGATCGAAATCGCTCGTTGCCCGTCGCTGGCCGACGAACATCCACGCTGGATGGCAAGTGTACAGGGGCACGACGAGTGGCGACGCTTGTTCAAGAATCCGCCTCGGCCGGACGAGTCGCAGGTGGTCAAGGTGCATCCCTGGGTTCCCGTGCTGTATGAAGAATCGTTCGCCGCCCACTTGGATCGAGTGCGAGCGGTGATCTCGAATCTACCGCCGGCGGAAGGAATCTTGCTCAACGACTTGCAGGGCCCCCCTTCCGCCTGCGGCTGCGGAAATCCCCAATGTCGCTGGACTGCCGACTATGGGCCGCGCCGTACCGCGACCCCAAAGGATGATTTCGCGGCCCGCGATTTTCTGGTCGAAGTTCGGAAACTGACCGACAAGCAAGTGATTCCCATCTGGGTCACCGAATGTGAGCAGCACGATGAAGCTGCCGACGGATGGTGCGCCGGTGTGGGGTGTTTTCGTGGCATCTGTTGGAAGGCCTACACGAAACAGCTCATGCCGGTGGCTGAGGTAGCTCCGCGGATCGGTGTGTTGTTGCCGCTGGTCGATTTCCGGCGCAATACAAACGTCGAAGGTCAACAGGCCACCTGGATCAAAGCGGCCATCGATTCGTTCCAGGTCATGCCGCCAGCCAACGGTGGCGCTCGAATCGAAGCTAGTCGGCTGGTCCCTGTGCTGCAAGGTTGGGACGTTGACTCGGGATTGGTCGAGGCGCAATTGAATGAAGCGCGTCGCGCCGGTTGTGAAAACTGGATTGTCAGCTTTGCACGCATCGATCAGTCCTGGACTCCGCGGATCGTGGCCGTCAAATGAGAATTGACGGACTCCAGGTTGGGGGGGCCCTCGCCGCCCCCTGCTGAGCCTACCCCTCATCAGAACATCACCGTCGCGATGTGCGGTCAGCGAGAAGTCTGCGACACTTCCCGCCTCAGGCCGAACGCCTTCTTGGCGGTGCCGGGTTGGGGCCGAATCAACTGCTGGACGAGGATTGCGCCGCTGAGCACGGGGTCGTATTCAGGATCTGGCCCACAAGCTATTTTCCACGGGCTTGGGATTTCGGCGACCGTTTATTCTGACTCGGCTTCGGAGCGGTCTTGGCTGCCAGTCGACTCATCGCCTCAAGCTGTTCGTTCCACAGGGCGTCGAGTTCCGTCGCCTTCTCAGGTCGCTCCTGAGCCAGGTTATGGGATTCGGCACGGTCATCGCGGAGGTCGTACAATTCCCATGGATCATCCTTGGCCGCGACCAGCTTCCAGTCGCCGACTCGAATGGCTCGATTCCCTTCATGCAGCCACCACAAGGAGTCGCGATCGACCGTGACGTCCGCGTGCAACGCGGCGACAAGGCTCCGGCCGGGTGCCGGCGGGATCGGCTCGCCGTCCCACTGAGTCGGTTTTTCAATGCCAACGATATCCAGAATCGTGGGGACAATGTCGATGACGTGAGCTGGAGTATGCCTCAGTTCGCCGCGAGCCTGGATGCCGGCGGGCCAATGCACCACCAACGGCGTGCTGATGCCTCCTTCGTGGACCCAGGTCTTATGGCGGCGAAACGGCGTATTCGACGCGCTGGAAAAGCCGGGACCCAGACAGAGGTACGTGGCTGCGCTGCCCGGAGCGGCTTGCGGATCATGGCCGCCATCACGCACCATGATCTCCGCGCTGGCACCGTTGTCCGATGCGAAAAAGATCAGCGTGTTTTCGTAGACGCCCATGGCCTTGAGTTGCTCGATCAGACGGCCGATCTCCCGGTCCATCCGGTCGACCATGGCGGCGTGGATGGCCATCTTCGTCGCCTGAAACCGGCGCTGCTCGATCGGTCAGTTCCTTCCACGGCAGCGGGCGATTGACCTCGCCAGGCCCGAGCTTTTCCATCGCGTCGGGGAAATGATAGGGCGGTCCCACGTCTGGGTTCCAGTTTCGACAGCGTCGTGTTGACCAGATTCATTTCTTGTTGGCGGGCAAATCGTCGCTCGCGCATTGCATCCCAACCGTCGAGATACTTGTCTCGGTAACGGGCGATGTCCTCGGGCAAGGCGTGCAACGGAAAGTGCGGCGCGATGAACGCGACATAATGGAAAAAGGGACGATCGGCGTATTTGTCTGCGTGTTCCTGCAAGCAACCAATGGCATGATCGACGATGGCGATCGTGGAGTAGTAACCCGACTCGTCGGCCGCCGGCTTCACAGGGACGTCGTCGAGTGAATTGCCTTTCGCCGTGAAGAAGTTGCCCTGATTCCGCATGTCCAGCGAGTGATCAAATCCGCCGTCGAGCACCTTGCCGTCGATGTGCCACTTTCCGCTGTGATAATTGCGATAGCCATACGGCTTGAGAAAGTCGGGCAGCAGTCGCGCCCAGTTCTGTCGGATACCACCTCCACCGCCACCCAGGCCTGGCAGGGCGTCACGATGCACCTGTTGGGCATAATACCCGGTCAACAGCGCCCCTCGCGTCGGCCAGCAACGGGCGGTGTTGTAGAACTGCGTGAATCGCAGTCCGCCGGCTGCCAGGCGGTCGAGGTTGGGCGTCGCGATCTCGCCGCCATAGCACCCCAGGTCCGAATACCCCATGTCATCCGCCAGGATAAAGACAATATTGGGTCTCTCGGCGGCAGTGGCACTCGCCGCGACGGCGACCAGGCAACAGGCCATCAGAAAGTGTGGCATCTTTTTCATCGTGTCTCCTTTACAAATGTCGCTTTCCAATATCGTACCGTGCGCTAACGCGGACAGCGAGTACCTCGCAAACAGTTCCGCAGGAATTTCGAGAAACCGCGTTTCCGCGTCCTTGGGCCTGTACTGCGCTGGCCCGATCGCAATTGCCGAGTGGTCTACTCCAGCAGTCGCAGGTAAATCACGGCACTTGAAGCGAAGCTCGAAGAACCGGCCATGGAAACCACCTTCAATATTCGCCACCGGGAAATATTCGCGCAAAGAACTCCCGTAAACCAGCAGGTATTGCTCGATCGGCGCCGCACTTGCTGGAGTAGATCCTTGCATCAATTGGTACTTTTCTGCGACACCAGGCAACGACTGCGGCAACCCGGCGGCGGCCAAGCACCTTTGCTATCAGAGTCCACTCGATCCACCACTCGGGTTAACTACCTTCTTTGGCGGTTCTGCTACGACCTTTTCGCGCCAGGACAAGTTCACGGCTCCGTATCGCCACACAAGTCCGATCGCAATGATCATATAGAGTGATGGGACAATCACCGCGACCGCAGAGCTAGGAGAGGTGGGAACACTCGGCGTGGAGACGGTGGCTCCGTGCAGCACGACGACGGCGAAGAGACTTCCTCCGGTCGAATTGTAGACCCACGTATATAGGATAGAGGCGGCCATGCCCATGGGGATGACTGCCGCGAATGCCCAGAGTGGATGCGGATGAATGGACGCAATAAAATAGTTGGGCCAATGCCACAGCGCCCACGCCACCCCGATGATGAGACTACTCACGAGAGCGGAATAGCGTCGCTGGAGAAGAGGCAGTGCAAACCCTCGCCAGCCAAGTTCCTCGCACAGCCCCGGTCCGATCAAGCCTCCACTAATGATCGCGCCGTAGACGTACGTGGATAGCGACCATGAGTCCGGCGGATCAGACACATCGAGAGCGGCCAGAATGGTGAAAGGAATGACGACACCAAGCAGCGGGAGGAACAGGCAGATGGCCAGCACAGGCCACGCTCGCCCGACCGACCAGGGCGTGAGTTGGGGGGCGAGCCGCCGGACACCCGAAAGGCCGTACAGGTAAAGGGTCATGAGCAGGCCGACGAGACTCGGCCCCACATTCGTGAGGTAGAAACCATACGGCCTCCACGCCCAACACGGACTGTCTTCGATCGGCCCGGCGGCCGTCCCGGCTGAGAGGCGATGCATAACGTAAAGATGTATGCCTTGGCCTACGACGGTCAGCACATAGGTGAAGACGAAGAACCATAGCACTGGAAAACGTGGCTGCCGCATACTTACTCATCCTGCCGAACTGATGATTGACCAGAACGGCCTATCATGGACACCGTACGCCTGGAATCGGCCGACCGGTGCGGTTTTAACGAAAATACCTTCCTTTGATGCTGACGCGCTGACGGCTCTGTTCTAGCCGGTCCCGTCCGGCCGCCCAACATCGACCGTCGGATGTCTCCGTCGGGTTGGGCCGAATCTGTTCGCAATACGGTGGACTATTTTCGTGATGTCCGCCGCTCCATGTCTAACGCTTTGCTATTTGCGCGTCCTCGATCCAGTCGCACCCATAGCATGGCACCTGCCGCACAAACGCCCAGACTGTCCATCAGGACGTCCTGCACTGTACCGAAACGATCAGGAATAGATGATTTGTGCCATTCGTCTGAAACAGCAAACGCAATACAGAATAGCATTGCCCCCACGATAGACAATGCTGTGATACGTCCGCGCCGTCACTTCACTGCGGCCACAGAGAAAAGGGTCAGTATTGCAGACTCCACAAAATGCCAGCCTTTGACAATCGTGAACCACGATAGCCCCCAAAACACGGCCGTGTTGAACTCGATCCGTCCATGCGACGCATGTGCGTGAAACCAAGTGCGACGGCGAGGCAACATCGGTCCTGTTGCATCCCTTCCCCGCTCGAGTTTTTGATGCGTTACGGTTCGTTGCCCGTTCGCTCGGACGCGTCGGGGGCGTTTGGGATGGAAGTAGTCACCGCCGGCAATTCGAACGGAAACCGTCCGTTTGGCGGCTTGGCGACTACTCGCCTGGCCTTGTCACCGGCTGCCAGCGTCAACACTTCCGTGCTGAAGCCATGGACGGGATCGTCCCACCAGCAATAACGGGATTGCCATTGATTGAAATTAAGTGGCAAGTCTGACTCATTGCGCCACCACTTTGCCAACGAATCGTGAATACTACGCGGCAAAGGGAGCAACCGATCGGGTGTGAAACATGCCTCCCGAATTCTATCCACGTCATACATGTCTGCCAGACTAATGGACGTACTGTCACCGCCCGGCAGATCGAAAAGCAAGAGACACTTGTCGTCGAGTACGTAGGTTGCCAAGACCGGCACGATTGCCTCACCTTTGACATAGTAGGTTCCCTGAGTGGCCTCTCTTTGAAGCTCCAACAAGTCTCTGACGTCCTTGCGGGACATCTGCAGCTTGATTCGCATAACGGTATCGTAGTAGGGACGCAGGTACACGCGCGAATCCGAGGCCCTATTCTCCGACCTGGAGAAACCACCCGCGTCATTCCCTGCATAAGGCGCCAACGCGATACGACAGAAGCTCAACAGCAGATCGGCATCTTCCAGCAGTTGATACCGATCGCTATCACCGGACCGGTCCAGTAAAACCTTGGCGCTGAAAAGGGCCAGCTCCAATTCATCCCGGTGCGGCAACGGGCCCACCATGTCTCGGAAGTCCAGAATCGCACGTCGCAACTCAGTAGCCGCGCCAAGCTGGCTGTGGGATTCGCCCAGCGCAACGGGCGTTCCGACCGCCATATTCACAACTCTTGTCGTCAGTTGTCCTAACGCGCGATACAGTCCCGTGGCAGTAGTTTGCTGCCGGCTGAAAATCTCGTCGGCTCGCAGACACATTTCCGCAGCGAGCTCCGCATCCTGATTAGGTGACGGCAGGCTCAAGGCGAGTGCCTGCTTATACAAGAGAGTGGCTGTCCAGCGGTCTCGACGTCGATGATCTTTTAGCCAATGGACCCGGTGCATCGCCCGGCGATAGTCGTCGAGTGCCTCTTTCAGATCGCGATCGCGAGGATTGCCAAAGAGGTTACAGTCTCCCAATCGTTCCTGTGTATTGACGATTCGCTCAAGAAGTTGTTCATGGATATCATCGTCAACCATACGTCTTTGGAATTCGGAGTAAGTGGCTTCCACAAGTCCGACTAGTTCCCGATAGTTGCGAGCGGCTCCCGACGTATCGCCCTGGAACCTGCGGGCCATGGCAATACCGTGAAGGTTGTGGAGATACGCGATCTTTGAAGTGAAATCGCGAGACTGATGATATGCCGGCGGCAAGGAAAAGAAATGATTACTGAGGGTCAACGCATTGGCAGCGGCGGCGGAATCGGCCGCCACCTCGTCCAGTGTTGGGGAGAGACTGGCAGCTGACACCGTCTCGGTACTTTGTTCCCCGGCATTCTGAAGATCGAGCTCCTTCTCGAACAATTTCGCGACGATCAGGTTGGATTGAACAAACGAGGATTCCGCCTCACGGATGCGCCATTGAATAATCTCGGCCCAAGCCCGACGCCGGTGAACGTGTGCGGTGAGATAGTGCTCGGGAGCAAGACTACGGGCATTGTCGAGGGCCCGCAGCAGGCAACGATCAGCTTTCTCCCAATGGTTGATACTCAACCACGCATCAGCCTCGCGGCAGAGCGCGTAGATCTGAAAAATGCCTGTCCGATCGCGACTGTCCGCTCGCGCCGCCTCGGTCTCGTCTTCGCTGGAAGGCTCGGCGACCGAGTGCGTCTCCACGGGACCCGCAATCAATTGCATCGTCCGCTGTGCCACCTGGAATTGCTCCGCTGCTTCTTCGGGAGCTTCGCTCTTATCGAGCAGCAATTCGCCAAGGTCTGCGTGACAGAGTGCCTTGAGGATGTGCAATAGCGGACGATCTTGTTGTCGGATGTCACTGGCGTAGTGATCGATCGCCAGGATATAGGCCGACTTCGCCGCCTCGCATTCACCCAGTGCATGGTGCACGACAGCCAGCAAGTGAATGTCGGCCGGCTCCAATTCTTGGGAACCGCCTCCCGTGTCCGTTTCGGCTCGGCTGGGTCGGGGCACGTCAGGGTCGGAGCCATCTGCAGTCGCGATACAGGCTGTCAAGTCATCGCGAATCACTTCCAGGGATCGCTGAAAATCCTCCGAGGACTGTGCTGAAAACAGCGCCCCGAGCATGTCTGGTCCGCATTCTATCCAGAGTGCTCGCGTCGCTCTCACCCGCATCAAGGCAGATTTCTTGCTGCTTTGCGAATGGCGTGGGGGTCAATGAGTTCTGCCACGCTGGTCGAACGGACCTTTGGTTCGTTCTGTTCATATTTCTTGATGATCCGCTCACGCACGCTCGGAATGAACCACGGCATCTCGTTGAACCACCAGTTCCCTTGCCGACTGGCGACGGAGGCTTTCAGAAGATTCTCTTCGCTGGCGGCAACCATGAACTCCTCAAACGACTGGTGGGGAGCTGGCTGGAAACAGAATTCCCCATCCATTCCCACCAGGTTGCGACAGTCGGGCCGTTGGTTCTCTGAAAAGCTGGGGCGAATGTGGTAGAGCAAGCGGCTGGACCACACCCGGCGATCGCGTGGTGTCCGCGCTGGCAGGCGTTTGAGACCATCGATGAGTGCGGCGGTGAACGGCGAATGGTCTTGCTTTCCATCGGAAGCCGTTTGCGATCTTCGGCAAGAGGCCAGTGCCTGAAAAGCCGGCTCGTACTGCAGCGTCACATCGCTCCGATCGTTTGCTTCGCTGCTCCTCGCTTTGAATGCAATTCCATCGTAAGCTGGCAGCTCAAAGATCTCTCCCGAGAAACAGCAGTCCAGAACCAAAAGCTTGTGCTTCGCCGGGATACCCGCGAGCTTCTTCGCAATCATCTCATGCGGAAGGCCAATGGCGTTGCCGATGACTTCTCCTTTGGCCAACTGCACGTTGTAGGGAAGAACCGCTACCGCGTCGCCAGATTTTCGCGACTCCGTGTCCAGCCGTACCGCGTGACCGGCGAAGTAGACGAGTACGCTGTCCTCGGGCTGAACGACATCGGGATCAGCGAGCCGGGCGAATTCCGCATTGAGACGCTCTTCCGTCGCCTGATCCTCGAGAACCATACGCAGATGCGCCTCGTCATAATAGCCAAACTGGTCGGCTGCGGAACTATAATAGGTGCGCAGGACATCCGCCAGAGCGCGGCGCATCGTTGACGGCGTTTCTCAGCAGTGGCAACCTATCTTTGTCAGCCGGGTCGGTCAGGTCATTCCGACCTTCGTAGTTGATGCCAATGATCAAAGCCCAGGTTTGACGATAACCGGGTGACAGCCTCGCGCCGACGCGGTTGGCACCGCGTGTTCCCTCCTCCGCGAAATTGCCGGTGGGCGCTACCACAAGACCGATCAAGCAAACCACGGTCAACGTCCATCTGCTCATCTGCATTCTCCTTCCTCAGGAAACGTTTCGACCTCCAATTGTGTCGCATATCCGCCTTAACCGTCAATGAAAAGACGTCTCTGTCGCACGCTTCCGTGCCCCGTACATCGCTTAATTCGTCGCCCGCCTCGTTAAGGCTTGCGCGACCGTCACATCTGCTCGGTTGCCAAATGTTACTCCGCGCCTCCCTCCACGACATCAAAGGGAATTGCCCCTACGTGAAACGCACTCACAACCTCGCGACCCGCACTGCGCGTCATCCCTTCTCCGTAAAGTCCCCTCTCCAACAGCCCTCCTAATGCCGTGGCCTCTCGGTCAATACCTTGGCCTCGATATTTCTCAATCGTCGACTGTGCCAACGTTGAAAAACTGATTGGCTGCTGCCCCTTGCCAGATACCGCAATAGCCACGAGATGTTCTCTCCCAGTCGTCTTGCCGTCGATCTCTATGACGGGAAGCGATCTGGTATCGCTCGGCAGAAAACGATTAGCCTCACCGGTCTCCGGAAACAGGCTCGTAATGCCAAAACGGCTGTCGACATAGAGTAATGTCAGATCGAACGGGATGTTCCCTTTGTTGGAGACCACGAACTGCACGAGGCTCCCCGGTTCAACTCGGATCGGAGATCGTACCGTAACACCCGGTTCGTGAATGCCGCGTTTCAGCAATCGGACCTCCACCTCCGGCTCCACGGCGAAGGCCCCCATTCCTGCTGGCGGATCTCCGGACACCGCGGCAAGGTGCAGCAAGTTGCTGGTGGCGCGACGCGATGCAGGGCGCTGCCAATCCCCTCCTTCTCCTGAGCCGCGGTCGTCATGGACCCAAGTTGAAAGAGCCGCAGGTTCGTGTCGCGTGTGGAGTGCGACTCTGGTGAAACCACGGGATTCGTGGCCGGCACTAGATACACGTAACCAGCATGCCAAGACAACAGCCAGTCGGCCTTTTGAAGATCATCCACCGCGGCAACGAGTGCCCCCTGCTCGGCAGCCAGTTCCTGTAGATACGTCTGCAATGTGCGCAGTGCGGATGGCGGCGCAGCGTTCCCCTCCGCGTCCTCGCCATCAACCGCCACGCGGAGTTTCATCTCTCCGTAATCGAGTTCGGCAATTTCACAGCGACCGCCGACAATCGCCTGCCGCCGAGGCCGCGCGACGCCAGCATATTCGCACGGAGTAACACGGGCTGTCGCCACGTCAACGTCCGTGATGCGGACGTAGCCGACGGGTGACCCGCTCTCGTCACCCGCGTTCGCTCCGGGAGGAGGATGCACCGCCAAGATACTGTCGGTTGATAATCCATGAAGTCGGCCGGCATCAATCTTCAAACTCCCAGAATTACCGTCGGGCATCACGGAGATGAGAGAACGGTCGATCACCTCTCGCCCCAACACGCGCGTCGCATATCCCCCCCCTCAACCAAAGGAGTTGGCTCGCTCATGCGGCCCAGGCGGATATACTCCAAGTAGATTCTCTTTCCTAGTTCCTGGTATGACAACTTGCCACTGGCCTTAGAAAGCACCGCATGGAGGCTGTAGGTGAGAATGCCGAAGTGCTCACCATAGCCCGGCAGAGGCAGACGGTGCTCGATCGTTTTCTCGTTCGGTTGGCATGCGTAAAGGATGGCAATGCCGTCGCGGTTCGCCCATGCCAGACTCGAGACTCTGCCGGCCCCTTCCTCCGGCTGATCCTCTCGGCCGATATCACGCGTTGCGGCTTTTTCCTGCGCCGCCCGCACAGCTTCGCCGGGGATCGCCAGCCCTTCCGCGTCATCGAGACGGACGGATCGCTGTTGCTCCCCAACGCCGCGCGTCATGTCGCCCGCATGGCAGCAGTCAAAGATCACCCACAGCCGCGCATCTTTGGCACGGATATTCTGCAACCAAACTGCAATCTCGTTGTCGGAAATGGCATTCGGGACCTCGCCACCGCTGCCATCATCCTGCCATTTTCCTACGTCACGCGGCAGAAAAATCTCGTCCAATCCATCCGGCTCGGGAAAGCCAATCCCTTTCGCGCACGGGTTGCTGTGCACCGTGGCCCGACAAAAATACCACCACTTCGTCACCACTGTCGGCGACGGCGGCCAGACGAGTGAACTCGCGCTCGATGTTCTTTCGAGTCGGCTGCCAAGAGGAGTCTTCGCGGCCAGTTTCCTCCGTGAGCACGCGCATCATCTGGGCATCTGGAGTGAATCCGAACTTGTCCACCAGCAATGCCCCGGCGAGTATGAGCTCGACTGGCCCGCAAAAATCTCCGCAGGTCGTGGTTTGGAGCAGCGGAAAGAAGATCGCCAGCTACACGCTGGAAGATCTGATAGGGAAGGCAAAGTTCTCCGCGGGGCGAGAAAAGGAAGTCTCCCGTATCGGCCGCAAGCGATGCGGCAACTGGTGCAGATGAGAGCCGAGTTGCACCGTCGGCAAAGACCCAATCTGCGCCGTCCCAAGTGTCCACAGACGTTAAGGACTCGGAGTTGACGAGTGCACTTCCCGCAGACAGCGGCGAAGGGGAATCCTCCACGCTACTGCATCTTGTTGGCAGGGAATTCCCTTGGTTGTCGAGTGCGGAATGGACCGACGATGACAATCAGCTCCAATTGATCTTGCGGGACGGAACGCGTGTGCTGCTCGACGTCGCCTCAGGGGAAATTGTCCAGCGCGACAGGCTCCCTGAGGGGGAGGAGCACCTTCGGTCGGACTTCTGTCGGAAGACTACCGCCGGACGATTGAGCGCGGCGCGGTGCGCGGAGCACAAAGGAACTGGCACTACTGATCGGTCGCAATCGCGCCGAGCAGGAACAGAATGAAGCTGGCAACTATGTGATCTGTCCGCACGCGCTGGCAGCTACACTGGCGCTTTTGCATCAAGCGGCCGGCGGAGATTCGGCGGAACAGCTGGCTCGTTTCTGTGGCGACGCTTTGAGCTGGCCAGATCAGGAGCTCTTATTGTCGACGATAGCAGCCCATCGACGGGATCTCCCTGACGGTCTGCTGGAGTTTCTTCGAGTTACGTTGAAGGTTTCCCCCGCGGGCACTCCTGGGGTATTTGTCGACCAGATCCAGTCGGGCTCTTGCCTAGAAGGGTTGGTAGAACCTGTGAACACAAATCACGGCGGTTGGGGGGCAGGAGATTTCCACGGCTGAGGAGTTGCGGGAGGTCCGGTTTCCCGAGGAAGGCCTCGATCTGACGGTGCGAAGCAAAGACGGCTCCATTCGCCTGATATACGGTCCGCCACCGCGCCGCCCCCTGCAACCTGTGACAACCGACGTGCTCGTGTGGGCGGATACCGCCCAAGGCAGACCAGCGATTACAGGGACTCACCGATCGCAACAACGAGGGGCCGTTGACGGATGCCGAGCCGCGCGGACCTGGAATCCTTGGTCGAACGCAGCGAACGGCGATCGCCTGGTGTGCGCGATGCTCCACTTACTGGGCCGTCGACCCGACCTCATGGAGTGACATCGGGTGAAGTCGAGCAGCGTGGCGCCGGACGATGCGAAGACCGCCGGATGCACCGACCCTTGAGGGGGCGACGTTTCACGTCGAGCACGTCATCCCGTCCGGCCTTGGTGGATCGTCAGAGTTCAACAATCTCGCGTGGGCCTGTCCGAGCTGCAATCTGCATAAGTCCAATCGCGTCGCGGCGGCAGCACCTGGTGTCGACGAAGCGGTGCCACTCTTCAATCCACGCACCGACAAATGGGGCGACCACTTCTGCTGGGACGGCTACCACATCACCGGGCTCACGCCAGTCGGTCGAGCAACTATTGACGTGCTTCTGCTCAATCAAGAACGGAGGATTAGGATTCGTCAAGCTGAAGCATTGTTCGATCTCCTTCCCCCCGGGTGATGTCGAGGCATAACGACTTCGCCCTTAGGTAGGTAGTCCTCGTCTTTCTTCTGATGGAGCTGGAATTCCTCCGTCAGTGCTCAGCAAAACGCGTTAGTCCAAGATTCTACACAGGACAGGTCCGAGCGGCTTCAGGGAAGTGGAGCAGTCACGCGGCACCCTTGACCGAGAATTGGTGGAGTATGTCGCCAGCGGACTGACGATCGCCCAGTTCTGCAAACCGTCGAACGTTTCTCCGAGTACGTTCTACTACTGGAGGAAGACGGTTGCGACGAAGCTCTGGCAAGAGTCGTCGCGAAGCTGCGCTGCAACCAGGGGCAAAGACCGGTGGGGAAGTGGCCGCACGGCGATGACGTGGGGTACTCCGGTCCACTGGTTCAGTTCGCTTGGGGTTCATCGCTTCACATCGCTATCCCGGCCGACTGCGTGGATACTATTCGCTGCGTTCTGGAATGTGCAGGTCATGCAGGACATAATCCCGACGATGTCGCCAGGACGTGCCAAGAAGTGGTTCTCACGTAATTAGGACGAACCGTATGACGGGGATGATACCGTTTACCGGAGGGCTGCAAGGTGAACATACCAACTATGCGACTTGTCGAGACTGTCCGGTCCCCCTTTTGCTTGATTGCCGGGTTGTACGCACCATGGTATTTGCGAGAATGGGGGAGCCTTCGCAATAGCGAGATACAAAGCACGTGTCGGTCTTTTCCTCGGTCGTTGTGTGGCGATTCAGCGGCTTAAGAGCGGAGATGTAGCTGCGATGGGATGGCTCATTCACATTTTGAGTTTCATTCTGAGTCCCGTAGATGAAGTGTCGGAGGTTGAGGAAGAGGGTTGGTGTGAGTGTCCGCATTGCAATGAGGTCGTTGCTTTCACCACTTATCGAGTGGACGATAATCACACGTTACTCGGCTACAGGACGCAGAATATCAGCAACCGACGAATGGTTACCTCTCCTGCCGGCCTTGTAGTCAGGACGTTGTGGCAGGTTGGTTCCTGAGAGGGCCTTGTCAAACTCCTGCCAGGAGATTCAACCGCGACCGCTCGGGGCCCCTTCGACGGCACATCGCCTCCGTCTCTGATCGCCAAGTAGCTGCTCCGACACTCCCGACGTCAACGGGGACAAAGCCATCCTTCAGAACATAGATGCCCGAGATCAGCAAGCGGATCAGGTGCATGACATGTTTCCACTTCACCTGACCGTGATTGCGGATATCGGCCTGCATCTTCGCAACTGGGACATGACATAGCCGTTGTAGGTCTCGATACACGAGTCTCTGTGACACATAAGACCGACCGCATGTCGAGAGGTTCTGGGCCGAAAAATCGGTGTGGCCTTTTCCACCAGCGCGAGTGTACGAACACTCACAACACGTTCGGATTCGCCTTCAGGGCCAGGATCAGGAACTTCTGGACTTCCGAGTATGCCTCTTGAGTCTCTTCGCATTCAAGCTGTCCGGGGACGCTGTAGAGCGACCACGCAATTCCGTCCGGCGGCAACGTAGTCGCCGGTCGGTGTCGACGTAATCATCGTCATCCAAGCCGTATGCACGAGAGCCTGATACGGACTGGAAACTCACGCGATCGAGAGGTTTGTGCGGTCTGCGGTGACGGTAGTGTCGTCTATTGTCCCCTCTTCTGAATCGGCCAAGCACCGTCACCGTTTGTCTGAAACGTTTCCTCGACCCGATCGAGGAAACCGCACCGGTAACAGGTTGCGTGTCTCTGCTCGCGGTGCACGTCGCGGTTGTATGCTGGTGTGTGAGGATCCGCGGAATTAGCATTTGTGATAGCACTTTAGCGGATTGCAGTACGGAATCAACCATTCGCGTACCGCGGTGGATGGTTGCAGAAGAACCGCAGAATATCGAACGCCGAATGTCGAATGATGAAGGAAAGAGGCGACGGAAATGTTCCTGGATCGACTTTACACAGGGCAGCGGCTGATAGAAAAGCACTGCCTTTCGTTCGACATTCATCATTCCTTGTTCATTATTCGATATTCTCTCCTCGGCCCTCGAGTTGAGACTGATTTCAGTAGACACAGCCAGTCACCATTTGGCTAAACGGTTACGCATTCTTGAACTTTCTCCCTCTTTCGCACTTGCCGCCGAAATCGGCGGGGCGGTGCTGCTATGGGTCGCAACTACCATCTTTTACGTTCGTTTTGACGGCAAGTGCTCGGCGGCCGCGCCACCGCCATGTAACCGTATTCAGCGTCACAACAGAGAACTGAGAGGGGAATATACAACCTCCCTATCCAGAGACAACGGTTTTCGGGTTCAATGGAAGATCTTTCGATCATATCGACGAGAACTAACTTAGTGCGGTGGACGTGGTTCAAGTGCTTTGTAGTGAGTTCCCTTGTTGACACTTGGCATGCCCGCCTACGTGATCATTTCTTTGACGGACAGCCGGTTTGGCTGATTGCATGCTAGCAAATCCAGGCCCACCCATTCGAGAGTTGAGTCGCCGTGGCTGCGGAACTCAAGTGTTTGCGTACCGTGCTGACCGCACGTTTTCGTTTGTGTGCGTGCCTGCACGTCTACCTACACGCCAACCGCAACCACCGTACGTTATGATTTATCGCGATTTAGCATTTTTGAGTGGATATCCATGAGAGATGATTTGCCTTTATGAGCTGTGATTGGATATTTGTTGGAGGTTTGTTTAGTTTTTATTCAGTAACTGTTTATGATGATGTATGCCTATTTCTGAAACTGATGTTCGACGAGAGTGTATTTGTGGACGAGTCCTTCAAGCTTTGCCGACTCAGGGAACATTGCTGGGAAACGTCACCTATTTCCTAGGGCGGATCGCGCTTCTGTGCTGGCCAGCGGCGAGCTACCGTCCTGCGCCGTTTGCGTTCAACGGTCTCTCCGAAATCGCTGCCTTCCCTTTTCGAGGTTTGCGGCGGCAAACTGCGCATTGTGGAAACGTACGTTTGTCTCAGCATTCGCGGAATCGTGTGCAGATCCAAATCGTCACGGACCTCGTAGAGTTTCCGGTCTGTGGTGCCGCCCCGTCTTCCTCGCTGTTGGTCTATTCTGTCATTGACAGCCGCTCCCCATTGGCACAACTGATTACCGCATTTCCGATCACGAAAACGTATGCGGCCGAAGTCGGAGACGTGAACGCCTGGGCCGAGGGGTTGCCATACGCCCCCGTTTCAACGCGTTTATTCACGGTCTGTCGGCAGGAAGGGACGCAGTTCTTCATGAAGGTCTGGCCTGATACAACCACTTTCTGAGAGATCCGCTTCCCCTTTGATGCTTCGCAGATTAGAGCTGGATTACGAGGAGATAGAGGATCACGAAAGGCGGGCACTACAGCCCAAGGCGGATCGAGCCAATGACTTAACCGCACCCTCGAGTTGCAGATGTGAGAGTCAACGGAGCCCGGCCAGCACCTCGCGGGCGAACCCGGAGGTCCCAATCGCCTCGCAGTCCCGCACGAATCGTTTGCCGTCGGTAATATCATATTTCGCCATGGCGGCCGGATGGAAACGGCTCGCAGTGTCCGATGGCTGGTGTTTGCCATGGGAAACGAAACCGGAGAATACACTGAAATGCGGACACGCAGGCGGCGAGCAGAAAGAGCATCCAGGCCACGAATAACCCAATTCCCAATTGGTACCACCACGGCGTGAATATGTAGGTTCATCAACGAACGGCTTCAAGGTGGGGATCAGCAAACCGGCCAATGCACCACAAACCGTCAATACGGCCGCAGCTTTCGCATCCGCAAATCGAATCCATTCCGCGGTAATCTGATAGGCGTCGATAAACGTCTCGGTTTCTTCCGGAGACATTGTGTGGTCAAACGCAGATGCGTCTCGCTCATCGGAGAAAAGTTTCGTTTCCGGGGTGTTTTCATCTGCCTGAGCTGCGTCGGTCATCGTCACCTCCGGGTCTTTGCGCCTGAGTGGGGCCTGTCAATGATATGTCTTCGTGGTTCAAAACGAACTCCATGTCCTCCTGGAAAGCTCGAATATCGGACCGATGATACACCTGTGATGGCTACTTTGGAATGGTGATAGCAATTGTCCTGGCACCCTTCGACGCGTGAAAAACCTATCGAGTGCCTCTGATCCGCATATCAAACCTGCGGAGCGTTTACCGCGCGACTGAAAATTCAACGTCGCGACGTTCGAGCAACCGACTGTTCGATCAGCTTCCAGTTGTAATCGAGGAACTGACCGTGGCCGCGTTTTGCAGTGCGGCCTGACGCGCGGCTTCATTGGGCAGCCATTGAGCGCAGCTTTGCTGGGCTTTGCTGGTCGGACGGTCTTGCTCTGTATTATTGATAAATGGCTGCAAATGACTCAATATTCGTTAAGGGCCGTGTGGGGAATCAAACCGGTCCAAATGCCGCGACTTGCTCCCGACGAATTGCCACCGGTGTCGGACGTAGTTGACAGGCGTAATCGAGCGATTATCACTGCTCCTGACCGGCATGGCAAACGCCAAATATGCAGGGCTGAGACGTCCGGTACATCGCAACGGATTGGTGACAGCGCGAGATATTTCCGTCCCCGCCATTTGAAAAAAACTCCCCGTTCGGCAAGAATGGAGGAAATTGGTGACAGCCATGCCGTTCTACTTCTTCGTCTGGACGCCGGAGATAATCGCCCATTTGGCAGAGCACGATGTTACGATAGAAGAATTCGAAGAAGTGGTCACAAACCCCGAATGCGAGGACGTGAGCCGGTCGACCGGTAACCCCGTGGCCTTCGGCTTGACCTCGACCGGTCGGTACCTCTGCTGCGTATTCAAACGGTTGGGGGACGACTTGATCGAACCAGTGACTGCGTACGACGTGGGGGATCGATGATGCCATGGACTCCTGAGCAACAAGACGAAGTACGCAAGGCCAGAGCAGCCGGCGACAAACGGGTGACGATCGGTTTCACGGCCCAGCAGAAGGACCAGTGGGAAGCCGTCGTGCAGGAGGAACTCGCCGGCAAGGAAGAGAATATTGCCCACCTGCGGAAGATTCAAGCAGCGGCCGAGCAACCGGGCTTCTTCGGTGACCTGCGCCGGGCGATCGTGGCATCCCGCCGATCCGTGGATGAGCTATCCGCGGGGATCGGAGTTGACCAGCGGTTGTTGTCGGACTTCCGGGCGGGCGACGCGGAACTTCCCGCCGCCGCCCTTGAGCGATTGGTCGACACGCTAGGCCTCCGCCTCATGCAGGAGATCCCGCGATGAGTGCGACGAGTCGCACCGTCGTGTCAGCCTCACTCAGCTCCTGGCGGTCAATCGTTCGATGCAGTTCACGAGCTTGGAAAGGTCAGAGCTAAGTTCAGACTCCCATTCGGTTCCGTCTTGGGCGTCCTCAAAGGCCACGTGGAGTCTTCCGTGGCCGCGAATCTCTACCTCCAGGCCGAGGCCTCGCATGTGCCATTCCAGGAGAAGCGTACGTCGATTTGTGGGAACGAACGACGGTAGTGGCGTGTCGTCACGCATGCGATGCCTCCCACTCTCTGGCGTCCCTTGTCCAAGTATCCGTGACTGGCGATCACCAAACTCCTGTTCGATGGATCAAAGAACTCCAAAATTACGACAGCAATCGACGGAGCCCGCGTCCGCGAGACGCGGTGTCGATGAGGCGGCGAAGTCTGGCAACTTTGGGATCGTCCTCGTCGGCGATTTGAGCCAATAATGCCCACGATTGCTCGGCCGAGTCAAACTCGCGGCGTTTGATCGCGATTTGAACATGTGCCGTGAACAGGGCGATGGCTTCGGATGCGTGCAGTTTTTTTGCGTTGAGAATTGGCTCAAGCAAGTCATTAGCTCGATCCAAGTCGCCGTCTATCGCCGCAAACTGTGCCAGAGAGATCGGAGCGAAAAGGTAATCCGGGAACTGATTGTAGATCTCTTCCATGCGGGCCTGCGCCCGTCGACGCCCCACCCGGCCGTCGCGCTCCACCCAAACGATACATAAGTTATACGCGGCGCTACAGTTGTCCGGCTCCTCGTCGAGAATCCGATGAAACGACTCCTCAGCCAGCGCAAAATCGCCGTTTCTCAATGCCTCCGTGCCGGTCTCGACTAACTCCTGCACGCGCGGCGAGGGGCATTCTGTCGCCTCCCAGTTGATCTCCGCCATGAACAACTTGATCTCGGTCCACTTGCCACGGCTGAAAAAGCGATGGGGCCCGGAGTCCACTCGCCCTCTCCTGCCGAGTATGCCGAGGGCATCGTGCCGCATCACATCCGGCCCGCGAGCGCCGAATGCGAAGTGTTGTAGGGCATCAAGCATGGCAGGCGATCCGTCAGCAGCAGCCATCTTCATCGCCATCTCCCGCCCCAGCGGATCACCGCGATCCAATAGCGCGGGAATGACCGCGGCGACTGCCGGGTGATCGTTCGTGAGGTCAAGATGTTTCGTCTTGCCAATTCCACTCCTGCCGCGGAGCAGGTTCTCGCACATGGCCCGCGGAATCCACTTGCCCAACGGTTCAGACCAAGGAGCGTGACCGCGGCCCGCATCCAGATCGGCGAGGTTCTCGCGAGCATCAGGGTGCGTCGGCATGGCCTTCAAGCACTTTTTCCATGACGATCGAGCCGCTTTCTCATCGCCGAGCCGGTATTGTGCCACTGCCAAATGGTGCAGCAAAATCGCGCGGCATCGAGGGTCCGCCATTCCATGGTCTTGCACGGCTTCGGACAATACCACGATATTTTCGTCGCGGCCGAGAAAGCTCAGCAATTCGATGGCAGCGGCTAACGAGTCTTGTTCCGTCGGTGGATTGACGACGATACGATCAGCAATCGCGTTCGCCTCATCTTCTTTTCCGCCCAGGAACCGCAGCTTGCCCAACGTTGCTTCGGCAAAGCGGTTTTCAGCGGCGAGACGGCATGTCTCCTCAGCCACATGGACCGCTTTCTCAAGGTTGCCGGCCTGGAAGTAGGCGAGCGCGAGATTGTTCCTTGCCGAAATGCAGTTCGGAGCGCGCCTGAGCAACTCCAAACACTTTTCGGCCGCGTCCGCGAATCGGGCGTTCTGAACGCACTCCAGCGATTCTTCATGCATGACCAACAGTTCAAGGCCCGCGGCACCGAAGCCCATGCGTCGGATGTTGGCTTCGCACTCCGGCTCGATTAACTCAATGGCGATCTTTGCCTTCTGGGCATTCGCATGATCAGGCCATTGCTGGAGAAAGAGCCGATAGTTGGCAAGTGCGATGCCGACCCGCCCGCAAAACATTGACTCCTGAGCGTACATCAATCGAGCGTCAGGGTCGCGGGGCATCAGCTTCGCCAGTCGGTCGGATGCCTGGCAACAGCGTTCGTGGTTCTCGGTTGTTTGGTACAGATAAAGCTGGGCCTCGACGACGGCCGGGTACCTGTCGTACCGTTGGTACATGCCATCGAGCACTTGCTCTGCTTCGGCAAACCTGCGAACGAGAATCAGGTCGTAGACTCTGTCGACCTTATCGGAAAGCTTGGGAGTAACTTGTCTGGCCAACGTCGTTGAATTCCGCTCCTGCTTCTTGTCACGACGGCGTTGACGGTCAAGTTTGTTTTGCTTTTTCCGATCGCGAGCTTTTCGTCCTTTGGCCAAAGCAGCATCCTTTCAGCGGGTCAGACATCCGTTTGGCGTGACGCGACCCGTACGTACACACCACGCGAGCCAGCCATCGCCATCACATTCGCAATCGCAATCGCAATCGCAATCGCATCGCCCCTACGGCCGGGTAACTTTCCCACGGCTTGCCAACAGTAAAACCCATTCGAGCAGTTCGTACCAGAGCAGCTGTCAGTGGCCGTCCAGCGGAAGTTCTTAGCCCAGTCCGTCCTCCGGTCTCCATGCGCGGAAGGAAGTTTCTGCGAAAGTCCAGCGAGGCTGTCGTCACCCTGCGGGACACCAGGTGGCGGGTATCCAGGCGATTTTCGGAATATCTGGGTCGTAGCCGCGAAATAGTGCTCCCCCATCACGCCCCCCGGTGGGTTGGGATTGCGATTTGAACGATGGAGTGCGAACGAACATCCGGCCGTTTGTCGCGGCGGGCTCTTCGACTTAAATGCGACAGAGGAGGACGCCGAGGAGGTGAAAGGCGGCGAGCCCAGCCCAGAGAAAGACGAGCGGCTCTGTCCCTGTTGCGAAGTAGGAGTGATGGTCTCGGTCCAGAAATTCCCCCGCCCCACGGTCCACCAGATTATGCAGATGACGCTCGACCAACTACGGCAACCGACACTGCCCTTCATGTGACGAACCCAAAGGCCATGACACATCAAGCCACCCGAAGCGGAGCCTTCCCACACCCCTTGGCGCTGAGCGTCCGCGCGCTACGCAAAAACGGCCCTCAAAACGGTTCCCTGATACTCTCTCAACCGCCGCGCACCGTCCTCTTCGACGCTTCACGCAGCGCTACTATCGCAGCGATGCTAGTTCGCCTTACCCATTGTGAAAGCTAACAACGTCCGCGGTAATAGCAAAACGCTCCTTTAATCCCCCATAGCAACCCGCGTGCCAGTGGTCAGTCTTTCGATGAAATCGGGGCTCAACTCTTAAGAGATCCAGCGGTCAGTCTTTCGATGAGGCTGAACTCTTAAGAGATAGAGATTTAAGAGATCCGGCCAGGATCACCACGTTTACACCCGCAACTAACGACGCTGCTGTAGTGACCCACTTCGCCGCAGCCCGTTCCTCCTCGGCAATCCACAATCCCAGTTCGCGACGCGGACTTCGCGCCAAATCCGGGTCGAACCGATTAAGCTCTGTATGGTCAATGACTTGGTGTCTGTCGAGTTCGGTAACGCACATAGGCGCACTGGCGGAAACGAGCAAGGAGATGTATGCCCAGGTGAGGACAAAACCCAAGAGAACGAGACAATTCCAGCAAAGCAACGAGATGACAATCAGCCGATGCATTGATTTCAAGACCCCCTGTGTGCTCGTCCTGACAAGCTGAGGCGCTTTATGACCTATCCAGCAAAGTCATTGGAGTCCCGGAAATGAACCCCCAAACTTGCCGCCGGGCAACGTATTTCTTACTTGCGCGGGGAGTGGCTCCGGACACTTCCTACACCCCTTGTAACCACGAGCGTGAGGGGTTGGCCACTTGACTCCGCTAGGCGGCTCGCCTGGCGTTGTATCGTTACCGTCATCCCACAAACCTGGATTCGACTTGAGTATGTGGCAGAGCACATGATCGCCGTTTGGGTCCGACAGCTCCGCGAACACAAGCCAAGCCAATTGGTATCCGGCGACGTCCCACGGTGGATCATCGACGTAACGACCTTGAGCCCAGTCCGCTGCGCCGTACAAAATCCAGTCAGGCAAACGGAACAACCGACCGATGAACCCGAACATGAAATTGCCAATCCAATGGTCGTGCACGCATTCTCCGCAAAGCCAATACGTATGAATGCAGCGGTCCTTCGACGGACAATTCGCCGTGTGATACGGTCCCAACGTACTCCACCAGTCCAGATTACCTCCGTTATCAAGCAGCCACCTAATCCCCTGAAACCGACTCACGCCACTCAGACTTCTTCGCCATCTAATTGCTTCGTTCACCAGGTCAACCAGGAAACCACTCATGTCCGGTCCACAATAGCACTCTGAAGAAAGACCCAGTGTGTCGATGCGGTTCACTGGATTGCTTCGAAGAAACTCCAATAGGCCTACACTTCCAGCATATCCGATCGGGTCCCTACTGCAGAACCTGCCCGATTGCGTGTGGTACATGCGGTGCCATTGCTACTAACTGACGTACCTTTGTCACCGGCATCGCTCGCGCCCGGGATTTCTCGCGGTTTTCCGCACGGCCACTTGCCCGTAGAGTCAGCATCGTTTCTTTCGCGCGCCGCGCGCAAGCTGTTGTCATGTCAAAGATCTACGAGTGATTGTACCCGCTGTGCGGGCTGCTTGTGAAGAGAAAGACCGCCGCCTGACGCGAATTTGTCAGGCGGCGGGGGGTTATCGGCGGGAGATGAAGCACGCAGAGGATCTAGGCTTCGGTGGCCACGCTGGAGCGACGTCTTACCCAGCGAAGGAGACGCTCGGCCAGCTGGCGTAGCCGCGGCCGCAGCGGCGAGAGGGACCAGGCGTAGGCGCGACGCTGTGGGGAAGAACGCAGCAGCCTGCCGGGGTGGGTCTGGGCATGCACTTCGCACAACTTGCCAATCGACACGTGCGTGTAGATCTTATGTGCATCTGCACATAAAATTTATTATGCGCAGACAGCGGAAATGTGCAGCTGGGCGGCGTAAGTCGGCGATTACAAGGCGATGTGCACTGGATCACTCAACATAATATCCGTCTGAGTTTGGCGAATCTCGGCTCAGCCCTGCCGTGTGTGGATGTCCTCGGAAGATACGGGGTCAGTCCAGCAGATTTTTGTTTCCGTGCCGCAGTGGCATGTTTCGCGAGACCGGAAGATCGATTTGCTCTATGACAGACCTCCAGTGAAATGCAGCGCGCCCATGGCCGCCAGCAGGTGCATCATGAAATCTTATGTGCAGCAATCCTGTGGGGAGGATCGGACGGGTAAGCACTTGCGGAAGCGACTCAACATAACCATCCGCTGCGCATAATAAATTTGCGTAGTCGAGAGGCTTTCATGACCCAGGATCGCCTGAATATGACGGATGTCCGCGCCATGGTCGAGCATGACCGTGGCGGCCGTATGTCGGAATAAATGGCACGCGCCCACCTTGGTGATGCCCGCCTGGTTCATGAACTGTCGCACCTGGCTGGAGAGCTGATTGGGGTGCACCTGGCGGCCCCGCTGCGTGACGAACAACAACGGCGAAGCGGTCTCTTCGCGCCGAACAGCAACGGTCGGGCCTCGGCCAGGTACTTGTCGATCCAGGCCAGCGCCCTCTCGCCCAAGGGCACGTACCGATCCTTCTTCCCCTTGCCCTGGCGCACCAGGATCACACGGCGCTGGCGATCCAGGTCGGTCACGTGCAGCGAGAGCACTTCCTGCCGCCGCAGACCGCTGGAGTACAGCACCTCGAGCACGGCGCGGGTCCGCAGGCCACTGGGTTTGCTGATGTCGGCCTGCGCCATGATGGCTTCCACTTCGATTTCGCTCAGCGCATGGCGCGGCAGACGTTTTTCTTCGCGGGGCAACTGGAGTTCCAACGCCGGATTGTGCTCGAGCACGCGCTGGTCCTTGAGCCAGGCGAACCAACTGCGCAGGCTGATCAGCCAGTGCGATTGCCTGGAGATGCTCAGCGGCTGGCCGTTCTTCTGGCGATAGTAAAACAGGTGCCGCTGAAAGCGCTCGAGCATCTCGGCGGTGACCTCCGCGGCGCGGGTCACGCTGCGGTCGTCACACCACTGGATGAACCGCGAGAGCTGCAGCCGTCGGATTTTGACCGTGTTGGCCGCGAAGTTGTGGGTTTCCAACCACTGCAGATAGCGGTGCAGCAGATGACAGAGTGACTGCGGATCACGCGGATCGCCGGGGATCGGGAGACAAGGATACGTACGCATTGCGAAAGACTCCTTCAGGGGTCACGAGGCCCAGCAACGGGCCTCTGGAAGTGAGAGAGGCGTGCAGACGCCTGCACGCCAGAACGTGTGTGTGGGAGAGCATCGAGAGACGAGTCGTAGCTGAGACCGCCGAGGGCTCAGCCGCAGCGGCGATGGATGCTCCAATCAACTGAAGCCTGGCGGCTTCCGCTACGCGGCTTCCGCGACGGCAGCTCAGTTACGCGGCCTTGTGCAACAGCATTTTTGAAGCGCACTTGTGCGTTTTTCGCCCAGGCCGCCGGTGATCGACGTAAGTCGCCAGCAGTACGAGCTTTAACCGTGATTTGGCAGGCCGCCGGATAGCCGCCGGATAGCCGCCGGTAGGCCGCCGGAAGGCGGTGTTAAACCGCCGGTTCGGTACTCGCACCCTCCGGCGAGCGAACAGCTTCGCATCGAACCCCGTCACAACTGTCCTCGTGGATCGCCCTGCGCAAAACCGGAAGTCGCGATGGACGGTGATCCCGGTCACTCAGGGATCGTCTTTGTGCTGCGTTTCTTGCTCTGATTGCGGGTTAGTTTCCTGTGCCGAACTAAGGGGCGACACGAAAAACTCAGAATCGCCCCGGCGCTACCAACGGAATGTCAGATGAAATACCTTCCGTTTCTTTGCCGGTCTCCCGGCGAAGTGTCTCTAAGTCGACGTTGTAGGGGTCAGTGGGCTCCGTGCTGAGACGAATCACTCGACGTCCTTGGAGGGCGTCGGCAATTCGCTTCGCACACTCGTCGGTTAACCAATTGCCACCTACAGCAAGCAGTTCAAGTTGCTGCAAAGAAGTCAGTGCAGCTACCATTGAGTGTGCATAGTCTGGCCGTTCCACCTCTGCACAATATCATACAAGATCAACTCGCGAAGATTATGCATTTTCCGCAATGAGTCAATTTCCTTTGGAGATATGCCTGACTGTACGACGACGAGTGTTTCTAGTGAAGAACTATTGCTTAGTTGCATGAGCCCGGCGTCTCCGAGGTGCCCAGAATAGTTGTAATAAAAATAGAATACGCGCAGGTTGGGAATCTTCGCCACATCTCGAAGCCCATTTTCGGTGATGTCGGACGATTCAAGCACAAGCGTGATTAACGATGACAGATTCAGCAACTCATGTACTTTCGTGTCGGTCCCCCTGCTGTCGTACAGCGCGATCCAGTCAGCCTGTCCCTGACACTCGCTCAACGGCAGCACGAAGTAGCAGTGCGCATAGATTCGAGCTCAGCTAAAGCGCTCTCGAGCTGATGTTGTCCGATGCGTCTCCCCAGGAGTAGCACCGCCGTAACAGCCAAGACAACGGCAATTGATGCCATCAAGATTCGAAGATGTCGCGACTTGCAGAGCATACCTCACATCTCCTGCCTGGAACCTGAACCGGCTCCTCAGAGTGCAATTTCACATTATCTCAGGACTACATGGGGAAAGAAGTGCGGCCGAGGATTACGTAGCGGATGACATTGTTGTCACCGCTGCCGTTGGATATTCTGAGGCGGTGGCTCTGGTATCAAATCATCCAGTGACGGCCCTGTTATTGTTGAGGAAGTCGCCAGACCACCAGTCTCTAGGTTGGTCTTACAGCAACTGATGATGTCCGGCTCGCTTTCATATAATGGTGTCACGTGTCCCCACGGATCCCCCGGATCGAAGCCTTGTACGTCTTCATCAGCATTTTGACCTTTGCAGCCTGCACATTTCCGCCCCTCCCTGTTGTTCCAAATCCCTTGGCGTGTATTAACGAGTCTTTGTTCCCTGTTGATATACTGAGCGATTTCGCGTTGGTCGAGCGTGCAAGCGGAACACGCGCAGCTGTTGAGTCGTCTTGCTAAAATTCCGCCTGCAATGCAATGGCGCAAGGCACTGTGCAATAGAGATCCGTACGCAAGAGTGCCGTCGTCGGCCAAATCGCCGGGGCCGATTGCTGGCACCGAACCGTCAGCTAACGATGGCTTGTACTTACCAGCGATATCCTCAGCCAGATTGTGAACCTCTTGGAAAAGCGCGTACACGCTTAAGGCGCTTGGGAACACTCGACGCGGTACGAGGCATGTGCAACTCCACTTGCAGTGGGAATAGACGTAGTCGCGAACGAACTGAGAATCACTGGCTTGTTTACCGGACGGATCCCCACGCCGTATTGGGCTCACGTGCGCATACTGGTACAGGCTGAGCGAGTCGCCATACCCGACCGGATCCCTACTGACGAACCTGCCCAGATTCGCGTGCAACATGCGG
>CAVOXY010000015.1:0-161171 GCA_963700515.1 uncultured Planctomycetota bacterium | reverse complement strand
ATGTGGATTTGAATCCGATCAAGGCAGGTGAAGCCGCTTCGCCGCGCACGGCGCGCCTATACGTCGGCCTACCAGCGGATCCTGGCGCAGAAGAGCAGCGGCCCAACGCAGCACAGTCCCCGAGGATGTTGAATCGCTGCTGGATATTGCACGGTTCCCGTTTTACCTGCCCGTAGCGGTAGTCCACCGCTTCGACCGGGCTTGCCCCGGTCGGGCGACAACTGGTTAGCTACCGGCAATCACGGGCAATACTTGACGGCCGAGCGTGTAGGCCAGCCCTGCGCCGGTGGCACGCCGAGGCCGCATCAAACCGCGCGTCGCACCTTGCCCGGTGCATTCGCTCGTAGCCATCCGCGGATGTGTTTCGGTCTCGATAACGTGCCGGTGTGATGGCATGACTGGGGCTCGACCGATGGGTATTTTCGTTCGTCGCCCCAGGCCTGGGCTGGCATTGTGCGCCCCTTCGGGGCTTCAAAATGGGTCATCGGGAACAGGGAACTGACTCGCAAGCAGAGCAACCAGTGCGGCGCGACGACCGTACGATGGAACGGGTCGGCACAGCGGATTAGAATACCAATGGCACGCTGCCATGCCGCTCGCGCATCGGGTTTCGTCCTTCTCGTCCTGGAAATCGATCGAGATCATGGCCGTATTACCTCTCTTCACCGCACTGTTGCTCTCCGCCACTTCCGCGCAGCCCACGCCGGCATCGATCGACGTACGCGTGGGGATCGTGGCTTACGAGGATTTTCACCAGGAGTACGCCGAATTTGAACAGCTGTTTGCCGAGATTGCTCGACGCGAGCCGAACATGCGTTTCCAATTGGCAGTCGGCTCGTACGGAGAAGTCCTGCACTGGATCGACAGCCAGCAAATCGATTTGGCGATGCTGACTCCGGGCGTGTTTGCCGGATTGCTTGTACGGCAGGGGGACACGTGGGCGACACGCATGTGCCAGTACCTGGCGACCGTGCAATTACCGGCCGCCCGGTCGCGGTGGGCCTCGCCCGCTCGCCAGGGCGATGGGTTCTTTGACCACTATCAATCCGTCTGCCTGGTTGCCGAGGATTCAACTTTGCAGACCGTCGACGACCTGCGAAGTTTGGCCCGTGAGCACCAGGTGGAATACCTCTTCGTCCATCCACTATCGGTCTCCGGCCGAGCGGCACCGATGGAAGCTCTGCGGCGCGCGAACGTCCAGACGGAGGGGCTGCCGATTCGTTTCACCTATTCGCACAGCCAGTCGATCCGCATGCTATCCGACCGCAGCGCCGAGGTGGAGCGTGTGGCGTTTGTCTGGGATGATGCCACCGGCAACGATCCGACACTGGAGGAAGGCGTGCGCCGCCTGACGTTTCCGGAACTCGATCAGATCGAGATTCCACACGATGTGGTAGTAGCTCGCAACGGTTTTCCCTATGCCTCACGACTTCGCGAGCTACTGCTGGTGCCACCCCAAGCAGAACAGCGATATCGATTCGTCTACATGGACGATTGGCAACAGCGATTTGCCGAGGTCTACAGGTGGCTCGACGCGACCGGGGCCGTCGCGACAGCCGAAGACGGAGAGAATATCTCGATGGATGAGATTGGGCATCTGCTGCTGCAATATGCCCGCTCCCAACCCCATCTTCCGCGACTGGCGCTGGTGCTGTCTGGCGGCGGTGCGAAATGTTCGTACCAGGTGGGAGCCGTGGCGGCGATCGAGAAGAAGCTGAGTCAGCTGCGGCGCGAGAATCCGCAACACCCGATCGATATTCAGCTGGTGGTCGGCACATCGGGCGGCGCCATTAACTCACTCCCCGTCGCGCTCGGTGTGTCGGGCTCCGACGCGGGTCGCCAGGCACTGCACGATACCTGGACCGAATTGAATCAGTGCGAAATTATCCGTCCGCCGCTGGCGGTTCGCATCAACATGGGACTCTGGTTCGCCTTGCTGCAAACGGCACTCGTCATCTGGGTCGTGAAATGGCGTGTGCGGGACGAGAATCGACGTGGCTGGGCCTTCGCCGCGATCTACACGACCCTGGCCGGCCTGGAGATTCTACTGGGCTATGTTGCTCCGCCTCCCTGGCAACTGCTGGGCACGAACCACGTGTTGCACCACATCTGGCTGTGGTTCAGTTTCGGCGTGAAGGCCTCCGCCTGGAGCCTGTTTGCGATCGGCCTCGGCGCCTTGATGCTGCAGGCGATTCGCTCCCGCCGCGGCGATCACATTCGCCTTCCCAAGCGACTTACCAAGACACTGCTGGTCACCGGATTGCTGGGGCTACCGCTGCTGCAGGTCTTTACCATTTTCGCTCTGGAAGAAACGCTCTCGGGCGGCGAGGGGATGGAAAGTGCCCTGGCCCATAAATTCCCGCGGCTGATCAACCGGCATTTGGAAAGCCGCAGCGAACTGCCGCTGGAAGAGGACTCGGCAAGGCCGGCTGCAGCCACACTGCAAGCCGTCAGTCGGCAGATTATGGAGCGCGGGCTGCTCGAGCGCGATCTGGTCATCACCGGATCCTGCTTGGATCAGACGAGCCAGGAATTGCCATCCGATCTCTACTTCTTCGCTCCCGCCCATCAAGACGAGCGCAGCATGCCCTATGGCCAGCGCGGTGTGCCCCTGTTGACGCACCCGCAGATCCTGCTGGATGTGATCATGGGTTCCGGATCGATCTATCCTTTGTTTCCCGCCCGCCGCATCGACGGCCTTCCGCGGCCGGGCGAGCAGATTGAGCTGGTCGACGGCGGGTTCGCGCACAACAGTCCGATTGAAGCGGCCGTTTTGTGGGGCGCCACGCACATCATTCTGATCGACGTCACACCGCGCGGGCGGATCAAACGAGGCAATTTCCTGCAGAACACCACCTCCTCTGTGCGGCATTTGCATCGGCAAGCGCAACTGCTGGACGCCCGTTCGCGGGAAAGGGCCAACATTTTCACCCTCTCGCCCGAACCACCTCATATCTGCATTATTGACTTTGCGGACAACCTGGTGGCTGAGAGTATCGCGCAAGGTGAGCGGGATGCCGGCCTGGACCCGGCCAGCCTGGCACCCCGTTTTCACAAGGAATTGGGTCAGCCCGTCTTCCTGCGCAGGTGGGGCCGTAGGGCCGCGGCTCTAAACCTCGACGTGGTGCTGTGCTAGGATGCAGGAAGGTTGGAGGAGCGACATGCCAAGCATCAAGTGCACCTGTGGGAAACAAATACGGGTACGGGAGGGTCAGGCAGGTACCTCCGTACAATGCGAGTGCGGCCAGGAGTTGATCGTTCCCGGCCTCCGCCTGCTGCGCAGCCAGGAGCTTCAAGGCGAACCCATACCGGGCATCTTGCCAGGAAAAGAGACGCCGCCGGTGGCCTTGGAAGATCGCCAATTCCTGGTTTTTCTCACGCATCCGCGCGTTCTGCCGCACCGCATCAGTTTCGACGCTGCCAGTCACTTCGTCACGGCCTGTGACCGGCTCTTGCATCGGTACTTCGAAGCGGTCGGGCAGCAGTGGAAGGTTGACCTGCAGGTGTCGCTGGCCTTGCTCCCCAATGGCAAGACGCTGGTCGACATCCAGGTCCAGCCACCGATCCTTCCGACTCAGGATATCGGCGCGCTGGCGGACCAACTGCAACAGATGCCTCGTCCTCCGGTCGCGCACGGCCCCGTGGCGTTCACGATACGCAAACCGATGGGTGGGGGATGCCGCGACGTGCCGGTTTTCGATTTCCCGTTTCGCAGTCTGATGCACCACCCCGTCGGAACTCGACCAGATGTTGATGGAAGCAGGCGGCATGACGTGGTCTGCCGCGCCCGACAGGCCGAGCGGGCGTCGTGGCTCAGCGTTCTGGTCCCGACTCCAGGCCCTCTTGCGACGCGTGTGGCGGAGAGTGAGCCCTGAGGCCAAGGGGACCGCTGCGGCAGAACCGGAACCAGTCCAGTCGCCGATTCCCGAGGAGCAGGAGATCATGGCGGCATTGCAGTCCGATTCGACCGCCCTGGTCGAGGCTTGTTTGAAACGTCATCCGCACGTCTTGCCGTTGTACCACTATTTGGGGCAACTGCATCTGCAGGGCGGCGACTTCCAGCAGGCGGTGGACACGTTCTCGCAATTGATCGAACGTGATCCGGAGAACCTGGCAGCTTATGCCGGGCGCGGCCGCGCCCACGTCATGGCCGGTTCCATGCGGCAAGGGTTGGCCGATTACACCACGGCGATCGAAGGGAATCCGGCAGACGCCGAGAGTCGTGCCGCACGCGCCATGATCTATCTCGAACTGGAAGCCTGGGAGTTTGCCGAAGTCGACTTGACGGCGGCCATCGAGCTGGCACCGATCCAACCTCAACTGTACGTGGAACGAGCGCGCGTGCGGTATGCCCAACAGAAGATCGCCGATGTGCTGCAGGATCTGCAACTGGCCCATCGGCTCGACCCCTATCACGTCGACGCCTGTATGCTCCACGGTTGGACGTTGCAACATCGCCCGAATGCGACGCTGCAAGATATTGCGGATGCCGCGGAGTACTATGGCCGCGCCATCCAGATCGAACCCCAGAACCCAGGCTATTATGTGCAGCGTGCCGAAGCTTACGCCAGCCAGAACAAGTTTGCGTTGGCCATCGCCGACTGCGATCGCGCTCTGCAAATCGATACAAGGAACGCGATCGCCTACGGAATCCGGGGCTATGCCAACCAGCAACTCGATCACCTCAGTGAGGCGGTGGTCGACTGCAGCAAGGCGATCGAGCTGGGCCTGCGATCGGCGGCCGTGTACGTCAGCCGAGCGGTCGGCTACGCCGCGAAAGGGGAAACCGATCTGGCGCTGGCCGACTGCGACATTGCCGTGGAGCTGGCACCTGACTATGCCGCCGCCTTCAACTATCGCGGTATGCTGCGGTTGGGACAAGGTGATATCGAATCCGCCACGGAAGATTTCGCCGAAGCATGTCGCCTGGCTCCTGAGTGGTCCACGCCGCGCGAATACCGAGCCGATGCGCATCGCCTGCAATCGGAATATGAACAGGCCATCGACCAATACACACACACGATTGAACTCGAGCCGCATAACCTGACAGCCTACGTTGGACGGGCGCTGGCCTGGATGGAAAAGCAGGAACTGGACAAGGCCTGGCAAGACCTGACCGAGGCGATCCGCATCGACGAGGAATGCGTACCGGCCTACTTCCATCGCGCGGAACTGCTGCTGCGCCAGGAACAGTTTCAACAAGCGCTGACCGATCTCGACAAGGCCATCTCGCTCGATCCGAACTTCGCGCCTGGCTACCATACGCGCGGACAGGTCTACCTTCACCTGCAAATGAATGAACAGGCCATTCGCGACTTCAGCAAACTCATTGAGCTGCATCCCACCTGGCCCGGTGCGTACCTGGGGCGAGCGAACGCGTGGATCCACCTGGGTGACTCGCATAAGGCCAGTGCGGATTACCGTGAAGCAGCCAGCCTCGATCCCGGCTCGACCGAGGAACTGATCGTCCACCGCCTGATTGTCGAGGCACAGCATTTGCACAAACAGGAACAATACGAAGACGCGATTGCCAAGGCCACTGAGGCGCTCGATCTGGACGAACGCTGCCTGCCGGCTTTCGCCACCCGCGCCGCCAGCTATTGGTATTCCGAGCATTTCGTGGAAGCGGCTGACGATTACTCGCAACTGCTCGAACTGGCCTCCAACGCCGCCTTTGCCTACGTCGGACGCGGCCAGGTGTACGTGGAACTGGGTGAATACGAGACGGCGCTCGAGGATCTGAACAAGTCCGTGGAATTGGAACGCAAAGCGAATTCCCACACCGGCCTGGCCTATGCTCTGAGTGGCCGAGCGCTCGCCTACGCGGGACTGCAGCGATTCGAGGAAGCGCAGCGAGATTTCGACGAATCGATTCGTTTGCGACCCAACAACGCCTGGGTACATTACAACCGAGGACTCATGTTCCACATGCGCGACGACCTGCCGCGGGCCATCGAGTCTTTTCGACAGGCGCTGTCGGTCTCCGATCCACCCTTGACCAAACGCAAGCGGGAACGTGCCGAAGCCTTCCTGCAGCAACACCGCTGATCCTGTGACTGGCGGCCTCCTGACAAAGTCCCATTTCCGTTCGCCTCGCTGCTCCAGCCCCGTCGGGTTCGCTCCCGGCGGACTCCAGGGCTGCCGGCATACCGGAAACGAGACGAGAAGTGTGCTGGCCGAGGCGAGTGTCCAATGGCAAAACGGCGTCGAGCCGAGGCCGAAACAGGCCGCGGCTTGATTCGGTCTCGAAGGCGTGCCGGATCGTCGATAGCACGTTGGGGACTCGACCGACGGTTGTGTCATGGCCTGACGGTAGCGGACCAGTTGTGGCTCCGCCGGGATGAACCCGACGGAGCCCGGAAGCCTGCGATGGCCTGAACGAGTAAGCTGACCAGTTGTGGCTCCGCCGGCGCAAGGCCGACGAAGGGAACAAGAATGGTCGCCACTGCACGCGGCACAAAAGCGTCCAGGGGCCGACTTTTTGGCAGCCCACGCGGTGCCACTTGATCGTCGTACCAGAACATCCGCCGACACTGGGAATCCACGGCCGTGCATCCCTTGCTCAGTCGCTTCCATTTCGCAACGACACTCCGCATACCGCACTCCGCAATCTCTAATCACTTCCGCTGCCTAAGTGAGTCAACCCAAGCGAGACCCCACAGACGCACGAACCTTCAACTCCTCACTCCTCAAGCCTCACTCCTCACATGCTCAGCAGTTGCTCGGTTTTGCCATTTGAGCTGTGGGCTGGGTGTGGTAAAACGGGCGACCCCGCACAAGCAAGCGTGCTGATCTGCTGCTGATCTTTCCGTCGTGGCGGCAGACGGAGAGGAGATCGCACCACGATCCGCAGCAACCAGACGGCACGCTCAGGCAAGGATTCCAACCAACGGCCAAGGAGGGATGCCATGAAGGCGCCACGACCCATTTTGTTCATTCTGTTCTTGCTGGTCCTGCTCGTCCCCCACACCCGCCTTCACGCAGCGGGCTTTGCCATGAGCGACAATTTCACCGTGCTCACACCGGACTGGCCTTCGGCTGGCGAGGCGACGCAGTATGCCGAAGAAGTGCTGAAGAATGCCGAGCAGTGGCGTAGTGTGATCGCCCAAGAATGGCTGGGACAGAAGCTACCGCCAGGCGTGGGACAAACCACCGTGAACGTGTCGATCAATACCCAACGGGATGCTGGATTGACCTGGGCCAAGGACGATCCGCGTCGCCGTTATCATACGCTCTACATGTCCACCTCACCCGAACGCGCTCTGGGAGGCACGTTGGCTCATGAAATGGCACATGTCGTGCTGGCGACCCGTTTCCCGCATCCCAACCGCTTGCCGGCGTGGGTAGAAGAAGGGATCGCGAGCCGGTACGACGACAGCGATCGGCAGGATGCGCGTCAGCAGCAGATTGCCTGGATCTTGCAGACGCAGAACTGGCCAGCACTCGACAGTCTCTTGACCGCCCCCAACATAGCCGCCCGCGATAAACAAGCGTATGCGGTTGCGGCATCTCTCATCGATTTCCTGCTGGCGCGTAACGCCGACAAACAGATGCTGTTGGAGTTCGGCCAGCATGGCAACAAGGCCGGTTGGGATGCGGCCCTGCAGAAATTCTATGGCATCCGCGATGTGAATCAGCTGCAAGCGAATGGCAGCGCTGGCTGGCACAGTGATGTGACACCAAGGCGGACTTGCTTGCCATCGCCGTGTGCCA
Source organism: uncultured Planctomycetota bacterium (assembly GCA_963700515.1). Classification (GTDB taxonomy): domain Bacteria; phylum Planctomycetota; class Planctomycetia; order Pirellulales; family Pirellulaceae; genus JAJRVM01. The sequence continues at coordinate 153,458 of CAVOXY010000015.1, read as the reverse complement.
AGGGGGAAAGGAAAGTGCCCGCCCGCTTACGACTCGGGTGTTCGCACGTTGCTGCCTTGAACATGGTCGCGCGTCTACGTCTAGCCAGCAGCAATCCTGAGGTCCCAAATGTATTTCTCGCCATTTGCCGCCACCAGTGGCAGTTTGATGCCAGCTCTCCGGCGGCATCTCGGCCGGCGGACCATCACCTTCACCGCAGGGGTGCGCCTGCGTATACTGGGGGTGGAGGAAGACCATGATGAATGACGATCGATCGTGCGAGAGTCATGACATTGCCTGCGCGGAATTCGTGCTCCGCCAGCGGTGGGTCCGGCGCCAGCACGGCGAGGAGCAGGACCAGTGCCGTAGTTCCCGCTACTCCTACGAGAGGAAGCTGGGCCGCGAAACGATCCGCCTGGATCCGATCGCCTTTCGGCTCTTGAGTTTTCTGGCTGCTCGGCCCTATCGAGCCTACTCGCGGCGCCGTCTGGCCGAGGCCGTCAGCACGTCCCGTCAAAGGGTCGCGGAAGAGACGCTCGACCGGCATATCATGCGTCTGCGCAACGCTCTCGGTTTCTTTGGTGACTACATCCAGACAGTCCCCTACATTGGATACCGCTTCAAGGCCTAGGCTTCGGCAGCTGGCAGGTCGAAACGGGACCGCACAAGCCGGGACCGCATCCCTCAAGACTCAAGCCTCACACCTCAAGGCTCTTACCCCGTCATCCCAGCTTCGCGCTTTGGCGATTGCCCAACACATTCCGTTGGGGAAGAGTTGAATCTGCCGGCGTGGTGGCTAGACTGAGGGCGTATCGGGCAAATCAAACGATGGATGGCACTACACCCATGGAGTTGGGGATCTACACCGCTCACTTGGGAGTTACCAAAATGTTGTTGCGAAGCATGGGAATGTGTTTGCTGGTGCTGTTGACGCCGCTGGCCGTGGCGGCCCAAGAGAAGGCGAAGACCGCCGAGCCGAAGACCACCGAGCAACTGGCGCAGGAAGTTCAAGAATCTGCGGACGAAGCTGAAGGCGACCTCCGAGAATCTGACGAAACTGGCCGACACAGGTGACGAAGAACACGGCAGCAACCACGACGAACGCGGCGGGCATCACGCGACTGACGGGCGTCATCAACGATGAAATCGAGAAACAGCGCGATCTGTTGGATCGCATGGATCAACTGACCAAAATGCAGCAGGAGCAGTTGGCGCAGCAGCAACAGATACTCGACTCCATCGCCGGCAAAAGACAGCAGCGGCAACGATGTGCTGCGATTAAGTGCCAACATGGCGAAGAGTGAAGAATTCCGCCAGGACGTGCGGAAGGCCGTGAATGATTCTTTAGATCGGCAAGGCGAGATCATCGTTCAGAATCGCATGCAGAGTTTTCAGCGGATCCAGGTAAATCAAACCGAATACGGCATTCCTGCCGGAGACTCCCTGACGCTGAAGGTCCCTGTGGGAACGGTGACCGCCCAGTTGCCGGGACAACGGCTCACCAACTGGACCGTGACCGCTCCCGATTACAAGCAGAAGATCGATATCGTGCCGGAGACCGAGACAACGGTTACCGCATACCGTCCGGTCTACACGCAGCCGACGGTCCCGCTTTACACGAGTCCCACCGAGACCTACTACGTCGACCCGCCAGCCGCCAGCTATCTACCACCGACCAACTGGTTCTTCTGGCCGTATTAAGCTGCTGGCCCGGTTCTCCTGAACCGGGCCAAGCTGCAGTCTGTGACGCAGTCGTCACAGCGCGGTGAGCTGTTGCGCTCATTGCTGCAAAATGGTCAAGGCTCGATCGTGCTGGGCGTCCGTCATGTACGGGATGCCGGTGACCTGGGCGGTCTCGTGATTGGCGGCCATCAGGTCGGCACGTGCGATCTCGCCGAGCTTAAACTTGCGGGCGCCAGCCATGAACTGCTGCAATCCGCAGCCCAGTTTATCGACATAGCCATACATGGCGATTGCGCCGAACGGGATGTTCGCCATCTCGTCGTCGCCCACCTTGTCGCGCACCGATTCCCAGCCGGCGAAAATTTCTTCGGGATAGGTACCCACGTTCGTCACCGAGACCGGCAGATCTTCCCAATGACCGGACAGTGCCGCGCGATTCTCCGGCTTGAACACCCCTTCAATATTGCTCCCCAAGAACCCCGGTATCATCGGCGCTCGACCCATGCACACCAGCTTGCAGTACGGGGCACACAGCGCCATGGCTTTGAAGATGTGGTCCTCGCGCGCGAATCCGCCCGCCAGGGATATGTCGGGGGGCGTGATCCCGCGATCGGCCAGCAGCTGGCAGTAGTCGTAAGTCCGGGCGTGCAGCGGAAGTGACGGGACACCCCAGTGGTCCATCATGTTCCAAGGACTCATACCGGTCCCTCCTCCGGAACCGTCGATCGTCAGCAGGTCCAACTTGGCATCGGCCGAGTAACGAATGGCCATCGCCAGAGCTTCCATTCCATACGAGCCGGTCTTGAGCGAGATTCGTTGGAAGCCGAGCTGTCGCAACCGAGCCACCTCCGCCATAAAGGATTCCCGCACCTGGTCGACACTATCCAGGTCGGTGCTCCCGAGTCGGCTGTGTCGAGCGAAGCTGGTGATGGCGCGGTTCTTATAAGCCTTCTGCACCGTCGGATCGGATGGGTTGGGATCGACGACGTAGCCGCGCGACTGCAGGAATCGAGCATACTCGATGTCACTGACCTGAATCTCTCCGCCAATGTCCTTGGCCCCTTGCCCCCATTTCAACTCGATAATGACCTTGTCGCCATATTTGTCGATCAAGTACTCGGCCACGCCGTTGCGGGTGTCCTCCACATTCATCTGCACGATGATCGCACCATAGCCGTCGTAGTAGCGCAAGAAGATGTCGATGCGCCGGTCCAGTTCCGGGGCCGATATCGCCTTCCCGTTCTTGATCACCGCCTCCTTGTCGATGCCCACCACGTTCTCACCAATCACAATCGGAAATCCACACAACGCGGCTCCCACCGCAAACGAATTCCAGTATTTGGCCGCAATAAACGTCGACCCCAACGCGCCGGTCATGATCGGCACGCGGCACCGCGTTTGGGTGGTGCTGCCAAAAGCCGTTTCCAGATTGACATTGGGAAAGATGCAATCGTCCGGATCCTTCGTCAGCTGGGCGGCGAGCCCGGTGGAGCCATAGGCATAGCCTTGAATACGCAGCGCGTGGTATCCGACGCCCTCGGCCAGAATGTTGGCCGAGCCGGACGTAATATTGCCGAAATTGCGGGGGTAGAGGAGCTTGCGACCCAGCAGCGACGAGAGCCACGTCTCGCACTTGCCTTTGCAGTCGGAGGAACACAAGGTGCACAATCCTGATTCGCAGGGATTGCCGCGATTCGAAGTCCCCAGGGCATCGTTTTGTTTCGGAGCCGCAATCATCGAAAACTCCTTCTCTGGCTGTTAACGGATTAATATCTGGCAATGAATTGCCGCAACATGCGACCGGTACTATAAGCATTCTGGCCGCGACGATAAACAAAATCCGTTGATATGCTGCCGTATTCTGCCACAATACGCAAGATAGCGTCCTCCCCCTCCCGGGAAAGCGATTGGACAACCCAATCGAAAAAGTCACGCATAACGGCAATTCATGTCTGTCAAACAGAAATAAATTGCCGTATTATGACCGTTTACGGCAAACAAGAAGCGACAACTTGCCAATCTCCGGGGAGAACCCTGGCCCGTGGACAAACGTGAAAGAAACCGCATCGCGATCCTCCGCGTGCTGGAATGCACGCCGGGCCCGACCAACTCCCGGCAGGTGGCGGAAATGCTCGCCGCCGCCGGCTATCGGCTCAATCAACGCACCGTCCGCCTGTATCTCGGCGAACTGGATGCCGACGGGCTGACCGCCTCGCAAGGACGGCGCGGACGCTTGATCACCGAGCAAGGTGTGAGCGAATTGCGGGCCGCCCAGACCATCCAGCGCGTGGGCTATCTGTCGGCACGCATCGATCAAATGACGTATCGCATGTCGTTCGACCTCGCCACGCGCACCGGACTGGTCGTCGTCAACACTTCCGTAGTGCAGCCCCGCTTGCTGTCAGCTTGTATCGACGAGGTCTGCAGCGTGTTCGACAAGGGGTTTGCCATGGGGGACCGTGTTGCCGTGCTATCGCCTGGCGAGTCTCTGGGGGAACTGACGATACCCAAGGATCGCATCGGCCTCTGCACCGTCTGCTCCATCACCTTGAACGGCGTGATGCTCAAACATGGCATTCCCACGGCCTCTCGTTTCGGAGGATTGCTGGAACTGCGCAACGGGCAGGCCACACGATTCGTCGAGATCATTCACTACGACGGCACGAGCATCGATCCCTTGGAGGTGTTCATTCGCGGCGGCATGACGAATTACAGTGGAGCGATCTCCAACGGCAATGGACTGATCGGCGCCAGCTTTCGTGAAATGCCGGAAGACAGTCGCGACCTCGTCGTGAACCTCGCCGATCGACTGGCGACCGTCGGCCTGGGTGGCTTCATGACGATCGGGCGGCCAGGCCAGTCCATACTGGACGTGCAGCCCAGCCACGGCCGCATCGGCTCCATCGTCATCGGTGGGCTCAACCCGATCGCCATCCTGGAAGAACAGGGCCAGCGAGTTCTCTCGCGCACTGGCCGGTCTGCTCGATTACCATCGGCTCTTCCACTTCCAGGAACTTCCCGGCGTGATTGCGCGATTTCTTTAGTAAGACACCGCCACTTCATATGCGATCGCGCACCACAGATTCTGTGGCGACAGAGATTGACTCAGCACAAGATGACGCTGACCTGCTCACCCTTCACTTTCAGCCAGCATGAAACCAGACGCGGGCTGGCCCTCGGTTTCAGCGGGAAGAAACTCAAATTGCGGATCAGGGTCCGCATCGCGCACGATATGGCCTGTCACTTCGCAGCATCGGGCCCAGCCCGTGAATCGGCAACCTACACGAAACGCCAGACCACCACAGATTTCGATGAGTTCCGCGTGAACGATCTGCGCCGTCAAATAGATGAGATCGGGAGGTAACCCCAGTACAACAAACAACTCCTCAGAATGCGGCCTGGTCTCTTGGTAGAAGGCGAAACCATGGCGAGAAATGTCCGCGAAACGGACACGCAGGCAGGCGTCGAGCGTCGGTGTTTCACCTGCCGTGAGAGGGGCCACACGTTGCTCGACTCCGAAAGCGTATCGCGGTGTCGCTCGGTTCTCTTTCATCGAACATCGGTTCCCAAAAGGTTCCCAGGATCCCATCGCGCAACGCGGGCCCGATCGCGAACGCCCCGCCGGCGGCGAGCAGGCCCAAAACACCTCGCCCCCAGAGATAACGCTAGTCGGGGTGTACGCCAACCACCCACCAGAAACCATACCTTGTCCGTCGACCGGGTCAAACGACAGGCGGGCATCTGCCCCCGGGCGAGCCGGTCTCCACGGCGTGTGCCACGGCAGCCCTGGGTAGTACGACCGTTCCACTTGGCAGAATCGTCTCTTGCGCACCAGATCCACCGTCCCCGAGTGCGGCCCCCTAGAGCCTGCATGGTCGCCGATGCGTGGTGGGCCACCGGAATGGCCGACAGGTAACACAGACGACTCTCCGACCAATTCCCAGCCGAGAGCGCTTGCCAAAGCGAAATGCTTCGCTACAATTACTAGCGAACACCTTCGCTACTAAGCAATGGCTGCTGCCCGCCACAATTCGCCTATCTGCGTGGTCCGCAGCCGCCATCTGCCTGACATTGGTCCGGAGATCAGCTCATGCGTCGCATTGCTTCATCACTGCCTCAGCCCACCGAAGTGGAACTGCAGATCCTGCGCGTGTTGTGGGAACTTGGCCCTAGCCCAGTTCGCGAGATTCACAAGCGACTCCAGGTGGAGAAAGTCACCAATTACTCGACGACCGTCAAAATGCTCTCGATCATGCTGGAGAAGGGGTTGCTCACGCGCGACGAAATCGCCACCCCGCACATCTACCGCCCAGTGCTCACGCGCAAATCAGCCGGTAAGCGGATGTTGTGTGACTTGATCGAGAAGGTGTATGACGGATCGGCCATGAGCCTCGTGCTGCAGGCACTTTCGTCGACAAAGGCGACGAAGGATGAGCTTGATGACGTCCGCCGACTGCTTGATCAATTAGAGGGGAAATAGCCGTGGCACTTCACATCGCTGGTGCGTCGATCGACCGTTTGGGTTGGGTGATCATTCACTCGTGTTGGCAATTCGCGATGTTTGCTGTGATCACTGGGGTGCTCATGCAAATCATGCAGCGACGCTCGGCTTTCGTGCGCTATTGCTCGCTGACTTGCCTGTTCCTCGGATTGATTTCAGTACCGGTCGTAACGTGGTGCGCTCTGCCACAAAGACTACTCGTCTCTGATGCTTCCCATGTACTGCGACAGAACGGATCGTTATCCTCGTCGCAAAAAACGATGGAGTCATTGTCTGACGAAAACGAGCCACGGCAGAATGCAGAGCAGGCGTTCGTGGCATCGGAACCGGCCAGTACGCGTGAGTCCGCGAGGCCGCCTGGATCAGCCGAGTCGATGCGAAGGCCGCCAGCATCATTGTCCACGGCCTGGGTATTTCTCCAGACTGCGCTGCAGCCGTGGCTCTACACGATCGTAACGGTGTGGTGCATCGGCGTGTTGATCTTTGCGTTGCGTCCGGTGGTGGGCTGGTACACTTTGCGGCGACTGCGCAGGGTCGGCACAGTACCTGTACCGAAAGGCGTTCAGCTAGTCCTGGAGCGGACAGCTGAGCAGCTGCACTTGCGGCCATTGGTACACGTCCTGCAATCGACTCTGGTGAAGGTACCGGTCGCCACGGGTTACTTTCGGCCAGTCATCCTGCTGCCCGTGAGTATTGTCAGTGGCCTGCCGATTGCTCAGCTGGAAGCGATTCTCGCCCACGAATTGGCCCATATTCGCCGCTACGACTACCTCATCAATTTGCTGCAGACGCTCGTCGAAACGCTCTTCTTCTATCACCCGGCAGTTTGGTGGATGTCGCGATTGATTCGGTGCGAGCGAGAGAACTGTTGTGACGATATCGCCGTGGCCGTGACGGGGAACCGCATCGAGTATGGCCGGGCACTGTTGGCGTTGGAAGAGCTGCGAGGTCCCACCACTTCGCTGGCGATGAGCGCTCTGCGCAGGCTCCCTGCTGGGACGAGTGCGTCGGATCGTCGAACAACGTGGCGCCGGCGACTCGAAACTGGCGGGTGTAGTGGCCTGCTCGCTGATGCTGGCTTGGCTTCTGTCGGCCGTCGGGCTGTCGGCTGGTCTACCCAGCCGCGAGGCGGAACGGAACGGTAACACGGTGTCGCCTGCACTGATTGAGTCACCCTCGTCCACTCCAGAAGATGTCGACCCGATAGTAGGGTGCTTCGTAGAAACTCTACACAATCAGCAACTCCCCTTTGTCAAACCGCCCCAACTGAAGGAATTGCGAAACGAACTGCGCGACTATCTCACCGAACGCGTCAAACAGACGCTTACTGCCGAGCGCCGACAGGAGATCCTGAACGCTGTAGCCAGGTTCGTGGAAGAACGATTTCGCGGTGCCGATTGCTATCTCTCGTTTCGTTCCTCATTCGACATGCTCAAGTGGCAGATCTGGACAGCAACCGAACAGCGAGGACTGACCCCCGACGAATCCGCTCGGCGTGAATCGCAGCGTGAGTGGATGCGGGACTACATCCGCAGTCTGCCTGATCCGCAGCAGCGTGTGGTCGAGTGGCAGCACGCGGGACGTCTTAAAGGTCTTGGAAGACGAGGTGTTTCCTAAACCCGCTCAGCCCCTTCTTCCGTGAGCCCATGCCGGACGCAGATATTCCGACAATTCCAGGCTGCCGTGGCGGATTACCAGCAAGACTCTGCCCCGAGCACAAACACGGATCATCCATGCGCCGTCCCACATCTTCTTCGCCGCAGTCAAGTACAGGTGGAATCGATGTGTGATCGTTGGCCACCCGGCTTCCCTGTAGGGGGACTTGGCATGGGAGGTACGCAGGGATTCGATTTTTGAGCAAATCCACTCAACGACATCAGCGTTCATTTGGGTACCTTGCCGCAGAATCAACGAACCTATTTCGACGTCGCCACGCACGTGGTCGTCTCGCAGCCCGCACCGTTTGACCCGGAGTCGACAAGCCAGTGGCGAGCGAACACCGGTGACCGAGGTGACGTGTACTTCGATCAGGACAAACTGATCCCCGCGCGAGGTGCCAAAATGGCGGTGCTGCCAGAGACCCGGTGGTACGTCCTTGATCGCCTGACAGTCGCTCAGCTGCGCGAACTCATCGCGTTCTCCCCCGTCGATTCCTTCTCCCTGCGAACTGCCCACCCTTCCATCACAGACATGAAAGCCATGGAAAAGGCGAAAACCATCGTACTGGAGACCTGCGATGGCCGACTGGCCCTGCTGCGTGTCCAACAGATTATTCGGTGACGACCTGATCTTCGTGCAGATTCGTCCACGCCCGCTCCCCCCCTACCCTCCCTTCCACAGCGGCGATGCCATCGACGCCCCCCCCCACGATAGCCCCCCTACGTAGAACGGAATTCATTCCGTTTACGCAACGCAACAAATTCCGTTCCACAGCATTCGCGTCTCACTGCTGCACGGCCGCGGGCTGCAGTACACAGTCATCGAAAATGGCGGCCCCTTTCTGCCAGACGCATTCGATGCAGCTCGTCAAGGTAAATCGCACTTTCACTGTGTTCGGCTGCGTAGTGAGGCTCATGGCAACCTGTTGAAAGTCTTCCGTGGCTTTGTCAATTCCCACCCGCTCATGCTGGACCAGCACCTGACCTTGCGCGTCCAACTCCTGTATCACGATCCCCGCAAAGTCACGTGCGCCTGCTCCGAATCCTTCACCGTTGCCTGACACATCCAGACCCAGGATCCAGACCGAGGCGACCAGCGATTGGTTCGCATCAACGATGACGTCCTGAGACAACTCCATCGTCCCGCCACCGTCGGTCACCTGGCTGATCGCCTCTTGACCGCGCAGAACATGTGGCTTACGCCACTCGTAGATCGATTCCGGATAGATGTAACACCCGGTCCCGGCCGAGAACGAAAAGTGCCATGGATCGCGATCGCCCTTCATCCCATGTTCCATACTCCGCGCCGCAGCGAATCCCTGTTCAAAATCGCCGTTCAAGAGCAGATTATGGCTCGGCAGCGGCTTCAAGCTGAAATCACAGCGGTTCTCGCCGGCGCTGAGCCTCAGCACATGCGACTGGTCGTAATACCCCTGTTTCGCCGCTTGGGCAGAAAGCTCCAGCAAATCGGTCAACCCGCTCATCGTAAAGGTCCCGTCGGCAGCCGTACGAAGCGTCTGAGCACCGACGGTGATCACCGCGTCTGGCAGCGAATTTCCTGCCTGATCCCGCACCATTCCCACCACTTGCGCCGGGGCCGGGGGACCGTCCAGCACACAGTGATCGTAGCGGACCGGACCGGTTATCGACGGATCATCGATCCTGGTTTCGAGTACGAAGCGGACAGACGCCGTTTGCGGCGAAGTGGTGAACTCGCACGACAGGTATCGATAGACGCCCTCCTCTAGATCGCCGGCTTGACGATGCTCAGCAATTACCTGTTGTTCAGCATCAAGCTCCTCCAGCAGCAAGTTCGCCGAGTGGAGGACAGACTGATGGCGGCCTGATCCCTTGCCGGCGCGAGCGGACACGAGCACCGACGCGCGGTAGTTGCTGCTCGGGCACACCGCCACCTGCTGAGTCAGGTGACTGCGACCACTTCCCGCAATCCGCACGGCATGGTTGCCCTCCGCCACGTTGCGGAACCACTGCTCGTCGCCCGGTGGCGATACGACCGGCTCCAGGCTCGCCGTCGATCCGGCCATCGCGTCAAATTGCCACGACCCGGCCTCTGGCGTCCCGCGCGCATCCTCGGTCCACTGTTCGAAGCCGGAATTTCGCAACAGGTTGCGCCCGAGCATCGTGATCGGCGTGGCGCCGACTTGGCCAGGACCCTGGCTCACTTCAATCGCCTGCACAAACGCTTCCCCACGCGACTGTCGAGCGGCGTCCCCTCCGATGAACCGAATGTCAATCACGCCATTTCGCGGCTGAATGCCCGGAAATACCAGATCGGCTCCGCGCATCGTCCCGCCGGCCGTGGCCGAAATGTCCATCTTGGACACCATCGGTTGGCCATTGATGGCTATCGAGACACAGTTCTGGCAGGTATCGAGGCGGCGACTGGCGGTGAATTTTAGTCGCACATTGTATGTCCCGGGCCCCACCGTCACATTCACACAGAATTGCGGTGCATGGACTCCATAGCGATAGAGCTCTGCATCCGCCGAGTCGGCCACCGGCGGTGGCGCCGGTGTGGTCCACCAGCTCTCGGTCACACTATCGGTCATCGATCCTGTGCGGACCACCAGCTCAGTACCGGGTCGCCACAGATTGCCTCGCGAGTCGCGCAGATCCTCACGTCCGGGGTAACCCATGACCATCCGCTGCGCATCAACTGGGCCCCCTCCCTCTCCCCACTGACTCGTCCCCTGCGCTGCCGACCACTGCACGGCGTCGACGTAGATCTCGGCGGCATCCGACTTGGGATTCTTCTCGCCCCGAACCACCAGCCGCAGCGTGTGCGGACCGTTCGCCAGACCATTGCGGTAGTACAAGACCTGCTCCTGCCGCACTTCCTGGGACCAGCAATCGATATCTACCAGCTGCTTCTGACCGTCAAGGTAAACGTCGGCCAGTCCTCCGCGGGGACCGACCCGTCCGAGCAGTCGCAGCTGATTGCCGGTGAACGATACCTCAACTTCCGCCCCTGCTTCGGCACTCGCATGACAGCGGCCGCCAAAATCGGCAGCATCTTCGCTTTCGGTCCACTGGCCGGCAAAGGTCAATTCCGCGTCGTCAATCTGCTGTTGGGGATCGGCCCCCTCCACAACAATACTGCGGGTGCCGTCGTGCCGGATAGAAACCAGGGTATCGCCGCTCGGCAGCGTGACCACGCGATAGCCGTTAGCGGTCAGAGCGCCGCGTGCCTCAAGCATTTGCCCATCCGCAGTGACGCGATCGGGAGCAAACGCCAGACGCAGCACGTCGATGGTATCGGCTGGCGCGTCGAACGTTGTGTAGCGCACACTTCCCTGGCGATAGACCACGGAACTGACAACCGCTGTTGTCCGCACGATGTGATTCTCGCGCGCCGCACCCAACTCAGCAGGTAGCCAAGCCAGCGTGCCCAGCAGATGCTTGAGAGCCATGGGATGGGCGATTTTGAACCAGGCGTCGTTGACCACGAAGCCCCCATCGATATTGTCCTCGGAAACTCCCGTCTCATGACCGTCGTAAGTGGCCAGAATCTGCATCCTCCGCGCCAGTTCGCGTCCCCACGCGCTGTCGGCCTGCTGGCCGTACTGGGCAAACGCGACGGCCAGCTCCATCGGACCGTACCACAGCGATCGGCCGCAACAGCCACTCGATTCCGGAAAAGCCCATGCGCCGCTGTACACTTCGCCCGCCGAAGTGGGACAGACGCTGGTGTGATTCAAGAACAGCGACAGGATATTTCGCGCGTCGTTACGCCAATTCGGAAACGCAGCGGGGTAATCCATGAAATAGCGGGCTGCGAATTCCGTGACGTTCTCGGCTTGTACGGGATCGACCCAATCCCAGTAATTGCGCCCCCAGATATCATTGACCGTCCATTGCGGCAGCAGTTTTTTGTGCAGGTAATCGCGGCTCGCGTCACGCGCTCGAATGATCTCGTCGTCCACTCCGGTATGACCGAGCCGAATCAGTTCGTCGAAGAAGTAGGCCAGGAAGACCACACCGCCAGTCTGTTTGACGTCGGGCCACGGCGCTGCTTCTGGATTCGCATAGCGGCCCCAAGGGGGCTCGTCGTCGGCGCGACTGCGATTGGACGCCAGCACATCTCCCCAATGCTGGCAAGCCTCCAGCCAACGCCGGTTTCCCGTCACCTGGTACGCTTTCAACAGAGCGATTCCGACTTCCGCCGCGATGTCCAATTGGATCATCCCGCGCGGATCACACTTGCCGTACGGTTTCCCCTTGATCGGCACGCTGATCAGAAAATTAGGCCACGGATGGTCGTCGGGGGTCAGGCAGTGGTCTAGTAGGAAATCTGCTTGCAGCGACATGAGTCGGATGGCTGCCGGATCACCGCTGTAACGGTAGTAGTCCACGAATCCGGATAGCACATACGCCGCCCGCTGCCCCAGATCCCCGTCACTCCAATCGTCGACCGGCAACGGAGTGATCGTGCCTTCGTCGGCAATCTTCCAATGGCCGCTAAAGAGAAAGTGCGGCAGGCATTCGATCGAGTTGTCGGTGGTCGTCCAAGGGTAGCGTTTGAGCGTCTCGGCCGCCACGCGAATGCGGAAGTCCAGCTGCCCGTTCTGAGCCGTGTACCACGGAGCGATCACACCATTGGCGTCGTGTACTGCCGGATGAGCGTAGTAGCGATCATAGGTCTCTGCCGCGTGCGCCCCGTCCCCGCTCGTTGTCACCAACACAGACAGCGAGCCGGCCAACCACATTGCGCCAAGGCCACACAGTGCACGGACGCGGCGGCGGGCGGTATGACTTCTCAAGCCCCTATCACGAACCAGACGTTCTCTCATTGTGATACCTCTCATCTTCGAGCGTTGACGCACTGCTTGTTGGTCACTGGTCACCCGTCAAACCGTCTCTGCGCACTCTTGCTCGTGACGCGGCCCGCGGCCGCAGTCAAAGTGGGTGTCAAGGTGTCGAATTTTGCTGACTTTCTGGTTTTGCCTGCAATTATCCTGCACCACTGTCCGCTCGTCCACATGCATGACGGGTCGCCAGAGACGAAATCCCGCGGACTTTTTGATGCCCATGGAGGTGACCGTGAGCCATCGCCGGGGCGTTGCCCGAATTCCTTCATTGCGACCTCCGCGTTTGGCATACTCGTCTTCAGGCAAAGCTGTTCAGCCGCAACCCGCACGAGGTCGCATCGCCGGTCATGTTCGGAGGGCGCAAACCACGAGTCGAACGGAGGGGAAACGGAAAGTGAGCAGTCCCACAAGATACGCGATCGGGCTCCCACCGTTGCCTTACCACGTCCGCCTTGTTATGACTGCAGTCATGAAGACCTCATGCTCTCGCCGAAATCTATTTGCCAGGTCTCTGATTTTCGCCCTGTCAGGCCTGCTGTGCTGGTCCCTTCTCGGCAACCGGCAAACGATCATAGCGCAGTCGGTGGAGTCAGGCAAATCCGTGGGCTTCTCGGTTCAGGCTGCCTTGGACGCTCACCCAGGTCAGGCGGTCCAACTGCCGCCAGGCGATCTGGTTTTGATCGAGCCGATCCGTATCCGCCACAACGGGTCCTCTCTCTGTGGCCCCGGGCGATTGATCCAATCGAACCAGAACGCTCCGTTCGCAGAACTGCGCGATGTTCGTAACGTTGCGCTGCGCAGCCTTTCGCTGGTCCGGCCGGAAGGCTCCCAAGAGGCGGCCGCCCCCGCCATTCTGGTTCAGCAGTGCGAATTCGTAACTTTGGAGGGACTCGACATTCAAGATACGCGCAGCACCGCCAGTGTGATCCGATTTGAAAACTCGCGGCATGTCAATGTCGAGCGCTGTCAAATTCGCGACTACATGACACTGTCAGTTGACGACCGTACCAGCAACCCTCATTTTGGATACGCCTTCAACTGCATTGATGGTACGGGTATTTGTATCACCCAATGCCGTGACGTGCTGCTGTTGGGCAATCGCATTCTGGAAGAGCATGTGAAGCCGACTCGTGAATTCAAGGAAGAACATCAGCTCGGCAAATTCGTCAAGCGAACCGCCAACAAGGGGGACCTCGTCAACCAGGCGACTTGGGATAGCGGTTCTGTCAACAATTGGCACCAGGGTTCTGCCATTGTCGTTACGGACCCCGAAAACACGGCGTACATTCGCATCCTGGGAAACCACATCGAAAATGCCGCTCAAGGCATTGATATACACGCCGACTGCGTCACGGTTAGCGGCAATATCGTCGTCAACTCGTTCATGGGTATGAAGGCCATGCATGGTTCCCGAAACATCCTGATCGCCAACAATCAGTTCATCCGGAACGACCTGTGGAGCATCGGCCTGATGCCCGGTACGGCATCTCACGCAACGAGGCTGGCAGGCCCGCACCAACCGGCCCAGGCCGCGAACGTGGATGGTGGTTCGATTATCGCCAACAACATCATCAGCCAGTTCGGCTACGGCGACTCACACTGGATCTGGGACCCGCAGCAGAGCACCTGCGCCAATCGTGTTGGACCATGGGCAGGAGCCCGACGATCCACCGCTACGAGATGTGGTCATCACAGGCAACGTCGTTGACGACAGCGGACAGGAAGGTGAAGCGGGAGAGCGCGAGTCAGAAGCAGCCACAGCGCCTCGTTACCGCTACACGGTCTTCATCAACAACACGGCCGCGGCACCAGAAGGCATCCGTTTTTTCGGCAATCTGTTCCATCCCGGTACGGAAGGCATGTGCAACGTGAAGTTCACACCTTGAACACCCCATCAATCACACCTGCTCGCAAGGAGACATCCGTGTACGGTGACGTTTCTCACAAGATCGGACTGGCCGCCTGTGGCGCATTGATCGCGCTGGTCATCACACCGTTGGCCGCACCGACCCAGGCGGCTGAGACTTTTGCGGGACAGTACTTCCGCGGCGAGGGGGATGTCGCCTACCTGCAACTACTCGACATCTCGCGCCGCATGCTGGACCCGGATCCCGAGTACCAGAATCTCCCGATGCTCTACACTCCGGCCTGGAACGGGTTTGTGGAGGGACCGACCTGGGGCGCCTGGTGGATCCAAAACAGCTATGGCACGACTTACTGCGCGCTTCCCTTGCTGCAGGAACCGTACATCACGTTCCTGCAAAATTCCCACGACTTGTGGTTCAGCCAGATGGGAGATGGAAAACGTGCGGGAGCCAAGGACTGGGTCGCTCCCGACGGTTGCCTGTGCGATGCCGCCTCACCCGGCTGGATCTACTACAAACAGGGCGACGGCCGCATCGATATTCACGACTGGGGCGTCGAGTTCACGGCAGCCGGACTGCTCCTGCAGGCAGAATCACTGTTGATCAGTCGCGACCTGACGGCGTTGCAGCACTACTTGCCGTTGCTCGAGCGGTGTGCCGCGTTTATCGAGAGCCGCCGCGACGCTGAGAAGAACCTGTTCCTGGCCGGACCTGCCGGGAATCTGTTGGCGCCGAGTTACGCTGGCTGGAAAAAACCCGATGGGACCTTTGACAAAGCCTATCTGGTCGGCTTGAGCGTCACCTACATTGCAGCACTCGATCGGTTGATTGAGTTGGAGAAGCTGGCCCAGGCTCCGGAGAAGGTACAGCTCTACACCGGGCAGCGTGACTCGGCACGCCAAGGACTGGAACGAGTGACCACTGACGAAGGATACCTCCTCAAATCGCTCGACCCCGACGGCACCCGGCATGGTGTCCACGGCGCGGCGGTGCATGGCTACTTCGAAGCCGTCTGCAACCACGATGCCATCTGTTTTCGTGTCGTCGCGGACGAGCAGTCGCGCAAGATCATGGACAAAATGCGATCCATCCCCGGCTTACGGCCCCACGACCTCATTATCACGAACGATCCGTCGCTCGATGACATGTACGTGGAACCTGACAACTGGCTCTGGAAGTTCGGGACCTGGGTTAACGGTGGACACTGGACCACCTGTGAGGCCCGCATGATCATGGCGTATTACCGGCTGAACTGCTTTGAAGATGCCTCTCGCTCGATGCAACAGATTTTGACCTTCGCCCGCGTTTTTCGCCTGGACAACCCCTTGGTTGATTTCGGCAACGCCGTCTATCAGCCGGGAGAACCGGTCAATCTGTGCTACGACACGCTTGGTGCGCCGGCCGCCATGATCCGCGGCTTGTTTGAGTATCTCTACCGAGCAGACCGGCTGACGTTGGTACCGCACATTCCGCCCGGCATCACTCGTTTGCGGCAGGATTTCCCCGTCCGTTTCGGCGCCAAACAGCTCTATCTGGCCACTGCGGGAACCGGACCGATCACGGCGGTCACGATCAACGGCCATCCCTGGGAGCAATTCGACAGCCGGTCCATTGAGTTGCCTTACGATGCCGTTGCGGACGAGGCGAACATCGTGATCGCGCTAGGTTCCGCCGCGCCGTTGGCTGACCAGCCACGGCGCATAAACAATGACCTACCGCCCGAAACGCCTGCCGGCGCAGTCGTTTCTCCCACTGACCTCTCATCCGTCATCACCTGTAACGAACTGCCGCTGCGGATTGGCGCGGATAGTGACGGCAATAATCGTTTTGTCGGACAACTGGCGCGTGCACGCGTGTTCGGACGAGCTTTGTCGGCGGACGAAGTGGCCCTCTCGGCCGCGAACAAACCGAGCGCGCTGGATACCGATAGAGACGTGATTGCCGACTGGCCCTTGGGCCAACGGTCGGGAGACACGGTGCGCAACGCCGTCGGCGACTTTCTGCCGGCGACAATCGTCGGTCAGGTAGAGGTCGTCGACGCACCCTGTGGCAAAGTGCTGCAACTCAACGGCCAGGGATACCTGGAAGTTGCCTCGGACCCACGGCTGGATCTCACTTCCGATGCGACGCTCGAAGCCTGGTTCTCTCCCGGCACACTGCCAGGTGGCGGCACACGGATCCTCGACAAGAGCCGCGTGGGAACCTCCAATGGATATTTGCTCGATACCCACCCCGGCAATTCGCTGCGGCTGATCGTCCAACGCGGCACGCTCTCGTTCGATGCAAATTTGCCGGCTGACAAATGGACGCATGTGGCCGCGACCGTCGATGCCACGGGACACTTGGCTCTGTACGTCGATGGAAAGCAAGTTGCCCAAGTGCATCGCGCCACGTCAGACGACATTGCGAACATGACCCAGCGCATCGCGCGGCTGCGAGCATTTCATGCTCGACTGGTGGAGGTCGATCTGGGGGATCGCTACGAGGCACGTCATGCCCGACTGGCAATTGCCTGCTATGCTGCCATGCAGCGGCGTCTGCAGCGCCTCGCAGACGGCAAGCTGGCGGCCCTGCCGCCGCCGTCGCAATTCGCGGCTGACAATTCCTATTTCTCGACGACAGCCAAACTGTGTGAGGGTTTGGAAAAGACGATCGCCAGTTACGCAGAGTCGGATGACCCCCAGAAACAGCAGATTCTCGCGTTGTTCCCGTCGGAAACGGAGTGACAGCTGAGGTTCCGCCGCGGGATTCTCGCGATCTTTGTGCGGCACGCATGGTACTCGCCCACCGGCCGAACCGGCCGGTGGCGCTGGGATATTTGCGCAATGACGGATTGCCCGCCAAATGGTGTAGCATGGTGTACGGGACACTTTGTCTCAGCGATAATCAAACGTCGAGATCGGCCACCGTTCGATCTCCGTGTGCCACTTGGCCAATATCGTTCGCCGCGTGGGGCGCAAACTGGAGTGGGATCCCGAGACCGAGACGTTCCCCAACGATGCGGAAGCAAACGCACTAGCGAATCGCCCGCGTCGCAAAGAATACGAATTGCCGAGCTTGTCGTAACGGTAACACCGTAGAAAGGCTCGCGAGGATAAGAACATCTGACGACAATAGGATAGTCTGGCATGAGCTCTTCTTGTCCCCCAGCTTTTTTGTCCTCCTTCGTCTCAGAGGGATCGTGTCGGAATGCTACAAAGCCGAAATCCAAAGCTCGCTGTGGCGATTTTCGGATTCTACCATGTGCAGGCGATCAACCATCGATGCGTGACAGACACGCACCCCGCGGCAGGTATGGGGCCGGAATAAGCGTAAGCGTCCACCAATGACCAATGACCAATGACCAATGACCAATGACTAATGACCAATGGACCTAAAGAACACGCGAACCACGATCCTCAATCAAGGCGACCCTGAGGCAAAACGCGAGGAGATCCGGCAGTATTTCCACGCTACGTTCAGCCTTGATGAGCAACTTTACGACACACTGAGCGAGGAAAAGGCCTTCTACATACGGGCCGAACCGCTGCGGCATCCCCTCATCTTCTATCTCGGGCACACGGCGACTTTCTATGTCAACAAGCTGATCGTGGCCAAGATCACGACCGAGCGAATCAATGCCCGGTTTGAGTCAATGTTCGCGGTCGGCGTCGATGAGATGTCTTGGGACGACCTGAACGAAGCACATTACGATTGGCCGGCACTCTCCGAGGTCCAAGCGTATCGCGACTCGGGTGCGCGAAATGGTCAACGACACGATTAGCACCCTGCCGCTGACGATGCCGATCCACTGGGATCATCCGTTCTGGGTCATCATGATGGGGATTGAACACCAGCGCATCCACCTGGAAACATCGTCGGTCATCATTCGCCGGCTCCCGATCGAGCTGGTGCGGCAACTTCCACTGTGGGACATCTGTCCCGCCACCGATGCAGCGCCGACGAACGAATTGATCCCGGTCCGCGGCGGCCGCGTCGTGCTGGGCAAGTCCAAGGACCATCCGCTGTATGGTTGGGACAATGAATATGGCGACCACGAAAGCGATGTATGGGACTTTTCCGCCAGCCGTTACCTGGTCTCCAACCAGGAGTATTTGGGTTTCGTCGAAGAGAAGGGCTATCAGCAGGAGGAGTACTGGACGCATGAAGGCTGGAATTGGGTTCAGTTCTCCCAGGCCAGATTCCCGCTCTTCTGGATCGAAACACCCGCCGGCTTCCGCTTGCGAACCATGGCACAAATCATCGACATGCCTTGGGATTGGCCGGTCGAAGTGAATTACCTGGAAGCCAAGGCCTTCTGCAATTGGCTGGCCCGCAAGACCGGAAAACCGATCCGGTTGCCGACCGAAGCCGAGTGGTACCGGCTGCGCGACCTGCACGAGATACCCGACCAACCTTATTGGGAACAGGCGCCGGGAAATATCAACTTGGAGCATTGGGCTTCATCCTGTCCCGTGAACCGGTTCCAATTTGGCGAGTTCTTCGACCTTATTGGCAATGTCTGGCAGTGGACGGAAACACCGATCACGCGGCTTTGACGGCTTCCAAGTCCACCCCTGTTACGATGACTTCTCCACGCCGACTTTTGACACGCAGCACAACCTGATCAAAGGAGGATCGTGGATCTCGACCGGTAACGAAGCGACGCGCGATTCCCGTTATGCGTTCCGGCGACATTTCTTTCAGCACGCCGGACTTCGGTACGTGCAATCCGAGCAACCGCTGACCATGCCGGAAGCGATGTACGAGACGGACTCGGCCGTCTCCCTGTACTGTGAATCACATTATGGTCAGTCGTATTTCGACGTCCCGCTTTTCCCAGTCCAGTGCGCAGCAGCCGGCATTGAATTCACGCTCCCCGGGGCCCGGCACCGCGCCTTGGATTTGGGCTGCGCTGTCGGAAGAGCGTCGTTCGAATTGGCTCGCCAGTTTGAGCACGTAACCGGGATCGACTTCTCGGCCCGCTTCATTCGCGTCGCGCTGCAGCTGAAGGAAAAAGGCAATATCCATTACGAATTGCCGGAGGAAGGCGAGATTGTCTCCTACCATGAAGCGCGCTTGTCCGAGTTGGGGCTCGATCAGGTGGCTCATCGCGTTGAGTTCTTCCAGGGTGACGCGACGAATCTCAAGCCGCAATTCACCGGCTATGACCTGATCCTGGCGGCCAACCTGCTGGATCGACTGTATGACCCCAAGCGATTTCTCCACACAGTTCACGAACGGCTCAATGCGGATGGCATCCTGGTGCTGACATCGCCCTACACGTGGCTGGAGGAATTCACCAAGAAGGAGAACTGGCTGGGTGGCATCCGCAAAGGGGGCGAACCTTACTTCACGATCGATGCTCTGCAGGATTTGCTGAGCCCGCATTTTGTGCCTGTCGCAGACCCGCGAGATGTGCCATTCGTGATTCGCGAAACGCGGCGGAAATTCCAGCACACGGTGGCCGAGTTGACCATGTGGCGACGGACCACGTGAACCCACTCGTCCTGCGCGCACGGCGCGGTATCCTCGATGACGCAATGCGAGTGTTTAACTGGCCGAGGCGGGTATCCGAAATGCAAAACGGCGCCCGCCGAGGCCGAAACAGGCTGCGGTTTGACTGGGTCTCGAACGCGTGCCGATGTGATGGCACGTTGGGGACTCGACCGACGGTGTGTCAAGGTCTGTCGGTAGCTGACCAGTTGTGGCTCCGCCGGGATAAACCCGACGGAAGCCTGAAAGGTGGATTGCCTGTCGGTAGCTGGCCAGTCGGTCCACCGCCGTCGCAAGGCCGACGGAGGGAACAAAAGTGGTCGCCACTATACGCGGCACAACAGCGTCGGAGGGCCGACTTTTCAACAGCCCATCGAGTTCCCGGAAGAAGTCACTTGGCACGCTGTGAATCCCTGGTTTCGCCAGCGACAGCCTCGGCGGGAAGAGGACTACTTCAGGGATAAAACAGGAGATCCTATCAAGGAGAAATAAGCGCTGCCTGACCAATGCAAAATCACGATACAGGAGCGGTGAACGTCATGACTCGCACAATCGAAGACATATCCCAACGAATTCGGCGGGTCTGTGTGAAATGGCCATACGGCGTCCAGAAGATCCCATCCACGTCTTCTCTGGCACTGAGTGTGGCTCTCCTCGTGTTGGGGGTCGTGTTGGTTGGTCTGGTCGTCGGTTTCGTCTGTACCGGTTCCTTCCGACACTACACCGACATGTTGACGAACCTGAGCCGTGCGCCTTCGTGAGGGACTCAGCCCGCGGCCCGGCTCCTACCTACGGCCGTGGCGATTGTTCCTGGGGCATACGCAATCGCGATTGACCTTTATTGCCCGAAGGGGTGATGGTGTCAGCCCCAGGAACATTCCGCACAACCACCGCAGTACCATTACAAAGTCCTTATTCAATTGTGCCTCATCGCGCCCACGTCCCATGCGCCAATCAACCAGTTAAGTTCTCCCCGCGGCCACGCGTGCTCTCTTGCTTCGTCGGTCAGCGCCTCCCAGTTGCGCTGCAATAGGTGTACCTTGGCAACATCGTGCATGTAATGGTTCTGAAGCTTCGCGGCAGCCGCCTTGCGCATATGCCCTCGAGCCTTTTCCACTTCGCCAGCAACCTCATAGTAGAGGCCCAGATAGAGATGCGCGTACATGCGAGCGAGTTCGGTGTCGGCATTTTCCGCCGCCTTGCTTACGGCATCTTCCGAACCGCGACCGGCGTAGAACTGGTAAACTTCGGACATGGGGATGCGCGTGTCGCGAGTGGTATCGATCTTGATGAGCGATTTTCTCGCTGCCTCAACGCCCTCCATCCGCGCCACGCAAATGAAATGCCAAGCGGCGTTTTCCACGTCTTGACGGTTGACGGCCTGGTGCGATTCAAACTGCTGCCGACCCTTTTTGAACTCACCCGCATAATAATGACTGATGCCACGCTGCCACAGGTACGGCGCGGTTTGCGGGTCCAGTTCTACGGCTCGTTGAAAGTCACGAATCGACTCGGCGATCTCATTATCGCGAAACCGCTGCATGCCGCGTGATACGTAGTCCGAGGCCGAATCCAGCGGATCGTCGGCCAAGGCCGACGTTGCCATCCACAAGATCATTGCCTGTGCTGTGAGATTCATGCGCATCGAGTTCACCTCCATGGGAAAAAGATGGGGAGGCCTGCATTTGTGGTAATATACAGCGCTGCATAAATCAGGGTGCTTCCATTCCCGCCATCGCGAAAGAAGACCATGTCGCAACGTGCGTGTTCCACGTCGCACTCACCAAGCAGTTTACCAATTTTTCGCCGTCTTCCGGCGAAAATGTACCACTCCCTTTTTAGCGACTGCCCCTGCTTATAGTCGGAGCTGTTCTCCTGGACGGACAAGTTTGCTTTCTCCATTGATCAGGGCTTTTTCGAGGCCTGGAACGGGGGGAATGTGAAGAATGACTTCACGTGGCGGCTGGCGAAACGGTGGCTGGAAATGAACCTCCAGGCATTTCCCCGCATCGGCCAGCTTGAACTGAATACTGACCGGCCCGTATTCGGTCGGCATGTTGTCGAACCGAGTTGTGAAGTCCGTTCGTAGCCAGGCGAGCGGAACGAGCCGGAGAAGCTGCAGTTCGTCCTCCTGAAGTTCGTCGTCTATCACAGACAGCCTGGCCAGGTGAACGAACATGGCATTGGGTGCCAGGACGGAGAAGATCCCATGCCGATGCTCGCATCCGGAAAAGGTCTGATCCGACATGGCTGCCGTCAGCAGGCTGTACATACCTTCCAGATAACGGCGTCTGTCGTGCAGTTGCCACGAGTGATAGATGTTCCAACTGTAACAGGGTTCGCAGCTGGAGATCTCATGAGTCAACACAGCGCGTTGATGCATATTGCCTCGCGCATCGTAGATCTTCTGGTTCGGTCCTTCCCGAAAGAACTTAACCATCGACCGCATCATGTCTTCGTCGGCATCCATCAATCCCGCCCAGACGAGCACCAATGGTCCCGCATCGAGATAGAACGGATGGTATACATTTGCCCCTTGAGACAGAGAGGTCGGCAGGAACGCATACTCCTTGCCCTCCTTGTCCTTCCAGGTCGGCATGCCGCGGCAAGCTTCCGCATACGATTTCCTGAAGACCGCTCGCATGTCTTCCGCTTCTTTCTCGAATTCTTCAGCTCGAGGATGATCGATCCGTTTTAAGAGACGAACGGCAGACCGCATGGCTTTGTGACTCCAGGCGACGTTCCAGGTTGCCTGAATGGGAACTTCCTCATCGGTCGCCGTGGCGGGCGGCAGTACACCCTCCACGCCGCCATGACCTTTCATGGCGCGCGCATCTTTCAGGAAGTCGCACGCCTTAATGATCGGATCCGTCCACTGCTCGATGAACTCTTCATCGCCCGACAACAGGGCATGCTTGCAGATCTGCTGGAGAATGGCTCCATGATCCGTGACCCAGTCGACTCTCATCAGGGCTTCCGGGGCACTGAAATACCCCGGGTGCTCCTTGTAGGCAGGTCCCGGGGCAATGCGCTGGCCCTGGTTCTCGCGAAAGATCTTCAGATGTTGTCTGGCAAAAGGATGATGACCCAGAAGATCCAGCAGCATGTGTGTGGTCATGGACGTTGGCGTGGCCCAAAGTCGCTCGTAGTTCCACGAACCGGTCAGAAACGACTGCTGGCCATTCTCCGGATTTGTCTCCGTAATCATCTCGGCCAACCGAACGCTATGCCTGAAGGCGCCGTTGACCTGGGCTTCCGGCGTCTCCACGGTGGCGGCGGTGGATGGTTTCTGGGACCAGAAGGCATTGGCATTGTCCAGTGCCCCTTCGTAGGTCAGCTTCATCTCCTGCTCCAACTCCTCAACCGGCTCACAGAGCATGGGGACGACAAAGTCCACATGGTAGCCTTGCTTGCAAGGGAGCGTCACATCGAGAAAATAATCCCGGGAGCCTTCTTCCCGTTCCACGAGTTTGACCGCACCCGTGGAAGTCATGCCGGCCAGTCGGGCATTTCCATTCGCCTCCTTCAGAAAGAACTGACTGGGGTTTGTCTGATCGGTAATCTCGAGCGTCAATTCGCGCGGATACGCCCCCTTGGACGCATAAACGTTCAGATTATCCTCGTGGAACATGCTTCTGCCAACATGCGGGTTCCCGACATGAATCGCGCAATGATAGAATTCAGGAGCTCTCAGCTCGTCGACATGGGAGACCGAAAGACGAATCCAGGCATAGAGCGGTTCCACGCCAGTTTTCACATCGCTGCCGCTCCCGAGGTGGGCGAAGATTTCCTGGCGAAGAACCAGGCCGTTGGGGAGATACTTCGTGCCTCCCACATTGTAATCATTTCCCAGGAGCCATTCGGTCCAGAGAACGGGGGCTGCATCTTCCGACCACCCCTGATCACCGACTCCGCCGTCTCCGCCGTCGCTCAGCTGCCAACCGTCGGGCATCTTTACCGGCAGGTCGCCAAAAGAAGACGGGTAAAAGGACAATTGGAGATTCTGATCCGCCCACTTGGCGGAATAGTAGGTCTCGGGCAGAACATGCGGTTGAGCGAACACGGTGCCATTGTATAACACAGCAAACCGGAATAGATGATCCTTCCAACCCACGGGAGTCCAGACGTTACGCAAGGGCGGCCACCAGGTCTCTGCCAGTCGGGCGTGCGGTTCGATCCGATCGAGATCGGGAACTCCGCAATAAGCGGCTGGCGCCGGCGTGCCTGCCCTACCGCCTCGGCGACGCAGGATGCCAGAATCAATACGATGAGGCATCCTTTCGACGGATGGATGAGCCTGAATGACGGTGACCATTTCATGGGGTGATCTCCTGATCGCACATCGTGAGTCAAAACCAGATACACGCCAGCCAGAAATCCAGACGCACCTGTAGTATATATGGAAGCGCCCATGGCGAAACGGTTGCTTGCGTGACAAGCCGGCGGTGATGAACCTGCTGAAAACACCCTGATCAATCTGAAGACAATATGGCGATCTACAAACTTGGCGACAAGATACCGGTGATTGACGAGAGCGTTTACATCTCTGACGAAGCGACTGTGATCGGTCAGGTGACGCTCGGGAAGAACACCAGTATCTGGTCGCATACCGTGCTGCGTGCTGACAGCGATCCGATCCAGATCGGGGAAGGCTGCAATGTGCAGGAGGGCGCCGTGCTGCATGCCGATCCCGGCTTTCCGCTCACGGTCGAGGACCACGTGACGGTCGGACACCAGGCGATGCTCCACGGCTGTACGATCGGCGAAGGATCGCTCATCGGCATCCAGGCCGCCATCCTCAACGGCGCGGTGATCGGCCGCAACTGCCTCGTCGCCGCCGGTGCGTTGATTACGCAAGGCAAGACCTTCCCCGACAACTCGCTGATCCTCGGCAGGCCGGCCAAGGTCGTACGAGAGCTGAGCGAGGATCAGATTGCCAACCTTCATCGCACTGCGCGCGAGTATGCCGAACGTGGTGCTTCTTTCCAGAAGAACCTTGTCCGGATTGATTGAGTCAAGGTGCCACTGCTTGTTCCCACGAGCATCCATTGGTAGGGACGTTACACAGCCATAGACCGGGCCATCGTGAGCCACCTGACTCAAGCAGTGCTGAAGCGACACGCCACTGTCCATTCGCGTATTCGCCGCGTGAACGAAGCATCAGGAAAAGGCGCGGGCTGATTCGATGGCCAACAGTGAATGCCCGCCGCAGGCCTGCGGCCACGCGTGCTCTCTTGCTTCGTCGGTCAGGGTTCCCATTTGCGCTGCAATAGGTGTACCTTGGCGACATCATGCATGTAATGGTTGTGAAGCTTCGCAGCAGCCGCCTTGCGCAGATGGTCGCGAGCCTTATCCACTTCGCCAGCAACCTCGCAGTAAAGGCCCAGATAGAGATGCGCGTACATACGAGCAAGCTCTGTGTCGGCGTTTTCCGCCGCCTTGATCACGGCATCTTCCGAGCCGCGACCGGCGTAGAACTGGTAGACTACGTCATTCTGTCTGGCTTTTTCTTCGCGTAGCTTGTTTTCGACCGTTCGCTGCATTAGCTTGAGCGGATGATGTAACTACTGTCTCTCGACCACGAATGGGTCGGCGTATGACCCAACCATATTGCAGGAAGGTGCCGTCGATCATGCGTTCCATTTGTGCGGTTCCCTTCAGTCTGTTTGTCACTTTTGTCGCGGCGGCTGACGAGAGCATGCCCAGGCCGCGCCCGATGCCATTGGACGGCTTACACGCCTATGCCGAGAAGATCGTTACGGCTGGCGAGTCCCTGCACGTCCGCGTGTCGAGTACCGCTGTCGTATGAGCTGTCGATCTGCCGTTTGGGCTGGCAGATCGACGATCCGGCCGGTGACGAAGTGCTGTTTACGTTCCCCACATCACCTCCGGTCGATCAACCGATCTATCCGGGATCGTTCGTACACGTTGCCAAAGGACTTCCCGCGGATCACGACATGGACGCGCTGACCCTGGAATGCTGGGTGCGCCCGTGGCAGTCGCGAGGCTGGCAGACTCTCATCTCTCAGCACGACTACCCACACCGCAGCGGCGTCGGATTGTCTCTCGACGGCGACGGACGTTTGCAGTTCTACCTGGGCGACGGCGGGGAGTATCGCCAGGAGTGGTGTCTGGTTGGGCCACTATTGGAAATCCACCGATGGCACCACGTCGTGGGAGTGTGGGACGGACAAACCAGTACTCTTTGGCTCGACGGTCACCCGGTGGCTCAGCAACCGCGACGGCAGCCGGTCAAGCCGGGCAATTGCCCGCTGCGTCTGGCGGCGTGTGGTTATGACGGTGAAGTCGTGAATCTGCTCAACGGCGATCTGGCCATGCCGGCCGTCTATGGTCGCGCGCTGGCGGCCGAGGAGATTCGTCAACGGTTCGAACAACAGGGGCAGCTACCGGCCAGCGGCCCCGCGCTGCTGGCCTGCTGGCCGTTGGTGGAGGAGCGGGGAGAACGGATCGCGGACACTGTCGGGCGCCGAACGTCACGGACAGATCGTCAACCAGGGCACTTGGATGATCGGAGGGCCGAGTTTCGATGGATCGCTCGTGCCACGCTATGGCGACTACGATCCGGCCAAGGATTCCGGACGTGGCCACGGATTGCGGTTTGCCAGCGACGACCTGTACGACTGCGGCTGGCAGGTGACTCACGAGTACCGCATCCCCGAAAACGCCAAGCCGGGGCTCTACGTAGGGCGTTTCCGTTTCGAGATGGATGGCGTCCCGCGCCTGTATCACATGACGTTTGTGGTAAAGCGGGCCAGGCAGGCGCCCAAAGCACCGATCCTGATGATCGCTTCGACCAACTCCTGGCTGGCCTACAAGGCGACGCCGTTCGCCGTTTCGCCTCCGGGTCTGCTCTACCACTGGGGCACGGGCGGAATCAGCAACAGCCAAGGTGAACCGCCAGCCTATTGCATGTATCGAAACCATGCGGCCGGCCTGCCAGCGTACAAGGTGGGCGTCCACACACCGTGGCCCAACGCCGGACCTTAC
Organism: uncultured Planctomycetota bacterium; assembly: GCA_963700515.1. Taxonomy (GTDB): domain Bacteria; phylum Planctomycetota; class Planctomycetia; order Pirellulales; family Pirellulaceae; genus JAJRVM01. The sequence continues at coordinate 126,460 of CAVOXY010000015.1, read as the reverse complement.
GTGCTGTATGCCCAGGGTGGATCGGGTTACAGTCATCTGACGCGTGCCGAGCGATTTGCGCTGGTCTGGCTGGAACAGAGTGGCTACGAGTACGACATGGTCGGCGACCTGGACGTGCACCGAAATCCGGAACTGCTCAACGACTACAAGGTCGTGGTCATCAACGGCCACGGCGAGTACTGGTCGGCGGAGGCCTTCGAGGGGTTGGATCGATACCTGCGTCAGGGCGGCAACGTGCTGGTGCTCTCGGGCAACGTGATGGTCTGGCGAGTCAGTTTCAACGAACAGGAATCGGTCATGGAGTGCCGCAAGTTCGACACCGCCTTGGGAGGGCGCGAGGGTTGCACCATCGGAGAGATCTGGCACAGTCAGGACGGGCGGCGAGGCAACTTGATGCGCGAGTGCGGATTGCTGGCCGGGAAAGTGATCGGCCTGGACATGCTTGGCTGGGCGGGCATCGGTCCCAACGATTTCGGGCTCTATCACGTGGAACTGCCAGACCACTTTCTCTTTCACCGTCCGGAAGAGGTCGGTCTCAAGCAGGGCGAGACATTCGGCGGCAGACCCGACGGAGGATTGCCCCGCGCGATCGGACACGAGTGCGACGTGCGGCTGAGCCTGTTTCGCAGTCTGGGAACCGAGATTCCCGCTGGGGCCTCGCTGCCGGACGAACCGGAGGGCATCGTCACCCTGGCCAACGGCAAGCTGCCGCGCTACATGGCCTTTGATTTCTTCACGCGTCCGGTTCCCATTGGAAAACGCCATCGTGGCCAACATGATCTACTGGGAACGTCCCGCGGGAGGGCGTGTCTTCCACACCGGATCGCTCGGTTCCGGCTGGGCGCTGTCGGTCGACCCGAAATTTCAGACGCTGATCCGCAACGTGCTGGCACAATTCGGCGTTGCACCGACCGCTCAAGTCCCAGGCCATCACCGACAGCAATAGTCTCTTGATCATGTTCACCCCTTTTCTTCTAAATCGGTGTGGGATGGGAGCGTTGTTGACCTTGACTCCAGTTCGACAAGAGGTTGAACGATGACTTCGATCAGATCTCCCCGTAACGGCGCGTGGTCGGTACCATCGGTTCACTGCGGCGCGGTGAGGGAAGGATAGCGAGCTGTCTGGCCGGTAACACCGGAGCGACGCACCCCATCAAGCGGAGCGCCTCGCACGCTCAATGTCACCTCGGCGCGCGTCGTGCACTCTCCCTCTGCCACACAGGTCAGCCGCAACGGATTGGGACCCGTTTGCAGCGTGATGCCTTCCCGACGGAATCAACTCCGCCAGCACCTTCCCGTTCGGGTCGAAGTGCCGGCAGCGCCCGGCGAAGTCCAGCTCTACGTACTGGTCGGGTTGCAGGTCCACAGGAAAAGCCAGCACCGCGTCTCCCACGTGGAGGGTTGGCGACCGCAGCGGTCCCGGCAGTTCCCCCAACGCTTCAATACGTCCGATCAGGCAGTTGGCCTCGGAACGAGCCGGGATGCCGTTGAAGTAGAGATCAACTTCGCGCGTCGCGCTATAAATCGACCAATCCGTGTAAAACAGGTCGGTCCACGAGAGGGGCCAGGAGTATTCCCAGAAGCGAGCGTCCTCGGGTGTCTCCAACTCCACATACCGCCAGTCCGTGAAGGTAAGCGGCACATAGTGGTCCCGGCGAGCATCAGTGCCGGTGAGTTGCACGTTCAAGATGCCGCCACTGCCGTTGGCCTTCACCCAAAGTCCCAGGCGCCGGTGCCGGGAGATATCCACCGCTGCCGGCAACTTGGCAGCGACCTTGGTCCAACCGGATGGCCCGTCGCTTCGGTTCGAGGCAAGGTAGCTCAACGCCGCCCCGCCGTCCGGGGTGGTTTCGTCGGCGGGCAGGACTTCCTGAGTCAAGTCGGGGGCCGCGGTACCTTCCGCCGCGAACGGATTGCCCTGGGCCGGATCGACGAGCACCACGTTGCCGGGATCGCCGTAGGCTGCCAATCGGTTGCGGGCGCGGATGCGGATGAAGGGCGTCTGAGCCTCGTAGGGGTTCTCATAGTCCCAATTCGTCCGCGTTTCCACAGCGGCGTTGACCACTGTGGAGGGGCCGAACTTGAGCGGCCTCAGGTCCCATTGCCCCTCCGCCCGCTGCTGCAGATCGTACTCAGCGCGAGGACGGGCCAGCGCGGCCAGTGTGGCAGGGCTGAAGTACTCCCGCTGCTTCAGCTCATCGCAGGCTCGGATGATCTCCAGCATCTCCGGCATGCGCTCGTTCTTCCACAGGTTCGCCGCACTGACACTGAAGGAAATCGGTGCCTTACCTCCCAGAGCCTTCAGACATAACAACAGCACTTCATCCGGAGTGACCGCGTCGGCGGTCAGGGAATGTGCGTGAGGCGCGAACCAGCCCACGTCGCCCGTTAACAGGTTCTTGGCGTGGTTAGCGGGATTGACGCCCTTGAATCGCAGCGTGTATTCGCGCCGACCAAAGTGGATAGGGTCGTAGTGAGGGCTGCCCCGCGTGATGACATGCCAGGACAAATGCGTATAGCAGGCGTTGCCGCCCAGAAAGACCGGCTTCTTGAGTCGCTTTTGGACACCCAACGCAAAGGTGCCCAAGTTGTGCCAACGGGGTAGCTGACTGAGCAACTCCTCGCCCCCGTCGAAATACGACATGTCCGCACCCACCGCATTGAACACGTTGGCCAGACGATCGCAGATCTCGTCCGGCATGTTCGTGTGGATATCCGGGCAGTAAACCGTGTTTCCCCAGATCGGGAAACAGTTCTCGAGTAGTCCGACACGGGTACCTGCCGGGTGCGCAGTCACCGTTGTGCCATATAGCCCTCGCTGGCATTGCGTGAATTGCGTGTCCGTCCGTGTGGCGTAACGGATAATCTCGCCGTCCACGTATAGGTCGCCGCGGTCCGCCCAGTCGGAGATCGCTGCCTCGAGGACCAGCGTCGTCGTGTGCGCGTCGATGTCGGAAGCCAGAACTCCCTGCCGGACCTGCAACAGTCGCGGATCCGCGCGGGGACGAGATACGGGTCGTCTTTTGGACCCCAGCCAACCAGGCCCTGCATCACGTGCAGGCCGACTTGCATGCCGGCCGCATGGATCTTGTCACAGACCGTCTTGAGACCTTCGAGGCCATTGGGAAAGAGGGACAAGTTGATCTCATACGAGGGAGTCGAACGCCACGGATAGAACTCGATGCAGCCGAAGCCGCTGCGGGCAATGCGGATGATTTCATCCACATTCCCCTCGCCAAGATCGTGGACCATCAGATAGGATCGAAACCGCTCGGGGGATTCCTTGAACCACACGCCGTTGAGCAGCGGATGCGGCAGTCCCTCGGCCACCTCGACACGTCCGATGGCCGCCAGCAGCGTGCGGTCCGGTTCGGGCACGGCGGTGGGCAGCCCGATGATGGCGACGCGGGCCCCCACCAGGCCGAACTCGGGATAACATTGAGCACACAGGTGCCCCTTGGCGCCATCCGCACCAAAAGACTCGGTCTGATCGTTGCACGCGAGCACGCAAGCGGCGAACTTATCGTCCCAGGCAGCATTGACCAGCGTCCCCACGCTTTGCGTGATGTCCGTTTGCAGGTTGGCCAGTCGCAACCACTGAATCTTTTCGCCTTCGGTCTGCATGACCGTCAGCGCCAGGTAGTCGGGCTTCGCCTCACCCCGTACACGGACCGTTACGCCCGTCCCGGCGAACTCGACATAATACGATGGTGGATCGAACCGCACCTTCGATGCCGGATATATCTGTCCATCGATGCACACCTGCATAAACGAATGGCCCGGCTGACAGACGTTGTGCTGGCCATCCGGCGTACCGAAATAGACGTTCGTGCCGTCGCCTCCGACCACGTATCGGCACAGTTCGTTCTGCAACACGAACTCCGGCTCGCCGGCATCCGTGGTCACAAAGGCCATCATCGTCAATAGCACGCCAGCGAGTCCGACCATCGACATGCAGATTCGATGCGTGTTCATGATCATGGGAACTGGCCCACGGCTTAGCCGCACCAGGGCCGCTTGCGGCTGTTGAGTTTCTGCAGGCTCTCGATGGCGATTTTCACGTCGGCCTCGACCTGGAAGTCGAACATCCCGGCGATGATGAAATCGGCGCCGTTGCGATAGGCGTTGGGGAACGCCACCTGCGGCGGGATGGCCCCGGCCGCCATCACCTTGAACGCCACCCAAGGCTTCTCGACCGTCTCCATGAAGGCCGCCGTCTCCTCGGGGTTGTTGCACCACATGTTGTCGTTGTTCGCGTCGTGGTCGGACGCGTTGCCCCGCATCCAGTCATATTCCTTCCGCCGCTCCTCGGGCGTGGCCGACCAGTAGCGGTCCATGTGGAACGTCTTGACGTAGAAATCGGGGTCGACCTTGTCCTGCTCGCAGGCGATGGGCATGTTCAGCGAATGGCCGCCGACGCCGGCAGGCACGCCTTGGGCCTTGATCAGGTCGACCATCTGCCCGATCACGTCGATCGTGCCGCCGTTCATCATGTGCGAGTCGGTCGACCCCGCCGTGCGAATAGAGCAGCGTGGCGCCCAAGTCGACCTGCCGCTTGATCTCGTCGTTCATCTTGGTCTTGTCCTCGATCAGCGGGACGCAGACCATGGTCTGGATCTTGGGGCTGTGCTGCTCGTTGTATTTCGTCACCGACTCCCAACAGGCCGGATCCAACTGGATCGTATTGATGCCGCACGCCTGGGCCAGTTCCAAGGTCTCGAAGACCTTGGCCTCGGTGTTGTAGGACGTGAACAGCTTGGAGGCGTACATCAGGTCGCGGCTGTGGGCCCAACCGCCGATCAGATTGCCGCCGATGAACAGCCGGCTGAGGGACACGTTGCCGATCTTGCCGCAGGGCAGGCTGCCGGGAGGAATGTCGGTCTTGGGCTTGTCAGCCTGCGCAGTCTGAGCCGTCCCGTCCTCGATGGCGGCTGCCAGTGTCTTCTCCTCGATGCTGCTGTGCACCGCGCCAACCGCTGCCGCGCCGAGGACACCCCTCGCCAGAAAACACCGACGGTCAATTCTGTCTGCCATGGCTGGTTACCTCTCCATTTGAGATTGAGATGATGTAACTCCGCCCCTTCACGGAGCCAATGACGTGCACCCCGAGTTAACCCGCTCTTTCCGAATGAACTCCGTCCGAACCCGCGCCGGCCCACGCATACACTCTAGTCTCCACCTACGCACCGTTGAAGTCAACGTGGCAATGAGAACAACCACGCTTTGCCCGCCGGTGAGGGCAATGTCTACGAACTCCCACTACGGTATGGGCCTTGAACGGCATCTCCTCGGCTGATCGAGTACCTGAAGCGTTTGACTGGCTCGCCTCTGCACGTCACCACGAAGAGGTGAAAATAGCGTGGGAAAATCCGTAACTAGGGCCGTCGCAGATTGCACCCAGGGTGGGGGGTGCAAAATTCCTGTCCGTTGTTATCGAGCCACCGGCTGCGAGCGGATCATGGAGTCCTCTCGGACAACCGCAACGTGAACTAAGGAATGTGGGAAAAATAAATTCCGTATTGTGGATGGGTGGCACTTTCCTGAGAGTCGTGGTGGTGCTGCCTTCACGACGCTGGCTTGGCGATGAGCGAGTATGCCCGACATGCCGTCACGCTGCACGACGGAACCGTCCGAGTGAACCTGCTCGTGCCCGTTGACTTTTCGCTGCCGCTGGCCAGCAGCCCGAAGACATTGCGAACAATGAGAAACGCTTACCGCGAGCGGAGCCAGTGTGGAGGTAAACCCCCGCTGACCACTTCACGGATGGGCCGCTGGAAGTGGAGCGTGACAACACGCTTCAGCACTGGCTCCGCTCGCAATTGACTCGTCGTGATGGTTGCTATTTGTGTGCTCGCTCAGCCAGTGCCACCCTGCCGGCGGAAATCGGAAAACGCCGAAGTTGTTTTTCCCTCTTAACTAAGCCCGGCAGCAGGTGGTGCGAGTCGATCGGACAGACCTGGTGCGACGATATTGCGTGGCAGCGGATCCGTCGACGCGCCGGCACTACACCAAGCCACCATGCTGGCTGGCGACTCGCCGGACACCTACAATGAGATTGATCGGCCCAACCTGGCAGTACTAGTACCCCCCAGACAACGAGTTTGGCGTTGGCTGGCGTTAGTGTGGTACTGCTGCCACACTCCGTGACAATCCTCGAAGTCGAGAGGAAACCATGAGACATCGTATCGGGCGATGGGCAATTGTCTGCATGACGGCCTTGTCGGTGATCGGTTCATCTGCGGTGGCCCGGGCCCAGCTGCTCGTCTACGAAGGATTTCCGCCGGGCGTCTTGGGCGCGCGTGGCAGCGCCGACGACTCGCCATGGAGCGGCCCGTGGCAGACGGAGGCAGGAATCGCGCGCACCGTGCCCTGGGAAGCGACGCTGCCTCAGTGGGCATACTTCGACAACCATGTCATGTTAAGCGGCAACAGCCGCATCGGCCGCAGCCTGAACGTCAGGCCTGGCGGTGTGTTCGACAAGACGGGATTGGTCGAGGAGGGACTGATCGGGCGAGCGGGCAAGACGTTGTACGTCGGCTTCCTACAACGTATTTCCGTGGCCCCTGCCACGGATCCTGCTCTGCCAGGCTACCTTCGCTACTACGCGTTTGAATTCAAGTCCGGCAGCGGTGACGAGCGGAGAAACTTGGAGATCGGACACGATGATCGTAGTGATCCAGCCCACTCGGCCTGTTACGGTGCCGCGTCGGTGGTCAACAACGGCCGGACGGACATGGAGCCGGGGCAGTTCCAGTCATTGGGGCCAGAGGACACGCAGGTGAACGTGATCGTGGTCAAGTTCACGTTCGGCGCGAACCATGGCGATACGGTGGAGGTGTACCGCAACCCTGAGTCGCACACGGACGAATCGGCCGCCTCTGTGACCGCAATACTCCATGGCGATTTTCGTTTCGATCGAATCGCGCTGGCGCGTTTTGTGGGCAACTCGCCCACGCACTGTGTCGACGAACTCCGTTTCGGAACGCGCTATGCCGATGTCTTCACACCAGTCGATGAAGAAAAGCGGCTGGCCGCTCAGTCGCGGGCGGAATCGCAGGTGGTCCGCGAAGCAGACGCGCTGCGACGCAGGATCGCAATCAGCACCGCAAACAGCGTCGACGCTTCTGAGTGCCAGCGTCAACTCGATAACATCGTCTCGTCGGCGGACGACACATCGCCCTGGGAGCGGCTCACGGCGATCGAATCTCTCCGCGGGCAGCTGACGCTGACCGAACTGGGCCGCCAGATCGATCGGCTGCTGTTTGTCAAGCGTCATGCTTTTCAGCCGAGCCACATCTACACCGAACATAGCGACGGGCCGTATCGTCCCGGCGGCGGGATATTCGTGCTCGCCCCCGTGAGCCCGCAGGGCAAGCTCACCAAGATCTTCGATGCCCAGGAAGGGATCTGCCGCGATCCCGATGTGTCCTTTGACGGCAACCGCGTCGTTTTCTCCTTTCGACCCAGCCAGAACGATTTCTATCACGTCTATGAGATGAACGTGGATGGCAGCGGCCTACGGCAGCTCACCAACGGGCCATTCCACGACCTCGACCCGTTCTATCTGCCCGACGGACGAATCGGATTGACTTCGACGCGCTGCAAGTCGCGCGCGCTCTGTTTTTGGGTTCAGGCGGCAACGCTCTTCGTGATGGATGCCGACGGCCAAGAGCCCCGGCCGCTGACGGCCAACAACGTTAACGAGTTCACGCCCGACGTGCTCCCGGACGGCCGCATCCTCTACACGCGGTGGGAGTATCTGGACAAGACCGCGATTTTCGTCCAGGCCCTCTGGTCGATCCTCCCTGACGGAACGCAAGCGCGGCAGATTTTTGGCAACAATCTGATCCATCCCGTATCGATGCTTCAGGCCCGTGAGATCCCGGGTACGAAGCGAATCGTCTGTACGCTGGCCGCCCATAACGGCAATAGCTATGGGCCGCTGGCGGTCATCGATCCGACGCGCGGTGTAAACAATCCCGAGGGAATTCTCAACTTGGCGCCGGAGGTGACCTACGGCCACGGCTGCTTTGCCCCCTATCCGCTGAACGACCATTGGTGTCTGGTTTCCTACGGCCCGGACGAGCCGTTTGGGCTGTGGCTATTTGAGATCAATCCGCTCTCGAATTCGATCGCACCGGGCACGAAAGAGCATCCTTTGCAAGATGATCAGTTTCCGCCCAACCTCGGTACGTACTGGGCGTCAGCGACCACCGAGCGGCACTTGGTCTACCGCGACCCGGAGTTCTCTTGCGTGGAAGCGATTCCCATTGTGCCGCGCAACCGGCCGCTCGTGGTAGCCTCGCCGTTGGCCGGAGAGCAAGTCGAGCCGGCCTCGCCGACCGCCACCGTGGTGTTAGCCGACGTCTACCAGGGCCTGGCCGACGCCGTGCCGCGCGGGCGCATCAAACACCTGCAGATTGTCGAGGAGATGGGCGAGCGAGATGCCGCAGGACACCGCAATTACGAAGACGGCGTGACGGAGCAGGAATTTAGCCGCCGACACGGAAGTTTCATGAATCTCTACGCGGCCCCGTGGGAAGAGGGTAAGCCCGCGCCCTCGTTACAAGCCAAGTACGTGTATGGAACCGTGCCCGTGGAAGCCGATGGCTCGGCCCATTTCCTCGTTCCTGCCGAGCGCCCACTCTATTTCCAGGCACTCGATGAAAACTACAACGAAATCCAGCGAATGCGGAGTTACATTGATCTGAAGCGCGGCGAACGCTTGAGTTGCATCGGTTGCCACGAGCCGCGCGGAACTGCGCCCCCCTGCGGCACGCCAAGTCTGCTGGCGCTCCAGCGCGACCCGAGCACGATCCAGCCGCCACCGTTTGGCGCCGGTCCCTTTGCTTATGAGCGACTCGTCCAACCAATCCTCGACCGTCGTTGCACTGTCTGTCATGGCAGTGAGAAGCCGGCAGGCGGACTTGATTTGTCGGCGCGGCGCGACACCCGAGGTGTTCCCGCCTCCTTCGCCACTCTGGTCCGCCCGCGGGCCAATCCCGATCGGCCTCCGCTGGTGAACTTCTTCGATTCGTGGTGGGGTGAAAGCTGGACCGTGCCGGTGGCCCGACCCCTGACATTCGGCGCGGCTGTCAGCCCTTTGGTGGAGTTGATTGACAGGGGGCACAACGATGCCGCCATGAGCTCCGAGGAACGTAGCCAATTGCAGTTGACTCTGGAGGAACGCCGTACACTGACCACCTGGATCAGCTTGAATTGCCCGCTCTGGGACAACTACTCCCCCGAGCTGCACCTCGCCAACGACAATGCCGAGTGAGACCAACCGGGACGGTCCCGTCGGTACCGCAACATGGTCACACTCACTGCATGTCCAGCAATATTTCTTCTCCGTACAAAGCATCTGCTGCGGACGACCACACTTTCTTGCGAAGGAGAATACAACGATGAACAACTTCGAGCAGTTGCTCGAGAAATTGCAGCGTGTCGAAGCGCTGCACGCGCGGACGGACGTTGCCGGTGAGCGCGTCGCGGCGGCCAATGCGATCAACGCCATACGCGCGCAGTTGGCTCGCTGCGAACAACAGGATCCTCCTGTCGAGTTCAAGTTTTCCATGCCGGACAATTGGTCGCGACGCTTGTTCACAGCGCTACTGCGGCGCTACGGCATCGCACCATTTCGCTATCGCGGCCAACGGCACACCACGGTCATGGCCAAGGTCTCGAAGTCTTTCGTTGATACTACGCTGTGGCCAGAGTTTCTCGAACTGGACGATATTTTGCAGGAGTATTTATCCAATGTCACGGACCGCGTGATCCAAAAGGCCATTTTCCAAGACAGTTCCGAAGCAACCGAACTCACCAAGCCAGCGGTCATCGAAGACCAGCGAGAACGACCGTGATGAACAAGTCGAATGCGAGGATCCCACGCCGACGGTTGCTGAAAGATGTCGCCGCGTTGGCGACTGCTGGTGCGATCTTTCCACAGATCATGGCTCGGCACGTGGCTGGCGCCGAAACGGTCAACGTGGCGGGCATGATGGGATTCAGCTGTATTCCGCTTTGTTTCTGGAAAGAGATGCATACGGAAAAGACCATGTCTTATGAAGACTGGATACGCATGGCGGTGGAGTTCGGTCTCAACGGAACCGAGATTTTCGAACCGTTTATCAAAGGTCTGGACGCATCGGGCATGGCACGGTTGGCTGATGTCATGCACGATGCGGGACTGAGGGCATCCATGTACACCATCGAATCCAATTTCTCCAATCCGGATGAGCGGGAGGAGGCCATCGCACACGTCCGGCACGCGGTGGACGCAGCGCTCATATTCAGGGCTAATAGGGTGCGGCTGACAGCGGCAAGTCATACGCTTGTCGGACCGTTTAAGGACGCCGCCAAGGAGTCCGCGATGCGTACCATTGCCGACGGTCTGAGAGGATGTCTTGACTACGCGGAAGAAAAACAAGTGATGCTCGCGCTCGAAAACCACCCTGTCATCGGTACGAATATCGCCGATTTCATGAAGATCCTCGAACTGGTCGACGACGAGCGCCTGAAAGTCAATCTGGACACCGCGAATGTGCCCAGCGATACGACGATCGAGTTTGCCAAGCTGGTTTTGGACAGGGTCGTGCATGTGCACGTGAGCGAACTCTCGAACGGCCGGCATGGTGTGGTTATCGGTAAGGGCGACGTGGATATCAGAGGCGTCTTTGGCGTTCTCAAGAAAGGCGGGTATGACGGCTGGTTATCACTGGAGCCACTGGCTGGTGGAAAGGAGGATCTTCGATTCAGCATCGGGTATGTCAGAGACGCGTGGAATGAGGCGTGATACCACCTGACGTATTCCGACGCGCTGGATCGGCACAGATTTGTTGGCCGTACATCCGCTCGAGGGCGCCGGCCACATAGCGAGCAACGAACTTGTTTCCCCGCGCATTGGTGTGAATACCGTCGTCACTGAGGTGTGATCCGGGCAGCCACATCCCGGGCGGCGACACGGGACTCCAGAGCACCAGTTGCCGGATGGCTGAGTCCGCCACGAGTTCCACATCTTCCTCGTAAGCGATCTCCCGCTCCAGGCCGGCAAATGGGTCCGTCATGAAGCCGCGCGGAATCTCCAGCAGGACAACCTCTGCCCCCAACTCCCGACAAGCCTGGATCAATCGCTGCAAGTTCGCCTTCGTGGCAGACCGGCTCTCGCCCTTCAGGAAATCATGGCCACCCAGTTCGATGACGACCACTTGAGGTTCGGCCTGGGCAATTCGCGGCAAATGGTCCAGCCCGCCTTTGGTCGTGATGCCAGACTGACCCAGATTCACGACCGGCAAACGGATCATCCTCTTGAGTTCCTCTGGGTAACCACGGTCCGGCAAAAGGCCCGAAGTCAAGCTATCGCCCAGACACACCACGCAGCGCCGAGGGTCCATGACGACTGCGTGATCGCACCTGGCGATCGCCTGCCACTCAAGCAACACGAACGTCCAAACGGTCCATAGGCACAGCGGTCCGATCCATGTCACACGCCAAGATGACAAGGCCTTTCTTGACCGTGCCGCGTACACGACCGCCACCAACAGGGCCATACATGCAAACGCAATAATACCCGGAGCCCAGTAGACACGCTTGGCCAGCAAGATCGCTACACAAGCCAAGAGTGGCACCCAGCCAGGCTCGCCACGGGCCACCGCCAGACTGTGCCACAGCAGCCAGAAGGCAATCATCCACGGCACAACACTGGGAAAACTTAGCAGGGAAATGACCACTATCGTCGTCAGTGTGACGGCCCGTGAGATGCGCCGGAGCATGTCCGGCACGGAGCGCCGCGGTCGTTTGCCGTCGAGAAGCGGTTGCGCAGCAGTGGCCATCGTGAATGCCTGCGATCGTGGGCTCTCGGGCGGCGTGAAGCGCGGCACGCGGGAATTCTCTCGTCGCCACACACGACCAACGTCCGTGTCAGCCGATTGGAGGCAACTCAAGCGACACAACATTCTACCGTACCAGCAGTGAACAGCAACACGCCCGAGACTCCCGCCAACGATACCGCTCTTCAGCTGAGTGTGGCAACGGGCAGCCTATCCGTGCTCGTCAGCTCGCGTCACAGCGCTGTGAGTGGCCAAACAAGACTCTCGCTTTGAAACCTGGAACGCGTGTCTCCCCTGACCTGCCAGGACCCGGCAGCTCCAGCCCGATTGTATCGGGCGACCGCGTTTTCGTGACTTGCTACAGTGGCTACGGGGTCGATCCATCCGATCCGGGAGATCAACAGAAGTTGACACGTCACCTGGTCTGTCTGAATCTGCCCGACGGAAAGGTGCTGTGGCAGAAGTCGGTCCCGGCGACATTGCCGGAGGACGAATACGGGGGACGACTGACCGATCACGGTTACGCATCGCACACGCCGGCCGCGGACGGCCAGTGCGTATTTGCGTTTTTCGGCAAATCGGGGGTCGTCGCGTTCGACTGGGAAGGCAACGAACTTTGGCGGACCAGCGTCGGCACCGGCTCGGCGATCATGGGATGGGGCTCGGGTAGCAGTCTCGTACTTCACGAAAACATGGTCATCGTGAATGCAAACGCCGAGAGTCAGTCACTCGTGGCACTCGACAAAAAGACCGGCCGCGAAATCTGGAAGGCAGAGGGACCGGGCTACACAGGGTCGTGGAGCACGCCAGTGATTGTCGAGGCGCCAGATGGCAAGCCGGAACTGGTCGTCTTCATGTCGGGCGAGGTGTGGGGTTTGGACCCCGTCGATGGCGGGCTCTTCTGGTACTGTTCCGGAGTGCTTGGCTCCCCGACGACCAGTCTTGTGGCCAACGACGCGATTATCTACGCGGTGGGAGGTGGTCCCAGGGGCGCTGGTTCGACCGCTATCCGCGCTGGCGGCCAGGGCGACGTTTCGGAAAATCGTGTGCTCTGGAAACAGAACTTCGGGTCCTATGTGCCGTCGCCGGTTGCAGTGGGGGGATACATCTATTGGGTTGATGATCGTGGTCTCGCCAGTTGCCTGGACGCCGACACGGGAGAGCGGATTTATCGTGAGCGTCTACCCGACGCCGGCGGAGTGTACGCCTCGGCCGTCGCGGCCGACGGCAAACTCTACGCCGTCACTCGGCGCAACGGGACCTTCGTGCTGGCCCTCGGGCCCGAGTTCAAGGTTCTTGCGCACAATCGACTGGAATCCGACGGCACCGATTTCAACGCGAGTCCCGCCGTGAGTGACGGACACCTGCTGCTCCGGTCCAATCTGCGCCTCTACTGTATCCGGTCGCATTGAGCGCGTCCGTCCCACGAGATTGATCCACGCCCGGCATTTCCGGTCTGCTCGGTTCGGCAGCCCCGCCGCGTTCATCCCGGCGAACTAAGGGAACAAGAATGATCGCCACGGAGCACGCCACAACAGGGTCCAGGAGCCGACTTATTGACAGCCCATGCCACTCCCCATTTCCCTCCTCAGATGCACCAGTCTCAGTCTCTATGGGGTGCAACGTTTCACGTCGAGCACATCAACCCGAGACTGACAGAGCGCTAGCGCAGTTCCTTCACTTTCAGGTTACGGAACTCAATCCGATAGCCTTCCCCTTCCAAGCCGACGCGGCCCTTCTCCAGCCCGCAATCACGAAACTGGCAAGTGACCGCGCCGTTGACCCACAGCGTCACGGTCTTGCCGCGAGCTGTCAGCTCCATGATATTCCATTGGCCGACCGGTTTCACCCGCATGTCCTTGACCTCCGTGTCGAGACTGAAGAATACCTTCTTTCCGTCGGCAGTCGGAGTCTCGCCAAATAGATAGCCGCCCGCGGCGTCGCCGAATTGAGCCTGATGCCAGATCGCCCCGTCCTGCGAGTTGCGGACGTAAACGCCGCTGTTGTAGCCGGTCTTCCCCTCGACCGGCACGTAACGGAATTCGAAGTGAAAAATCGCGTCCCCGAACTCCTTCTCGAACAGCAGCATATCATGGCCGCCGTCGCCGTCGCAGACGAGCGTTTTCTGTTCGGGTTCCGCGTGCCATTGTTGGCGGCCCAGTTTGCCGGTGGGCGGTACGGCCACGCGATACCAGCCCTTGAGATCAACGAGAGGTAGAATATCCACCCAACCCTGTGGATCGGACTCCAGAGCGCTAGGGCTTTCAGCCCCCAGGGCAGCTTGGTTCGGGGAGCTAAAAGGCCACGCGAGAGCCAGCAGCATCAGACCGGCGGGCGTGAAGCCAACGCGGCGTCCCCAATTCAAAGTCGTACGTTTTGCGGAGGACATCAATCGATTCAACATCCGAGGAACTCCAAAGAAGAGATCATGACCAACATTGCGCAGTGACACCGAGCCAATAACCGATCCAGGCCCACACGGGGGTTCATTTTACCCAGAAATCCCCCTCCCGTATCTCGTGCCCGTATAAGTTTTTTCGGGGCTCAGGGTTTCTCGCGGCTAAACGTGGACGCGCAACCATATTCAAGGCAGCAACATGTGAACCCCGTGGCGTCAGTTGGCGGGCACCTTCTTTCCCCATGGCAAGACTTCCCCGCGAACGAATCTCAAGTGTCCGGACCACCCCACATATCAGGTCCAATCTCGTCGGGTAAAATGAGACGCGGGTAAAATGAGACGCGAGACCTATCCGTTGACAGATGACGGTAGGCGGCACGCGGCGGCAATGATGCTTGCCGGACCGCGCCCTGCCGAATGGTCTCAGCCACTCGCTGCGGGAACATGAGCGACAAGGAGAATACGGTGAGATCGATGGCGATTGCTCTGGTACTCTGTGCGGTGTGCATGACGCCGGCCCTGGCCAGTTGGCCGGACGGGGTGGTCAACTACTGCGGGTTCGAAGGCGTCTGGGACGAGGCGGGATGGCGCGACCTGGGCTGGGCCCAGGGCGGAACGGAGGGCATGACCTTCGACCGTGAGACCAAACGCTTCGGCAAGGCATCGCTGTGCGTGATCGGGGCGGAAGGGCAAACGCGGATGGCCCTGCAACTCAACGGGAACACGATCCAGGCGGGTAAGCACTACATTCTCCGCGCCTGGGTGAGGACTCAGGGTATCACCGACGAAGCTGCGCTGGGCCTACAGCCCCATGCCGAAGGCCAGCCGCTGAGCTTTCTCTGAGTTGGGTGACGCGTCGCGGCTCAGGGGTACTCACGACTGGACACTGCTCGAAGTCAAGGTACCCGATTTCCCCCGCGATGCCGTGCGCATGTACGCCTATCTCTGGGTGAAAGGGAGTGGGATCGCCTGGTTCGATGAGTTCTCGCTCTCTGAGGAGGGGGTGCAGGTCCCGCTCGGCGGCCAGAAACCGGTCACCGACGCCGACTATGCTGGCGAGCGTTTCGATGACGCCGACCTTCCCACCAACCTGCTGGCCAACGCTGGATTCGAAAATGGCGTGCACGACTGGTACGTCGAGAATGGCAAGCCCGTGGTGGACGAGCAGGTGCATGTCGGCGGCACACGGAGTCTGCGGTACGACGGCTTCCCCGAGTGCAACTACACCACGGTGGCGATTCGCGTGCGTATTGACCCCCGGCGCGCGTATCGGTTCTCCGTCCACATCAAGACCGCGTTACAGGAGGGTCTGTCCTGCGTGAAACTGATCCCGTTCAAGGCACATGGTGATGGGTTCGGCTGGTGGTTCAGCCAAGACCATACCGACGAATTCTGCTATGGCCGAGGCACTCAGGACTGGCACGAAGAAAACGTGGTGCTACGCAGGCTGCAGCCGGAAACCGACTATCTCAACATTTACTTGGAACTCCAGGATGCCGTGGGAAAGGTCTGGTGGGACGACGTCACATTGGTTCCACTGACGCTCGCGGAAACGAAACAAGTGAGAGGCCAATGAGAACGCTCATCGTAGTCTCGCTTCGAAACGCAATCCCGCTGATAACGCTCACGCTCTCGAGTGCCGTCAATTGCGCAGCCGACGGCCCGGCGGCCTGGCAACTCGCCCTGCGGCCCAACTCACCTGCGGCGGTGTTCGATGTGGATAAGGACGCCCATCTGACCGCCACGGTGCGCAATGTGACGGGCGTTGGGTCCGATGCGAAGCTGACCTATGCCATCACCGACTACGACGGTGTGATGCTCTCTAGCGGTGCCATGACTCTTTCCGTACCGCCGGGACAGACGTATCAGACCGACTTGCTTGTCGGTCAGGCCACCCTCCTCCCGCATGAGGAGGCTCTTGGCGTTACAGTGAAGCTCATTGCTGATGGCAACGAACAGGCCGTGTGGCGCAAAACTCTTGGTTTTCTCCCCAGCAGAACGATCGAAACTCGCCCGGAGACTTCACCTTTCGGCCTGCTGGCGGAGGGTGATTGGCCGCTCATTCAACGGCTTGGTGTCCGCTACGTACGTCCGAACTGGAGTTGGAACGAGCGCCCCATGGACTGGGCACGGCGCTACGGTGTTGCCTACTGCCCGCTGATCAATGAAGCAAACGCCTTCGCGCGTGGGGAACTGTCAGAGAAGGAGTACTACGACTTCGTCTACGAGTCGGTGCGCCGGTTCAAAGGATACATCAGGTACTGGCAGCTAGGCAACGAGTTCGACATCTTCCACAAGGATGGGCCCGGAACCTTCGTCGAGTCCCAGCGGATCGGCTATGCAGCCGCCAAGGCCGCGGACCCCCAGTGCGTTGTCGTGGGGGGAAGCATCACGGAACTGCAATGCCGCCCGGAAGGTTGGGCAGAATCACTGCAGGCCGGCTTGCCAAAGTACTGCGACGTGTATGATTTCCACTTCTACCAGGACCTCGCCGCGACCCAGTCGATGCTGGACTACATCCATGCGACATGCAAGCAGTATGACGCGCAAAAACCTGTCTGGGTCACCGAAACAACGCAAGTAGGAATGCTCGACCCGGACGACCGCAACCAGGCTGAGTACATCTTCAAACGCCATGCGAATTTGTTGGCCAGCGGCATTTCGGTGGTCATGTGGCACTGTTACAGGTGGCCGTATCCGCTGGAGACCGACCGTATCGCCGCGACGGGCATCGTTGACCACGACGGCTTCGCGCGTCCTGCGCTGTTCGCGTTTGCCGCCCTGACCAAGGCGATGGAGGGGGCCGAATTCGTAAAGCGATGGGATGCGGGAAAGGACGTGTATGCCTACGAGTTCGCCAGCGGGGAACGGTCGCTGCTGATCGTGTGGAGCGAGGGGGGCGATCGGAGTCTGCAGGTCGCACGTCCCGCGGGCGACGCCTACGTCGTACGCCCCAACGGCAAGCGGACAGTTTTACAGGCCACCAACCAGGACCCGCAGCAGGTGATCGCGTCCAAGTCACCAATCATTTACGAATTGCCAGGGGCGGTCGGCAGCGTCACGGTGGAGAACTGAGCAGCGTTGCTTCGCTTCCCCTCCGCGATGACGAGCGGTAGTCAGCGCCGTCTCTATTGGCAGCTGAATCGCTCCCAATCTGTGGCTCCGCGCGACGTGACCTGTTTAACCGCGATCCCGCAGCCGCGCGTCCGGAAATCGATGTACTACTTCGCCCAGACTCGCCACCGGACGCGAGGCGCAGGGATGCGCGCGAGCGGCCAAAATCCCAATTCCTGACCGCTACCGACCGGCCCCAGTGGCTCGAGCACATGCGCGTTGGAACATACATGGACGCCTCAACCGTCCCGCCCGCAGCGCGCATCCCTGCGCACCAATCGGAAAATCCTTGTGGACATTTCCACGGCGTTCTCCCGATTGCTGCTCCGGGAGTAGCGGTTAAACAGACCCTGGCCCAGCTCGTACGTCGGCTGACTCAGGAGCGCACTATTTCTTCGCGAACTCCGCCGGCAAGAGCGATCGAACTCGCTGGACAATGCGATCCTCAAGGGGTGGCTGCACGGTTTCCGGGGCTCCATAGGAGATCAGGTTACTGAGCGAATTGTGCGCTTCATAGCCACCTTCTTTCAACACGCGCTCTGACGCGACGTAATAGGAAACATCGTTGGTGTAGGCGTTGATCCACAACCGGCTTCCGTCCAGCTCGCGTTTCATGCGCAGCGCGTAATCGACGACGATTTCGTCCGAGAGAAACACCATGGCCAAGTCGTCGCCGAACACCCAGGTGGCGATTTGCAATGACCGTGACGTCGGCGGCTGTTCACCCCGTTCGAGCTGGCCTTTGAGACTGTCCAGGGCCCACGATCCGTCCACACGTTCCCCGAGTTCTTGCAGCGAGGGTGGTTGCACGTAGGCGACCTCCAATGGTTCACTGCGGGCAACGAGGATGGGTGCGACGGCTTTGAACTCGCCCTGGAGCAAACGCTTCACCTCATCGGCCAGCGCTCGGCCGTGTTGTTCACATAAGTCGACCGTGCCGTGCGGGCAAGGGTCGGAGTCAGCGCCGCAGCCGATGGTCACCAGGGCCACCGCGCCAGGGTGCTCGGCCTCGATATATTCCTGGCGCAGGCCGCCCAGTCGCCGTGGATTTGCTGGAAGTCGCCACGCAGGGTGGTGCAGTGACAGGCATAGTTGACGACAACGGCGACGAGCTGATCGTTGGCATCCGTGACCCGCAACAGCGGCAAGCTGTGGTCGACCGGTGCGTCGGCAGCGGCGCCGAACCCGGTCCATTTACCGTCGGTCAGAACTCGGCGATTCGCCGCAAAACCGACAGAGCCCTGCGTCCAGGAGAGACGACCGGGCTGGCGGGCGGCGACCGCGTCCAAAACCACTTTCTCCAAACGATCCGTGAGCAACCGGGCGTATGTGGAAAGGTGCTCGTGTTCCACGCCGCTCATGGAAGCCATGCCCTTCAGATTGGGGCCCGAGTGGTTGTGGGAATTGCACAACATGAAGCGTTCCGGTCTTAACGACGTTTGAGCCTGCACACGACGAAACACTTCCTCCCGCACGTCGGCGGGCACGGCGCCACAGTCGACGGTGAGTAGAACTGCCAGTTCATTGCCTGGCCGGCCGCCAATCGCGAGCGCTTTCGCATTCAGCCGGCCGGCAATGCCCTCGGATTCGTTTTTGCGCGAGGCATACCCGTACATGCGTACGGGCTGTGCCGGCGTAATATCCACCGTCGCAACGCCCACGAGCACGAGTTGTGGCTCGTCAGCTTGCGCGTCCACTCCCCCGCAGAGTAGAAGACCAGCCGCGATACCAGAAACCAGCAGGAGTTGAGAGGCAAAGAATCGGAACATAAACGCTTCCTCCACTTACACACGATCCTTGGGTTTCCGCGACACACCTTGCGATTTGATCATCCTATCACATGTCGATCACTTGAATATGTCTTTAACGTAACTACAAATCACTAATCTTGCCGAGAACCGTCCCGCAGACCAGCGGACGGTCTGACTGACTGAGAGGCCACCAGGTTCCACCACGAAGTGGTGAAGACTAGTGGTGACCGCGTCCCCAGGGTGCGCCACCAAGACCGACATATAATGTCTTCGGCTCGGCTGCTCCATCGCGCACCTCGGCCTTCAGTCGCACCTGACAGAGCCGGAGAGTTGTTGTTCGTGTTGGGGCTGGAGGACTACAATCTTGGCTAGTGGAACGAAGACCGAGTGGATATGACGAGGAAAAATCCAATGCTTGATCTGATCTACTTTCTGTTGATTGGGCTGGCCGCAGGATGGCTGGCGGGCAAGATCATGAAGGGCCAGAGCTTCGGCCTTCTTGGCAACCTGGTGATTGGCGTCATCGGTGCTGTCCTGGGCGGATTATTGTTCCGCCTCGTGGGATTTGCAGCCATCGGATTGGTTGGGAGTCTCATCACGGCAACGGTGGGGGCAATCGTACTACTATTCATTTTGCAGAAGATGAAGGTGTGACGAACCTGTGAGACTAACTCTCAGCCAAATCCAAACCGCTCGACGTCATCTTCGGGCTTCCGACCCCGTGATGAAATCCATCGTCGATGACGTGGGACCATATACACTCCGCTTCGAACGGGACCGGTTCGCTATGCTCGTGCGGTCCATCGTATCCCAGCAAATCTCCACCATTGCTGCCCGAGCGATTCGCAAGCGGTTGCTGGAATTGGCTGGTCCTGATGGGCTGACACCAGCCAACCTCGCCCGATTCACCCTCGCACAATTGCGGTTGGTCGGGTTGTCGCAACAGAAGGCGTCCTACATCGCTGATCTTTCGTGCAAAGTAAATAATGGCACGGTGGACCTGCGGGGGATCGGGAGGTTGTCGGATGAGCGAGTGGTGGAGACACTTACTCAGGTCAAAGGAATCGGACGCTGGACCGCTCAGATGTTTCTGATATTCTCTGTGGGTCGTCCTGACGTGTTCCCGCATGACGACCTGGGCGTAAGGACCGCCATTCGTGATCGTTATCGACTGGACGACTTGCCCGATAAGAAGACCAGCTTGACAATTGCTATTCCCTGGCGACCGTTTGCCTCGGTGGCAAGTTGGTACTGCTGGCGAGTGCTGGATCTGGCAAGGAACACTGAGACCGTGGCGAAGGGGTATCCACTGTAGGTCGTAGTGTCGCTGGTGAATGTGGAAAGTTGTTTCTGTTTTGTAGCGTCTGGTGCCATCTCATTGTCAAGGTTTGAGACGGGTGAATCGACAGCCAGGGGACGAAGAATGGCCGAGGGAAACAGGAATACTGCGATGATTGTTCTCGCCATTGTCGTCGCCGCCGCAGGTGCCCCTGCACGCGTTGGTCACTCGACCGGTGCGCCCTAGGGCTCCGTTGACACGTCAAGAATTACGGCCGCCATAGCTTTGTCAGTAATGCAGTTGCATGTCCAACAGGATCCGCTCTAGTTCTTCGAGCGACGTTGTCTTCTCCTGCACGTGCCGTCGCGCGCTATCTTCCAATGTTGCCATACCCTCACTGATGGCGATCTGCCGGATCTCCTCCGTCGACGCATGTCGGTCGATTGCATCTCGCACAGCAGACGAAGCTCGAAGTGTCTCGAAGATGCCAATTCGCCCCGAGTATCCAGTCCGAAAGTTACTGTCGACAGGGATGCCACGCACAACGTTCTGGCCGCACTGCAGTCCAAGTCTTTCGATCGCCTCGTCAGCGGGTATGTACTCCTCGCGCGAGTCAACACTCACGCGACGCACAAGGCGCTGCGATACAATGCCTCGTATTCCATCGCCGAGGAGCGTTGAATGCACGCCAAATTGCCTCAGGACCGCCAGCGCGGAAGCCGCACTCCCAGCGTGCAGGGTCGACAAGACCAAAACGCCGGTCATCGCAGCTTGGCAAGCGATCGCGGCGGTTTCGGCGTCTCGAATTTCCCCGATACCCAGAATGTCGGGATCCTGTCGCAACACACCGCGAAGTGCCGCAGCGAATGTAAGCCCTGTTTTGCCTTGTACTTGAATCTGATTGGCTCCGGGCAGCAGCCGCTCAACCGGATCTTCGATGGTGATCAAGCTGCGATCTGCCGAATTCAATTCTTTCAGTAGACTGTAAAGTGTCGTGCTCTTTCCGGCACCAACCGGACCGACAATCAGGAGCAAGACCGTAAGGACACTTCAATAAGCTCCGCACCACGGCCAGCTGATCGTCGAAGAATCCCAGATCCTCTAACCGCGTAAACTCTTCCGAATCCGGCATCATGCGCAATGTCAGCCGCTCGCCGTAGATGGTCGGGAGACTGCTCACTCGAATGTCACGGGAAATCCCGTCGAACTGTTGAGCCGAAATGTGTCCGTCTTGCGGAACTCGGCGCTCTGTTATGTCCATCCCCGCTGTGATCTTGATGCGTGACAGCAAGTTACTTCCCGCTGCGGCTGGTATGGGAATGATGTCTTGCAGTCGGCCATCCACACGAAACCGAACTCGTACGCCGACGGGCGTCGGATCCAGGTGTACGTCTGTTGCTCGGTGGTCGAACGCCCGCTTCAACAGCACGTCGGCGACGGAGTAGGGATCAACGACGCTCAGTAATTCTGTCAACTCGGCTGCGAGAGCCGTGTTCGGGATCCTCGACACGCTCATTCCGATTCAATCTCGCGGGAGGGTTCGGCCGAAGAACGAAAACTTATCGGGTTTCTTTCGAAGAATAACGTGGACAGAGCGAACAGGCTAACCACAATCGCCAGCGCGGACAGCATGCGGCGGAATCCAGCGTCTTTTAGCACCGAGACGATTCCAACCGTCAGCGACACCGCACCCAGCAACAAAGCCGCAAGCTGTGCGTTGACTTGAATGGCCTCCTTACTGTCACGAAACATCATCACCGTAGCCAGAACTGCGAGAAGAGAGCAGGGAAATGCGGCGAGGGCGAGTATGCGTAGCTCACGCTCTTCCCGTTCGGCACGTCGCGAAACTCCCAATTCGTAGGCCGCTTCTTCCCTGTTGCCACGATCGTCCACAGTTTTTGAAGTCCGGCTGACTCTAATTCCTTTCGCACGCGATCATGAGGACTGACAACCACGAAGCGGCGAGACTTTTTGTTCAAGGACTTCCAGATCCGCACCAGTGAGGCTACGGTGCCGCTACGGATCGTCGGCAAGTGGGAAAGGTCGACCAGAAGTTGCGAACGGTGAGTGGACTTGATCGTCTCGATCGTCGAGCGTGTTGCTTCCTCCAACCGGTCCCATTGCATGTCCGCCAGATCTGGTTTCACTTCCAGTCGACAATAAGTGCGGATCTGCTCGACGTTGTAGGGCTCGGTCTTGGAATCGGATGTCGGATTCACTTTTCGTTCCGCCCGCGTCTTTGTCAATCACATGTTGGACCACGACGCTGAAGAATACTGACAACTCTCTAGCCACTGAGCAACCGCACAAAACGCTGGGGAATAACGATGTTCAATGCCCCGCAAGCAACAGCTGTCTCGTGGGCATCGGGGCATTCTTGACGGCGTCCCTGGCGCACCAATATACCGAACGACCCCACGATTGGGAAGTCGTGGCCTTTTGGAAGCCGTAGGCAGCGGCGCGGCTCACGCTTGGCAATGAAGTAACGTGTCACTATCGCACCGATGCGGCGACGAAGTTTGCCCACCTGCGGAAAAAGATGGACAAGGCCCGAATTTTGACGACAATCGGCAAGAAGAGGTGATCCTACGATGGGACAGGACGACTGGCGAAAACTGCTTTGTCCCAAGTGCAAGCAACTCAAGAAGACTTGCACCTGCCAGGCCGAATCACAGGCCCCAAGCAAGTCCACGGTGGTTCGTGTGGGCCGCGAGACGAAAGGCAGACGAGGCAAGTTCTACATGACCTATAGTGCCATGAACCAAGCCAGCGATCCACCTCGACTGTTGATCGCTCTGGCCGTCAGCGACAGGCCCGATGGTCCATACCGTGACCTGCACGCCCCGTGGTTCGACCTCGGCTATTCAGCCATCGATGGAGACTTGGCAAGACAGCGAAACGGCACCATCTGGTGACTCCGATTGCACGCGGCTCCGCTTGGCCAGTGCAACGCCCTATGACATGTCTCAGTGCGGGATCATGCCCGCTCAGAAGCTGGCTTACGTCCTGTACGTCTTTGGATTGGCAGAGATTCGGTGGACGGCCCTGGCCACTTCGACCGTTCAGCGATCTTGTGAATAGACTTTGACGGAAAGCGTATTCCGTTGAAACTCGAAGATCGGAACAAGCGGCACGACACGTTCTTCGGCCGCGAGAAGGAGAACCTGATTTACCCCATCGCCCTGGCCAACCTTGTGCTGCACGGCATCGACCAACCGAATACGGTCGACGCAATCTGCGACGCGGTGGATCATTACGTCACTCGATGACCAACCGAAAGCACGAATCGAGGAACCGAAGAAGGCTAAAGGGAAGTCGGGAAACGCACAGTCGAGGGCCGCTGCGAATGTGACGTGCTGGAAGTCTGGCCAGTAGCCTTTGAGGAGCCGTCTCAGGACGGAGGTAATGGGAAGGACAGAGAAGATGTCATCTGCTATGAATTCACCGAATTCGAGTTCAGTGAAACGATCAATCTTGTTTCGTTGGAGCACCTGCATTTCAGCCAGCGCCGGGGAATCTTCGAAATCGGTTGGAAGGAAATGGGATTGGATTTAGAATTGCGGGTTCACCTTGTCCCTCAGGAAATCGACGAAAGCTAACCGCAGAAAGGGATGTCATGGGCGAGATCGCAAAACGGCTCCATCGGAAACTGGCATCGAAATCACATCACCTCCCGACCAAAGCACCCAAGCGGCGTCCTGGCGAGCCGTTGCCGAGTGGTGCTAAGGACATTCGGGCGCTGATCAAGGAGGGATGTGACCCACTCCATGCGGTCTACGCATTCATCCAGCAAATGACATCGCAGTTCGCTGAGGCGGTGGCGCATTGGCCTGAGATGAAGGCATGGGCTCAGGTCGTCGAGCGAGCGGAAGAAGAGTATATGCCCACTGGCCCTCCCATGAGCCCGCTGACCGGCAGCTATTTCTGGATGTGGGCGCTTTACGACCTACGCATCGGCAAAAGCACCGACACTCTATCCTCGTGTCAAATCGCCGCCAACGACATCATTCAACTCGATGAGAATCAGTTGAGTGTGCTGAAGAAGCTGGATTGCTCACGGATGGGGATCTATGAACACCTCGGCAAGGACGGACCGTACATCCGGCTCAAGGAACTCATCACCGACAAGCAGTTCCTCTGCCACTGCACGAGTGGTTATGTCGGCAAAAAGGGTGAACTGTGGTACGTCCGAGTCGTCCCCCCCTTGGACTCGGATCTTGGGGACTACTGGATCACGATGACAACCCCGTATGTGCTGATCGATTTCAGTACGCCGGATTGGGTTGCTTTTCTGCAGCGGACAACACTTCACTGCGACGGCTCCACCGACCAATCTCGGCTTCACAAGTTGCTGAAGTACGGGTTAGATACCCACTACTGGAACGAGTTTGTGTTCAAGGCGTATCATCACCATCAACAGGATGCCGTCTTTCTCACCGGCATCCTCGATATGGAAGCGACACTGCCGCACGCATAGGATTTCATACATGGCGAAATCGAAGCCCAAGAAGTGGGTCACTGGGCGATGGCTCATCGACTCGATGGACCAGTGGGATCGAGACTACATTGACGCCGAAGTGCCAGGTTACTTTGAGTTCGATGCCCGAGATTCCGGCGACTTCCAGTTCGGATATGTCCAGGGGCAGATCGACTACCGCCTGGGCGAAAGGGACAGCAAGTCCGCAGTCGAGTTCAGCTGGGACGGCCACGACGAAATGGAAGCAGCCCAAGGGCGTGGATGGATGGTCCTCGATGGGGATGAGCTGAGAGGGATGCTCTTCATCCACCACGGGGACGAATCGGAAATCGTCCTCACACGGGCGAAAGAAAAGCCCTACAAAAAACGCACGTGATGATCCGCGCCATTACGGACTGAATAATCGAAGCCAAAACTTCCTGGCAGCAACCATGGCAAAGAAGTCACACTCAGAGTTTGCACCGAAGTACAAGATTGGCGACAAGATGCGTGTCAAACACGGTTTCATGGACGTGGACTACCCGGATACGCCGCTTGGCGGATGGGCTGGGACCGTCACTGATGTTCAGGGGTCGGACACCTGCACCGTCCGATGGAGCAAAAGGACATTGGAGGCGATCCATCCGGTCTTCTTGAAACGCTGCGAGATCGATGGTCTCGATGGAGAAGAATACGTGTTAACTGGTGAAGCTGCAACGCAATTGCCCAAGCCTCCGGTGAGAATCTAGCAGTTATGACCCCAGCATGTTGCCCGACAAACAACCTTTCGCTCCCACCTACCCCTGCCCGAAAATCCTCTGGCTGGTTTTCGGCCATATACTCTGGGGATTGATGGGGGCCTTCGTGATATATCCTCATGGTGGTGGTTATTTGTTGCGGAGAGCGGTCTATATCGGCATTGTGTTCAGTCAAGTAAATCTGCTAGGAACCTGGGGAGGACTCGGCACAGCGGGTTGGCCGAGAAGGCTTGTCGGAGTCATTCTCAGTGTAGGCTATCTTTACCTTCTGGGGGGAATTGCCACAGGCGACCTTCGTTTCGAGGTCTTTGTTGGTATGGCCGTGGGTGTCGCACTCGTGGCCATTTTGATGTTGATCGTTCGTTTCTATAGAGTAGTTGTGCGAATGGAGTCTTCAACCACTGCCTCACCTTGTCGAATTCAATATTCCATCCGGCACTTGCTGATCCTGACTTTCGTGGTCGCTTGCCTTGTTGTTATCGGGAAAACTATGTCAACTCCAGTGGCGGTGTACATCAAAGCGTATATTACAGGAACAATAAAAAGTGGGTCTACAAGGCTGCCGGAAGCAACCCAGATGGAACGAGGTATGAATCTATCAGTACGATTACGATTACCGAAAATGGCAATTCGCAAACTTGGACGGGGCCATTAAGCGTTGGCGGACAGAAGCTGGGTGAACAGCATGACGTATGGCGCCGCGTTAGCAAATAGACCAGGTACACGGGCAACGTTTCTCGAATCAACGCATGCACCGGAGCCGGGCTTCAAGTGAAAAAGAAACACGACCGGCCCGGTGATATAGCCGCTCCCGCTACTGCCCCATCATGGTGGACCGATTGCTCGGACTGCGAGGTCGCGGTCTCCAACGCAGAATCCGCGTGAGTCGCCCACCCCACGGCACAATATGCGATTCGCTATGTCCACCAGGTCACGCCCTGACCGGGCCGGCTTGCTGCCGTTACCTGCTTCGGTCGCGATCACCGCCTGCGCGAAGCGAATCGCAGTTGGATCACTTTGGCAGCGCGATCTTGGCCGATTTCTTCCGACCTCGTGAATCAAATTGACGGCGTACAGGTGTGGGCCCCTGAGCGCCTAACGAGTGGCTTCGTACCGATGGCCAACCACCCTCTTGTCGGGGGAAATAATTTGCCTTCGAGTGTGTCTCATTCGTGTGCCATTGTCACGAGTTCTGGGGATGATGATTCCGAGAATGGGAATTTGGGACTCGCCGACCTGGAGTTGCGGCTAGAAACGGCTGGGGAAGGTTCTGCACTGACAATCGAAAGTTGCGAATAATCTCGAGATGGTGGCAGAGTCCTTAGACGGGGCAGATGAAGGACAAAAAAATCGGATGACAAAAAGATCTCCTCTGCCGACTTATCTATTTGGCACCCCATCTCCTTGTCCTTCACACCAGTGGCGATGGAACATCTGTCGCCGCTGCTGCTGAGCCCTTGGCGGTCTCAGCTACGGCGGTCTGAGCTGCTGCTGAGCCCTTGGCGGTCTCAGCTACGGCGGTCTGAGCTGCTGCTGAGCCCTTGGCGGTCTCAGCTACGGCGGTCTCAGCTACAACTTCCGAACATCTCACTTCCCGCTTCACTTTGAGTCTGGTTTCCCCTGGGTATATCCCAGCGGGACCACAACTGGCCAGCTACCGACCCGCCGACACTCCCTCCGGTTTCCCCTGGGTATACCGGGTACTGCGAACTCTGGATGGCGACACGATTGGACAGCGGGAACGAGTTTGGCAACCCACGGAACTTCGGTATCGCCTCGTTCGACGGGATCAGCTCCTACAGCCCCCATCTGTCTGAGGACGCAAAGACGATGTTCTTCGGCCGCGAAGGAGACCTCTATTCAAGCAGTCGATCGAGCATGGACGATCTGTTTGGTCCGCCGGCAAGACTGCCGTCACCAATCAATTCGGATGCACTCGAAGAGTATCCGAGAAGTCACCGAAACGGCAAGGTCCTGTATTTTTCCAGCAGCAGAGTTGGCGGCGAAGGTAATGCGGATATCTGGTGCGTCACTCTCACGGAAAGTGGTGGGCTGACCGAAACGGAGGCTGCAGACTCTGGCGCAGAGTCGGCCAGCTTCTGATTCAAAATGTTTATTTGAGCGGCCTGCGGCGGCAGGCTCAACTACACACAGTGTCATGGGGTGCGGGTAAACGCTCGAACAACCAGCGGACGGGCCACGCAAGGTTGCCAATCTCGAGGAGTACATCATGCGAAGTCCCCAGTGTTTGTCAGTGCTGGCTGTCCTGCTTCTCATCACTTGTCATGCAGCGATGCGTGCCGCAGCGCAGGAGGCGGCCGAGCCTGCGGCACCGGCGGTGCCGTCGTCGCGGACGAACCGAAGACGATCGATCCGGCCACCCTCGTGCCTGCCCCGCTGGCCGTCACCGCGACGGTGCAATTCACAAACGCATCGTTGGGCGACGTGTTGGAGTGGCTGCGGACCGAACAGAAGCTGACAGTGCTACTGGAAACCAGCGCGCTCGCGGAGAGTGAGATCTCCCTGGTTGAGCCCGTATCGGACCGGCTCCATGAAGCGCCGCTCTATCTGCTGCTCAATCGCTTGCGCATCCTGGGCCTGGCTTGGTACTTCGAAGACAACATACTGCACATCACATCGGCGGCAGTGGCCGATGCGCGTCGGAAGACACTCCCCTACAATGTCGGCGACTTGCTCGATGGCGGTTACGAGCTGAATGACCTGGCGGACGTTATTACGGGCACCGTTGCCCCGGAGAGCTGGGAAGACGTGGGGGGAGACGGGGCCGTGAAATTCCTGGGAGATGTCATGTTCATCCGCCAAACGGACCCTGTGCAGCGTCAAGTACAAGGCCTGCTGGCTGCGCTGCGCAAACATGCTCGGCAGACCTTTATCCTCGATCCGCCTCAGCACCTGGCGCTGCGCCACGAAACTGGAACAGCAGATCAGTGTCGATTTCCTCGACACACCGCTCCAAACAGCGGTGACGGAGATTGGGAAGCAATCGCAGGTGGATAAGATTGAATCGGCCAACCTGCTGGCCTTTCCCACGGCTCTCGACGGCAAGATCACTCGCTACAAGGAGCAAGTCGTTCAGATAGTCTTGCAGAAGGGGGAAGTGAAGAAAGTGTCGCTGCAAGAGCTTTTCGGCTGGGCCACCGATCAGATGAGTTCGATGGAAGGCTGCCTGCTCATCAGCCCGAGTCGCTCGGACGCCAAGGCGGGAACCATATCGAGTTCCGGGTCGTTCCCAACGCATCTGGTGAACCACTGCACGAGTTCATTTCGTGATGCGGGTGGTGGAAACTGAGAGCCAAACCGCTGCACAATCACCTGCGGCTCAACCTTCAGTTTCTTCCAGGTGGCTGACCATCGCTCAGATCCTTGTAGATGGCGGCGATCTCCCGGAACGGCTCGGAGTAGTAACCCCGATATACCTCACCCCGTTTGAGTGTCTCGTAGAAACTGCCCTTCAGGCCGTCGTGGGCTGGGTTCGCCGAATTGGCCTGGAGGATGAACAGGTCGCTGCTGAATCCTCCCACACTGCCGACCTTACCTATGCGCAGCATTTCGTCCGCTGCAAGCCGATTCCGTCCAGCAGGCAGCGGCATGTTCTTTCTGGCATCATCGTACCCAGGGTAGCCACCTCGCTCGGTTGCCGAATAGTCCCACGCCACCACAATCAGATCCCAACTGACCGGATGGCTTTGCCGGTTGCGATCCTCGACCCAATTTCGCAACGTCTCGGCACCGAAGCCCCGGTCCAGCCAATCGGCATTGGTTTTGCCGTGGCAGAAACCGCTCCATGTGTCCTGAACGGCGGCGACGTAGGGCAGCTCGATCTGCTCGTCGGGCTGGATGCCAACCCGGATCAATCCCTTTGGATACTGTTCAGCCAACAGCTTCAATGCTTCGCCTTGGTCCCGTTTAGGATAGACATCGTAAACGGCGAGTTGCTCGGCGTTGACCGACCGCCTGAAGAATTCAACGAGTCGGCGAAGCTCGTCCGGTGTGAAGACCGGAGTCTGTTTGCTGTCGTACATCCGTAGGACGAGCGTGGGAACAAGTTGTACGTGCTCTGGGCAGTGCTGACGCCACCAGCGAAACACCTGCTCGCTATCGGCCAGGGGAATTTCGTTGTGAAAGACCAGATACAGTCGATTGGCGGCATAGGTGTCCGTCAGCAGTTTGGCGGCGTTCTGGATGTCTTGCTCCGATGGAGTGGGAGATGCCGGGAGATTCTGTCCCCAGTAGCCTTTTTGTGCTTTGGCTGCGAGCGAGGTGTGAAGCCAGAATGAACGCTCTAGGCGTGCCAGGGCGTGGCCTGTCTCGGCGGGCAGGCAGATGCGCCCAGTGACAAGCAGGACGAAGACGAGCAGTAAACTGACACACGAACGTATCAAGTTGATTTCCGCCTCATCTGTCGGAAGAACACATTCATTCGACACCCATTCTAACACATTGTCCGTGTTGCCGCAGTCGTAGCATGCAATGCCTCTCAGCCTGTCGAATTTCTGGGCATCCTGACATCTTGGATCAGAAAGATCGCTCCCGACAAACCAGAGGTATGTGATTGTCCGGATCAACGTGCCCAGTTGGCATTTTGATGAACATCTTCAGGTCGGGACTAGGCAAAGTCCTTACCGCCGTTTGGCTGGGCAGGACGCTCCCCTTGTGAGCGACAGTCTCTACGTGCGGCGGGATGAGTGAGGCGGGAATCCAGGTTCCAGATTGCTGGAAATGTGGAATTGTGGACGACAGTGAATCGCTGTTTCCCTGCTCTTCGATGAACGCATCTTCTTGATTCTTCATCATCTCGCTTCAGCCTTGGCGCATCAGCAATGAAGGCCAAGATGGGGAGCCGATTGGGGGCCGAGCGAGCACGCCGAACCAGCGGCAATTCTACATCTCCCCACCGTCCGCCCAAAGTCCTGTCGTCCGCCCAAAGTCCTGCAAGAAGTGTTGCAGACACTCGGTGTCGCAGAAATGGGCGCAAAATAGAAAGCCCTAAACCATTACAGTTTAAAGCTTTAAAAAAGTGCCCCCCGTTGGACTCGAACCAACAACCCTCTGATTAAGAGTCCTGTGGGTAGAGATCTCCGAAGATCGAGGAATATTGACATTCTGTTGGTGGCTTGGAAAAAACGTCGCCACCACTCCGTTCCCGACTGCTACCTTATTCTTCTCGGTCCTTTCCCCATCAGCGCAGTGACACCACAGGCAAGACCACCGGAGACGACGCCCAAAGCAGGCGGCACAAAGACGGCATAGATTGCCACGGGGTGGTTCGTCGTCATCCCGTACCCCTCTTCGGTCGAACCGGTTTCGTGCCGCTCGACGTGGACGGACTTGACCCAATCCCTGGGCGAGAACGGGCTGTAGGTGATTGAGAAAAAGAGTAGCAAGAAGGACATGCCGAGCACGAAGCCACCGATGCCGCCGATCAGGCCACCCCAGAAGGTCGAGGAAAGAACTCCCATGGGCTCGCCCGCACTCTCCAGTCTCCCCTTGGCGGCGGGCCATCCCTGCCTCGTGTGATGCTGTTCAGCGTGACGGGAACGGGACTTCGCCGCCTTTCGCCGCTGCATGATGCTTCCCAAAAGGGCAACACCGACACCAATGAACCACCCGCCGTGCGCACACCACGTTGTGATTGTGGTGTCGGGGGCATGTGTGCGGTCAGAAGTAATGAAAGTCACGAGTAAGGCGAAGAATCCGAAGACATTCGCCCCGAACAACCCACCTACGGCCATGGTTAGAAGCAGAACGTATCCTTTGACCACGAGTACGCCGACCTTGTAGAGCATGGCATCTCTCCCGCTGGAAGCGCCCCGCACTGTTGCGATGCCGGTGCCTCTTGGCACACCACATCACTCCTCAAGCTCCGAATTCTCTTGGTCGCCAAGCTGCCGTTGTTTCGTCTTCCTGTCGAGCCGGTGACCTAACCAGAAGCCAAGCCCGGCGAATGTGATTGCCCCAAGGGGAGCGCCTACCGTGAGCGACATACCCAGGACTGCAAGCCCCGTCATGCAGCCTTTGTAGTAGATGGCGTGGAAGACCGGATACGAGCCGTAGAATCCAGCGAACGGCCCGATCAGGACGCCGAGCACGGTGAGGATCGCCCTCATCATTGAACACCTCCTTCGCCGCTTGCACCGATGATCGCCCCTTTTGGCAAGAAGCTCTCTCGGTGTCGTGGCTACGGCAGTAAGCTGGAATATTTCTCCATTCCTGGCCCCCATCTGTGACCACAAGCTCCGCAGGTCGCAATCCAATCCACATCGTTTACGATACAGCCGAAATGCGTCTTGACCCCGGCCAGAGCCCCACACTCGGGACAATCGATCTTCGGCTCACGGTCTAGCGGACTCCCTTCGTCAGGCAGCCTGGGCTTCGCCTTCTCGTCCAGCCGTTTACCGACCCGAAAGCCGATTACGCCAAATGCAAGGAGCCCAACGGGAACGCCCAAGAACAGCGACCAAGCGAGGGCCTCGAACTGCCACATGCAACTGCTGCGGGAGCCAACCACAGAGTAAAGCAGCCACGTCACGAAGAACCCAATGAACGGCCCAACCAGAACGCCTGCGAGCGTGGCAAATACCTTCATGATGGTTGCCCTCTTTCGTCGCCGATCCTGACCACTTGGCCTACCGGGCTATCGTTCCCGTCGCAGTGTGGGGGCTGGATCAAACGCCGCCGAACAAGAGCAAGCGGTAATCGATACACGAGGAAGAAGATGGCGGCGACGATTACGGCAAATGCAGCGACCACCGCAGCGATTGCCAAGGCAATCATCACGTAGAAAGAGAGCAGATCGAGCCAATCAGGACTCATGCAAAGCTCCCGCTGAAAGTCACGCCGGTGCGGCCCCCAATCCTGGCAACCTCATTGTCGTTCGACGTGGAGGCAGCCACAAGCTACAACATTGACCACTTCAACGGTTTCTGGAGCCGCTACCCGCCACACTTGGCGAAGAATGCGAAAGAATGCAACGCTCAAGAAAGCCGCTCCCAACTGCCTGCTGCCGACATGCGATTCCAATCGGCAAGTCTTGGCAAGACTGCCATATTATCTGCTCGTGCACAAATGAATCCAGCGGGAGGATAATACCGCAACGGCAGTTGTTCGGGTTCCAATCTCGCAATTGCGACAATGAAACTAGCAGCCACATCTGGATCTCAACCGGCAGCAGGCAGGACTGCCCCGTCCACGAATGTGGGATTTTCAAATTCTGGAAACCTGGAAAAATGGAAGCTTGTTCAGGAGGACTCGGCCATCATGATTCGAACAATGGACGCTACGCTTGCCTGCTTTCTTGGGCTTGCCGTGCTTGGGCTTCTCCCCGGCATCCAAGCTCAGGAAGCTTCCTCGCAAAGCACACTCGCCCGACTGTCAACCAGTGCCTCCAGCGTCACCGTCGTTGAAGCCCTTCCCATAGGACAGCGAGGTGACATCATCGGTCGTCCCGAGTTCCACACACAGTCGCTTCCCGCAAGGGACGGAAGCGTCGAGGTCAACGTGTCACCGGAGCCAGTCTGGATCATCGAGGGCGAACTTCCTGCTCGGGCAAGCATGTCGGTCGATGCTTCGCCGTTTGGCTTCCATCCGGCATTGGCACCTGGTTTCGGATTCGGTTACGCCGAAGAAATAGGCGTCCGATGGCATCGGCCAGGGTTGTACCTGATGTGGGTGCTGGGGCAACCCGATGTCTCAAGCGACCATTACGTCTGGGACTTGTTCGACCGGGATGTCAGGGCTGTACCACCAGAGATGAGGCAGATGCGAAATCTCTGCGTCTGCCATGATGCCATGATTCAAGTTCCAAACCGGCCTCTCATCGAAGCGGTGAAGCGACCTGAGATCGATGTCTCACAGCATACGGAGGGAACGACATACCGCCCCAAGGACGTGGCGAAATACCAACGCTGGGTGCGAGCCGTCGTCGAACGTTATGACGGCGATGGCGTGGACGACATGCCCGGCCTGGCGGCTCCGATCAAGTATTGGCAGGTGGACAACGAGCCGCCCCGGCGTCGAGAAGGCTATCCCGACCTCGTGCGCATCACCAGCCAAGCCGTCAAAGAAGCCGACCCCACGGCCAGAGTTCTGATCGGCGGCTTGGAGATCCCGTTCGACGACTACCGGGAAAGAATCTACGAAACCGAGCAGTTGCCCATACTTCGGGAGTTGCGGGGAAAGGGCATCGACATCCTCGACCTGCACTGGTTCGGCCACCTGGATGAGGCGAAGAAGCTGCCGAAGGCCCTTGAGCGAGTCCGCAGGGATGTTCAGCAGTGCGGATTCGAGAACACCGCCATCTGGTTCACCGAAATGGGAGCCTACAGCGGTGGTCCCCGGCATCATCAGGGGCATCCACTCCCGCTTCAATCGGAGCGACAACAGGCAGCCGAGATGCTCCAGCGGCATGTCGTCGCTGTGGGCGAAGGTGTGGAAAAACTGTTCTGGGCCTGGGGCATGACCGAGGGCTTCGTGAATGTTCACGACAACGACTACTTCGACAATACAGGTTTTGTCTATGACGGGATCGGCCCTGACGATCCGGGCCGGGGAACAAAGAAGATTGTCTATTGGACGTACCAGAAAATGACGGGCCTACTTCAGCACTGGGATGGCAAACCGCCTGAGCGACTGCCTCTCGATGAAGCGGTCGTGGGTTACCGGTTTCGGATGTCCAAGGCAGCCGAGGGAGCGATCCTGGTCCTGTGGCTGGACCGGACTGCGGGACGCATGAAATAGCGACGATATGATGGAGATCAACACCATGAAGCCCGACGATGCCACGATCAACGCTAGGCTGGAAGAAGTTCTCCAGTCCATCATTTGCCCTGTGTCGGGGTGTTGGGGATTGCACGGTGCTCACTATGACTATTACGACGACGATGGATGCGAGTGCTACGTGCTGGAAGTGTGGCCGGTAGCGTTCGAAGATCCAAGACAGGAGGGTGGTAATGGACGAGACCACGAGGATGTCGTCTGTTACGATTTCGCCGAGTTCGAGTTCAGCGAAACGATCAAGCTGGTAGCTTTGGAACACTTGCATTTCAGCCAGCGCCGGGAAATGTTCGAGATCGGTTGGAAGGAAGAGGGGCAGGATCTAGAATTGCGGGTTCACCTCGTCCCACAGGAAATTGACGACATCTAGCCGCAGAAAGGGATGTCATGGGCGAAGTCGCAAAACGCCTTCATCGGAAATTGGCGTCGAAGTCACATCACCTTCCCACCAAAGCGCCCAAACGGCGTCCCGGTGATCCGCTGCCCGGAGGTGCCAAGGACATTCCGACGCTCATCAAGGAGGGATGCGTTCCGCTTCATGCGGTCTACGCCTTCATTCAGCAAATGTCATCGCAGTTCGCCGAGGTGGTGGCGCACTGGCCAGAGATGAAGGCTTGGGCTCAGGTAGTTGAGCGAGCCGAAGACGAGTATATGCCTGCCGGTCCTCCCATGAGCCCGTTGACCGGCAGCTACTTCTGGATGTGGGCACTTTACGACCTCCGCATCGGCACCAGCAACGACACTCTGTCCTCGTGCCAAATCGCCGCCAACGACATCATTCAACTCGATGAGAACCAGTTGAATGTGCTCAAGACGCTGGATCGTTCACGGATGGGAATCTACGAGCACCTTGGCAAGGACGGGTCGCATGTCCGACTCATGGAACTTATCACCGAAAAGCAGTTCCTCTGCCATTGCACGAGTGGCTATATCGGCAAGAAGGGAGAATTGTGGTATGTGCGAGTCGTCCCGCCGTTGGACCCGGAACTCGGAGAATTCTGGGTGACAATGACAACGCCATATGTGCTGGTCAATTTCAGCAAGTCGGACTGGATTGAGTTTCTCAAGCGCACAATGCTTCACTGTAAGGCTTCCACCGACCAAGCCCGACTTCACAAGCTGCTGAAGTATGGCCTAGACACCCACTACTGGAATGAGTTTGTGTTCAAGGCATACTGCAACCATCGACAGGATGCCGTCTTCCTGACGGGAATCCCTGATATGAAAGCGACACTGCCGCACGCATAGAACGGGACTGACCACAGGAAGCAGACATTCGGCGATACCACACATGGCGAAGAAATCAAATCGTCACTCTGGTCGAAAGTTCAAGATCGGCGACAAGGTGCGTGTGAAGCACGGATTCATGGACGTGGACTACCCGGATATGCCGCTTGGCGGATGGGCGGGGACGGTGAAAGACGTTCAGGGGTCGGACACCTTCACCGTTCGCTGGAGCAAGGAGACACTGGAGGCGATTCATCCTGTCTTCCTGAAACGTTGTGAGATCGATGGTCTCGATGCGGAAGAATACGTACTGACCGGCGACGATCTCGAACCGGACACCGGTGGCCCGCTGGATATCGAACAGCCCACCAAGATCACCACGAAGCCGCTGTCGCCGAAAGACCAGGACGACCGCATCAGAATGATATTCGCATTGACCAGCAACGACCCTTTGCCCGCCGTGGACGACGATACGCTCGAAACTTACCACCGCTATCTGGCGAAACATCTTGTTTTTCCGTTTCAGGCCGACATGTGGTGCAGAGTACGGCCACCCGGAGCGAGTCAAGGTCATTGGCCTCGGCGATCCTGACGAGGAACCGATGATTGACGATGAGTACGGCATTCTCTGTGAGGCTCGACTTGAGGGCCAGGTCGTCACTGTGCCCCTTGGTGAATTGGACAACGTGAAGGGGAAGCCGAACCGTCAGTGGGTGGATGACTACTGCTACTGGTTCCACAACTGGAGTTAGATCATTGGCCAAAGCTGCGGGGAAGAAGCGAGTCACCATCATCCCGGCCATCCACGGAAAACTCACGTACGACCGCAAGGTGTGCGAGCCGGATGTGACGTGGATTATTGAGAAATGGCTGGATCGGCACCCGGAGATCAGAAAGCGACAGCACGAAATCCGTGCCCTTTCCGGCAGGTGGACTACCGCAGATGGCTTGAAGACGGAAGTCACCACCGTTTCGATTGTGGCCGGTGATGATCTCGCCGGTTACGATCCCGCAGAGGACGAAGACATCTACGAATACTGGAAGGCGGAACAGCGGTACTGGGAGGCGGGGTGAAACTGGCACCAAATGACCATGGCACTATCATGGGCGGAACATTGTCCGGTCCAGTAGAAACGCTCCTACCGTCCCCACCACGAAGCCATTTCCAAGTACCGGCCTGAGAACGACAGGAAATGTCGCCAACACGTCGGTAGGAAGGAAGGCGATAACTGTCCCGAGAAGTACCGGCAAGCCGATCACCAATCCATCCTCAAATTGGAACACTCGATTCTGATTCGCCACCAATAGCCCAGCCGCAATTTGGGATGTGAGGATGTAGAGCATCACACAGCCAACGATCACCGAGGGCACTCCTCCGAGAAACGCAATGGCAGCCGGGGAAAAGCCCACGATCCCGATGACGATGGCGGCTGGGATCAACGTAAATCTCGAAGCGCACCCGGTGGACATCACGACTCCGGGGCTCAGCGAGTAATTAACCGGCCCGATAATGCCCAGGCACCCGGACAGGACGTTGCAGATGCCGGTCACCGTAATACCACGAAAGATCCTGCGGTCCATGTCCCGCACCTCAAGCAGCCGATTCATGGACTGAATGGAGCCCAGATCATTGATGGCCAGTGCCAGGTAGCAGACGAGGAAGGAAACCAGCACGCCCAGGTTCAATGTCGGCTGGAAATCAAGCTTCACGAGAAATCCACAGGACATCCACGGCTGAGCGTGGAAGCTCATGTGGCTGGCTGCTGGGAAAATCAGCAAGTAGAACAAGCTGCCCAACAGCATTGTCCAGACGACGAGCGTGGCTTTCCAGATGCCCGGCAACCAGCGGTGCAAGGCAAACATTCCTGCCAGCAGAAGCAGGCCGAACACCAGGTTGGGTAGTGGTTCAACGCCGCTACCCTGAGCGACCAACAGCTTGAGAATTGTCGGGGTCAGAGTGAATGCGATCAAGAGAAGGACGGCGGAAATCACTCGGTCAGTAAATACCTTGCGAACCTGAGCAAAGAGGCCGGTGAGAGCGAGAACTGCCAACAGTGCGCCGCCGATCAGGATCGATGTATAGATGTCACCAGCGGAAAAGCCTTGACTGGCGATAACGCCGATCAACAGCACGGTGGCTGGGCCTGCGATCAGCGGCAGCCGGTGGCCCCAGAGCACCTGGATCACAAGCGTCACGGCGGTCACGATGAACAGCTTTTGCAGGTAGGGCGTCTGACTTACGGGCTCGGCAAATTCAAGAGAGGCAATGACGTGCCCGAGGATAATGATCGACGGAATGACAATCGCCGCCCATTGAAGGCCCAGCAAAACGGTCCTGCTCAGGGGTGGCCAATCATCAAGTGCGTATCGGAGTGGGCTACCCTGCTTGTTCTGCACGTTCTGCCTCCTGTGCCCACTCTTCGTCCCTACTAATCCCTGCTAACGCTTCGGCAGATCCTTGGAACCAACGATGGTGAGGTTCATGCCGATCTGCACACTGACGGATTTGTCACCCACTTTGACGTTGGCTTTGCCGTTCAAATACCAGCCCAGCGAACCCGTCGAGAACTCCTTGACTTCGGCAATCATGGGAATGCCGTTGATAGTCACTTCAACGGGCTGCGCATCACGCAGGAATTCGGCACGAGTCACGGGACAGGTTGATTTAGCCATATCGTCTCCTTCTGAGGGCTGAGTGGGTTGAAAGAACTCAGATGCATCAGCAATTACGGACAGTGGCGACGATCCGAGTTTGGTTTGTTCGTTGAAGGTGCATGGTAGCAGTTTCGGTTTGGGCGTGCCAAGCGGACCGGCGTTTCCAGTCACTCCAGCATGTCTTCGAAGGCTTCCATCACCTCCTTGCCCTATTCCCCCACAGTTGCCTCCCAATTGCTTCCAAGTCCATAATGGCGAATTCACGGGAAGGCGGGGACTTGTGACAGGTGTGACAATGAGAATGGCGATGAAGATCCCGAGTAACAATCCTATTTCAGCGCTACTGGTCGGTGTGTGTTGGTGCCTCGTGGTGGGTGCTTCTGCCGGTCAGCCAGCCACCGACTCCTTCCTGCACAACGGCGCTACTGCCCACCGGGGCAACTCGGGTGAGTTCCCTGAGAATACCCTGGCGGCATTCCAGAGCGGGATCGACACCGGTGCCGACTGGCTCGAACTCGATGTCTTGCGCACCAAGGACGGAAAACTGGTCGTCATTCATGATGAAACAACGGAGCGGGTAGGTGACAAAAACCTCGTTGTGGCCGAATCCACCTACGAACAACTCCTGGCCGTCGATGTGGCCGCCGATTTCCGTCAACGAAACAACAAGTCTATCGAGACCGTTCCGAAGCACACGATTCCACTGCTGGAAGAGGCGCTGAGACTCGTGATGGCGCAGCAAGAAGACCAGAGTCTCCATTCAGCCAAAGATGGACTGTGTGGCCGATGCCATCGACCTCGTGCGGAAATTGGGAGCGGAGAAATGGGTCGGGTTCAACGACGGCAGTCTTCAGTACATGTCGCAGGTCAAGCGATTGGCCCCGGAAATACCGGTTTTCTGGGACCGTGGTGAATCGGATGTAGCCGAAGACATTCGGATCGCCAAACAGCACGGTTTCGAATCGCTCGTGCTCCACCACAGCGTCAGTCACCAAAGAGAAGATCGATCAGATCCATGAGGCGGGTTTGCGGGCTGGAGCGTGGACGGTCAAT
Organism: uncultured Planctomycetota bacterium; assembly: GCA_963700515.1. GTDB lineage: Bacteria > Planctomycetota > Planctomycetia > Pirellulales > Pirellulaceae > JAJRVM01. The sequence goes on along the minus strand of CAVOXY010000015.1, from coordinate 87,148 downwards.
GATGAGGCCACTATGGCTCGGCTGCTGAAGCTTGGCATCGACCGGATTTACACGGACTATCCAAGACGCCTGCTTCATCAGATTGAAACGGCCAATGGCGATTGGCTTTGCTGGCGGGGGCCGCACGCCAACGGTGTAGCCGATGGCCGAAACCTCCCCGTTCGCTGGAGCCAGCAGGACAACATCCGGTGGTCAGTCCAACTACCAGGATGGGGAACCAGTTCGCCAGTAGTCTATGGAAATCGGGTGTTTGTCACGTCGGAAGTGGAAGAAGGCGGCAAGAAGTCGCTCCTGACCCTGTGCTATGACCGACGTGACGGCCAGGAACTTTGGCGGCATGACTTCGGCTTTGGCGTCAACCAATCCACGCACCAGAAATCCAATCTTGCCGTCAACACACCCGCCGTCACCGAGGATGCCGTCTACGTGGCTTTCGGCAATGCCGACATCGCCCGCTATTCCCACGATGGCAAATTGGTCTGGGTCACCCGCTACTTGTCGATGTTTGATGATCCCAAGATGGCCTGGGGATATTGTTTGAGTCCTGTCGTACTGGATGATGCGATCCTGTTTCCGTGGGACCATCACACGGGACCATGTTTCCTGATCGGACTGGACAAGCAGACCGGCGAAATCGCCTGGAAGAAGGACCGTCCCATCGGCACCGCCCATGCGACCCCGTTGCTCGTTGAACACCACGGGCAAACCGACATCCTGGTGCCGGGGAAGAACCGCCTGACCGCCTTCGATGCCCGTACACACGCTGAGTTGTGGCAATACGGTGAAGGTGAAGGGCCATTTAACGGCGAGATCATCGTCAGCCCCGTCTATGGTGACGGTATGGTGTTCCTGCAACTGTGGCGGCAAAGCCAGATCCACGCCATTCGGCTTCAGGGCGATGGAAAGCCACCGGAACCGGTCTGGGTCAGCGACAAACCAGGGCCGCAGGAACCGTCGCTTCTGTACTATCGTGGGCTGCTCTATGCCCTCATGGACAACGGAGTGCTTGACTTGCCTTGATGGCAAGACCGGCCACGAACACTACCGGCAACGCCTGGGTGGCAACTGCAACGCCAGTCCGATTGCCAGCGACGGACGCATCTATGTGAGCAACAATGACGGGACGACTTTCGTGGTCCGGGCCGGGGCGTCACCCGAGTTGTTGTCCACAAATGAACTGGGCGAGAGAATCACGGCCTCACCAGCCATTTCCGGCAATGATCTGATCTACCGCACGGACTCGCACCTCTATTGCATTGGCCAAGATCGCTGAATCACGGTTGGTTGCCTTCCCGCAGCAAGGGAAAATCACGATTTGGACAAGGACATCTGCCATGCCACCAAAGCTGTTTGAGCCGAGTTCGATAGGCACCTTGAGAATCAAGAATCGCTTTGTGCGTTCAGCCACCTGGGAAGGCATGGCAGCCGAAGACGGATCATGCACGTCGAGGCTCGTGGAGTTGACCGGCGACTTGGCCAAGGGAGAAGTGGGATTGATCGTGTCGGGCCATGCTTTCGTCAGCCCCGAGGGTCAGGCGGGGCCATGGCAGCTTGGGATTCACGACGACAAATCTATCCCCGGTCTATCGCAGATGGCGAGGGCGGCCCACGATGGCGGCAGTACGATTGTTGTGCAGTTGGCTCATGCGGGTCTTCAGGCTGCCACGCCGCTGACGAAGATGGAGGCGGTTGGCCCATCCAGTTTGCCCCGAGATGACGGATCACACTGCAAGGAGATGTCGCTTGCCCAGATTCAGCAGACCGTCGATGCCTTCGTTGCTGGGGCTGCCAGGGCCAAAGCCGCAGACTTCGATGGCGTGCAAATCCATGCGGCGCACGGCTATCTGCTGTCGCAATTCCTTTCTCCCCACTACAACAGACGACACGATGAATTCGGTGGAACCGTTGAGCGTCGTGCTCGGATCGTCTTGGACATCCTCGGTCGGATCAAATCAACGCTGGGAACTGGTTTTCCTGTCTTGATCAAGATGAATTCCGAGGATTTCATCGACGATGGCCTGACCGTTGACGAAGCACTTCAGATCGCCCACCTGCTGGAAGAGGCTGGGATCGACGCCATCGAGTTGAGCGGCGGGACCGCCGATGAGGCGAGTCAATTCAAACCGGTGCGGCGTGGGCGATTGCCAAGCGAAGAGAAGGAGGTCTTCTACCGTGATGCTGCCCGGCGATACAAAGAGACAATCAAGGTGCCGCTGATCTTGGTGGGTGGCATCCGGTCCTACTCGGTGGCCGAAGAGTTGATTCATGACGGAGTTGCAGATTTCGTTTCGCTGAGTCGTCCCTTGATCAGGGAACCGGGGCTTGTCGCACGTTGGAAGAGTGGCGACACAGCGAAGTCGGAATGCGGCTCCTGCAATCTATGCTTCAAACCGATTCTGGAGGGAAAAGGCGTGTACTGTGTTGCCCAAGAGCGAGAACGAGAGAAGCTCCATCGGCAGTGAGGACCATGCCTTCGAATACCGGCACAATTGTAAGGAGGATGAACAATGAACCTGTCCCGTCGTCATTTCCTGGTGACTACCGGTGCCACAGCAGCGTCTCTGGCTATGTCACACACCGTTTCGTCGGACGACGCTCCGGGGAAGAAGCGGCACATCGTGACCCTCAGCTTCGACGATGGCTTCAAGAAGTCATCGATCAAGACAGCGGAGATTTACGAGAAGCACAAGCTGTCGGCCTGCATCAACGTGGTGGCCTCGGCCCACCTGAGCGAATTCCGGCCACCAGACTACCCCGACGTAACTCGGGGAGATTTTGGTCTCTGGAACGAACTCCAGGCCCGAGGCCACGAGATCATGCCGCACAGTTACAAGCACGCCAACCTGCGCCAGCTTCCGCTGAGCGAGTCAAAGGACTTGATTCGCCGTTGCCTGGATGTGTTCTCGAAGGAACTGAAAGACTTCGACCCGAAAAAGGCGGTCTACAACTTTGCCTACAACGCTTCGACGCCGGAACTGGAGGAGTGGCTGGCGACTCAGGTACGGGCGTTCAGAACTGGTGGAGGGGCCATAAATCCCCTACCGCATGAAGGACAGGTGAAGCTCACCTGCACGAGCTTTGGCCCCGGTAACTGCGAAGCCGCCATCGACCGAGAGATCGAGAGGCTGCTGGCCAGGGAATCCGGTTGGCTGATCTTCAATACCCATGGTTTGGACGATGAAGGTTGGGGACCGATCCGAGCGACGTACTTGGACCCTCTGCTGGACAAGCTCTTGGGAATCGAGTCGGTGGATGTCTTGCCTGCGGGAAGGGCGTTGGCCACAGTCGCTCGGACTGATCACTGAGATGATGCTTGTTCCGCCGCCTGCGAGATGAGGAGGAATGCGATGGCGAGATCCAAGAAAGACCGGCCCAGTTTACCAGTTGAAGATCTCGCTTGCTGGAATACGGCCACCGATCTGGAGACGAGTGCAGGTCCGAGACTGTTCCTTGACCAAGTTGCACGAAATCATCCAGATTGCGATGGGATGGCACTTTTCGCATCTATGGGCTTTCGAGATTGGCGGTGAGCAGTACGGAGAGAACCCATGGGGTGAGCCCGACATGATGAGTTCCAGGTCGATCAAGCTGAGTCGGCTTGTCGATGAAGGCATCAAGAAGTTTCGGCTACACCTACGACTTTGGCGACAACTGGGAGCACACGTCACCATCGAGAAGACCCTGGACGCTGATCCGAGTGCCAAGTACCCGCAATGCACTGCGGGCAAACGGGCTTGCCCGCCTGAAGACTGTGGTGGACCGTGGAACTACGACGATTTTCTGAAAGCAATCAACGACCCCAAGCACAAGGAGCATGACGACCTGTTGGAATGGGTTGGCGGGGCATTTGACGCTGAGGAATTCGACTTGAGCGAAGTCAATAAGCAATTGGCATCGTTGCGTTGACGGAGGACACAATGCCGCTATTCCAGTGTCCCAAGTGTGAAAAGCAGTACCTTGTCCCGCTGGCCCTCTGTGAAGCGTTTCTTGAGAACACTCCTATCGTGAAGCCGGATGGCAGCGCCGAGTCGGTATTCGTGCTTCCGTGTCCCGATTGTATGTCGCAGAAGATTCACGTCGTTGAAGGTGATCTGCTCGACCAGGACGTTGACGTGATCGTCAATGCCTGGAATCGGAACATCATCCCCTGGTGGCTGCTGCTGCCGCAGGGCGTATCCGGGGCGATCAAGAAACGTGGCGGAACTGGTCCCTTCAAGGAACTACGCGAAACATGGTCCGATTCCGTTGGGCGGGGCCGTGCTGACCTCGGCGGGCCGACTGCCGTTCAAGGGGATCATCCACGTCGCCGGGATCAACATGTTGTGGCGGGCGTCGGAGCGGTCGATCCGAGATTCCGTTCGAAATGCCATGCTCCTCGCCGCCGAGAAGGGATTTCAGTCGATTGCCTTGCCCATTGATCGGGGCCGGTTCTGGCGGTTTCAACCAGGAACGGGCACAGGCCATCATGCTGGAGGACTTGCGGGACGCCCGGAAGGCTTGGCTGAAAGGGACCCCACGGTGCGGGGATCGATCGCGGCGCGAGGAGTCGGACTTCCTGTTGGCAACCAACCACGAAGGGGAACAATTCGACTTCCATGCGCTACGCCACACATGCGGGGCCTGGCTGGCCATGTCGGGGGTGCATCCCAAGGTAGTTCAGACCGTCATGCGGCACTCGGCCATCACGTTGACGATGGATACGTACGGGCACATGTTCCCTGGTCACGAGGCCGACGCGGTGGGGAAGCTCCCCGGCATGTTTGGCAACCACCCAAAAGCACTGCAGGCGACGGGAACCGACGACAGCCAAGGACTTACGGCAAAGTTGATGCCAGCAAATCGCCAGCAGTTGAGCGGCGAAACATGGCCTGAAGCGGCGAGAAGTGGCGAGAGTGACTCGCCAAGAAACGACGATGCCGCTTGTCGTAACGTGTTACCCGTAAACACATTAGATGACAAACGGCCAGACGTGGCGGCAAGCGGCAAAAGTGCCCCCCGTTGGACTCGAACCAACAACCCTCTGATTAAGAGTCAGATGCTCTGCCAGTTGAGCTAGGGGGGCTAAGTTGTTATTGCAACACATCTTAAGATGAATCCCGCAGCACGGCGAACTGGCTGTGAACGCCCGCCGGAGGACTTTGCTTGCCTGGCTTCTCACCCGGCAAGTCCCAAGATAGATTCCTAAGGGTACCAATTAATCTTCGGCCGACAAGCCCTCTCAGCACCAACTCGATTTTCTCGGTTCGCTGCCAGGTTCGACCACTGCAATCGGAAACCATAAACACCAGGTGCGGTAAAGATCTGGCGGCAGCACGCCTTTTCCCCAGTTCATAACCGCGCCCGGTAATCGCAACCATAAATGGTGGGTGCCGCACAGTGCGAAGCCATGCGCGGTGTGATGGCGGTCGTGGCAACGTACCGGCTGATGGCGACCGTCGGGCACGACCGCGGCGTGATGGTTGACCGACTACCCGGGGTGCGCCGCTCACGCGGCGACCCCGGGCTTCGTTGTGCCGCGCCGTTGGCGTGAAGAATCGTAAGCGCGATTGCCATCGGCCAGTCTGAATCTTAACGCGGCCTGCGGACACCACCAAAGTGTGCGTCTCGAGTCTGGTTTGGCTGAGTTGCACGACCAGAACGATTAGGGAGTGCGGAATCAGAATTGCACATTCCGCATTCCGCATTCGCATCCCCCATTCGTTCCCCATCGAGCCGTCGGCGTCACAAATATGCGCACACCGTGCGCACATCTCACACACTACAACGTTAACGCAGTCGATGGCCGCAAACGAAGTAGGTTGAGACCCTAACGAGGCAGGGCCTCGAGCCAATTGTGAGCTACCGCTCGGCTCGGTCAACCCGCCGAGCGTTGGTCGCTAGAACTTGTCTCACAATGCTCACGTTTTGCCCCATAAGGAATGGTTCAACAATAATTTCGGCATTTCTCACGGCGGCGGGTGGCACTTTCCTGAACGAACACACAAATCGTAACCATCACGACGAGTCGTCAATCGCGAGCGGAGCCAGTGCTGAAGCGTGTTTTCACACTCCACTTCCAGTGGCCCATCCGTGAAGTGGTCGGCGGGGGTTTGCTTCCACACTGGCTCCGTTCGCGGTAAGCGTTTCTCGTTGTTGGCAATGTCTTCGGCGCTCGCTCAGCCAGTGCCACCCATCCACAATACGGAAGTTATTCTTCCCACATTCCTAAGTAGACTAACGGCGACCTTGGTCGGGATAGAATCCCGACCTACAGGCGACCGTGACATTCGCACAACAGGACGGATCCGTCACTTGGCGCTATGAATGTAGTCGATCGCAAACTCGCCCTCGCGCGCTCCGCCACCTGGGTCGATGCGCAGGCCGGTAATCTGGCCGGTCCACTGCGGATGCGCACCGACGTCGATCCGCAGATCGCGGAATTTTCCATCGGCCTCGAGTGGCAAGTAAATCGACTTGGCTTCGTCGAACGAAGGTGACGCCCGCGTCGTCCAGAACAGTTGTCCACCACGACCAGCCGTCAGTCGGATCCGCATCGTGATCTTGCTGCACGAGTTCGCCGGAACATCGAGCATCGTGCGAATGAGGTAGGGATCCGGACCCGTAATCCCGCCGCTCAGCGCCCCATCGTCGCTCGTCATCCCCAACACATCATGCGCCGCACTCCAACCTTGCGTCGAATGATCAAACTCGAACGCCACGCGATCGACCGTCGTCGGTAGTCGTTCCATCTCGCAGAATTTCGCGCCGTGCACGACCACTTCCACACCACCGCCGCGAGTGATACGAATCGTCAGAAAGCCGGTTGCTGGATCGTAGCGCCAACCGGGTTCCTCCGAAATCTCAACGCCCGCTCGCTCAGCAGTCTCGCTGCCATCGACGACAACCCGCTCAGGTCGTGTCGTATTCGCTACGACGACGCAGCCCTGCTCGCCGTCGGGAAACACTGCGGTGAACTGCAACCGTTGGCCATCCCAGACGGTGTTCGACAACCTGGCTGTCGTGGTGATATGGAGCCGACCGGTTCCTTCGCCCACAATCACCGTGGCCGGATCTTCATCACGCTCAATAAGTTTCGAAACGCCTTGGAGAATCTGCCGGGGCGCAACAACCAGGCGCATTTTTCGCCGTCAATAGCACTCAGATTGTCAGGCCACAGCGCCACGTTGTCGCCATCCTGGTCTTGCTGATGAATACCACTGCGAATGATCGCTTCCGCCAACTTCCGCCAGTCTCGACTCTGATCGTACTGGGCCAACCTCAACAGCGAACAGGCATAGCACAGCCCATTCCACTGCACCGGACGCCCAAACCAGGAACCCTGGTACCAGGTCGCGCCAAAGACTGGAATGCTCGCACCGACCAGGAACGGCTGAGCGGAATCGTCCCACAGATAAATGAATGGCAGACCGCGACGGGCCCACAGCACCGCCTGTTCGAGCCAGCGGCGATCGCCACTCATTTGATATGCCTCCAGAAACGCGTCCATCGCATTGGATGCGGCCAGGACATCGGGCGTGTGGACCGGGACTTCCCACACTTGAGCGGCACGAGGTACGCCGAACGCGCTCATCCTCTCAAGTGTGGGGAGCATCAATTCATAAGCCTTCCGGTCGCCGGCGATCCGTGCATATTTCAAAACTTGGTACGCTTTATGCGCAGTGGTTCCCACCTCAATGGCCCCGTGCGGACCGAGTTCCCGATAATCGACACCCTCAAAGGGGCCGGTGCCCATCACATCCGCATCGAAAGCCCACATGCCCTGGAGATCCCGCGCGTTTACGAGACCGGCAATCAGGCTCGGATTCGCCCAGGCTAGGTCCGTGCGCGCGTCAAATCGCTGGAAGTCGATTCGCGACGCGCCGCCAGTAATCGTCAACACCTCGGCTGCCCGGTCGCGACACGCGTTTCTTACGGTTTCCTCAGGACTGATGATCGCTCCACTGAGCAAATCAGCCACATAGGCAGACGGCCGGCCCTTGGTCGACATGATGCCGCCCCCCTTGCTCGTCCACCACTCGCGCGATGCTGGGATCCAGAGCGCGTCCAAGTAACCACGCATCGAAAAGGAAACCTCTTGAGCGTAGGAACCGCGCGGCAGCACCGCTGGCTCGGGAAGATGCTGCCAGTCAATCCAGGTGTCAATCGCCGAGATGGCGTCAACAGCATCCGCATCCGCCACAATGCGACACTCCAGACATAGTGGCTGATCCGATTTCATCACGTAGGGTGTCTGCGCCTCACGCTGGTTGACGCCAACCCACTCGGGCACGCCGGGAAGGAACAGACCGGCCACGTGGCAGCGCTGATTTTCAAAATGGTCGGGCGACGCAGAACATGGCCGACGGCCGATCATGAACGCCATCCCACTTTTGATGCACGTCCCACAACAATCCCAGTGTGCCCCATTGAGCGTGAATTCCAATCGCCGGCACGGTAACAAAATTCGGGTGCACGACGTAGCGGATCTGATCGACGTGACCAGCGGCGATATCAAGCGTGCTCGAAGACACCTCGTCGTCGACTAACCACTCGAGTCCCGGGAACACGGCCTCCTGGCGCGCCAAGGCATAGAGCACCGGACCGTCAAAGGCCAGCAAACGCCCCGGCTGACTACATCGAAGTTCGTGGCGGGCCAGCAACGTGTTGGCATCCGCGCCGAGCGATAACTGCACCGTCACCTCCCACGAAGCGCCATCGCTGCCGCGCTCGGCTGTCTGGAACGTCAGCTGCGCGCGGTCACCCGTGATGTCAGCCCGCGGCGGTTCAGCAGTCACAATGATCTTCTCGTAACGTTGAGCCTGCTCATTGAGAGCTACAAGACGGCTGAGTCGCGGAAGCTGCGCAACAAGTACCCAGTTGTTGTTCTTATGTACATACAGCTCCGCGGGCCCCCAGCCGAACTGCAATCGACCGAAAACGCACCGCACGCGATCATTCTCTAACACGGCACAGGACTCACTGACCTCACAATGCAGCGTGCCGGCCGGCTCGGGCAGACGCACGTCGGGACCGATCACCAAGGTTGACTGCTTGTGAACCGGTTCGCTCTCGGCAAGATTTTCCACGTCGACAGCCAATTCCTGTGCCAACGTCTCTCTGGTCGGCACAAACGTTGCCACTGCGATCCGTGATTCTCCCGGCGGCATCGACTCAACGCTTTGCTCCACAATGCCTGTTGGCAGCGAGAACTTGACTTGGGTCGGCGGCAACGTGGCATTACCCGCGTTTTTCAGCACACACTCGACGGTACTTGTCTTTCCCACCACTGCCAGCGGCCGAGTGGGTCCGGCGTTGACGACCTCCAACTGAGGCTGCAACACAACGCGCGTCTCGCACTCAGTCGCACCCGCTCGCGCAGTCACGCGGATCTCTGTATCCGGTTTCCGTTCGCCTGCCAGATTCATCCGGACAATAACTCGCCCTCCGATTGCCATGTCTCCGACATTCATCGGCGGACTGTCGGTTGTCAGACCAGGCGGCAAAATCGCTTGGACGGTGACGGCTCGAGCCGGCTGATCACCGTCGCTCCAGAGTGGCACGCGCAGCGTACAGCGCTGGCCTGGTGCGGCGGGATCTGCCTCCAACCGCGGCTTGCCAAACCGCACGATTGGACCGACGTGCTGGACGTATGAGATATCGTCCAGCAGTAGCTGGCCGGTGCTACCGAGGATGCGCGCGGCAAAGTGGACCCACTTGACGGACGCATCCTTCGTGAAGTCGTATTTCAGCCGCGCGTGATGCCACTGGCCGTCACCGATGTGATCGTCGGGAACACGAACTTCCGCACGCCGTGACGTAGTATGTTCCACGTTCTGCTCGGTCATCGGGATCACATAGATCATCAGCTGCGCGGCGTCGGCACTGATCGCCTTGTAGTAAAAGTCTATACCTCCCGACAACTGATCGATGCCGGCCGGCCCTTGACCGGGTCGCCAACCGCGATTGAGTCCCGTTTCGGCCGTCTTCGCCCCACGTGTACGAGTCAGTTGCAGAGCGATCTGCCCCTCGTGCGCGTCGCGGGTAATTGTGACGCCGTCTCCCACAGGGCTCCAATCCAGCGGAAACCCCTGCGCGTCAAGCTGTTCGAACGAACCATTGGTACAAGGTTGCTCCGCGGCACCGCGAGAGCACATCACGGTACCTGACAGAAGCAATGTGATAAGGAATCGCAGCATGGCTATTCTCCTGTGAAAGTTGCGTTTCGAAAGGGCGAGACCCCGCCGAGTCGTGTCGTCACCACACTCGAGTTGCCCGGCGTACGTCCCGCCGGCCCCTTCCTAATGTGGCCTGCAGCCACAGCCAAAGGGCCGCCAGAAATTCTAAATCCAGTAATTGTTGAGCCAATTCGAAACGTTAACTGATGAGTCCGGTTTCCAAGGCGCAAGGTTACTGCTCCTCCATCGCCGGGCTCGCCCCGGCGGAGACATGACTGGCAAGCTACCAGAGAACTCCCCATGAACCACTGGTTTCTGTCATTCGAATTTCTTTCGTGATTGGCGCTTCGGATTTGGGATTTGGAACACGCGCACCTCATAAACACGAATACTTCACTCCGCTCCGTGCCAGGCACGCACATATTCCACTTGGAACGTCGAGGGAAGATCTTCATCTTCGGGCATGCCGAACCACTCGGGCATCGTCTCGCTGTCGAAAATCAGATAGAGCGGTTGGTGCCAATGCGTATTCTCGACCGATCGCACGAGCACACCATCCACGTAATTCCTGATGTCATCCTTACCCCACTCCAAGCCGTAAACGTGGAAGTCGTCGGCCAGGCGAAATGGAGCGACCCATTCGCCACCTACGCTCCAGTGTTTCCTCTCACGCGGCGTCAGAAACACGTGCAGATTCATATTCACCTTGTGCTCGAACCCCTTCGCTTTGCCGCCGATTTCGAACACGTCGATTTCCGTCCCCCAGCCTTCTACCGCATCCTGCTGAAACCAGAATGAACTGGACCCGGCGGAATCCATCGGTTTGGCTTTCACTTCGTAATACCCATAGCTCGACCGAGTCTTGGAGTGCAGCGCAGCCGAAGTGTAGTCATGGTAGCCATGCTGCGCGAACTCTTCGGGCACCGATTCCTTGCGCATGGTCAATTGCAGCTTGCCGTCGGCCACGGTGACATTCTTTTCGCTGAACAACGCAGGCTGCCGTCCCTTCCACCAGTACATATTGACAGTCCACTTCGCTTGATCCAGTTCGCCTGCTGTAAACTCGTCGCTCATCGGTTCGTACTTGACCCACTTTCCCTTGTTCTGCTGATCGGACAGTGGGTAATCGTCATGCTGATGCTGCGGTGTTTCTCCGAGTGGACCGTCGAGATTCCAAATTCGCTGCGGACGCTTGTCGGCACTCTGAGGACTATCGTCGGCACGCACTCGTGATGTCAGAAAGAAGGGAGTCAGCGTACCGATAAACAGACAGGTGATCGTGAAACTGGTGCGCATCGTGTGAACCTCGACTTCGGTGAGAACTTAGGCGGAGTGGGATATTGTTGTCGCGGGCAGCGTTAACATGGGGATGGCTTGAGCACTGTATAATATACCGGTCGCCAGGCGCAGATAGTATGGTAGGATGCATCCTTCCGCGACTTCTCTGTGAGTGGCACGATCCACGATTCGTTAGGTGCCACGGAAGGAAGAACCACCTCGAACGTCGGAGGAGCCAAGGCCCCCGCATCGATGGCCACATTCTGGTGTGCCGGCGGTCGCCGTTACGATTGCGGAGAAAGACACGTCTTAGCAGGCGACCTTGTCACACCCTACTACTACTTCTTGCGGCGCCAGTCGTATCTGGTTTCACCGTCTTTATCCAGCAGCAGCAGCCGTTCGTCGGTCAACTCCAGGATCGGCTCGTCGACGCGATCGCCCATCGTTTTGAGGATCATATTGACGCGCATTTCCGGCTTACCGCTGAGCGTTCGTTTCTTCAGTCGACCATTTTCCACCGACCAGACCATGTTGAAGTCCAATCGCGAAGCAAACAACGCAGCCTTCATGCCACTGAGTTCGACGATCATCGTCCCCGTTCCGTCCGCGTTGAGCGTCATGGTCCGTTTGCCCTGAAAATCATCCTCCCAGGTCCCGACCACAAGCTGGCGGTACTTTTCGTCGCGGGACAACGGGCGAGGCGTTTCTTTCGTGGCGGCATTGGCCATGTCGGGTTGGGCGGCGGTCGCCGGCGTGGAGTACTCCGGCACCTGCTCGGCCACCACTCCCGAATCCTTGTACGTGGCCACGACCTTCCAGGCCGTTTCCTGGATCACCTTGGCCAGAGCGGGATCGATCGGGTCGTACGGGCGCGTCGAGAGACCGACTGGACTGTCGCCAAACAGAGTGGCGTAGAAAGTGCATGCCACCAGGTACGAGCCGACGTTATTGAGATGTATCTGGTCTTGATAGATCTGACCGATACGGGACAGGCCGGGGACCTCATTCTGCTGCATGCGGCGGTCCAGCTCATACATCACGTGTCCAACAGGAATGACCCGCACGGGCCGTTTCAAATCAGGCAGTGCCTTCTGAACCGCCACGGCAAGACGCTCGAAAAAATCCTTCGTCTCGTTCGTACTATCCCACTGGCCCGTGTATTTGCGCAGCCACTGCCGAGCGTAATCCAACTGCCCGTCTTTATCCTGGCGCGGCCAACGGGCATATATGTAGACTTGCAGGTCGGGACTGGCGGGAAGTGCGGCCTTGACAAAGTTCCTGGCCATGGCAACGTCCCCCTCCTCCCCTTCGATGTGCCGATCGAAGGGCTGCAGGCAGAGCACATCCCACGAATGGCCGGCCAGCGCCGTGGGATACAGGCCAAACGGCTCCTGGCGAAAGCCGTCGTCGGGATGCGACCAGATCCAATGCAATGGCGCGCCGGGAATCATGTGCCGACCCCAAATCAGCTGCCTCGCCCGCTCGGCCGCCAGTTTCTCCAACCCATCGTATTTGATCGTGTCGGTCACACTGTTGCCAATGAAGTAAACGCGCCGCATCTTCGGCGGCTCGCTCCGAGCAGTCTGCAGCAAGATGCTGGACAGCAGTAACATCGCGATAACGGATATGCGTGCCTGGTGTAACCTCACAATCGCCTCCTCTCGTTCTGGACAACGCATTTGGACTGTTCATGTTAATCAGTCTAGCCTCGAGGCAGGCAGGCGCAACCCCCCTTGGACTGCTGTTGACGATCACGCGTTGACAGCCGCAAGTGATGACTGGCTGTTCTACATCCTAATCGTAATCGTAATCCTCTTCGCGTCGGAGCGTCCGCGGGATCGTGCGACTGAGATTAAGATTATGATTATGAGTAATAAGAAGAGGCTGGACACCTTGCCAATTTTTGGGTACACATTCTCTTTCTCGGCGTGGTGAAACGCGGGCACACTGGAACAGCGAGTGTGCTCGATGAGAATCCTCCATACGGCCGACTGGCATCTTGCCGATCGGCTGAAGCAGATTGACCGCACAGCGGACTTGGAACGTGCGGTCGAGCGGGTCGCCGACTGCTGCCAGCAGCAACAGGTCGACGTGCTACTGATTGCCGGCGACCTGTTCAGCGAGTTGGCCAAGCCGCAGTCGCTTCAGTCCTCAATCGCTCATCTCAGCCAGACCTTTCGCCCGTTTCTGCTACGGGGTGGCACGATTGTCGCACTGGCCGGCAACCACGACAACGATATCTACTGCGAGACGCTCCGCCGCGCCTTCCAATTGGCGGCTCCCAATGCCGCCAGACCGGGTGACTTGCTGCCGACCGGCAGATTCTACCTGGTCGTACGCCCGGTTCATTTCCAACTGGCCGACCGCGAGGACAGGCCGGTTCAATTCGTCTGCCTCCCCTACCCCACGGTCGCTCGCTACTTGCCACATAACTCGACCGGCGCATTCGACACGTTTCAGCAACGATGCGAACTCTTCGGGGGGAGTTTCTTCAGCGATTACACGCGATGCGAGATCAGTTGGATCCGCACCTGCCACGGATATTGGCCGCCCACGTCAACGTGATCGCCGCTCGCGCAAACACACTCTTTCGCACAGCCTTGGACGAAGACATTTTGGTTGACGATCCCGCAATGCTGCACGACTGGACGTATGTCGCCCTGGGACACTTGCACGGTCCCGCAACGCGTGCACGGCCTGAACCACGTGCGGTACTCAGGCAGTATCGAGCGGTTGAGCATCGCGGAGGAGAAACAGAAGAAGGGCGTGGTACTGGTCGATATTCAGGACGGTTCGCTCCCCGTCCACACGCGCTTCGTTGAGTTGCCGGCAACTCCTTTCCACGACGTCGCGATCACCAACCCTCAGCAGCAATTGCCTCAACTCCGCCAACGATACCCCATTGCTGAATCGGCCTTGGTCCGCTGTCACATCCGCTATCAACCAGGCAAAGATGACCTCTACGAGATCCTCTCCGAGATATCGCGGATCTTTCCGCGCTGCTACGAGCGCACCTGGAGCGTCTCGGCGTGTGGACAGCTGTCACGTGACAGCGCAGCCGGCACGCATGGCCGGTCGGAGACAAACAGCGATGCCTGGGGGAATGCTCGTGCGGAAGCCGCCGCACACGAGCCGGAATTCGGTTGGCCGAGTGGCGACAACACGCAACAGATGATCCTCGACTACCTAGCCAGCCGACTCGTCGATGACCTTGATCGCGATGCCATCTTGGCGCTTGCCAGGCAGCTTCTGGAGGAAGTGGAATGATACCAAACCGCATCGCTCTTGCCGGGTTTCTCTGCTATCGAGAACCACAGGAAGTCTGTTTCGATGGTCGTACCCTCTGGATGCTGGCGGGTCCCAACGGCAGCGGCAAATCCGCGTTGTTCGATGCGCTCACGTACGTGCTCTTCGGGCAGCATCGAGGGGGCAAACAGAATGCTCGCGGTTTGATACACCACACCTGCGACAATTTCTCCATCGAGTTCGATTTCACACTGGATGAACAGCAGTACCGAGCGAGCCGGACACTCACCCGGCAAGGACGCTGCACGAGACAAGTCGACGCGTGGACCGTTTCGCCCACCCATCCGAATGGAACCTGGCAGGCGATTCCAGAGACACAGACCGAAAAAGGGTTCGCCCAGTGGATCGACACACATGTCGCGCTCACTTACGACACCTTCACAACGTCTGTGCTTCTGCTGCAGGGGCGGGCCGAAAACCTCTTGATGGCCGCTCCCGCCGAACGGCATCGGCTCCTCAGCCAGATCGTGGGACTCGATCGCATCGAGAGACTCCATCAGCGGGCCCGGCAGCATCTGGCCCGTTCGGAAGGAGCTGTCAGGACACTCCGACAACAGACGAAACAGCTGCCGCTCGTGTCAGCTTCGCAACTCAGTCGGCTGCAGGAACACGCCCAAGCTGCCGAAACAGAGCACTCGTCGCAAATCGCCGGTCTCAATCAACTGTCCCGTTCCCTGGAACAAGCCCGGCGTTGGGAGGAGTTGACCCTACTCTCAGAGCGTCTTCAAATCGAACTCCATCAGCTCGAAGAACTCGTCGAATCCTTAACACGCACTCAGCAGCAACGCGCTCGCTGGGCCGAACTGGGCGCACACCTGGCAGCCCTCACGCAGTACACTCAGAGCAAGGAGCAGATGGCCCTGTGTCGCGAGCAGATTCTGGTTGAGCAGGCGGAACTGGAGGCCCTCAAGCCGAAATGGCAACTCGTCACTTCGGACATCCGCGATACCGAGCAATCACTCGATACCGCACGCCAGCAGATGGCAAGCGACCTGGCCAACGAGAAATCTCTTACCGCCCAGTGTACGGAACTGGACCGCGCCCACTCCGCGATACTCCGTTTCGCCCATATTCGAGACAAAGTTCCAGCAAACTCATGCATCGCTACAAGACCTTGAAAGGCAGGTGACCGATGCACGTCGGCAGCGAACAGACACGGACCGACAGACCCCTTCTGACCAGGTGGTTCAGCTCGCACAAGTTGCCGTTCGTGAGAGCTGCCGAGCAACTCGCACGGCGCGAAGTGATCGCCGCTCGAACCAGGCAACAGCTACAACGATTCCAGACGGTTGCGGCGGAGCAAATCTGTGCCTATTGCCTGCAACCATTGGCGCCGGCACATGTCCGGCAGGAGGAGATCAGATTGACCGAAGAGGTGCGACAGAGTGAAGAGCTCCTTGCGCAAGCCACGTGCGAACTCAATCAGGCCGAAGCGCAATACCGCTCCCTGCAGCAGCAGCTAGATGCGAGCCTGGAAATACGTGACCAGATTGATCAACACATGAAGAAGTTGACCATCCACCTGCAGGCTGGCATCCTTGCCGAACAGGACCTGGCCGGCCAATGCCGACAAGCCTACCTGGATTTACCATCCGCTTTCCAACGTGCTGTTTCGCAGCAAGAATCACCCGACTGGAATGCCGCCGCCTACCCGACGAGTCATGATCTGTCGCAGCTGACGCAGTCCCTTGAAGAACTTCGGCAACATCTTGCGAACACCACACGTTCTCTTCGCGCTCACCAACAGACAATTCAGCGTCTGGAAACGCAACTGCGGCGTAGTACCACCACGCACCATGCGCTGCAGCAGCAAATGCAGGCATTGAACGATCGGGTGACGATCGCCACAGGTCGGCTGGCCGGGCTGACCGTGGTCCACGACGCTGCTCAACGAACGGTGCCGGCACAATGGCGCGAACTTGCGGCGGAGGCGCTGATCGACTTGGTGACTCGCATAGAGGCAGAGAGAGACCAGCTGGGCTCCGCGGGAGCAGACAGCGGGCAACACGATCTGGAGCGGGTCCTGGACCGGCAACGCGAGTGCCAGTCGCAACGTGACCTCGTCTGCCAGCAACTCGCCGCCATTCCGGCCGAAGCGTGCTGCGCGGGACAGGACGTCGAACGGTCGATCCAAGACGCCACGCGCACACTCAAGCGCTCTGAGCAGGAACTGCAGAAGGCACGGGAGAAGGAATCACGTGCATCGGCGGACCGCGATAACCGAGCGGCCATGCTGCGGAAGCTACGTGACGCCCAGCAGCACGAAATCCACTGGAAACACTTGGCTGCACTGTTGGGGCGCGATGGCCTGCAACGCGATCTGCTGCGCAGCGCCGAGAAGGCGATTGTTGAGTATGCCAATGCCATTCTCGACCGGTTGGCGGGCGGACAGCTTTATGTGGAACTCGCTCAGCCGACCGCGGGGCGGTCAGGAGCTCCGAAAGTGCTCGATCTACTGGCCCGCACCACCAGCAGTACATCGGCAGTCCAGGACGTGGCCTTTCTAAGCGGCAGTCAGAAGTTTCGCGTGGCCGTGGCCTTGTCGCTGGCGATCGGACAGTTCGCCAGTAACACCCGACGACCCGTCCAAGCAGTCATCATCGACGAAGGGTTCGGTTGTCTGGATGCCGTCAACCGGCAAGTCATGATCCAGGAACTGCAGAACCTGCGGGGCCACCTGAAGAGAATCCTGCTGGTCTCGCATCAAGATGAGTTCGCCAGCGCGTTCCCCGACGGATACCACTGCTCACTCGTCGACGGCACAACGCGACTGACGCCGTTTCACCCGTGACAGGTCCCGGCAAAGATACGGACATGGAACAGATGGAGACCGATGGCGCGTTTCACGCAAGCCGAGAGGGAAACGGTCGCCGCGAGAACGATTAGGGAGTGCGGAATGCGAAGATGCGATCTGTGGCGAAGCACACAGCCTGCCGGCGGCTGGGATTTCGATTTGCGCATTTCGTTCCGCACCGAGTGGTCAGCGTTACATACTAGCGCCCCTGGTGTGGGCATATCGTCGAGTAATTACCTATAGGAGCAGAAACATGGGAAGACCCTACCAACGACAGGGTGATGATCTGGCCCTGCGTATTGTCGAATTTGCAGCGCGCATTGGAAACGTCGTCGATGCACTTCCGGATACGCGACTTGGCCGGCATGTCGCTGCACAATTGATCCGCAGTGGTACCGCGAGTGTTCCCAACTATGGAGAAGCGTGCGGTTCCGAAAGCAGAAAAGACTTTGTCCACAAACTGGGAATCTGCGAGAAAGAATTGCGGGAATCACTGCGTTGGCTTGAACTCACCGTGCGTGCCGGATTATTGTCGCAATCTCGCCTGTCGTTATTGCTCGACGAATGTGATCAATTGATCGCCATCATTGTCAAGTCCATTGCCACGGCCAAGTCTCGTCAGAAGGAGAAAACGCAGACCATGACTCCCGACGATATCGCACCTTGACTTCCGCACTCCGCATTCGTTCCCAGAACAGGCCGCCACCTCGCGGCTCCACGCTCGGAGCAAACGGATCGTCGGCCGTGGATCGAACGATTAGGGAATGCGGAATGCGGAATGCGGAGTGCGGAATGTTGTTTGCAGATCGAGGCGACTGGGCGATGCAGACAGGACCGTTCATTATGTGCGCGGGCGGGATGCTCCAACATGACAAGCAGGCGACTTCACACTGCCTTTGTGCAGCACGGTATTCCGCATTGCGCATTGCGCATTCCGCACTCCGCATTCGTTCCCAGAACAGGCCGCCACCTCGCGGCTTCACGCTCGGAGCAAACGGATGGTCGGCCGTGGATCGAACGATTAGGGAATGCGGAATGCGGAGTGCGGAATGCGGAATGTTGTTTGCAGATAGAGGCGACTGGGCGATGCAGACAGGACCGTTCAATATGTGCGCGGGCGGATGCTCCAACACGACAAGCAGGCGACTTCACACTCGCCCTTGTGCAGCTCGGTATTCCGCATTCCGCATTCCGCATTCCGCACTCCGCATTCGTTCCCAGAACAGGCCGCCACCACGCAGTTGCACGCTCGGAGCAACCGGATGGTCGGCCGTGGATCGAACGATTAGGGAATGCGGAATGCGGAATGTTGTTTGCAGATTGAGGCGACTGGGCGATGTAGACAGGACCGTTCAATATGTGCGCGGGGTGATGCTCCAACACGACAAGCAGACGAATTCACACTCCCCTTGGGCAGCTCGCTATTCCGCATTCGTTCCCAGGACAGGCCTCAGCGCCGGGAAAAGACGCACCCCAGAAAATTTCAGTCGACTTCCATCTCCAACTGCCGCATTTTGCGGTAGAGATTCGCGCGGTGCAGTCCGAGTCGCTCGGCAGCACTGGTCATGTTCCCCAGGCTGCGCTCGATTTGCTTTTGAATGAACTGGATCTGGAACTGCCGCGTGGCCTCGGCCAGTGGCATACCAGAGGGCAGCCAGGCAGCATCGTCTTCGCGCGGCGAGAGAATGAATGCCAGCTCATCCGCATCGACTTTGTCATCACTCGACAAGTAGGCGATCCGCTCCATCAAGTTCCGCAGTTCGCGGACGTTGCCTGGCCAGGCATGTCCCAACAGGCGTTTGCGCGCGGCGGCGGTGAGCCGAGGCGATTTGCGACGAGCCTGGCGACAGAATCCGTCCAAAAACTGCTCGGCCAGCAGCAGGATATCATCACCGCGGTCGCGCAGCGAAGGCAGGTCCAACGTGACGACATTCAGGCGGAAATAGAGATCCTGGCGGAATTTTCTATGCCTCACCAGCTCAGCCAGGTCCTGATTGGTGGCAGCCACCACGCGCGCGTCGGTATGAATCGGCGTCGACCCGCCCACACGCACGACCAGTTTCTCTTCCAGGACACGCAGCAATTTCGCCTGTCCACTCAGGCTCATATCGCCGATCTCATCCAGAAACAGCGTACCGCCGGCGGCCAGTTCGAATTTGCCAATCCGCGTCTCCCGAGCGTCCGTAAAGGCTCCCTTCTCGTGGCCGAACAGCTCGCTTTCCAACAATGTCTCCGCCAACGCGGCACAGTTGACCGCGATAAATGGTTCGTGCCGCCGACGACTCAAATAGTGGATGCTGCGGGCTACCACCTCCTTGCCCGTACCGTTCTCGCCCAGTATCAAGACCGCCAACTCGGTATCGGCCACGCGGGCGATCGTGCCGCGCAAGGCCGCAATGGAGGGACACTGGCCGATCAACTGGACTCCGGCAGCCGCTTCGTCCGCCAACTGGTTGCGTGTCTTGAGCAACTGCTCGTATTGTTGCGTGTTCTCCAAAGCGACCGCCGCATGCGCTGCCAAATCGGCCAGTGCCGTTTCGTCATCGTCCGTGAAATTGCCCGCCAGCTTGTTGATCAACTCAAAAGCACCGAAGAGCTTCCCGCCGCGACCACGCAGCGGCACACACAACAAAGTGCGAGTCTCATAGCCCAACTGTTTGTCGACGCGGCGATCAATCTCCTGCTGCCCCGCGTCCAAGTCGACCCTCCGCGGCTCGCCCGTGCGAATCACCTGACCCACGATGCCGGTGTCATCCGGGATCCGCAACTCGCCTCCTTCCACCCCCAACGCCGGCCGGCCGACAAGTGTTTTTGTGGCACGATCCCAGAGAAACACGCTGGCTCGCTCGGCCGATAGCAGCCGAGTGGACGCCTCCGCCATCTGTTCGAGTAGCTGATCGGTCTCCGACGTCTGCCCCCACTGGGCCAGGATCTGCAGAATTGCCTCCAGCCGCTCGATGCGCCGCCGCTGTCGCTGCTCTCGGCCAGTGACGGCCAGCGCCGAAGATATCCAGGATGCCAGCAGTGCCGCCCCATCCACCAATGTGGCCGCTTGCCCCGGCTGACACCGCAGGACCAATAGTTGCGCCGGACCCGACTCACGCGGCAAAGGAGCCGCCAACCACGTCTCGCGCGGCATCGTCTGCTCCGCGTCCAACGCGTCCGAAAGCAGATCGTACGGCAACGGTCCCGACTCCCCATACCGTTCCCGCTGCTGAAACTCGCCGCGATGGAAACGCACGACCGCCGCCACCCGCATCTCCAACTGCTGGCAGATCTCTCGCAATAACTCGTGCAACAGACGCTTGGCTTCCAACCCCTCGGCCAAGATCTGCAATAGCCCCCTGGCAATACTGACCATGCTCTGCGACATGATTCACCTCGTCTCGGGGCCAAACTCTCCCTGAGCGGCAGTATCTGGCTCTGCCCACGCGGCCGCCAGCATTTCACACCCCTGAAATCGCTCTGCCACCAGCTACCGTGCATGCGTCAATTACGCGACTTCACTCGACGACACCTCGCCATTATGATGACAGGTTACACAGCTGGTGTTATCAGATCGACTAACAATCTTACGCCTTCACGGGCACGTGGGCAAAGGAAATTCGAGCGGATACGCCCCGCAGGGGCTTCTAGCAGAAGCTCGGGCTGGGCCACCGAGTGCCAACAGAGTGTGGGGATATCGAAAACGACGTGCCCCCCGCGCTGCCGCAGGTGGGGGAAGGAGTGGCGAATTCGCGGCAGCGGGTAGCTGGCCAGGCGCCGCTTCACCGCGACAAATGGGGCGTTGTTTTCGTTGGCCATCAGCCCGCAGGAGGTAGAAGATTGGCCCGCGAATAGGCGGGGCGGCGGCACCGCATTTCAGGGCCGGAGACGAGAACCGTGCCTTGCCATCGGGCGAGGAAACCAGCACACTGTGAATCTTGCGAATGTGGTCGGCAGTCGAGGCAGTTGGACGCGGGAGAGACGCGCATGGGTCAGTTTGACGGCAAGAAGGGCCTGATCTTGGGGGTGGCCAACGATCGTTCGATCGCTTGGGCCATTGCCCAGCACATCATGCAGGAGGGGGGCCAATGCGGTTTCACCCACCTTCCCGATCGGCCCGATGACCCGAAGCGGAAGAACCGCCGGCGCGTGGCGAAGTGCACGGAAGACTATCCCCAAGCCAAATTCCTGGTCCCCCTGGACGTGCGCGACGACACCAACATCGCGGCAGTCATGGAGCAGGCTGCCGACACGTTTGGCCAGCTCGACTTTCTGCTTCATTCGATCGCTTTTGCGGATCGAGCGGACTTGGGCCGTCCGACCGTCGAAACCAGCCGGGAAGGGTTTAAACTGGCCATGGAAATCAGTGCCTACAGCCTGATTGCCGTCACCAACGCCGCCAAAGACCGGATGAGTGATCGATCGGCCATCGCGACGATGACCTATTTCGGCGGTGAGAAATGCGTGCCGGGCTACAACGTGATGGGGATCTGCAAAGCTGCACTGGATGCCATTGTCCGTTACCTGGCATTCGACTTGGGTCCACGCGGAATCCGCGTTAACGCCTTGAGCGCAGGACCGCTCAAAACACTGGCCGGTTCAGCCGCCGGTGTGGGTGATATGCTGGGACTGTATGCACACATGGCTCCCCTGGGCCGCAATATCACTCATCAAGAAGTGGGCAAGACGGGTGCCTTCCTGTTGTCGGACCATTCTGACGGAATCACCGGCGAGATCCTGCATATCGACGGCGGCTACAATGCGATGGGTTCACCCGGCCGATTACTCGACCTAATTCGATCGGCTTCGCCTTGACGTGACAGATCCGATATGATGTCGCAATTCACCTCCGTGTCGATTGCCATCGTGGAATACGAAGGCCAGTACCTGGTCGGTCGACGAGCCGAGCACGTACCGCTGGGTGGACTGTGGGAATTTCCCGGCGGGAAGATGGCAGCGAACGAAACGCCTCAAGCCGCTGCGATGCGCGAGTGCTGGGAGGAAACGGGCATTCGAGTGGTTGTGTCGCACTGCCTGGTGGTCAACTTGCATCAGTACGCGCACGGCCAAATCAAGCTCTACTTCTACGCCTGTCATCCGAAGGTCCCCTTTGACCCTCGTGATCTACCTCGGCCGCCCTATCAGTGGGTGTCGCGCGAAAAACTCGGCGAATTGGAGTTTCCCGCAGGGAATCAGCACGTCTTGCAGCAGTTGTTGGGACGCTGAATGAGCCTGCGTAGTGCTGCGAACCTCTCGTTTCACCAATTCGAAACGAGCACGGCATTCACACTCCTCAAGCCTCACTCGCCCCCGCGCGTGATGCTCAGCATCGCTCGCCAAGAAATCGATCTAGGTCAATCCGACCCGATGGATTACTCTTTGCAAACATTACAAAACGGAGCGATCGGGCGGCGACCCAACGGCTCACTGGCCAAGCCATGCAAGCCAAGTCCTGGACAAGAGAAACGACTCGGCCGAGCAGTCACGACCTTCGCCTGATCACTATTTGGCTCGCTATTTGCACCCGCAGCGCAAACGCGTAGCCGCCAGCGCAAGTCGCATGAAGCGACGTACCACAGAAATTGTCAAGGAGTGACAATGTCTTTTCACAACACTGGGTCTCGTCGAGGCTCGTCGTCTGTCCCGAAGTTCCGCAACTGGCACGTTCTCGCACGGCGGACGCTCACCATCTTGGCTGTCGGAATTTCGTTGGGAGCCGGTGACGGATCCTACGGCGGCGTAGCCGTCGCTTCCGGCGGCAGTTGTCGTTCCCAGCATTTTGTGGTCTCCGCGCCGTCGACGGAAATGGCCCGACAGGTATGTGAAGCGGCCGAACGGTTTCGCAAGACACTGGCCGTCGACTGGCTGGGCGAGGAGTTACCCGAGTGGCAGGATATCTGCCCCATTCAGGTCATGGTGGGTCCACATTTGGGAGCGGGCGGCGCCACGAGTTTCACCTTCATCAACGGGCAACCGCGCGACTGGCACATGGAAATCCAAGGGAGTCGGGATCGCATCCTGGACAGTGTGCTGCCGCACGAGATCACCCACATGGTTCTGGCCACGCATCTGGGCCGCCCGCTGCCACGGTGGGCCGATGAAGGCGCAGCCACGAGCGTGGAGCACACGAGCGAGCGTTCCAAGCAAGAGAAGCTCCTGATTCAGTTTCTTCTGACGGATCGGGGGATCGCTTTCAACCACATGTTCGCCATGAAGGAGTACCCGCAAGATATCCTGCCGCTCTACTCACAAGGATATTCCTTGGCCCGCTACCTGATCGCTCGAGGCGGGAAGCGAGCGTTCGTCGATTATGTTGGCGACGGAATGAATTGGGGCAATTGGACAGCGGCAACTCAGAAGCATTACGGCATGCACAGTCTTTCCGACTTGCAGGTAACGTGGCTCGAATGGGTCAAACAAGGTAGCCCGGAAGCCGTTGCCGCTGTTGCCGTGGCAGCCAACACGCAACCGGCACAAAACGCTTCCCTGGATGGCGAGCCAGCGGGTCGAGCGATAACCAGTGCCAGCGGCCTGGTGCCGCTCCCCTCACCCGTCGCACCGCGCAGCAGGGACAGGGCGACGGCGGACGGATTCGCCCCGGGGCGAGTTGGTAACGGGTTCTCAAGACGGTTGGTACAGCCGCCAGCGCGACAAAGCGGTGAATCGCCAGGAGGACTCGGCAACGAGAGAACAACCAACCACCTCGTCTGCGACTGCACCGATCGCCACGCCGCAGCGAGTGGGACGCCCACAGTCTCCCCAAGGTCCCAGCCAGACCATCTTGGAGTGGAGTCGCTCGGATCACCCACCAATCGCCGGTTCGGCAACGGTGTTGAGATAGTTATTGGTCATTGGTCAGTAGTCATTGGTCACTGGTCATTTGTCATTGGCTGTTGGTCATTAACGTTCCGGAAGTTGCAGTACGTACACAATCAGTCCATAACAAGTAACAAGTAACAAATGACAAATGACCAATGACCAATGACAAACAACGTCTTCAGGCCATCTACGACAAGCGTGAGACCAACGGGGCCAGGTGGAAGAAGACGGGGGCCGAGAAGCAGAGCGAATCGATGCGATCCAACACACCGGCGTGTCCCTGCACGAGCGTGCCATAGTCTTTGACCCCGCGATCCCGTTTGATGGCCGACATGGTCATGCCGCCGGCGAATCCCATCACGGCCACGACCATGGCCATGCAGGCGGAACCCCAGATGCCAAAGGGCGTCACCCAGTAGAGCAGGACGCCGAACAGCGTGGTACTAGCCACTCCGCCGCAGAATCCTTCCCAGGTCCGGCTGGCATTGATCTTGGGCGCAATCACGTGGCGGCCGATCAACTTGCCCCAGCCATATTGCAGGACATCGGCCAGTTGCACGAGCAACACGAAATAGAAGAGCAGACCCGCCTTACTCCCCTGCCAGACCACGACTCCCCGGCTTCGGAAGGTATTTTGAGCGTCAGGCCCAGGATCGCGGGTGCATAGCTGAGCGAGTAAACGCAAATGATCAAGCCGGCCAGAATCTTTGCCGACCGTTCCAGAAACCGCTTGGCATCCCCCGTAAAAGCGATCCGGCTCGGTATGAATAGCCAGCCATAGACCGGAATCATGATGCTGTAGATCGGGTACCAATCTTCCCCCATTCCCACGAGGATATACTGGACCGGAGTGATCACAAAGAAGACCCAGAACAGCGTCCGGTGGTCGCTGCGTCGTGTCGGCGTCATGGTGATAAACTCACGCAGCGCCCAGAACGAGATGAGGCCGAACAGGAAGACGGTTGCCCGATAGCCGAGCAGAAAACCGGCCACGAGAATCGCGGCCATCATCCACCACGCTCGTACACGCTCGCTAAACGTACGGGCCAGCGCCGGATTGACCGTCCCCTCGGGTTGCTTGCGTAGCAAGCGTGCCACAATATCGGCACAAGCCAGAATTGCCACCACGACTCCCAGCAGCCAGAAGGTGCGGGTATTGAGCCAGGTGTCGACGTCGGGGAGCTGCGCTGGCAGCTGCGTCTGCAGGAGAAGCGGCGAGCGACCCAGTAGTTGGAGGACGGGCTCAAACATGCTTTAGAGGTCCTTCAATCGTCGCACCGCCTCGCGCGACCGTTGTAGAAAGTCAGCCTTCGGCTCGCCGTTCTCCAGCCACATGGGAGGTCCGATCGTAATGCAGCTCAACAACGGCACGGGGAGGAACTCCCCTCGTGGCAGCACCCGATTCAAGTTATCAATGTATACGGGAACCAGCTCCAAGTCAGGACGCTTCTTGCTCAGATAGTACAGCCCGCTCTTGAAGTCCGCCATCTCCTCGCCCGTATTGCGCCGCCCCTCGGGGAAAACGATCAGCGAATAGATGTCCCCAATCTCCCGGATCATCAAATCGACCGGGCTTTGGTGGACCTTGATCTTCCTGCGATCGATCAACAGAGCATTGAAGTTTTTGGCAATATATTGCCGGATCCAACCACGCTCCCAATAGTCCTTCGCCGCCACCGGGCGAGTCAATGCCCGGACGTCCTTCGGCAAGCTGGACCACAAGACCAGAGCGTCGAGATGACTGGTGTGGTTCGCGAAATAGACCCGCTGACAAGTATCGGGCTGACAGTCGATCCAGCGCACGCTCGAACCGCTCAGCAGTTTCGCGATCAGGGCGAGTACATTCGCAGTCAGACTCATACACGTTCAACGTCAATGGCACGGCCCATGCGACATGCCTCCGGGCTCCCCGCCCACCCTCTGGTGAGCGTGGCGTGGCTACGGTCGCCATCCCTCCACGTTATACGCGAGCGTGGCTACGCCCGCCATCCCTCCACGCTCTACGCGAGCGTGGCTACAGCTCGCCATCCCTCCACGCTCTACGCGAGCGTGGCTACAGCCCGCCGTCCCTCCACGCTCTACGCGAGCGTGGCTACGGCCTGTCCATCGTATCGTGCTGCCGGAAACACCGAAAGGCATCTGGAAGCGTAAGAGCTATTCGTTCCCGAGCGGGCGACATCGGGCCGAATGGTCCTTCTCCGCCGGCCAGCGGCCAGGGGCCGACTTCCCCGAGTCGCTTTTACCCCACCGATCCCACCTCGCACGTCCTTTGTCGGTCCTGATCGAGCGGCGGTGGCGATTCGACTTGCACACTCGGCAGCAGGCCCCGTTTCCGCTGATAGATCGCGGCAATCAGCTGCTGATAGCCGTCCACCATCCGCTGTACCGACCAATGCTGCTCCGCCGCCTCGCGCCCGCATTCCCCGAGGCGATGAGCCACATCGGGGCGCGACGCCAGGTAGATACAATGTCGGGCCATCGATTCCGCGTCCCCCGTTTCCACCAAATATCCATTTTGACCGTTGTGTACCGACTCAAAGACAGACCCGACCCGGGTCGCCACGACGGGCAAACCGGTGGCCATCGCTTCGAGGATCGAGACCGGATTCGCTTCCATGCGGGAGGTGAGCACAAAGACATCCATAGCGGCCAGCAGATCCGGGATGTCGCTACGTGAACCGAGCAGCCTGACACAGTCCTGCAAACCGGCCGACGCCACCGCAACTTCAATCTGCTCGCGTTGAGGTCCTTCCCCGACCAGCAGGAACCTGGCATCGGGGATGGCTTGACGGATCCACTGCGCCGCCCGCAGAAATAGCAGGTGGTTCTTTTCCGGCGCAGTGCCGCCACCATCCCGAACAGAGGCACATCGGCATGCAGCTGGAGGTCACGACGAATCGCATCGCGAGCAACGGGATTGGGGCAGAATCGCCGCGTATCCACGCCGTTTGGTATCACGTGGACCTTGCGGGCCGGAAACCCTTCGCCTTCCACCAGAAACCGACCGTGATCCCCAGCCACCGCGATGAACCCGTCCGTCAACGGAGTCAAGCAACGATTCAACCGCCCGATCCCGTCGGGCCAACCGGTGGAATGCAGCGCCGACAGAACCACCGGCACTCTCGCCCGCCAAGCGGCCAAACGCCCCCAGAACATCTTGTCGCCCGCTCCCACCGTGACGACAGCGTCCACCTGCCGCTGGATCATCAGTCTCTGCAGACGTCCCCATACGCGCACGTCATATTTCGACGTCGACAAGCGACTATGCACCGGAATTTCACCTGCCACGAGTTCGCCCAGCGGCCCCGGCTCCTTCAGGCAACAGATCTCCGGGCGAAAGCGACTCGAGTCCATCCTACGGACCAAGTTGACTAACAGCGTCTCCGCGCCCCCTACCGGCATGCTCGTGATCACAAACAAAACGCGCAGTGGTCCTCGCGCGCCAGGTGGGCCGAGCTCGCTCGTCTGATTCAACATGATTTCGCCCTTTCTATCCCCCAGCGGCCCCTGGCCACAAATCGATGTTGGTCGTTGGTCACTGGTCACCGGTCACTGGCAATTTGTTGTTGGCTAGTCTCGGATCTCGGTATCTACCGCGATTCGGACACTACACTACGTACGTAATCAGCCAATGACTAACTAGACTAATGACTAATGACTCAATGACCAATGACCAATGACCAATGACCAATTTCGTCACACCGAAGCCGGCTGGCGTTTCTTGCCGAATACTTGCAGGCGGCTCATGTAGTGCGAGGCAGTTTCGCGTATCAGTTCCTTTTCGTCGGCGTCGAACAACCAGGAGCGCGTCGCGGCGAAAAATGCCAAAGCGATCAAGCCGGCCAGCGTCAGCCAGGAACTGATCACCAACGTAACGGGCAAGCAGCAACAGAGCACGACATTTCGATCGACCACCATTCCTAGGAGCTTGCTGAAGTAGAGTATCAACCCGAGCGCCGCGGCATTCCCGATCGCCGTGGCCATAATGGCGCCGAGCAGGCCGAAGCGAGGTAGCAGGAGCACGTTCAGGAGCACGTTCAGGCAAAGTCCGACGAAGAAAGAAAGCGTTCCCAAACGTGCCTTTTCGGCACACCAGAGGTAGTTCTGGGCAATGACAATCATGCTGAACCAGATGCAGTACGTCATGGTCCAGGGGAGTACGGCCAGCCCCTGGTCGTACTTGCCATGCAGGATCCACGTGAAGAGGATGGGAGACCCAAGTAGTATCAGTGCACCGCACGCGGTCAGCGCCAGGCTGCCGAGCTTCACTGTCAGCACGTGGCGACGCGATACAGATTGCCGGTTACCCGCTTCCCATTCGTGACTCAGATACGGCAAAATCACGCCGGCCGCCATCGTCGCGATCGCGACCAACAGATAGGGAACCACGCGACTCGCGTGATACTGACCTACCAGTGCATCGGCACTGACCATGCCCTCCTTGGCGAAGTGGACGATCATGAAACGATCTACCGCGTCAAACAGGTTGGCCAGGATGTTCGTCAGCCAGACCCAGGTGGCAAACGGTACGATTTTCTCCCACAGGCCTCGCTGGGAAAGGGGAACGGAATCCCGGCTCGCTTCGCGCCGAATGCTGTACAGCGGACCAAGCACCACGAAGATTGCGATCAGCGAAGCCGCACCAAAAGCGATGACGACCGCTTCCTCCCGCAGACTGGTCAGTTGCAGCAGTCCGATGGCCAACACGGCAAACAGAATGCTACTGACAAATTGCATCATGGCGACCGCGCGTACTTTCCGCATGGCCGTCAGTAATTCCGTCACGAAGTTATAGGCGATGACGGCAATCAGCGCAACGGCCAGCAGCCGCATCATCGAGACCAGGGAGCGATCACCCAGCACGAGCCATGCCCAAAAAGGCCCCCACCACGAGAGCACGATCACCGTGACGACGACCAGCGTCAGACTCACGAAAATCGTTCTCCGCAAAAAGGTGCCCAACTGCCCGCGGGTTCGATAGTACTCGACATACCGCCCGAACGAACCCGGGAGTCCGACGACAGCCAACGGTGCGGCCAGCAACAAGAAACTGAAGGCCAGCGACCATCGCCCCAACTCGTCGTCTTGCAGAAGGCTGCAGAAAAGCACACTGCGGACAAATCCGACCAGTCGCTGCACGACCGTCAGGGTCAGCATGAAGACGAGGCCGGTGGCCAACGAATCAGCTGCCGAGGGTCTGGCGGGACGCTCCGTTGCGCAGTCGGCCACGGACTCACCGCCGCTCTGTGACGGTTGCATATCAAGTGTCTTGTTCATGCGCCGTGCGAAGCTTTCTTCAGCAGTTCCTCTGGACATCCGTCTGTCGAAGTCGCGGCGAATGCCCCGCCGTCAACATCTTCTCCCACGGCAAGCGGGAACTGGGCGGATTGGTATGCATAACGCTGAATTGTGCGGGCTTTCCGCGGATCAACCGTCACGCAGTTCTTCCAGCGGCTCCATTGCGGATCGGCGTGAAATCGCTGAATGTGAAAGGGATCGTCGCCGGGAAAGTTGTAGCCCCCGTAAGCCGAGCACACACCGCAATAGCCCGCTTCCTTGGCCAGTCGAAACGCCTCCTGGCTCATGTTCTGGAACAAGCCGAACGGGAAAGCGAAGTAGCGCACAGGTTTTCCCACCAGGTTGGCAAGGTCCACACCTGCCGTAACGACTTCGTCGTAGAGTTGGTGTGGATCGCGGATTTCCGCTACGTTGAGGTGCGTGCGCGTGTGCAAACCGATTTCCACCCCGGCCTTGGCTAAAGCCCGCAATTCCTCCACCGTATTCGCCGGCTGGGGCAGCCCAGCCTGCACATCATGGGCAAATGGTTCGCCAGATTGAACATGATGCACTGTCACAAAGTAGGTGAATGGAATTCGGGAGCGAATGAGCAGCGGGAGGGCAAACGCGCTGTTGTCGGCATAGCCATCATCGAAACTGATGCTGACCAGCGGACGGTCATTGTGGCCCCGCGCAATCCGAGCTTGAGCTTCCTCCAGAGACACCAGCGTGACGTGGCGTCTAAGCCAGTTGATTTGCCGGAGGAATCGCCGATTGGAAATCGTCCAAGGATTTGGGCAATCGTCGGCCACACGATGATAGAAAAGGACAGTGATCGGTGCGCGACCGGCCGCGTTGCGCTGCGCGTTGCTCCACCACCGATAGGGCAACGTCCCGTAGTAGTAAGGAGCCATCAGCAAGTTGGCAATCTGCCGATTCATAGTCATCGCCGCCGAGTTTAGTGGTCCGCATTTCGATACAGCAGCGCTGCGAAACGGCTGGCTGCCCGCTCGTTCAATAGACTCCGGTCCGTTGAAGACCAGCCTTGATCCAGTGTTTCATCGTGTCCCCAGCTCGCCACACCTGATGGCGCAGGATCGCGGTATGTCGCGACGCGACGACGCGACAATCGATGCAAGCACGCTCCTCCACCCCCCAATGAGACTTGTAGTCCTCGTCGCCCCGCAGGAAGTCGAAGATCTGCTGCCCCTCCTCGATCACCTGCTTCATGACGGCAACTTGCATAATCTGTCCCGGACTGCAATCCTCTTTGTCGGGATTGATGCCGCCCAGGTAGGCGTACGTCGCGTTGCCGCAGCGCAACTGGTACTCGGCCGCGACCGGCGTCCCCTCCATTTCCAGCCAGTGCAGCCGCAACGTTTGGTCGGCCAACATGCGTTGCGACGCCTCCCAGATGAAATCCGTGAACGCCTGGCTGGCAAAGCAGCCGGCACGCCCCTGACTCTCCTGCCGTCGCTGGTGCAACTCCACCAAGATGGCCATGGCCTGTTTCAGTTCATCCCCCGTCGATACCGTCCGCAGTCGAGCCACACCGCTTTCCAGAAACGTCCGGACGAAGCGCCGTGACCGCTTGCGATAAGTGCGGCTGAGCCGCGACAGGTACTCATCCCACGTCGGGGGCAGATTGGCGCGCCAGCAGCTCATGGCCCCGCGCGATGAACGTGATTGCCGGTCGCCCCCAGTTGTTGCAGGAAGGACAACATGAGCGTATCGTCCGCGTCGACGCTCACCAGATCCAACAGGTCCCAGCGATTTTCGGCACCCTGCTTGCCGTTGGCTGCTTCGACCAGCCACTCAGCCAGCGCGGCAGCAACCTGCTGTTGGTGTTCGGAGGTCGACAAAATACCGAGGTATTCGGAGCAGACGTCACCGCAACCCAACGGTCGTACGGTGCGACCGAGTCGCAGCGAATGCTCGACGTACCAGGGAGCAATGCCGACCACTTCTCCCGCATCGTCCGTCACTCGCAGAACATACAACTCGCCGCAAGGTCGAAGGTGTTTCCACCAACTGTGCAGCCACGCTGTACGACGAAATGGGATGCTGTGCGCCATGCAGTCCCATGCTACGGCAATGGCCTCGCATTGCTCGATACTTTCGAGTCGCGTCACCTGCATATTTCTTGCTTCCCAATGGCTGGTGTGATCGCTCGGTGAAGTGAGGCTCCCTCCGGTACGCATCGCACCCTCGCACCGCCTGCTGTCGCCCTCTGCGCAGACGGTGAGTCAGGTCGGTCGGCACCGGCCGCGCTCAAGTGTTGGTCACGCGAGCACAAATGCAAATCCGTCAACCGGTTGGAGCGGCTGTAGCGAGTGATCGGTGGCGCCCGGCAGTGAGGGTTTGCGGAGGGCACGGGAAGCCTCCCATGCCACCTCACATCATCCGCCATGGCAAGTGCCGATCACGACAAATCGGTCGTCGCTCGTCACAAAATCCCGCTTCCGGGCAAATCGCGACCTAAGCTTAGAGAGACTCTCCCTCATTCTCCCGGGAGAAAGGTCCCTGTTGGCCGGGGCTCACTGCGAGTCAGCCCAGGCAGACGGTGAGGGGATTCCGTAACTGAGAAGAGGCCCCGGGAATACTGAGAGCCGGCCGGCGAGGTGCCACCTACGCCGGTTTTTTTTATTGGCACCTCCCCTGCATCCGGCAAAAAGCGACTCGCGACCCGCCTCAAATAAGCTACGTTTTCCCAGCTATTCGTTGCGTGCCCCGCTCCCCCGCAAGCGGACTTGGCCCGCCACGGAGCAGGGGCTGTTGATCGACTGCGACTCGAACCGTGTCGCGAGCATTAACCAACGGTGGGCCTGATGGGTCATTCGCTTGACAAGAGGCGACGCCCGCCGCGCACCGTCATCACACCGAGTGAACGCGAGAGGACTGGCATGCATAACACAAACAGAACGGATCACGGCATCGGCCAGGTTTTGCAGACCGCCAAGAGCCATCCTGGGCGATGGCTGCTGCCAATCATCCTGATCGGCGGACTTGGCCTGGCCTACGCGCTGGTCCATCAGCCCGATTGGCAGGCCAGCCAGGCACTGACGATTCGCGAGGAGTCGACGGACAACAACCGGTGGTCGGGACGGTTCAATGAAGCCGAGCAATTGAAGCACACGCAAGGGACCATTCTCGAGCTGGCCAAGAGTCCGTCGGTCATTTCCGCGGTGCTCAAGAGCATCGGGCCACCAGCTTCATGCGGCAATCCAGGAGAGTGGCCGACGCCGCAGGATGTGGCTGCAGTGCGCGAAAAGACCGAAGTCACGTCACCCAATGGCGCCGAATTCGGAACGACTCGGATGGTCTACCTGAACGTCTCCGGCCCCAATCCTCAGCGAGCGATCCAGTTGGCTACCGCGATCTGCGATGAGACTGAGAAACGGTTTAAGAAGCTGCGCGAACAAGAAGCGCACAACGCGATTGCCGAAATGACCAATACGGTGAAACTGGCCGAGGAGGAACTGGATGCCAAAACGGCCACCTTGCGGAAGATGGAAACGAGCGTGGGGAGCGACCTGGCGGAACTGCGAATGTTGAGCGAATCGTTCTCGGGTGGCAGTAACCTGCAGACGACACTGTCCGAAGTTAAGCAGGAGCTGCGGCAAATCGAAAATACGTTTCAAACGAACCAGCAATTGCTCAGCCTGCTGACGGCCGCACAAAATGACCCTTCCAGTCTGGTCGCGACACCCAACCGACTGCTGGACGCCCAACCGGCTCTACGCCGACTCAAGGATGGCCTGATCGATACCCAGTTGGCCAGCTCGCAACTGCTGGGGACCATGTCGCCCGACCACCCGCGTGTCAAAGCCGCGATGGTCGCCGAATCGGAGATTCGCGGGCATTTGCATCGCGAACTCGAAGTGGCCGTGCGCGGCTTGCGGGCCGAGCAGGCCTTGGTCGAGACACAATTGACAACCCTTACGCAGAAGAGTGAGGATCTTCAGCAACGGCTACAGAAGCTGGCCGAAATGCGCGCCGCATACAGTAATCAACTGATCGAAGTGCGACAGCAGACAGAGAGTTTGTCGCGGGCGCAGCAGGACCTGAATGCCGCACGAGCCGGTCTGGCAGCCGACGAAGTGATCAGCCTGGTCACCCGCGTCGATGCGCCCCAGGCGGGCCCCTACCCGCAAGGACCGGGGCGCAGCGTGATTGCCGCGGCCGGCCTGGCTGGCGGACTGTTTGTCGCGGTGGGACTGTTGTTGCTGACCACACCGACAACCTTGCCAACGGTGGCACCTGCGCCGGTGACCGACGCGCATCGCATGCCCATACCGGCTGCGGCGCCGACCATGGCGCCGGCCCCCGCATCGGTACCCACCTCCAGCGTCGAGGCGGAGGAACGCCCCGCACCGCAACCCCCTGGTCGCCTACCGGTAGGAGTGCCTGTGCCCGCCTCGGCAACCGCCGGCCATGGCCTGACTCTGAAAGAAGCTCTGATGCGTTGTTCGGGAAGTGTCAACATCTTGAACTAACGATCTCGATCATGCTGCAGAAACAAGCTACTTACGGCACCGTGTCCCTGTTCGGTCTCGACATCGACGCGATCCCGATGCAGGAGGCGGTCACGCGGCTCTGTCGGTGGATCGCGGAGCGTGATGGCTGCTGTCGTTACGTCGTGACCCCGAATGTGGACCACCTGGTACTGCTGCGTGACAATCAACGGCTGCAAGGAGCCTATCGCGATGCCTCGCTGGTGGTGGCCGACGGCTTGCCGCTGGTGCTTGCCTCTCGCTTGTTCCGTAAGCCGATTCCGGAACGTGTGGCCGGCTCGGACCTGGTCCCGGCCTTGTTCGCAGCCGCTAACCGCCAGCACTCAATGCGAGTGTTCCTCTTAGGAGCCGCACCGGGAGTGGCCGAGCGAGCGGCACAGCGGATTGAATCCGCATGGCCGCACGTGCGTGTCACCGGCATCTACAGTCCGCCCCTAGGATTCGAAGATAACGAATCGGAGAATCGCCAGATCCTGGAACGGATTGCTCATGAGCAGCCTGATGTGCTGATCGTCGGCCTCGGCGCACCGAAACAGGAACTCTGGGTGCACGCCCATCAACAACGCATTCAAGCGACCGTGGCGCTGTGTGCCGGAGCCACGATCGATTTCCTGGCAGGCCACAAACAGCGTGCTCCACGCTGGGTCCAGAAAATCGGATTGGAGTGGTGCCACCGAATGCTCACCGACCCCCGCCGATTGGTCCGTCGCTACGCTCGCGACGCCTGGGTCTTCCCGCAGCTGATCTGGAACGAAGCACGCAGCAACACAACTCGGCAGTAGCTCGGCCTCGTCCACCTCCCATGTCTCTTACTCTTACTCTTACTCTTACTCTTACTCTTACTCATTACTCCTACTCATACTCCTAATCGCATCCCGTCCTTGCTCGCACGTATCATCCGAGCTCGTATGGCTTCGGCTACCGGTCGCCACCGAATAAAGAGAAACGCATCACTGTTTCTTCGCTGCGAAGCAATCGCACGACCCAGGCCCGACATCTGATTCGGTGTGTCAATCGCACATGTCTTCACGCCAACGACGTGGCACAGCGCAACCCCGACTCCTGAGTTATTGTGTCAAGCACGCGTGTCTTCACACCAACTGTGTGGAACTCCAAAGCCCAGACGATGCACGGTGAAGCCGTGGATCGTATTCTGGGGCGACCGCAACACACAATGCGAAACCCCAAGGGAGTTTGACAAAAAGCGGTAAGACAGTGTGCTCACGCAACCACCCGGAATGGCACGCGCGCGTGACGTCACGTGCGGGGATGGGTTCACGTGAGTCCTGTAGCACCCCTTCAGGGTGCCTGCTCTTTGTGTTGACCGTGTACCCCAGGGTGCGCCGCTAGGGCGGCGACCCTGGGCTGAGTTGTGCCACCACTTCGTGGTGAAGACATACGCCATTGACAAACCAACTCAGATGTCTGGGCTGCGCTGTGCCACCGCGTTGCGGTGAAGACACTCGCCGTTAGGATCAGGATCAAGATTATGAGTAGGTGTTCTATGACCACAGGATCGTCTATCATCATGTAAATGCCTGGTGCGATTCTCATTTAATGCCTTCCGAGACAGACTGCCGTGATGCCTCCCAATGCCGTGGTACTGGTAATGGATCGACTCGGAAGCGGCTGTTTGGGTCCGTATGGTAACACGTGGGTCGACACGCCGGCGTGGAACCGGCTGGCAGCCCGCTCGATACTCTTCGAAACCGGCATGATCGATACGCCGGATCTACCGAGCGTTTATCGTTCCTATTGGCATGGTCGCCATGCTTTGTCCGCGCGGCCCGACCAGGAGACACCGGCGTTGCCCGAGCGACTGACGGCCAACACGGTCGAGACGTGGCTGGTCAGCGACGAGCGACTGGTCGCGGAACAGGCAGCGGCCCAGGGATTTCAGCATCGCGTTGTGCTGCCCCCCGGCGGGGATCAGGAAGCGGAGACGGTCGAGGACACGCAGCTGGCACGCATCTTTGCGACCGTCATCGATGTGATGCGGCAAGCCCGCCCTCCGTTCTTGATCTGGGTACACGCTCAGGCGATGCAAGCACCTTGGGATGCTCCCTACGCTTTGCGCACTCAGTTTGCCGAAGAGGGAGACCCGGATCCGCCTCGCTTCACAACTCCACCCGATAATCAGTTGTCCGACGACTGCGACCCTGATCTGCTGCTGGGACTTCAGCATGCTTATGGCGGTCAGGTGGCACTGCTGGACACCTGTCTCGGGATCCTGCTCGACACGCTCTGGTCCGATTCGATAGGCCAGTCAACAGCGTTGCTGGCCACCGCCACGCGGGGCTTTCCCCTGGGTGAACATCGGTATGTCGGCCGCACCGAGCTCTCGCTCTACGGTGAGCTGGTGCAAGTGCCGTGGATGACCTGCTGGCCCTCAGCGGCGGGAGCGATGTGGCGAATTCACCAAATGGTCCAGCCACCGGACCTCTATCCGACACTGCTCAAATGGTTCGGCATACCGCCCGTCGCCGCGCCCCTGTGGGGACATAGCCTCCTGCCGCAAGATCTGGACGTTGTGCCGGCTGTCCCAGACGTCGCCTGCTGCATACACGCCCAGCAACGGGCCGTGCGCGTTCCGGGATGGTTCATGCGTCAGAGTGGTGACGCTTGCCACGAACTCTATGTCAAACCCGACGACCGCTGGGAGTTCAACGAAATCTCCAACCGCTGTGGCAGCATCCTGGAAGAATTGTCTGCGGTCATCGCCCAGTTCGAATTGGCGGCTCGAGCGGACGACCGCCGCCAGCTCGCCACGCTCCCCGATTTCCTGCTGCACGGACTCGATTGAAGCTGCGGAGGGGAGGTCGGGAGGGATGGAGTGGAGTTCGCATTTAGGCCTGTCCCATTTCTGTTCGGCACGTTGTTTCAGCCCCGTCGAGTTTATCCCGGCGGACTGCGGACTGCCGGCCACTACAGATGAGCCGCAAAGTGTGCCGGCCGAGTCGAGCGGCTTAAGGCATAACGGCGACACGGTCGAGGCCGACACATGCCGCGGCTTGATGCGGTCTCGAACGCGTCCCGCAATGATGGCACGTTGAGGACTCGACCGACGGTGTGTCATGGTGTGAGGGTAGCTGACCAGTTGTGGCTCCGCCGGGATAAACCCGACGGAAGCCCAAAAAGGGGGATGACCTGACCGTGACTGACCAGTCGGACCTCCGCCGGCACCCGGCGGGAATAAAACTGGTCTCCATTGCGCACGGCAATACCGCGTTCCAGAACCGACTTTTTTGGCAGCCCACCGCAAGCGTCTCGGGTTCCTCCACCACTCCACTTCTCCATTCCTCCACCACTCCACTTCTCCATTCCTCCACCACTCCACCACTCCATTCCTCCACCACTCCACTCCCCCACCCACTCCACTCCCCCCTGCTCAGCACGCCACTGCATGCAGGCCGGCGATTTCGGTCTGGTTTCGATCGGCCGAGCATGTTTATAATCCCGGGCCTGAGATCTGCGAGCTGACAATCAACTCGTTCAACTCCCCTGCTGGACCCACACATGCTCGGACAGGGAAGTCCGCATTCACACAGCGCGTCTGCATCGCGCTGGACGTGGCACAGGAAGTGCGTTTTTCCACGGCAGCTGCCGTGGTCCGTTTTGGTGTGCGCGCGAGTCTTGTCAGTTTTGCCGGGACCGGTTATGCCTGGGCGGAGGCCACGGATCTGCAAGTGCGAGTTGCCTGGGGTGGCGGCACGGCACGGCAGTGGCAAGGCACCATGGCGATCGAGGGAGGCACGTTTTCCGAACTCAGCTACCTGGGTTTAGACGCCGATGAAAACGCCACGCTGTACCTCGAGAAGAACATCATTCAGATTCGCCAGCGATCCAATCGTGACTACGATGGGTTTGACATTCGGGCGGTTGGCTCATCGGCATGCGTGTTGAAATTGGAGATAGCTCCGTCGGATCATCCGGAGGAGTTACAGCGGATCGAAATACCGCTGAGCGAACTCGTAACCGGTTACCGGCACGTCGAGCTCGACGCGCATAGCAATCAGCTGCTGGCCCAGCGTGTGAGTGGCGACCAGCTGCGTACGAAGTTCGATCGGACCTCGCTGGTATTTGCGCCGGGCGAAACGTTTGAATTTCAGGTCACACCGCACTTGATCGGCCTGGAAGACCGATCCAACCTGCGGTACCAAATTCAGCTGTTTCGCGCGCGGCAGGACAAACAGTTGTGGGATCAGAGCGAGGAGTTGATCTTTGATGCCAATGGCAATGCGAATAACATTGGCCCGATCAAGGTCCCCTTGCCTGAAGCGGAGGGGGTTTATGAGGTCGTCATCTCCATTTTTCGGAAGCGATTTCGAGACACGTTTGTGGGTTCCAAGCCGCTCTTGAAGCGAAACGTGCAGCTGGTGGTGGTAGCGGCCAAGTCTCCGTCTGCCAAAGAGCTGTCCTGGGAGCTGATTGACACGCTGGATCCCAACCATGCCAGCTGGATGGAATGGCTGACGCGCATTCCCAAGCTGCCACTGCTGCCCGATTTCCGCCAGGAGCCGTTGGGCAACGGCAAATCCACGGAGCGCCGGCACCTGGATCAGGACCTGGTCGAACTAGCTCCCGGTGGCTGGCAGGCGTATCCGATCTCGACTCGAGAGGCTGGCCAGCCGCACATACTGGAAGTGGAGTACCCCAGTGATGTGCCCCAGACGATCAGCATCAGCGTGATCGAACCGAATGCGGTGGGAAAGGTGGTTCCCCTGGGCGTGGACAGTGGTGTCGACGTGACGGAAAGTTCCGCGGGAAGACCTCCCAAGATGCTGCGGCACAGACTCCTTTTCTGGCCCCGCACGTCGACTCCTCTGGTACTGTTGGCCAATCGTCGCGACGATTCTCCGGCACTGTTTGGCAAGATTCGCATTTATGCCGGGGCCGAGGTGATTCCGCCAGCCGCTGAAGAGACGAGTACCCCAGCGAGCCGGGCCGCACCTACCCGCTTACTGGCCGCCTATTTCGATCGCCCCCTGTTCCCTGAGAATTTCTCGGCACCGGAAATGGCCGACGAGTGGAGTGGCCGCAGCCTGAAGGACTGGGTCACGTTCTACGAAGGTGGCCGGCGGCTGGTCGAGTATTTGAAGCAGGTGGGATACAACGGTGCGATCATATCGGTCGCTTGTCAGGGAGGGACGATTTATCCCAGTCAGCTGCTCACTCCCATTCCCAAGTACGATTCGGGAGTCTTTTTCGCGACGGGCCAGGATCCGTTACAAAAAGATGTCCTGGAAATGCTCTTCCGACTCTTTGACCGCGAAGGGCTGACCCTGATCCCAGCGGTCCACTTCTCATCGACGTTGAACGAGTTGGAGGAAGCGCTGCGGCGACAGCCCGACGCGGCGGAGGGAATCGTCCTGGTGGACCAACTGGGCAAATCCTGGTTCGAGGGATACGGAACCAGCCGCGGCAGCGGCCCGCACTACAATCCGTTGGATCCCCGTGTCCAGGCGGCTATGCGTCACGTCCTCAACGAAATCACAGACCGCTACGGACAACATGCGGCGTTTGGGGGGCTCTCCCTGCAATTGGGCCCGGACACCTATGCGCTGCTGCCGGGCGAACAGTGGGGCAAGGATCGAGTGACCGTCAAGCGTTTTGAGAAGGACTACGGTCCTGCCACGCCGGAAGACTCGAAGCTACTTGCGACGGGGTCCTGGTCGCGCGATCGCGGCAGATCGTGGCTCAAGTGGCGCGCCAAATCGCTGACGGACTTCCAACGCGACATGCTGGAAGATCTGCGCGAGCGGCGAGCAGACGCCCGGCTCTACCTGCTCTGCGGCGACATGTTCACCAACCCCGCGGTGCAATCGATGCTGCGCCCCACGCTCCCGAATCGGTTGCGAGTTGATGAGGCCATGCTGCAGATGGGGTTTGATACGCAGCAATACGCCGACCAGAAGGATCTCATTCTGTTCCGCCCCGAGCGCATCGCACCTCGCACACCATTGGCAACTCAAGCGGTCAACATCAATCTGGCCACCAATGCGGCGGCCGACCATGCGTTTTCCGAGATCCAACCGGCGGCCAGCTTGTTCTACCATGAACGACTTCCGTTATCTCTCCCCTCCTTCGACACGCAAAGTCCTTTTGGACGCGAGAACACGCGGACCGTACTCTTCACACTCGCGACGCCCTCGGCGGAAAGCAACCGGCAACGATTCGTGCATCATCTGGCACTCCGGGACGTCCAGTACATGGCCGATGGTGGTTGGATGCTGCCGCTGGGCCAGGAGGATGTGCTGAAGGACCTGTTCGACACACTCGCACAATTGCCTGCCCGGCCGTTTGAGACCGTCACACCCAAGACAACAGGTCTTCCTACTCAGCCGCTCGTGGTGCGCACGCTGGTGCATCAGGGAAAAACGCATATCTACGTCATCAATGACGCTCCTTGGCCGGTGTCGGCGGAAATCGATATGCACTCGCAACAGCCGTGCCAGCTCCAAGCGATCGGCCGGCGCCCCATGTCGAAACCCAAGTGGATGGGCGGCCAACTGACTTGGAAACTCGACCTGGAGCCGTTTGACCTGGTGGCTGCGGAACTCTCCAGCGACCAGGTGCAAGTCGACACGTGGCGAGTCCCCTTGGATCGCCCGACCTTTGCTCAACTCCGCCAGCAAGTGGATGAACTGGACGATCGTATCACGATGCTCGAGCGTCCGGAACCGATCAACGTGTTGGCCAACCCAGGCTTCGAAGCAGCGCCCGATCGACTCCCCGGCTGGATCCATGCACAAGGAGCGGGCATCACCATTCTCCCCGATGCAAACGAGCATTTCGAAGGCGGCCAATCGCTGAAAATGACGAACCGGGGCCTGAAACCGGACGACGTCGCCTGGATCCGCAGTGATCCCTTTGATCCGCCGAAGACAGGCCGCGTCGCTGTCATTGTTCGCTTGAAAACCGACGATCCGAACAAACAGCCACCTTTGCGCCTGGCCATTGAAGGAAAGTACCTCAACGGAAGCACTTACTACCTGTTCTTCAACGTAGGCGCCGGAGCCAGGGTGGAACCGCTGAGCCGTGACTGGGGCGCCAAACCTTTCGTCATGCTCATCAGCGATCTGCCGGTCAACGAACTGGCGAATATCCGTGTCGGCTTTGATCTGATGGGAGCGGGCAACGTCTGGATCGACGATGTACACGTGTACGATCGCTGGTTCCCCAAGAACGAGCGTGATGATCTGACCATCATGCGCGTGCTCGCCACCAGGTCGCTGAACATGGGAAATCTCACCGACTGCCAACGCATCTTGTCGGGCTACTGGTCCCAGTTCCTGCTGGAATACATCTCGCCGGACGCGGCCCAAGTCGCACA
Organism: uncultured Planctomycetota bacterium; assembly: GCA_963700515.1. Taxonomy (GTDB): domain Bacteria; phylum Planctomycetota; class Planctomycetia; order Pirellulales; family Pirellulaceae; genus JAJRVM01. The sequence goes on along the minus strand of CAVOXY010000015.1, from coordinate 45,688 downwards.
GCGGCCCGCCGATGCGCCGAGCAGCGCACGAGCATTCCCGCCACCACAGCCCAAACAGGCAGAGAACAAGCCCTCGATGTTCAACAAGGTCAAGAAGCCTGCCCTCCAAGGTCATCCCGCTTCCGCCTGCGGTGATCGAGCGCAATCTACGACCCGACTGCTGCATTCCGAAATAGAAAACACGCACTACGGAATGAAGAACGGAAATGGCCATCCGCTCCAGTGGCAGTTCGCCTGCACTTCCGCATTCCGCACTCGTTCCCAATGCGCACGAGGCTTGAAATCCATTGTTCGCACCGTGGCCCTCTTTGGGGGGCAAACAAAGGCTGCACTGGTCAACCGGGAGGCCACTTAAGCGGGCGTCCTGCCAGGATATGGAAATGCAGGTGGGGGACGAGTTGCCCTGCTTCCCGGCCACAGTTGCAGACGACGCGGTACCCGTTTTCGAGATTTAGCTGGCGAGCCAGTCGGCTGACAACGATCAGCAGGTGGCCGGCCAACGCATGGTCTTCGGCCTGCAGCGCGTCGAGTGATCGGATCTCTTTCTTGGGGATCAGCAGCAGATGTGTGGGAGCCTGCGGGTCGATGTCGCGGAACGCCAGGCAGTGCTCATCTTGGTAGACGATATCCGCCGGAATCTCACCGTCGATAATTTTCTTGAATACGGTTGTCTCGGTCATATCCAGTCCCCCCTCTACGTAGAACGGAATTCATTCCGTTTGCGCAGCGCCCACGACTCCCCATTTCCCCCTACGTAGAACGAGTTTCATTCCGTGCGAATCCACCCAGAGACCGAACAGCGTCCGCCGTACGACCTTCTTCAGACCGTCAGTCGTCGGAGCGCTGCAGCATGGCATCGATATGCATATGAGCTCGGCTGCGGCGAGTTCTACGCACGGGCTTGCTATTGATCCATTCCTTGGTGAGCGATTCGAAAACTTCGGGCGACTCGTAACGCACGACGTCTTTGCCTTCTGGCATGGGGCCGATCAGGCCACGGAAGACGGGCAGCCCGCGGATCGCCAAGTCGGTACTACAGTCGTCGATCCCGATCTGTGTGTGGAATTCTAGCAAGGAGTCGGTGGAGGGATAGTCTTTGATTCGCAGAGTGCCGTCGCTGAGCTCGGGTGACGACCCGAGTGGTGTTTTTGGACATGCGTTCTGTACCTCGCTTTGCGCACAGGATATCGAGAGGGCTGGGCGGCGGAGTAGACGGAGAGCCGACCGCCGGTATGGGATATCGGACGGTCGGCGGGAGGATACTGACGTAAACTCCGGTTCGGGTCACACGGCATGCATCCGCCAGAACCGCTACATCAGTCGTGCGTGTTGCGGCCGCCAAAAGCGGTTCCCCGTAGCTGAACCCGCCAGGGTTCAGCAGCCCTGCATCCGCCCCGTAGCTGAACCCGCCAGGGTTCAGCAGCCCTGCATCCGCCCCCGTAGCTGAACCCGCCAGGGTTCAGCAGCCCCGCAACCCCCGTAGCTGGACCCGCCAGGGTTCAGCAGCCCCGCAATCCGCCCGTAGCTGAACCCGCCAGGGTTCAGCAGCCCGCCCGCAATCCGCTTGACCTCCCCCCCAACCACCACCGGCCCGTCGATTCCCTGTCGTTTTCGCGGATTTGACGTATTCGAATCTTTCCCGGGCAGCGGGTCGCGATGGTTCTGACGACGGAGCCAATGGCGAGTCTGAGCGCGGATTTGCGGTTTTCTAAGGGCTTGGCTGAACCTTTGCGAGGCGTTAACATCCCTACATATAGAAGGTGCTGTGGGCCGTCCGATAATAGCCTTGTCAGATTCTCCCTGGGGGCGACCTCCCGAGCATCGACTGCCGTAGATGAATAGAGAGCCAATTCGGAGGGTAAGCGAATTGGTTAGCAACCTGATTCGAAATCAGGCGCCGGCTTGCCGGTTGCGGGTTCGACTCCCGTGCCCTCCGCCTTAGAATTGTTTCGCACGACATCGCATAAGCCCGCAACTCGTAAGAGCTTCGGGCTTGTGTCATTCTTGGCCGGATGGGTCTTGCCGTCGCATCGCGTCGCACGGTCCACGTACCTTTTCGCGTCCCGGCTGCTGCGCCGGCGCTGCATTTCTCGGCGATTCGATTACGACATCATCAGTCCCCGTTGGTCGCCCCACCTCTGAGTTTTCCGTCATCATGCTCGGCAACGCAGCTATCGCATCAGCCTCTTGACGGGGGAAAAGGTGCCCGCAGCAATCCATGTTCAGCGTGATTGTTGAGTGCCGCATCGATCCAATTTCGGCGAGCCTGCGCCAGGTCCGCGCGAAACATCTCGGCCACGACATCTTTTGACGCTGGCCACCGAATTGCGTGGGCGTGGTTTGCAGGTGAACTGCAATCAGCACGTCTTCCATGTTGCGCCAGCGGTAATGCAACGTGATCGTCGGCTCGTCCGTAGGAAGGCTCGCAAACACCGTTGAAACCTCGCGGTGACGTGGGTCCTTTCTGTGCGTGGAAAGTCGATCAAACCGTTGGTACAATCGGGGGGTACCACATTCCTGCAACCTCGACTGCGTACCATTGCCGATGTCCGATGTAACTCGAATTCTGTCCGCGATTGAGCAAGGCGACGGCCATGCCTCCGAGGAATTGTTGCCGCTTGTCTACGAAGAGTTACGTCGGCTGGCGGCTGTGAGGATGGCCGAGGAGAATCCCGGTCAGACGTTGCAGGCAACCGCTCTGGTGCACGAGGCGTACATCCGCCTGGTGGATGTGGAAAGGGCCCAGCATTGGAACAGCCGGGGTCACTTTTTTGGTGCCGCTGCTGAGGCGATGCGGCGGATTCTCGTCGAGAACGCTCGGCGAAAAGCGGGCCCCGAAGCAGGGGGGCATTTCAACCGCGTGGAATTATCTGACGTGGACCCCGAGATGCTAGGGCCACAATTCGATCTCCTGGCACTCAACGAATCGCTCGAAAAGCTCGCTGAGATTGATGCTCGCGTCGCAGAACTGGTGAAGTTGCGGTTCTTTGCCGGCCTGACCAATGAACAGGCCTCCAAAATGCTCAACATTTCCCCGTCAACGGCCTTTGAAGATTGGTCTTACGCCAAGAGTTGGTTGCGTGTTGCCATGTCAGACGCCCCCCGAAGCGGGCATGCAGTCTGATTTTTCTGCTTTTTCTTGTCGGTCATCGGAGAGTTCTTCGCCCATTCTCGCACTGCATAATAGAGACCCAGTGTTGAAGCTTGCCGAGGAACGAACTCGATGGGCGATGAACGTCTTAATGAGCGAGCCATTTTCAAGGTCGCACGGCAGATCGCGTCGCCCGATGCGCGCGCCGAGTACCTGAACCAGGTTTGCGGCAACGACCGCACCCTGCACGAGAGAATGGTCGCGCTGCTGCAGGTTCATGACGATGAACCAGAGTTCCTCGAATCGATGCCACCGGAGGTGCTGGGAGGAACGACTCCCGCGAACACTCCGACCGTCGACCCAACCTCCCTTGAACGCCCAGGCACTCAGATCGGCCCCTACAAGCTGTTGGAGCAGATCGGTGAGGGCGGAATGGGGGTCGTCTACCGGGCCGAGCAGCAGGAACCGGTGCGCCGCAGCAGTCGCTCTGAAGATTGTCAAACCGGGGATGGATACGCGGGACGTGATCTCCCGGTTTCAGGTCGAGCGGCAAGCACTGGCGATGATGAACCATCCGAACATCGCCAGAGTGTTCGGCGCCGGGTCCACCGATTCAGGGCGACCTTACTTCGTGATGGAACTGGTCGAGGGAGTTCCCATTACGGAATATGCAGACCAGCAACCAGCTGAATACCCGACAGCGGTTGGAGCTATTCCGAACCGTCTGTGAGGCAGTGCAGCATGCCCACCAAAAAGGGATCATTCACCGCGACATCAAACCGTCGAATGTACTGGTCGCGTCGGACGGCGGTGAACCGGTCCCGAAAATCATCGATTTCGGAATTGCCAAGGCGGTCAAAGACGAGCTGTCCACGGCGGTGGTGAACACTGGCCACGGCCAGATCATGGGCACGCCCATGTATATGAGCCCGGAACAGGCGGGGCTGGATAGCACCGATGTAGACACACGGACCGACATCTACTCGCTGGGCGTCGTGCTCTACGAGCTGCTTGCCGGCAGAACTCCGTTCGATGAGGATCGCCTTCGCGAGGCCAGTTACGAAGAGGTGCGGCGGTTGATTCGTGAGGAGGAACCGCCGAGTCCGAGCGCAATGGTCAACACGCTGGGCAAGGCAGCGACCACCATTTCGACGCACCGCCAGGTGGATCCCCACAAGCTGAGCCGGCTATTGCGCGGCGAGTTGGATTGGATCGTGATCAAGGCGCTGGAGAAGGATCGCGATCGCCGGTATGCCACTGCCAGTTCCCTGGCTCGGGACATTCAGAGCTACTTGGACGACGAGCCTGTGGAGGCTTGCCCGCCGTCTCGGCTCTACCAATTCCAGAAGTTTGCCCGACGTAACAAAGGCGTACTGATCAGCTCCCTGATCGTAGCCACGTCGCTGATTGTCGGAGCTGGTGTGGCCGTGTGGAAATCGATTGAGGCCACACGGGAAAGAGATCGTGTAGCCCGGATCAGCGAGATCGCCGAACGGGAAAGAAACAACACGGAACTGGCACGCGCCGAGTCGGAGGAATTGGCTGCATTGGGGTTGGAAGTTCTGGATGACATTTACCTCGACGTGCTGGGCGACCGATTGGCACGGCAACAGGAGGTAACGGCCGAGCAACGCCAGCTATTGCGGTCAGGACTCGATTACTACGAACGGTTCGTCAGGAGATCTCAACGCGATGCCGAAAGTGATCTGGTGATCGCCAATGCGCACCGCCAGATCGGCCTGATCCACGGGCGGCTTGGCGATCGTGAAGGTGAAGCGAACGCCTATCGCCAGGCGATCTCGTTGTACGAGCGACTGGCTGCGGAGTCGCCGGACGTACCCGACATTCAATTTCGCTTGGCACTGGTGCTGGGGTCGTTACTGGAGAACCAGGCGGCAGTCGGGCGGATCGAGCAGGCCAAAGAGTCGGGCGCACGAGCGATCCAGATTCTCGAGCAACTGCACAGCGAGCATCCCGGCCAACCGGACTATGGCATGGCGCTGGCCGGCACGCACAACCGCTTTGCCTGGGCGCTGGCTGACGATGCTTCCACCTCGGGACATTGAACATCATCATCGGACCGCCATTCGGTTGTTCGGGCAATTGGCTACGGACTTCCCAGATGCCCGTTTGGAGGGTGAGCTTCCATACGACGATCCGCTGGATGGAGCCGCACATAGCCGTCTGCATTTGGCCGATGCCATCGACGATCCGGACACCATTAGCGACTTGCGGAACTCGGCGTTGCAGCATTTTCAGGCCAAGGTTCTCAGGAACCCGCACAGTCCATGGCACCGCGCGCAACTGGCGGAGGTCAGCCTGACCTTGCGCGGCGAGAATGTTCGGCGCGGAGTGAAGATACTGGAAGAACTTCATCGTGACTTTCCAAGTGTTCCAAGGCACAAATTCCGGTTGGCTTGCGCCCACGAACGTCTCGGACACGTGTTGCGACATGATGCCCTGCAATTGGAGCAGGCTGAACAGTCCCTGCGTCGTGCCGTGCAATTGTCGACGGAGTTGGTGCGCGACTATCCCAAACTCCCGACTATCAAAGCCACCTGGCAGCTGCGCTCGATGGCTTGATGGGACTGCCACGGACCGTTATTGACCTGGATGAAGCTCGGCAGATGACCGAACTGGCGATCACCTATCAGACCGAAGCGGTGAAGGCGAACCCCGACCACCGCAAGTATCGTGAGAATCTTGCGAACCACTTCGGAAACCTGGCTACGTTACTCGAAGCAATGGGCGGGAGCGAAAGCGTCGATGCCGCACATCTCAGACGCATGCAATTGCTGAGCGATCTTTGCGACGAGGACCCCGCGACCTACGAGGAACTTCAGCGTCGAGGCCGGCTCGCCTATGCCGACTGGCTCACTCGCCACGGGGACAGCGAAGACGCCGAAGAAGTCTATCGCGATCTGGTCGCCAATTGCTCGACCGACCTGAATGCCACCGCGCCGGACCCGAACATGCTGAGCTTTCTCGGTTCTGCGCTGCATGGGTTGGGGAATGTCGCTCTGGCACGTGGTGAGCTGGATGAGTCGCGGCAGTGTTTTCAACAGGCCCTTGAACACCAGCAGGCCGCGTCCGGCGACAGCCAGATCGCAGCCGATACAGGGAGCTGATCTGCCGACACCTTTGTCGCTTGGGTACTGTGACAAGTCAGCTTGGCCAATTGAAGCAGGCGCAGACCACCTGGGCCGGAGCCATCGAGATCTTCCAAGAGTTGCAGGATGTCTCGGATGCAGCGGTCCACGAGGACGTGGCGTGGATACTGATTGGCAACCAGACGAGCTGGGACCCGGCGACAACAATCGCGATCGCCGAAGATGCGTTGACACGTTCGCCAGACTCTCGCCCGCTGTGGATCGCGTTGGGCGCTGCTTTGTGCCGCAGCGGGAACTGGCACGAAGCAATCGACGCACTCAGCGAGGCAAATCGGCTGGGTGACGGGAACGGCTGTGGATGTTTCTTTCAGGCCATGGCCAATTGGCAATTGGGCGAAAAGCCGGCGGCAGCTGACTGGTATGCACGGGCCGTTTCACGCATGAGTGCCCATGGCGTGCATTACGGCGACCTGCTCCAGATTCGTGAGGAAGCGGACGCCTGTATCGGATCGGCGATCGCCGTTGAAGGGAGCCAGCGTCAGGGCCGGCAGGAGGGCACCGGTGGTTCCACGACGAACTTTGCATTCACGATCACGCGGTTCGGCGACACTTCGGGCAGCGTTGCGGTCGACTGGGCCACTTCAGACGGGACCGCCAAGGCGGGACGTGACTATGTGCCGGCCGCCGGCCAATTGCACTTCGAGAGTGGCGTCACGCAAAAGCGAGTCAATGTTGCCGTCTACCACGACTACACGACGGAGCGTTCTGAGGATTTCGTCGTCAGTCTGGTAGATGTCGCCGGTGCGACAGTCGCTCAACGGCGTGCGATTGGAACAATTCTGAATGATGATCAGGCTGAACGTATCGATAAGTGGGACAGCGGATCCGCTTTGATCCCAACTCGGCAGTCACACACTTCAAACGTGCGGTCATTCGTCATCGCGAGGCACCCGGTGAGGACGATACATACGGGGACCTTAGTCGAGCGATCGAGTTAGCCCCTGATTTTTCTCAGGCCTACTTCAATCGAAGCATTATCCGACAGCGACGCGGTGAATCGAGCCAGGCGTTGAGTGATTTGGACGCGGCCATCGAGCACGGCTTACGCCGCTCTGCCGTCTTCAATAATCGGGGCGTCATCCATGCGGTGTCGGGGGACAGTCAAGCGGAACCGGCTTTGGCCGATCTCAATCAAGCCATCAAACTCGGCCCGCCAAGAGCGGAAGTTTACAACAATCGGGGCGTTGTGCATGTGAGCCGCGGTGAGCTGAAGAAAGCGGTCGCCGATCTAGACGAAGCGATCCGGATCTATCCCGAGTTCGTTATCGCCTACGCCAATCGAGCGATCACGCTCGCGCAACTCGGCGAGCTTGACGCGGCCTTGGCAGACGTCCAAACGATCGTAGATCTTGCGGCACATCCGTCGGGCGGTATCGAAGTAACTCGGCTATTTGAGTCGAGCAGTGCCGACACGGTCGGCATCGAGTGGATCACAGTCTCCGAGACGGACAGCGAATCGCTTCGCGGCTTTCGTGACGAGGCAGCTCGGCTCCTACGTGTGGCCGAGGATGATGCAGCGGAAGAACAAGGAACCAACGTTACACAAGAAAAAGGTGGCCGGTGAGCCTACGCTACCAAACACAGAACTCACCGGCCCGGCATCTCTCAGGCGCACGGTCTGCACGCCCGGGAAAATGACCATGGCAATTATATTGCAGACGGTTGACCTGAGCCAACAGGAGCACCATGCAATGTTGATTGCCCAAATGAAGAAACGTCGGCAAGACCGACGTCGGCAACTGCGGCTCGAGACGCTCGAACCGCGAAATCTGCTGACCGGAACCGTCAGCGGCACCGTGTTTGAGGACCTCAATGGTGACGGGGTCCAGGACCCCGGGGAACCGGGGATGGCGGGCGAAACGGTGGTGCTGGAAAGGGTGGATACACTCGAACCGCTCGTAACGATTCCGAATCCCAACCCATTGCCGGCCGCCGATGAGCATTTCGGAGGAACGGTCCTTGCCATCGGCAATAACATTGTCGCGGGCGATCACCAGGCTGACTACATCAGCAATGCCCCAGGGGTTGCCCCTGTACTTGATGCCGGTGCCGCCTACCTGCTTGACGGTGAAACAGGCGAAGTTCTTCTCACGATCGAAAACCCGGACCCAACGCAGGGGGACCTCTTTGGCGGCGAGATGGCGGTGTTTGGATCGGATATATTCATCCAATCCGCGAGAGATGATGCAGGCGCGATTGATGCAGGTACCGTCTACCTCATGGATGGTTCAACTGGTGGGCTTCTTCAGACCTACCACAACCCAGAACCGAACGAACTTGACAGGTTTGGAAACAGCATCACCGCGGTCGGCAACAAAGTGGTCATCGGGTGCTACTACGATGACACTGGTGGTGACAACGCCGGGAGTGTTTACGTATTTGATGTCGCTACCGGAGCGCATGAACTCACCATTCACAATCCTTCACCCCAGCCGTCTGACAGCTTCGGCATGCGCATAACAGCAATTGGAGACACACTGGCGATTTCGGCCATCAACGCTGACATGGGTGCCATGGATGCCGGTGTCGTGTACTTGTTTGACATGACAGGTAATCTCTTACAGACTATCGCCAATCCGGACCCAGGGGATGGAGACCGCTTCGGAGGCTCACTTGCAGCCCTTGGAGACAGCATTCTAATTGGTGCTTCGGGCGACGGAGGCGTAGGAACGGTATATCTTGTTGACCCTGCCACGGGAACCGTCTTACAATCCTACCATAACCCCACGCCTGAAGAGGGTGACCAGTTCGGAACACGAATAACACCAAGTGCCGATGGTGTCATTATTTGGGCAAAAGGTGACGACACCATTGCGCCGGATAGTGGAGCATTGTATCTTTTTGACGCAGAAACGGGAGGATTGCTCCATACATACTTGAACCCGGAAGGAGTAGATGGGGACCAACTTGGCCGCACCGTCGCCTTCCTTGGAAACAAGGTAGTAACCGGCTCGAAATGGGACGACACTCGTGATACTGACGCAGGCGCGATCTACATTTTTGAAGGTGTGATTGTTACGGAAACTAACGCGAACGGTGAATATTTGATCAGCGATTTGGACGCTGGTGAATACGCCGTTCGCCAGATTCTCTCAGACGGTTTTGCGCAAACGACACCGGGCGGTGACGGTACGCATTCTGTCACCGTAAGTGTTGGGCAGGATGCTACCGGCGTCGATTTCGGCAACCAGTGGATACCGATTTCAGTCTTCGCCGACAGCTTTGAATACGGACAATGGAACGGTCTGTGGGTGGAAGATAGTCAGAACGATTGGTTCACGTCCACACAGCGGGCCGCCGAAGGTAGCTATTCGGCGGAGGTGGATGGCAGTGCAACCGATGCCACGTTGTCGATCGCCAATCCGATCGACCTCACGCCATATGGCAGCGCGGAGTTGACTTTCGATTGGTATATCGAAAGCGGATTCGATGCTGGCGAGTATCTGGCACTGGACCTGTTCGATGGCACCAGTTGGCATGAAGTGGCGAAGCTCAGCGGTAATCTGGACCAGGAAAACACCTGGCACAGCGAGGCGATCACCGTCGATGGAGCGTACCTGGTCGACGACTTCCAGTTCCGCTTCCGCGCCAAGGTCAGTAGTAGCAACGAAGATGCCAATGTCGATAATGTGCAACTTGTCGCTACCAGTCTGGTCACGCCCCCCAATGCCGACCCGACGGCCGGCAATGATACTGCCACTGCCGACGAAGACAATGTGGTCATTATTCCCGTATTGGCAAACGATACGGATTCCGATGGTGATCCGTTGACCGTCGCTTCGGTAACTCAGGGCGCTCACGGCGCGGTCACCATTAACGCGGACAATACGGTCACCTACACGCCGGACGCCGATGCGAATGGAGTGGACACGTTCACGTATACTGTTAGCGATGGAACTGGAGGCGTCGATACGGGCACGGTCACCGTTACGGTCGCCGCCGGCAATGATGCACCCGTAGCAGATTCTCAGACAGTGACCACCGATCAGAGTGCCGCGGTCGGGATTACACTGACTGCAAATGACGTGGATCCCGATCCCTTGGGGTTCACGGTCGTCGCAGGGCCGAGCAACGGGACGCTCTCGGGCACGGCGCCCAACCTGACCTACACTCCCACCGGTGATTTTACGGGCGACGATTCGTTTACCTTTGTAGCCAACGACGGCACGGTCGACAGTAACGTGGCCACGGTTTCGATCACGGTTGCTGCGGTGGCCACTGGCCCGAATCTGGCCCACGGTGTGGTTCCAGACGTGGGCAGCGACTGGATCACTGTGGACTTGGGCACCACCTACGGTTCAATGGTAGTGATCGCCACGCCGAACTACGACAGCGCATCCTATCCAGGCGTGGTACGGATCCAAAACGCCGTGGGCAGCAGTTTTGACGTGCGGATCGATGCTGCTGGTCCGTATGCACCCGACCTGATGGATGTGTATTACGTCGTAGTCGAGGAAGGGGTATATGACGAGCCCGGCTTCAAAATGGAGGCCGTCAAGTTCACGTCCACGGTGACGGATGAGAACAACAACTGGACCGGCGAGTCACGCACGTACCAACAAACCTACACGTCGCCTGTGGTAGTGGGCCAGGTGATGACCAGCAACGATGCCTGGTCTGTCTTTTGGGCCGCCGGCAGCAGCCGTACATGCACCACCTTCGAGTACCGCGCTGACAGTCGGCAAGATGGTGGGCGAAGATAGCGACACCACGCGTGCTGACGAGACGATCGGGTACCTGGTGATCGAGGCCAGCAGTAGCGGCACGGACGAGATCGAAGGCCTGCCCTATGTGGCCGGTGTAGGTGCCGACACGGTAAAGGGTCCGACCGACTCGCCGCCCTTCATCTACAACTACTCGGCCATGCCGAACGCCAAGACGGCGGTCGTCAGCCTGGCCGGGATGGATGGTGGCAACGGTGGCTGGGCACTGCTCTACGGTGACACACCGGTCCCGGCCACAAGTGGCACGCTGAGCCTGGTGGTCGACGAAGATCAGGTGGCGGACAGCGAACGCAGTCACACCACCGAACAAGTCGCCTACTTTGTGATCGATCCGCCGGTGGTGGCCGACGAGACCGATGTGATTGTAGACCCACCACAAGAGACAAGTCGTCGCTCAAATCACGCATTGGCCCGGCGTGATCATGACGCACGTGGGTGAGCACCAACGCGTGGCGCAGGTGACACGGCGAGCATTGCACGGCGATCTGAATGAACTGCGCGAGCTACAGGCCGCAAGCGGCGTTGTACGCTGGTTCGAACGAGCACCTGCCGCGTGCCGGCCAGGTAGCTCAGTCTCGCGTTGCGCAACCCAACGTGCACGCCATGCAGCGTTCGCCAATTGGGGCGAGAATGAACAGCTGTGTGAACTGTTTGACGCTGATTTGTTTCCACTATCTGAATTAGGCCGGCGGCTGTGATATTCGGCTTCAACTACATAATGTGGCGATGATTGCGAGACAAACAGTTGGCAATCGCTCGGCGTACTATTCCATCATCGCACACAGACAACCCTTCGCTTGCATGTGCAAGCGGATGAGTTAAAGCGACAACCACCTACTTTAGTTGCACCACTGGAGAATAGAAAATGAGACCTTGGCGATTTGGAATTGCGTTGTTGACTGTGCTTTCGTTCGCATCCTTCGCGAGCTGCGGACCTCTGGACGTTTACAGGTTTGGGGGATCTTCCAGGAGGCGCCGTGATGAGCAGGGCCCACTGCGTTTCGGATGATGGTTTGGTGGTCGGAGGTATCTCAACATCCAGCAATGGCAATGAAGCATTTCGTTGGACGAGTAGTGGTGGCATGGTTGGGTTGGGGGATCTGCCTGGGGGCAACTTCAAGAGCAGCATATGGCGAGTTTCCAGTAACGGCGATGCAATGGCGGGCCACGGAACCACGGCGACTGGGAAACAGGCGGTTCGGTGGATGCAGGCTGATGGGCTCAAACCGCTAGGTGATTTGGCTGGTGGAGGGAGTATCGAGTGATGCGTCTGGGAATCTCCAGCGATGGCTCCGTGGTCGTTGGGGGGGAGAGTCGACCTCAGGGAAAGAGGCATTTCGCTGGACCGCAGGCAACTGGGATGGTTGGGTTGGGTGACTTGCCTGGCGGTGACGTTCGAAAGTGTAGCTCGTGGCGTCTCTCGTGATGGCACGGTCGCTGTAGGAAATGGCCAGCTCCGCTAATGGGTCTGAGGCATTTCGCTGGACTGAAGATACCGGCATGGTTGGGATTGGCGAGTTGCCGGGTGGAGATTTTGACGCTCAAGCTCATATGGTCTCGGATGATGGCTCAGTTATCGTTGGGTGGTCGAAATCTGCGAATGGCGACGAAGCTTTTCGTTGGACAAAGTGGCAGGCATGGTTGGGCTGGGGGATTTGGACGGTGGCGCATTCGAGAGCCAGGCGGGTTGCGTTACAGCTGACGGATCCGTTGTCGTAGGGCTTGCGACACGGCGAAGACGGTAGTGAAGCCTTCATTTGGAACGAGATGGACGGCATGCTCAGCTTGCAGGACTATTTGAAAGATAACGGTGCGGATCTGGAGGGTTGGCAGCTTCAGAAGGCGTGGAGCATAAGCGGCGACGGTCGTTTCATTTCTGGGTATGGCATAAATCCGTACGGCAATGTAGAGGGCTGGCTCGCATCCAGCGTCCCGGAACCCTCGTCCTTCATCCTCTTCGGGATCGCAGGGATCGGGTTGGGAATCGGAGCTTGGCGGCGACGCCGCAGGAATGCCAACTGAGTTGTGTACTTGGTGGTGTGCGTCACCGCTAACCGAGTTTTGGAAAACGACCAGTTTGGAAGGCATCATGCACGCCGAATCCAACTCGGTGGCAACCCCTTTGGGAACGCATTGACTGCCGCCATAGGGACCTAGTCGTAGCGTTTCAGTATCGGAGGCAACGCACCGATGAGCGGAATACGACACGACAGTTCGCCTCGGAGGACTGATTTGCGGGTGGCCGATGCGATGGAGCAATTCGCCGAGGAACTCAATAGCGGTCGCCGGCCAGATATGCAAGAATTCCTCGACCGCTATCCCGACATCGCCGACGACCTACGAGCGGTGTTGCCAGGACTCGAGTTTCTCATCAACGTTCTGCCGCAGGTTCGGAGAAAAGATGGGGAGTAGTCTTGGGCTCACGACGCGACCGCCTGCAGTCAATCGATGCCGGAATCGAAGTACACACCGTGGAATTGACGAAGTATAATTTAAGCGAGGCGACGATTGGGGCAGCCACGGCGATCGAGCAATGGGCCTTCTTCTTTCTGCTGGCGGATCGCTATGAGGCGGCGCGATTGCGGGATTTGTTACCCGGCGTGGACTTTCAACGAGCGATTACAGTCATCGAAGCGATCGCGGCCAAGACGGAGGATCGATGGATGTACGACCAGCGCGAGAAGGCACAACGCGATCACCAATGGGCGCTCGACAGTGCGCGAGAAGAGGGTCGAGAAGAGGGGTTGGAGGTCGGTACACTGGTGGGGAAGGTTCAGCTACTGCAGCAGCTGCTCGGCGAAGAGTCTAGTTCGACAACGAGCCTTTTGGGACATTCAACGAACGAACTCTCAGCGCTTCTGGCTGATCTACGGCAGCGTCTCCGAACACGAGAGAATGGGTGAGCTTGCTGACGAGCCTTTGTGGTCTGGTGGCGAAAGAAGATGAGCTGTCGTGGCCCACCGACTCGCGGCGGTTCTTCAGCCTGGCGGCAGTACCCCCCGCCAGGCGCGCGAGCAATCGGAGTCCCGTATCTCAGCCGCCTGTGCGCACGGTTCGCGATGCCGGCTAATCGTGGAAGACGTGCTGGGCCACGGCCATCGTGGGAAACTCCACCGTGCCGTTTCATTCCATCGCGTACGCTTCCCGCCGTCGCTTGCAAAAGGTGCGATGGACAAGTCGGCCTGTTCTACTAGCAGGCGATTTGTTTCTTTCCCGCGCAACTTATCAGCCGCTGTTTGTGGCAAGTACCGTTAGCGGGCAGGGTTTGGGGGAACGCCTCCTCCAGGCGCAGCCCGCACTGCACCACGGTGTGCCCGGCACAAGTCCGCGGTAGCCGACCTCTTTCAGCTGAGGACCGATCCGATCGCCAAACCGCGCCCCCACGCGAGGCCTGCGCAGACTGCTGTTCGCGCTGCGACTCCCTGCCAAACCGATCCTCCAGCAGTCTGCTGCGGCCGTAGCGGTTAAACAGGTCTAACGTTGACGTTCAAACGGGCACTTTGGGAACAATTCCTCCCGACCAGAATGATTGCGCTGCCAGGGATTCGCGGCAGCATTGGCAAAGCCCGTGGCACCCTCCTGAATTCCCAACTGTTCCCATGATCACGCAATCGTAATGGTTCAGCAGATGCGAGTGGCAAATTATCTTTGTTCAACGCAGTCGCCGGCCAAGCAGCGTCTGTTTTGTTGCCACAAGCACATCACCGCGGCGAGGGAGTCCCGCAAGGCACATCCGAGCATAGCCCAACGATTCATCGCTGGGTTCCTACCAGACCCGCGTCACCGAATACTGATCGAACGTCGGATCACCGCTGAGGATCGGTATCTGCTCGACGATTGCCTGGGCGATCAGCAACCGGTCAAACGGGTCACGGTGGTGAAACGGCAAATTCGCCACCGCTGCCGCGTGTCTCGGCTCGATGTGCAGGATTGCGAATCCGTTGCGGTCAACTGCCTTATGAATAAACTCGTCGTAGGACTGCGGCAACGTGTATTTGCCGATGCTGATTTTGATGGCGACCTCCCAATAGCTGGCAGGGCTGATAAGCTTTTCGTTCGAGGGATTCTCAATCTCACTCCGGGCAATGCTGCTGAGCCTGGTGTCACCGAGGGCGAACCACAGGAGACTATGCGTGTCGAGCAGGACCCTCATGGCATGCAATCCTTGAAGTCCTCCAAATGTGTGTCATCGTCCGCGACAATCTCCAGCATTCCTTTGCAGCTCCCAAATTGCGGCTGTGGATTTGCGCTGGGAAGTAAGCGGGCAATGGGGCGGTTGTTCTCCACAATGACCACTTCATCGTCCGGCGTGAGTTTCAGAATAATCTCGCGCAGTCTTGCCTGAGCCTCGTCAATCCCAATGATAGTTGACATTTTCTTGCCTCCCGAGAATGCTCCTGCCATCGCATTTGCACGAACTCGTACTCTGGTCGCCATTGCAGCTACTCCTAACTCCGGATTATACACGCTCTCTTACCAACTGTCCCTGGTATCGGTCGCGGCAAATTGGCCTGTTCAACGCAGTCGCCGGCCAAGCAGCGTCTGTTATGTTGCCACAAGCGCATCATCGCGGCGAGGGAGTCCCGCAAGGGACATCCGAGGATTTCCAAAAAGAACACCCACCGCCGCAATCGCAAGTGAAACTAGGCAAGTTGCAACCCGAAGAAATACCACAAACCACGTCTGACCCCGGTTCCACACTCAGCTGTTGGCAATTGATCTCTGAATCCCCTTGCGGGAGCAGGTCGAAGCATTGCTTCGTGAAGAAGAGAAGATGGGCGATTTCCTGGAATCGCCCCCTACCTTCACGTGGTCCGATCTCTGCGGATAGTTGAGAGGATCAGCAGCTTCGTCTCGTGCGGCAGGTGCGTCCATGCGCCGATGACGATGCCAATATCCCGGTCGTGGTGGTTGATTTGTGTGGGGCGTCAGCAGTGCGCAACTTCTCCACAAGACAGATATTGTGTTCCCACGGGATTCCGGCGAGATCTGATGGCATTTGTCCCACAGGTTGTAGGACAGACTCTTCATCATTTTGTCGCACAGCTTGTGCGACATTTGTAAGTCCTTGTGAGTAGGCAAGATAGAATGATTGCATGCGAAAGGCGTTGGCCCGTGCGAGACCTGTACGAATCGCACAACAATATCGCCTACGTGCGGTCCATGCCCAAGTCAGGGTGACGACTGTGATGCTTGATCACCAGGACGCGCAAAACACCTGGCAGTATTCGGTAGTAGATTGCGTAGGGGAATCGTTTGATGGAGAAACGGCGGATATTGCCGCGAACCAAGACGTACTGCTCAGGTGCACTTGCGATCAAGGTCACCGCACGATCGATTTCATCGAGAAACTCTGACCCAAGTCCAGGCACTCGGGATTCATAAAACTGTGCAGATTCGACTAGCTCCTCCGCCGCGTCAGGGTGGTAAACTACTCGCATCCCAACGACTTCCTTGCCGTTTTCATCGCTTGATCGTGAGAAATGCCCGTTACCGAACCAGCATCCAACTCTGCATCACGCTGATCAGCCAAGCTCAGGGCGTCCTCGGTCTCGTTCGCTACGTCCCCACTTTCGTTTGGCTGGAGACTTGCCCAAAGCTCTTGAGCAATGCGCACTCGTTCGTGGAGCGGCAAGTCTAGAACGGCTTGAGTGAGCTGCGATAGATCTGTCATAGTGGTGTCCTGGGTCGACCGCTGGCTTCATCCTGTAAGACTACTTCTCTATCGTACGCGGGAAGCGGGAAGCCCTCAAGGTTCACAAAGGACTGCAACAGGAGACGTAACTCCGAAATAAAAATCAAATCAAAAATCAAATCAGACACTCTGTTCTGGCCTTTTGGCCCTGATGTGGCGATTTGGTCTCGGCACCCTGGTCCTTGAGACCACCTCATTCCAGCGGTCCGCGATCTTCGAACGTTCAAGTGCTGCGGAATCTGGACGCCTGCTTCGATCGAGCGTCAATACGGTCGGAGTTGGAAGCAGCTGTACATGGCAAGTGGTTGAGCGCCTGCGAAATTTGCACTTTTTTCTTGTCGTGATGAGGGGTCTGGGGCGCCGTTGGTGATTCTCTCTAGGGAGGCCATGCCATCAGACGACTGTACGGTGTGGAATCTGCATGCGCGCGTTAAGTTGTGCGGTCGAGATGCGCACGGGTTGCAGGGGGGAGAGATCGAGTGCCTCTGGGGATCAAACCGACTGTCGATTTCGCGTTCAAGAGGATCTTCGGCAGTCCGGAAAACGTGCCCCTTCTCATTGGCTTGCTCAATGCGATTCTGAAGCCAGCCATTCCGATTGTGCATGTCGAGATCCTCAATCCGTTCAACTATCGGGAATTCGAGGACGACAAGCTGATCGTGCTGGACATCCGAGCCCGCGATTCGGCCGGCCGGTGGCTGAACATCGAGATGCAGGTGTCGGTCTTCACCGGGCTGTTGCAGCGGCTGGTTTACTACGCCTCGGTTGTACGTCGACCAGCTCGAGGCCGGCGGGCTACGCCATCTCCGACCCGCGATCTCGATCTGCCTGCTCAACAAGATCTGTTTGGGGGCGTCCTCCGCACCACCGTTTTTGCCTCCTGGACCGCGAGCATCACCGCGAGATCCCCGACGCAATCGAAGTACACACCGTGGAATTGACGAAGTATAATTTAAGCGAGGAGACGATTGGGGCAGCCACGGCGATCGAGCAATGGGCCTTCTTCTTTCTGCTGGCGGATCGCTATGAGGCGGCGCGATTGCGGGATTTGTTACCCGGCGTGGACTTTCAACGAGCGATTACAGTCATCGAAGCGATCGCGGCCAAGACGGAGGATCGATGGATGTACGACCAGCGCGAAAAGGCACAACGCGATCACCAATGGGCGCTCGACAGTGCGCGAGAAGAAGAGGGATTGGAGGTCGGTGCACTGGTGGGGAAGGTTCAGCTACTGCAGCAGCTGCTCGGCGAAGAGTCCAGTTCGACACCGAGCCTCTTGGGACGTTCAACGAACGAACTCTCAGCGCTTCTGGCTGATCTACGGCAGCGTCTCCGAACACGAGAGAATGAGTGAGCTTGCTGACGAGCCTTTGTGGTCTGGTGGCGAAAAAAGATGAGCTGTCGTGGTCCACCGACTTGCGGCGGCTCTTCAGCGTGGCGGCAGTACCCCCACCAGGCTGGCGAAATCAGGCGCCGGCTTGCCGGTTGCGGGTTCGAGTCCCCTGCCCTCCGCTGGAAGCCACGTCTCGCCAGATGCGGCGTTTCTGTTGCCAAGTCGTTTCCGTTCACTGTCATTTCAGGTGTCTATCGGGCCTCTTGCTGACTGCCGTTCGTTCGAACAGGAGGCTGTCGATCTTCTTACGCAGCGTGCGTACACTCCAACGTTCAAGCCGGCACATCTCCGCATAGAATTCCCGTCTGAGCGGTTCGTCGCGATGATGTAGATCAGATGTGTCCAGGACAATTGTCTCATCAGTGATGAGACAATTTGTTCTTCCGGAAAAGCCTCAGCAAACGAACCTGCTGCGGATTGCGTTGATGAATCTGCGCCGTCAGCTACAAGACTCCGCCAATATCCCCTTGTGAAGACTTCAACCCTGTTGAAGGCGTGACGATGCTGTCCCATACTGGTGGCGTTATGCCGAGGTTCTCGCTTGCTGCATCAACTCACCGGGAGGATTCACTAATCGACAACACTGAGTTTCGTTCGAACGAGAGCTCGGACAGGAATACGGCTATGCCGATCAAAGTTGCCACGCGGAACTTGGAGAGACCACTCAAGACATGACCAGATCGACCGCGAAGGATTATCGAGATTATCCAGCAGGTCGATGCCGACATCTGGATCCTGATCGAATCCAATGAGGCGGAATGCCAAAACGGCCCCTTGCTTGAACGCGGCAACCAGGTGCTCGTTTCCGTCCCCACCAACCCTACTCGCACCTTGAGCTACCGTCACTCCAGCAGGCTCCGTCGGTCAAGTCCAAGATATTACGCCAAACCGCCGCGCTGGCCGACCGACATTCACCGCAGCTTGCCTCGCGATCTGGCTTTGCAAACTCCACCGGGAAAAATGCACCACTCGCCATTCACTCTTCGTCTTCCTCAACATTCCAACACGATGCGTTTCAAGGACAAGGAGATTTGAGCGACAAAAAGACATGTGGGCAGAGGAGATCTTTTTGTCATCCGATTTTTTTGTCCTTCATCTGCCCCGTCCGAGGTCTCTCACACCACTGGACAATCCAGCAGGATATCCACGCTATTACTCCTGGTACTCCTGGTACTCCTGGACTCCTGGTGAGCGAGGCGGCCTGGTCCTTGGGCAAGGCGTACTTGTTGTAGAGCAAGAACACGAAAGCGGTGACGAACATGAGGGCGCCGAAGGTCAGCCACATGAGTTCGGGCCGTTGCATGTCGCGCGCCAGCTTGCCGTACAGCTGCCCTGACAGGATGCCGCCGAAGAGGTTCCCCAGGGCGATGGCCACGAAGTAGTAGCCCATGTACAGGGCCACCTTGTCGCGCGGCGCGATGCGGCCGACGTACTCCTGGCTGGTGGGGCTGGCCATCATCTCGCCGAATGAGAATATGAGCAGCCCCAGGCACACCAGCCACACGGTGCCACCCACCCCCAGCATGCCCTCGCCGCCGGCGAAGGCGCTGAGCCCGATGCCGACGCCGGCCACGCACATGCCCGCGATCATGGTCGTGAAGCGGTGGAAGCGTCCCATGAAGAACGACACCAGGATCTGGAAGATGATGATGGCCCCGGCGTTGATATTGATGATGAACTCCGGGTTGAACTGCCGGCCCGCGTCGATGACGCGGTTGGTGACCGCGTCGACGCCACCTCCTTCGTCGATGAAGCCATGCAGCTCCGCGGGCGTGACGCGCACCTTGGAGGCCAGCAGCTTGCGGGCGCTAGCCTCGATCTGCGCGTCGTCCAGGGTGCCGGCGGACTGGGCGTCGGTGAGCGTCTTGATGGAGCCGGCAATGGACTCATGCTCGTCGTCGCTGATGGTGGCCACCTTGGACGCCGCGTCGTCGCCCAACACCGACTGGAACGTATGGATGAGGGGCTTGGTGTCGACAAAGTCGCGGATGTACTCGGGCATCGTGAGGAAGATCTGGTTAAACGCGGTCCAGAAGCCCGACATGATCAGCAGGAACAGGGCGAAGCGCCAGTTTCCGCAGAACATGCGTTTGGCCAAGGGGTTTCGCTTGGGAGCGTCCGGGCGGCCGCTCCCCGTGGGGAGCAGCCGGTCGTAGACGAAGTTGCCCACCAGCCACACCGGGATGAAGATGAGGCACTCGGTCCACGTGAACCAGCTGAACTCGAGGCTGGCGATCATCAGGGCGATGAGGGCCACGAACACCGTGAGGAAGAAACGCAGGTTGCCCAGCACCTCCACGCTGTCGTCGAGGACCTTGCGCAGGGTCCGCGGCTCGGCCGACTGGGCCTCGGTGGAGGGGTCCTTGTAAAGGAAGATGACGATGAGCAGGTTGACAAGCGCCCAGCTGGAGCAGGCGATGAACACGTAGTCCCACGACCAGCCGCGAACCACGCCCGCGACGATGGGGCCGAGGAACCCACCCACGTTCACCATCATGTAGAAGACGCCGAAGCCCAACGCCGAGTTGGAATCGTCGGTGACCTTGGCCACGGTGCCCACCACCACCGGCTTGAAGATGGCCGCCCCCACGGCCACGAACATGAAGGCCAGGAAGAAGCCGGGCAGGGACGTGAACAAGCCCAGGGAGTAATACGACACGATCATCACCAGGTAGGCGATGATGAACATCCTCTTGTAGCCGTAGCGGTCGGCCAGGGCACCCGTGAGCACGGGCATCAGGTAGAGGAAGAACGGCACGATGCCCATGAGGTTGCCGCGCGTCTCCGTGGAGAAGCCCAGGCCGCCGGTCTCGGGCGGTGCCGTGACGTACAGGGCCATCACGGTGAACCAGCCGTACCAGGACAGCCGCTCGAAAATCTCCATCGTGTTGGCGACCCAGAACTCGCGCGGATAGCTCTTTATCTGCTCGAAGAACCCAAGCTTACTACTGATTGGCATGTTGATCCCCTTTGAGCAACGAACGTACTTCCGCCGGACGGACGTTGTCAAGAACCTACGCGATTTTCTCTGGTCATTCGCGCGTCTTCTACCGTCTACGTCTCCGCTCGTCGGGTCCTGCTCCGAGTTCCGTACGAAACGTGCTCGGCGGGCCACCCGACGAAACGGGACAGAAGAGTTTTTGCCGATCGGCAGGAATTTTTGAGGGCTTGGCCACCTCAAATGCGATTCCCCAGTAGTGGCATGTTGCGAATGGGTGCCGCGAGGGCCTTCATCCTGCCGGCAAACCGAGGAAATGGGCGCACGATTGCACCCCGATCGATGGAACATGGGCGGGGCCATGGAGCGGTACAGTTGTGGACGAGCAAACTGCGGCGGACATGGACGGCGGTTGGAAACAGCTGATCGAAGATTACCTGGAAGAGTTCCTCAAGTTCTTCTTCCCCGCGGTACACGCCGGGATCGATTTCGGTCAGGAATATCGTTATCTGGACACAGAACTCGCCCAGATTCTGGTCGGCTCGGAATCGGGCCGCCGAGAGGTGGACAAGCTGGTCGAAGTCCATTGGCTCAGCGGGGAAACCGACCTTATTCTCGTGCACGTTGAGGTGCAGGCGCAGCGGGAAGCAGACTTTGCCAGACGGATGTGCCTCTATAATTGCCGTATCTGGGACCGCTATAATAGGCCCGTTGTGAGTTTGGCGCTGTTGGTAGACGGGGACCCGCAGTTTCGACCCGATCGATACCAGCGCCAGCGGGCTGGGTGCCGGCTGGAGTTTACGTTCCCGATCGTGAAGATGCTCGATTTCAAGAGCGAGGAGCAACTGACTGCGGACCCCAGCCCGTTCGCCATTGCCTCATTGATCCAGCTGCGCAAATTACAGGCCGGCCGTAGCGCCCAGCGGCGGTACGCGTTCAAACTGGCCCTGGTCCGCGCACTATATCGCCGGGGTTACCAGCGGGAAGACATCCTCAAGTTATTGCGATTCATGGACTACCTGTTGCGGCTACCCGAGAATCTTTCGACTCAATTCCGCAACGAACTGGAGATGATCGAGGAGGAACTGAATATGCCATACGTTACCAGTTGGGAGCGCGTCGCACTCGAAAAAGGGCTCCAGGAAGGGCGACAGAAGGGTCGCGAGGAAGGGATTCTGCAGGGGGCCAAGGATCTGCTGCGGCAGGCGATGGAAGTCCGTTTTGGTCAAATTCCACCGTCGTTGCTCGAGCGGATTCAACAGTGCCAGGATGTGGATGTATTGCGCGCCTTCCACAAGCAGGTCCTTACCGCCGAATCGTTAGATGAGCTGCGGTTTTGAGCACGGTCGGCACTTCGGCGCACGCCGTCTATGGCGGCCGTTTCCAGATGAGGATTCGGTTCGATATTGAAGTCCTCCTCGTACCAGTCGATATCGTAGTCTTTGATCAGACCGGCGACGACATCGACCGCCCATTTGAACGATTCCGGTTTGCCGAGATCCAAGAGAAGCGTCTGCCCGTCGCGATTGCTGTTAGAAGCGGCCACATCGCGAAAGGCTACGACATGGTGCGTGGCGAGGGTGACGGGCAACAAGAGCCACTTTTGGCGATCAGCCTAAATGGCTTTGCCTGATCCTGGGGACAATTCCTCCCGACCAGAATATTGGCCTGCCGGGGGTTCGCTGCAGCACTGGCAGAGCCAGTGGACCCCCTCCTGAACTCCCGACTGGTTCCCATGATCACGAAATGTTGTTTAGCACACGCGGCGCGTCGTAGTGGAATGGGCGATGCCGTCTCCAAGGTCTTTGCGACCTTCGTCGCTCATGGGGGCTCAGTAAAATGGACGCGCAATCGATGAACTGCTTGTCGCGCGGCCAGAGAACCAAGTGACTGTGGACCGCCGAAACAACGATTACTGTCCCGAGAGCTTTCTGCGTCTTGCCAGCAGGATGCCTCCCAGCAGTGCAAATCCACTCAGCAACAGTGACGACGGTTCGGGCACGGTTGTAATCGACGCTGTACGCTGCGAGATCAGATCGTCCAGCACGATGTCGCCCAGCGCGTCCAGCGTGTCGTCTTGGCCAGGAGCCAGATCGACGACACGGATGATGGTTTGCTCTCCAGCCACCTTACCAGCCGTGAAAGTGAAGGTGCCAGCGAGTACGCGGAACGAGTTGGTCGGGCCTTCTACACCGTACACGGGATCGTTGAACCAAATCAACTCATTCAATTCCGCGTGGTCCGCCAATGCCACTGCGGTGTCGACATAATCGAATGCCGGGTTGGCAGTTATATCAGAGTCGTTGAGCACCCTCGCCGGGTCCGAAGGAGACGCATCGGTCCAATAAAGCGCCAAACCGATACTTCCCAACCCCACACCGTTGGAAGGATCCAAGAGTGAAATCTCGCCCGCCTCGACGGTCCCTTCCAGGTAGACGCTAACGTCTACCGTACCGCCGGGGTTCACCTGGTATGCCGACTCCCCAAACACCCAGCGGTACATCTCCGCCGACGAGACGCTCGGAATGGCGAGGAATCCGACCTGCAACACGACTACCATGCCAAGTCTACACACAAATCTTGACCAACTCATTGCTGTCTCCACGAAGATCGGGTGCAGTTCGCGTATGTCACGTCAATACCGGATGGGACGGATACCCCAAAGTACCTATATTGCTAGTATCGTAACACCTCTCATATTCGTTGTAAAGCGCATACCGGCGTTATTGAAAAGGTAGTTCCTGCCGGAAGCGGCTGCGGATCTTGAGAAAGTCCTTGTTGTCCACGTCACCATCTTGGTCGAAATCGAAATACCACCGGTAAGCCGGATCGGGATCGATT
This sequence comes from uncultured Planctomycetota bacterium, assembly GCA_963700515.1. GTDB lineage: Bacteria > Planctomycetota > Planctomycetia > Pirellulales > Pirellulaceae > JAJRVM01. The sequence goes on along the minus strand of CAVOXY010000015.1, from coordinate 21,836 downwards.
TTGCGGAAGGACTGCCGGAACTTGAGAAAGTCCTTGTTGTCCACGTCACGGTCTCCGTCGGCATCTCCGAAGAAAGCGAAGAACCGGTCGGCCGCCAGCGTGCCGTAAAGGTAATCACCTCCAGCAATTCCGTTCCGGTCGGCGTCGAGCAGGTCTCCGTTGGAGTCCCTTGCGATCTTCGAACCGTCGATCCGCAGGTCGTAGTTACCGTCGATCAGCGAACCGCTTGGTGTCGCATAGACCCCACTGAACGTGAGCGTGGCTACGCTGTACGTTCCCACGGTCTCAAGAGAGACGTTGACGTCCACGGGACCCCCATCGGCGCCGCGGCGATGTATCGCGAACGCGTCGGGTTCGATTTCAATCGTGTCGTCAAACGTTACTACGATCTGAGTGACAACCGAGCGTGAATCGGTTCCGTCATTGACAACAACGCTTTCCATCTCCAGTAGATCGGTGACACGAACCGCGACATTCTTCTCGTAACGGTTGCCAAGGGCGTCCGTAACAGCGATCCGCAAGCTGTAGGCTGACTCCGTTTCGTAATCCACAGTCGTACCTTGCTTGAGCTTCAATTGATCGTCAGCGATCAGGAACAAGATGTTGTCGATGTCGCCTACACCATCGGTCAACTCAAAAGTATGGATGTCGAATGGGTCTTCATCGGCGGCCGACAGGGTACCGATCCCGTAATCGGCTGCGCTGGTGTCCACGTTTTCATTGACCAGCGAATTCGATAAAGTGATGTCCGTGGGACTGTGCAGAATGATCAGCAGCTCATCGGTCGTCGCATCGAGCCCGACGTTCTGAGCCGCATCCGTCGCCACTGCCTGAACATCGTAGAGATTGGCGGCCAGCGCCGGACTGATAGTGCCATCGGGCAATGACCAGGTTCCGTTGCCGTGGTTGATGGCATGAAACGTGTCGCCGCCGACAATGATCTCCACCGTTGCCTCGCTATCGTCCACGGTTCCAGTCAACTCTGGGGTCGAATCGTTGGTGGCCAGCGGGTGGACGGTCACAAGCGGCACTACCGTATCGATGGTCAACTCGTCAAGCGTCGCGTCGATGGCAACATGTCCTTGGGAATCGGTGACGGTGACCAGCACATCGTAGACGCCGTCGTCCAGCGCCGGGCTGATGACATCGCCGGGCAGGAACCACGTGGAGTTGGTGTTCCGCGTCGCCGCATAGTAGCGCCCCGCCAGCCCGACGGTGACGGCGACGTTCGCGTCGTTGACGGAGCCGCTCAGTGGCGGAGTCGCATCGTTGGTGAGCAACGTGTTGACGCTGGGACTGAGCGGCAGGGTGTCGAGGATCTCCGCGTACGGAGTCAGGAAGCTATCGGCGATGGGCAGAGCGTCGAAGTCTGCTCCGTCGCGCTGCCACGTGACCGCCAGGTTGTCGCCGCCCCCACCTTCCTTCATCAGGGCTTCGACGTAGTAACGCGTGCCGGCCACCATATGGATCAGGGCCGACTGCTGCTGGGCGTACTTGGTCCACTGGCGGGAACCGGTCCATCCGGGGACGTAGGCAATCCGCGTCTTGTGGTCCGGATTGCTGTCGGTGGAGAGCCACAACTCGCCGTTGTCGTCGCTGGCGATCCAGAACCAGTAATCGCCCGTTGTCGTGGGGGTAATGTAGCCGCGCATCCGGCCGCCGTAGGCGTCCGCCCAGTTGGAGCGGGCTTCGAAGAAAGTGGCATACTCGTGCCCGCTCGGGTTGTACGGATAATTGGGGTTGTTGGTCAAATCGGCGACGGCGTACCCACCGCCAATGTTCAACCAGTACTCCCAAAGGATGCCGTTGCCGTAGTAGAACTCCGTCTGATGATTCGCGGGGAGGTCGACCCCCGTCGCCGTGTGCAGGTTGTTGACGGTGACGATGTAGGTCGTGCCCAGGTCCAGACTGGAGGTGGTCAGTCTCACGGTGAGCCGGTCGGCCTGCAGCACGGCAGCGGTGACGGTCTCGTCACCGGAGAGCGCGTAATTGGCGGCATGCTCCGCGGCGGTACGGTCCATCGGCTCGGTGAAGACGATCTGGACGGTCGTGGCGTCGATCGCCGCGGCCGTCACCATGCCCGCCGGCGCCACGCTGAGCGTCGCAGAGCGTCCGCTCTCGAAGTAGAATGGGTTGGCGGCGGAAACCTCATACTGGTGTCTCACGCCGGACGTCGCGCCGGTGTCCGAGTAGCTCGTGGTTGTGGACCTGGCGTGCTCCTGACCGTCGCGGTAAATCAGGTAATGATGTACGCCGCTTTCGGCGTCGGAGGCAGCCGCCCAACTCAAGTCGACGCGCGTGCCACTGACGATCTCGGCGCTCAGACTCTCGGGCACCGTCGGCGCGCTCGTGTCGGGCACCGGGCCCCACTGCGACAGGCGGATGCCGGGGATGGGCGCGCCGGGATCCGCCGGGTTCTCCCATTCGCCTCCAGGCAGTTGCCATCGGACGGCGAGGTGATCGCCGCCGCCGCCTTCTTTGGCCAGCGCCTCGATGTAGTACTTGCGCCCGACCATCAGCGCGATCGGCGCCGATTGCTGCGCGGCAAACCTGGTCCACTCGCGCGAGCCCGTCCACTGCGGCACGCCGGCGATCTGCACTTTGTGGGCGGGATCCTCGTCGGTCGACAGCCATAGCTCGCTGTTGTCATCGCTGGCGATCCAGAAGATGTAGTCGCCGGTCGTGGGGGGATGAACGTATCCCCGCATGCGCGTCCCGTAATTGTCGTTCCAATAGACGGGCGCCTCAAACGAGGTCGGATAGGTCTTGCCGGTGAAGTTGTCGGGATAGTTCGGATTGCTGGTGAGGTCGCTGACAAGCGTGCCCCCGATGCCGGTCCAGAACTCGCGCAGGATGTAGCCGTCGCCCTGCGGGGCATAGGTGAATGCGATCCCCAGCCCGTCGCGCAACTCGTTGCCGGAGACCGTGGCGAGGTTGTTGACCGTCACCGAGTAAGAGTTGCCGGTCACGAGCGGTTGGGTGGTGCTGAGCGTTACCTTCAGCCCGTCGCCGGAGAGGACGGCGCCGCTGAGCACCCCGCCGACGAATACGTAGTTGCCGAGTACCGTGGCAGTGGCCGGCGTGAGCGCCTCGGTGAAGAACAATTCGACATGCGACGCGTCAGGAATGGCGTAGTTGGCGATACCCGGCACGGTCGCGACCGCCGCCGCCGAACGCATTCCTTCGTATCCGTCGCGATTGACGGCGGAAACCTCGTACGAGTAAGGCGTCAGCGGCACGACGGCAACGTCTGGGTAAGAGGTGGTTGTCGAGGTGCCGAGCAGGCTGCCATCGCGGTAAACGACGTAGTGATCGACATAGCTCTCGTTGTCGACCGCGGCGGCCCAGCTCAGCGTGATCGTGTCGGGATCGACGGTGACGTGGCCGGTGAGGTTGAGTGGTGCCGAGGGTGCCGACTTATCGATGGCGATGTTCGCCTCTCCCGGCGTGCCGGGCCATCCCCCGGCGATCCAGTTGATCGGATCGTTGCCGTACTGGTTCACATCGAGGCGATTCAGCGGCGAGCCGGTGCCGTCCGGCTCTTCGGGCCAGGGGGCATGGTCCGCGAAGTTGACGTAGTCGACGCGGTAGTACGGGACGTATCCGCTCAGCGGATCGGCGTCGCCCGACCTGGAACAGCTTGATGGCGTCGCCGTTGTCGCTGAGGTTGCCGCTGTAGACACCGGCGACGGGGATCGTGTTCGCCGCGACGTCGTAACGCGAATCAAACGCCGCGTAGTTACTTACGAGAATCAGATACGCACCGGCGGCAAGCGTCGTGGGCCCGCTGCTGCTCCACGGGGAATCGAGCACCGGGGAATCCACGACGTCGACGTGGTCGACCCGCTGGAACTTCACCTGATCCGCGATGGTCCAGTCGTTCGAGCCGCTGTTGCCGCGGGTGAGTTCGACCGTCCCGGTCCCGTTGAAGGAGTATGTGCCCAGCGACACCCAGCCGTCCGGATCCACGTAGGTCAATACGTCGTCGTCCTGGTCGATAGTAACGAGCGTGTTCCCATTGGCCCAAGTGATCTGGTACTGGGCCGCGTCATCGAGATCACGCTTTTGGCCCTCCGCGTCGTAAAGATCGTAGCGGACGAACACCTCGTACGTGTCGATTTGGAGGCAGTCGCTCGTCCAGGTGGCGGTGGCGGCCGGCTCCAGGGTCCAGGACTCGTTAGCGAACCCATCGGCGTCGTACCAGCCGAAGGTGAAGCCGATCCCATTTCCCACGTAGAAGTCGCGCAGCGTCTGCTCGGCACCGGAGCGGTTATAGATCTCCAGGAACTCAAAGTCGTTGGAGCTGTAGCCAGCGGCGATTTCGGCGGGAGCGGCGGTCGCCGGATGATACATGACCTCATTGAGGACGAGCGGCGCCTGGTACGTCGCACTGTTCGGCGCACCCGCGTAGGTCGGACCGGCGCCGAACGTGGGCGTCTCGAGCAGGGTAAAGTCCGTCCCGCCCGTCGACTTGACGTGCACACCGAAACTGATACCCCTCGGCGAGGCGCCGAAGTCGACGTGCTCGCGATAGCCGCCAGGGACGCCAGAGCACCGAAGACATTCGAGCTGAAGTAAACGTCCTCGCCGTGCTCGCTCAGGGCAAACGGCGTCTGAACACCGGCATCGCCCGACCCTGACCCGAAATTGGCGTTCTCCGTGAGCACCAGGTAGCCGCCGGCCGCGATCCATGTGTTGGGGGCGATCTGATACTTCGTGAGGTCGTCCTTGGCGTCGCTGAGGAACCACCCGCCGACGTTGATGGCCTGATCGGTCGTGTTGTAGAGCTCGATCATGTCTTCGGGGGCCGCGTCCTGATGGGCGAGCACCTCGTTGATGATCACCGAGCCGGGCACGAGAAGTGTGTCTTCAAAGCCTGGCGTGCCGCCGGGCGCCGCGCTGCTGCGCCAGCCGTCGCTGGTGTCCCAGAGCGTCAGAGGACTGAGGGGGTCGCGGATCGTGAGCGAGAAACCTTCTCCGTCCGTGTGGCCGTACCACCCGTCCTTGTACTCGAACAAGTGAATGACGCCGCCAACCGGCGCGTCCAGCTCAATCTTCTCCCCCGCGTTGTTCAGGCCGCCCGTGTACACGCCCGCAATGATGCTCGGATCGACGGTACTGTAACGGTGGAGGAAGGCCGGCTGATTGCGTACGACCAGGCGATATTCGCCCGGCGCGATCGAGACGCCGTCGGGGAACGTGAAGGCGATCCCGTTGCTGAAGTGCAGCCCGCCCAACGGCAGCGTCTGGGTGCCAATGTTCTTGATCTCGAGGAACTCGAAGTCGTCGTTATTGAGGTAGCCGGCGTCGATCTCGGCGGCGGTCGGGGACGCCGGGTTGTACATCATCTCGGTGATGCGGATCGATGGCGCCAAGTCGACGTAATACGTCGCCTCGTTCATCGCGCTCCACACGCCGTCGATGTACGCCCGCGACTTTGCGTGCGTGTTTGCATCCAGCGTGATCGGGCCAGCGTAGACCAGAGCGCCAGGTCGGATCGCACCGCCGGGCAAGCGCGGATCGGTGCCGTCGAGGCTGTAGTAGATCGTCCCCTCCGGCGCGGTCATGCTCAGCGCAGCTCCCAGCTGGAAGGTCCCACCGTGCTGATACACGTCGTTGACGTGGAAGGTGGGAGCCTCGGTGCTCGGGTACAACCCGCGATTGCGCAACTGCTGGATCAGGGCCCCGTTGCGCTGGGGCAGGTACGTGTTCAGGAGCCAGTCGCGCTCGTTCTGCCAATCGGTCGGCTGGAAGGGCACGCCCGAGACCACGTCCCCCCAGCGGGCCGACTCGGCGGTCATGGCGGCCGCCACTTCGTCGGCCAGGGTCTGATAGCGGTTTACGGCTGCTTCGGTCGTCAGCGCACCGCCGTGAAAGAGCTGCTGGTGGGCGCGATCCGCAAACAGCATTTGAAAATCGACGTTCATGCTGAGCCAGTAGTACGGCTCGGCGGGGTTGTTGGAGTTGGCCGCGCCGACGCCCGTCACGTCCCCCGCCGGATCGCGGATCCACGCCAGACCCAACGCCATTTCCGTGTCCCAGGGGAAGAACTTGAACCCGGTGCTCGCCGCGCCGCGCGGCCGGGCCGCGTACCAGTTGTGGCCGGGCCAGTCGGCGTTGGCGACGAAGAAGTTCAGCAGCATGTAATCGATGTAGTTCGGCACGTCCAGCAGGCTTTCGGTGGCCGGATCGTCCGTGCCGTCGGGGAAGTTGCCCTGCACCTGCTGGTACGCAGCCGTGCTGCCGTTGTCGAAGTTGAAGTTCATCAGGTCGTACCACGGCTGCATGCTGCCGCCGCTGACCGGCGAGCCGGCGTTCACGCCGTCCCAGTCCTCCTTGTTGCCGCCCAGATAGCTCGCCGCGAATGACGCGTCGGGCCGCTCCACCGGGTTGTACACCCCCCAGTACACGCCGTTGATGTACAGGTGCACGAACGAGCCATGCGAGGCGGTGCTCATCATGGCCAGCAGCGTCCGGTCGGCGAACTGGTCGCGAATGAACTGCGCCTGCGTGCCCCCCCACGTCCAGCCGTCGTTGAAGTTCGACCGGAGGATGAACGTGTCGAACCGGTCGGTGGCCTGATCACCGAAGAGCGGGAACTCCAACTTGCCTGGCCCGTAGATCCCCTTGAAAACAACCCGCAGCGAGTGCTTTTTGAATTGGGGGTTGCGCCCATAACCGCCGTAGATGCTCACGCCGGCGTTGACCTGAAACTCGCCGGTGGACCCGGCCGGATCGAAGTACTCCAGCGAGATGGGCCGCTCCCAGCCTTCCACAAGCGGGTTGGCGTAGATCCCCGTGGTCGGGTCGAAGAGGTTGGCCTGGTCGGTGGTGATGGACATCGTTGGCAGCGACTGGAGGGCTTCCTTGAGCGTGTCGCGGTACGCCGGATCGTTGACGATGTCCGGATCCATCTCGTAGTCAGCAGCCGTTGCGTTCCACGTCGTCGGGCCACCCGGGCGGATCGGCCGGCTGAGTGAGAATGTCGTCCAGGAACACGTAAGTCTGCGCGTCGATATCCGTCGCCTGCGTACGCCGTCTTGAACGCCGCCGCCCGGACGATCGTCGTGTGGTTGATGGTGATCGGATCGGTGTAGGTGTAGTAGTTGGCCTGCGCCGTGATAGTGCCCGTGGCTGGCGTGGCCGGCGTCCCGGCCACCGCGTAGTCGAACGTGTCGGTGGTCACGCCGGAGATCACGAAAACCCCGTTGTACTCCGGCTGGGTCGCCCCACGGATCAGAACCCAGTCACCGTCGGCGTAGCCGTGGCCGGCGATGGTGGCCGTCGCGGTCGACTCGCTGCGGGTGATGCTGGCGACCGACTTGGTGTTATCGGCCTCGGCGGGGGTTGCGCCGTTGAGCGAGTAGTGAATGGTCGCTTCGGGAGTGTCCGTACTGATGATCAGCGAGAACGGCTCGGTGTAGAATCCGCGGTCTACCGAGAAATGCGTATCGCCCACGCGGTACCAGTACTGCTGGGAGTTGACCGCGCCTGGCGTCGGCGTTACGAAGAAATGCTCTCCCATCCCTGGTAAACGATTCTGCGACAACTCTGGCAACACTAACAGGTCTGCGTCGCTCGCCGAGAAGTTCATGGTCTGCACCGCCAGCACGTTGCCCGTCGACTGAAGCAGGTTGAGGTGCTGGCGACACGTTGACGTTTTCAAAGACGATGGCCTGCGAGTCGGTTCGCTCGGCAGTGGCTGGCGAATCGTAGGCGATCGTGGCTGGAGCGTTGCGGCGGGCGATCTCAACCCCGTTCAGATAGGCCACGTACCCGTCGTCGTACTTCATCTTCAGCGTCAAGGACTGAAGCAACTGCGGGTCGGCCACATCGAACGTGATGCGGCTGTAGAGTGAGGCGTTATTGGCCGTCTGCATAGCCTGCTTGACGTCGGTCTGGATCAGGCTGGCGAAGGCCGAGCTGGAGCCTGAACCGTCAAACGGATCGCTTGTCACCGCCAGTCCGCCGTTTGCCGTGTCGCCGATCAGGCGGAAATCGCTGTTCCACGAGGTGTTCGTCCCCGCAGCCGCGTACAGCTCGGTATCGGAGCCACCGGCCCGCTCGTAGGAGATCAATTCCACCTCGTAGTCACCGGCGGCGAGGTCGTTGATGACCCCGAAGGAATCGTTCGGTCCTCGCGGCGCGAAGAACTCCAACGTATCGCCGCTCACGGTCGTCCCTGCCTGGCCGAACGCGGCACTCGAACGTGGCGCCGGCGATTCTCAGCCGGAAGCCGTCGTCGCTGTTGACACCGAAGGTCCAGTCGCTCGTGGTCGGGACGTGAAGGACTCCCCGGGCCCGCACCACGAAATCGTTGTGGTCCGTCCCAATGGGCATTCCCGGGAAAGGATTGTCGGGCGTAAAGTGACCACCTCCGCCGGTGTCTTCATAGTTCACCACGCTGGCCGTCTCCGTGTAGACTGCAGTCTGATACGAGGGGGTGCCGATGACCGACTGCGCCACGGCCAAGTCGGAGACCGCGATACTGGCCTTGTAGTTCCAGACAGCAAATCCGGGTACCGGGTTGGCGAACCCCAGGCCCGTTGGCCCGTGCGCCCACGCGGCGTCATTGAAGCTCGACTGCATCCACGTCGTTTCGAGTGCGGCGTTGGTGGGGCTGAAATACCGACTGTCGATCCCCGGCCGAGACGAACTTCGTTTCCTCGATGTTCTGACCGATCCCGTAGGAAATGTCGTCTTCCTGGCTGGGGTAGCCGCCACCGTACTCGTGAACGACATTTCCCAGATTGTCGAGCAGGCCGAGGTACTCGCCAGGATCACGACTGAGCTTGAAGTTAGTGTGCAGCTCGGGCGTGGTCAGGTTTTTATCTGACGCGAAGACGATACGGAACTCGCCCGGGCCGAGCGACACGGAGGGAAACGTCCAGGAGTTGTTGTCGTCCTCGAGCTTCCAGCCGGTCAGGTCGACCGTCTGGGTGTCGGGATTGTAGATCTCGATCCAGTCTTGAAGCGTCCCCTCGAAGTCGCGCAAGCCGTTAACCGGGTCGGTGTTGCTGGCGAGGAACTCGCTGATGATCGGTGCGAGGACGAGCCGCGGCTCAAGATGCTCCAAGCCGAGTTGCGTGCCCCACCGCACGCGGGATGGAGCTGCTGCTGGCTTGACCCGTCCCCCGAACAGCTGCGCCCGCTTTCCCTTCCGCTTTCTACCGTGCATCATGAGTCCGTCCTCGGTTTACGCAACGCCGGAAGTGCCTCACCCTGGGTTGTCGCGATGGCGCGCGTCGAACGTGACGTCGACCAACTCACCGGGGCGCACGTCAAGACCGTCGGGCAACAGGACACGGACCGGCAGTCCCCATTCCGGCACCTGCGGATTCCGGCGCTGATGGACCGGGATCGGCTCGACCTGCGGGCCGATGCGCTCGACCACGCTTTCCCGTGGCTGGCTCCCGGCGGCCCGCGCCCGAACCTCCACCCCCATACCGACCTTGGCCTGCACGCTACGCTCCTGGGGAACGTAGCTGACGATGTAGCGGCCCTGCTCGGAGGCGATGGTGAGAATCGGATCTCCCGCCCGAACACTCTGCCCGGGATAGCAATGGACCGCGGCGACTGTTCCCGTGATTGGGGCGCGGGACTGCAGGCTCTCGATCTCCAGCTGGATCTCGCGGATTCGCGATTCCTGGACATCGATCCCCGCTTGGACCGCAGCCCACAACGCCTTCACGTCGGCCAGCACCAGCGGTGGGAAAGCGGCCAGCCGCTCGGTGGCTGCCTGCTGCTGCTGCTGGATCTCGTGCAGAACGGCGGCGTTCTCGTCGAGCCGTTTGATCACCTCTGTGAGCAGCAGCTGATCGTCGGAGAAGTCGACGTCGCTGACCATACCACGCTGGTGCAGCGGGGTGAGGAAGTCGACGCGCGCCTGTCGCCGCTGCAGCACCACTCGGTCCGCCTCGATCGTCGCCTGGCGGTCCAGCGCGCTGAGCCGATGCTGCTCGAGTTCCCAGGCCAGTCGGGCCGCGTCGCGAAAGTACCCTTGTCGACGATCCGCCTCGCTCAAAGTCGACGCGAGCCTGCTCCGCCTCCAGAGTCTTGCGAAGGCGGACGACCTCAGCGCGAAAAGTCTCCAATTTGGCCGCGGCCGCGCAATCGTCAAAGCGTGCCACAACCTCGCCAGCATGGACGGTCTCGAAGAGCGTCCACTCGGGCCGGGAAAGAGGGACCAGTATCCCGTCGACCTGCGCTACTACGTCGACGCGGACCGCCTCCACCTCGCCAACTCCGCCCGGCAGCACCCCCTGCTGCTTCCACAGCCACGCCACAAGGATGGCGGAGCCGACGAAACTCGCCAACGGCAACGCACGCTGCCGAAATCGCTCCCAACGCCGTTTCCAGGGCGTCCGGATTCGCTCCCCCTGCGACATATGACTACGCCCACCTTCTTCTCACGATCAACCTTGCACAACGAATCTTTCAGGGAGCAACGGGAGAGGCTCTTGCGGCAAACGCGCCTCCAGGGAGTATCACGCCCTCCCCGCTGCGGGACTACCCTAACGAATTACTAATCTAATTCCCCCAGCCCCCCCAGGTCAAGCTTCTCGCCCCATATTGGGTGAGTCCTCTCGGGGCGATCTGATCTGCCGTGGGAATCCGCAGTGGGCGGTTTCGTCGGGGGCAGTTGGGGAGTGCGCAATTCGCTTCAACGGTGCCAATGGGCCGTAGGATCTTCCGACGCGACGGGCCGGGAGACGGATGGTATTGGACACCTTCCATGTACTAATCCGCGGGAGAGGATCGTGTCGCTCCCAATGGGTTAGCAGCCCACGACGTACATCGACGGATTCACAGCCCGGCTCACGCCAATGAGAGATGGAGGGCTAGCCGGCGTCTTGGAAGTCCTCCAGCGGACAGCCCAGCAGGAGTTCCAACCGCATGCGGAGCCGGGTGTGTACGTACCGCAATTCCAATTGCTCGACCCGCATCCGCGCCAATTGCTCCATCAGTTCAGATATCTGGCCTGGGGCGAGGACTTTGTCGGCAGCGGTGCCGCGGATCGCGGCCTCCGCCTGCTCCACGAACGGTTGGACGTGCGCGCGATGGTAATCCAATTGCGTCTGAGCAGCCTGCAATTCTACATAGGCCGCGGCCACGTCGCTGAGCGTGTTGATTTCCGTGGCGTCGAGCATCGCGCGCCGAGTTCGGATCATCGCCGCGTTTTCCGCAATCCGGCCTTGATTCCGGTCGAACAGGGGAAGATCGATGGCCAGGCGCGCCCCGACTCGGTCGTCCGTCTCTCCCAGCGAGTTGTGCACCCGCGGGCCGAGGTCGACGTCCGGCCTGGCCTCGGCACAGGCCTGGGAATATCGCCGTTGACTCTCGAGCACGGTGGCCCGCGATTCGGCCAGATCCGGCCGACTTCTCTCGGCCTCCGCCAACAACCGCTCCAGTCGTATCGAGGGTATTGCTCTGACGATCAATTCTCCCCGCATCGACACCAGGGTAGCAGGCGCAAGACCCGCAGAGCGGTTGAGTCTCACGCGTGCCTGCTCCAGCCTACCCAGCGTGTCGAGTCGTGCCAACTCGATCTGCGCCGCGTCCAGGCGTGACTTGATCGTGGTCGTGTAGGGAGTGGTTCCACCCTGAAACTGGCCCCCGAGGACATCCGCAGTCCGGGCGGCCAGCTGGCTCAGTGCGCCCTGCAAGGTCGCCAATTCCTGGAGATAGAGCACTTCGATGGCCGCGTCGGCTGCTTCCGCCAGAAGCAGCTCCGTCTCGCGAGCCAGCGCCGCCTGAGATCGCGTCACCCCGGCCTCGGCTGCGGCCATGCGCCATCGCCGCTTGCGGCCGGTGGGAAGAGTAAACGTCAGTCGCGTGGACAGACGAGTGGCATCGTCCCCGTCCACGGGCGATTCGGTATCCATGACCCACTGCGGGTTGGGCAGCAGGCTGGCCGTCACGAGCCGCCCCCGGGCGGCCTCGACCTCGTGCGTTCGTGCGTGCAGCAGTGGGTGGTGATCCAGTGTATGTTCGAGGACCTCTTCGAGGGTCATGCCGCGATCTGGAGATGTTTGACTCACGAGAACGTGTTCCACCGACGCCGGTGTTGGCGCCTCGCCAACTTCCTCGAACGACGCGGGGACCACTGCTCGCCGAAGCTGGGCCGCATGCTGGCCAGTCGACGCCTCGATCGATCGATCGGCAGGCCCTGTGGTAGCCTCTCCAATTCCCGCCTGCTGCCCGCCGTCCTGCCAGGGCGGGCGCGGAGGCCCGGCACAAGCGGCGGTCAGGATCGAACAAGTGGCGATGGCTATCCACAGCCTTGCCTTGAGGTGCCGCCCGCCACGTCTACCCGAACGTGGCATGGACCCATCGCAGGACGGCCCGTCCAGACCGCCGTTTAAAGCGCCAGATCGAATCGCCGTTGTTGCGTGCATATCGTACCGTCGTGGAAACTTGGTCACGCACAAAGGAGCACCACACAGGTGGAGAACACGGCCTGGAAAGTCCGTGCTGCACCGTCCGTTCGATGACATCGAGGTACATGTCCAGCCACCGGACGCGTTTCCCCGACTTGGCCGCCCCCGAATAGGAGGATGGGACGGGAAGGGGCTCAGGGTATCAAAACCATCATCGGCAAAACGGGTTACTCGGAATTGGCGAAATGTAACGGTTAGATCGAATTCTCCGCGATCACGAGGGGCCAATTGCCGGCAGAAGTGGGCTTACACAGTGTGGAGAAGGCACGGGAAATCGATCCGCTCCAACGAGAATGGTCCTCACTGGGGGGCCGGTTGTCACATGGCAATTCTGGCCACGCCCTCGGTGCTCCTGTTTCGGATGGCACCGGACTGTGTTCCAAGCCTGGATTGGGAGTGGGCCCGAGCGGGGCGGCCGGGGGCGAGCCTTGAGTTTCGTACTCTGAGTGATTTAAATGGATGTGTGTTTCATCCTATGACGGCGGTGATTGAACGCGGAGACCGAGAGGCAACGGCAGAAGTCCTATGAGTCATCGCGCGCGCTACGAGTTGAAATACGTCGTCGAGGAATCGAGGGCACGAGCCATCACCGGTTTCCTCCGCAGTTATCTCCGCCCGTCCGCGTACAACCGGCCGGGCGCCATTCCGGGTGAGCCGGTGGTCAGTCTCTACTTCGATTCGCCCGATCTGCTTTTCTACCGCCAGAATCTCGCCGGACTCAAAAACCGCATCAAACTGAGAATCCGCTTCTATGACGACGACTGGGAGCGGCCCGCGTTCCTCGAGATCAAACGTCGCATGAGCGACGCGATCTGCAAAGATCGGACGATGATCTCGCGGGAAATTGTGCGACAGATGCTTCGCCAGGGGTGGCCGAGCCTATCGCGTGGGTCGTACCTCTCCGGACTCGACTACGGTACGAGGCAGGCCGAGGTGCAGCAGCAGTTTTCCCGCCTGTGCAACGCCAGCCAAGCCAGAGCGGTGACCTACGTCTCGTACGTTCGTGAGGCCTTCGTCGGGGCTGACAATGGGCCGCTGCGGGTCACGATGGATCGGCAGCTTCGGGCCACTCTGTATGAAGGGGAAGAGCGGGTCGGCGTGCCCCGACGCGGCGCGAAGCCCAATCCACTCTCCATTCCCCCAGAGAGCGTCATCCTCGAGCTGAAGTTCAACCACTCTTGCCCCCGGTGGATGCAGAAGATGGTCCGCATGTTCAACTTGCATCGCCGCTCCGTCTGCAAATACGCCGTGTGTACGGAGGCGCTTGGGCTCCCGCTGAGGCGACTGGGCCTGGCGGTACCCCAGTGGGAGACCGTGGCATGAACGACTGGCTCAACGTGTGGCTCAACAGTGACTACGGGGGCTCGGCTGCAGGTCCCCACGGCCTGCTGTTCTCGCTGCTCCTCGCCTTCGTCCTCGGGCACGTCGTCGGCTTCGTCTACATGTGGACCCACGAATCGCTCTCCTATTCGCGGACGTTCGTCACCTCGCTGGTCGTCCTGACCCCGCTGGTCGCGTTGATGATGACCCTGATGGCCGGGAGCATCTTAGTGGCCTTCGGGCTGTTGGCCGTTTTCGGCGTGATCCGCTTCCGCAACGTCTTGAAGGACACGCGCGACACCGTGTTCATCCTGTGGGGAATCACCGAGGGATTGGGCGTCGGCACGATGCGCTATTCGACGGCCATCGTGGGCGCAATCGGCATTGCGGCGGTCCTCCTCTATCTACGCCTCACCTCCTTCGGCACCCGCAACCGTTACGACGCCGTGGTGACGCTCCGCGTCGTCGGCGACATCATGGCCGGTAAAGCCACACTCAAGCGGGTCTTCCACCGCCACGCGTCGCGGGCCCAGCTCGTCAGCCAGCAGCGGTTGAGCGATGCCGGCCCCGACATCGCCTACCATCTTCTTCTGCGGGACCCTTCCCGGTGGGACGAACTGCAAGTCGAACTCGCCCATACCGACGCCTTCGAGAATGTTTCCGTCTTCCTCCATGCGGATGAAACGGAAATCTGAACGGAGAAACAACCTCTCGTAGACTGGTGGGAAACGAGCTGCATTCAGGCCAGGGCATGCGTTCCTGATTCTCATGGCATGGGCGTCGATCATCTTCCACTGCCATCCCACCCGCTGTGACAAAACCTGGCTGTGGTGCGGCCAGAAGTTCGCGCAGTCAATACGTTGAAAGGTTACATTTGGTGTTCTGTCCTCCCTTCAATTCCCGTTTTCGTACAGGGGACTTCCACCCCATGCTTCCTCGCACGTCCTACCTGGCATACGCCGGGTATCTCTCGGCCAGGTGCGGCTTCAGTTGCTCGCCGAGGATTCCACTCACCTTCTCCGAACCCTCATTCGTGAAATGGTAGTAATCGTAGAAGTAGTGCGACGATTTCGGCATTTCACGCGCCAAATCGATCACAAATACCTGTAACTCCTGGCCGACGTCGCGCGTCACGTCATTGTAAAGTTCGAGTATCTCCCATTGGACTGCGCCGTTCACGTCCAATACAGCCAGCTGGGCAAGATCTGTTTTCGTTTCGTCATCAATGCCGTAACCGAAGAGTGCGGGTTGAGTGATCAAGATCGGCTCGATTCCGCATGCGCGCGTTCGCTCGACAAGCGTGCACAAGCCTTTGCCGATAAGCTGGCAAGTACCGCGCTTGATGCTCGGCAATGCGCGCAGAGCGCGTTTCCTCCGAAACCATCCGTTGGATCTCTTCGTCCATGCCGAGTTGCATGTGCCCCACAGTTCCGTGGGTCAGCCCCAAATCCTTCGCCCGTTTGTGACGTTGTAGATTCTGGATCAGCGACACAATCGCGCTGCGCTCGGCCAGGGAATCATATAACTCAGCAAAGAACCCCTCGCTCTCGTGGAATTCAATCAACTGTTCGTCGTAGGCGTTGTGCTTGTCATTACCCACTTCATTCACGCCAATGAGATACAGAACCACTTTGGGTTTTATCGCAGCAAGATAGCTGTCCAACAGGATGCGATGGCCAAATGTCGAGTGTCCGTCGAGCCCAGCGTTATTGACCCACACATTGTTGAAATCTTTGTCCAATCGGGTCTTCAATTGCTCCGGCCAAGTGAATCCGTCCGACAGATAAAAACACTCAGTCGTGCTCCCTCCCACCGCGATCAGGGTAAGCTGCTGATCGAAATCGTGAGGCGGCTCCGCGCCGCGAAACCCCAGTGAATTTCTCGTTTGCGTGATTTCCGCATCAACTTTGTCGATCTTCCTGTTGCGAATCACGGTCTGTTTGTTCTTCGTCAAGTAAATACGATTGCCGTGAACTCTCAGCGACAGCGGATTGTACCAACGCAAAAACAACTCCAAGATCAACACCGCCACAAGACAGCCTAATGTCAAGGCCAGCAATTTTCCCCGCCACGATTGCGACCGCGACGATTTCTCGCCAGACGAAGGCGATACGGCAGTTTTCCGTTTGCGCGAACTCATCGGTTTTCGTTGAAAGGGGCCATTTCTTACGCATTCTATCATGGTTCGAAAGAGGAAGGTTCCCCCAGGGACTCACAGTCTGCGCAAATCGTGTGACGAGATTCCATATCCCAACTCGATCTACCGGGCTTGACGTTTTTGTGGTTCCTGAGAGGTAGGAAGGGG
Source organism: uncultured Planctomycetota bacterium (assembly GCA_963700515.1). Classification (GTDB taxonomy): domain Bacteria; phylum Planctomycetota; class Planctomycetia; order Pirellulales; family Pirellulaceae; genus JAJRVM01. Next base: position 5,771 of record CAVOXY010000015.1, on the reverse strand, counting down.
CTTCGACCCAGGACCGACAAGCACCCCTATCAGGTGGTATATTGCATCGAGAAGTACGTCGCGTAGGCAAACTGCGCAAGCTGGCGCAAAGCCCATCCCCGCGTCAGCCTCGCATGGTCGCGGTTTCGAGTCGGTAAGCCTGCGGGTATGATCAGTTACTGACGAGTGAGACAACCAGATTCGATTACGCAGTGAGTGGAGAAAGCGTGGCCCGTTGACATCGCATGAATTCGGAGGTGCGTCATGTCGGAACCGTTTCTTCGGCCGAAGTCCCGTGTCGATGCAGAGAGTCCGTCTTACACTTCGTCAGACAGGAATCTCCCAAATGGGAGCAATACAGTTCCTGGATGGAAGGCCCGTAGGCTTGGCAACCGATCGCCTCCGTTTGGCGCAACTATTGGTTCAAGCCATCGGAGACTCACGTGTCAAGCCAGCAGAATTCAAGCCAGCAGAGTTCACGCCGGCAGAGTTCAAGCCGGCGGAGTTCAAGCCGGCAGAGTTCAGGCCGGCGCGTCGGTAAAACTTGTTTTCAAGTCACGCTTGTCCAACTCGGGGGAGTCCCCCAGCAAATCCCGAGTGGTGGCAAGACGGCAGAGTTACGCATCATATTGAAGTCGCACCTGACTTGGGTGGAAGTGACGGCAAGAGGATTTCATGCTCGCTGAGCTCCGACTGGAACCGATCACATTCGAGACCTCAAGGGACCTGGCGAGAATTGCCGCGGAGTTTGAGCAGGCCGGGGAAAGTGGTTTTGAACTTGCCGCTTCAGATCCAGAAGCCTTCATCAGATCCGTCGGAATGTTCGCGCTGGGACACAATCTCCCACCGAACCGAGTCCAGCAAGATGAGTATTGGCTGATGGACAACGATCGGATCGTCGGAAGCTGCCGGGTTCGGCACCGCCTGATTGCTACTACGGAACTCGATGGCGGACACATCGCCTACGAGATTTGTCCGTCCGAGAGACGCAAGGGATATGGCACTGCTATCCTGCGGTTGGCCTTGGCCAAGGCGCGGTCACTTGGCTTGGATCGGGTGCTGCTGACAGTCCATCCGCGGAATCTCGGCTCGCTGCGAGTGATCGAGAAAAACGGAGGAGTGCTCCAGGACGAGTGCCGCTCTCCGTTCACCGGTGAGATCGTGCGCCGATATTGGATCTCGCTATGACCTGGGCGTCAACGAGATGGTTGCTTCGAGATGAAAGGCACTCTCAAGTCATGAAACGCCGCCTTGGACTTACCATCATCGAGCTGATCGTTGTGCTGGCCATTATTGGTCTGCTCGTGTCTCTTTTGTTTCCGGCCGTCCAGTCTGCGCGAGAACGAGCGAGAGAAACGGTCTGCAAGAACAATCTGCATCAGTTGAACCTGGCGGTTGGGCAATTCGCCGAGGCTCAAAAACGCCTTCCCCCGCCGGGCCATCCCGACCTGATCGGGGGATGGACGGTCGAGATATTGCCTTTCCTTGAGCAGAAGAACCTGAGAGAGAGCATCGTGCCAGGGACGAGCATCGTCGATGCTCCGGATTTTCTGCTCCGGCAGCCTCCCATCATGCGATGTCCGAGACGTGATGCGCTCGATATCATTCCGGATAACACGATGTCTTCTGCGCACTATGTACTGATCCCCACATCTCGACGCGACTCATTTCTACTGTTCGATGCACCGGTTCAACTTGATGTGCCCTGGGCCAGCGGGCCAGAAATGACATACAATGATGTGGTCCATTCAACGGGGCCGCACCATGGTGGCAGCTACTATAGTCGCGGTTTTCAACAAGGTATCAGCTTCATGCTCGGTGGTGAGGACATTCGGTAGCTCCCGGTTTCCGGTTAGACTAATGGCATGAGCGCAGGTAAGGAACGGGTCGATCTTTCCGCCGCCTCGCGTGCCGGGATCGCCTGATCGCTTCGGGAGCCTGCTTTACGGCAACACAGCGTTATGTCCGCATCTCACACTGTCGCACAACCCGCCGAACTGCTGGCCTTTCTTTTTGCCTGTCACCCCGAGGTGAAAAGGACCAAGGTGCGGCAGTGGCTCAAGCACGGTTCGGTGCACGTTAACGGACGGTCGATCACACGTACCAACCACCTGCTGCAGGCCGGGGATACGGTTTCGATTCTCCCGAAGGGCGAGGTGCGCGCAGCAGGTCTGTTGCCGCCGGGAATGGAGTTGTTGTTTGAAGATGCGTCGCTCATGGTCATTGAGAAGCCCGCGGATCTGCTCAGCATGGCCACCGCGACGCAGCGGGACAAGACAGCTTATGCCTATCTGACTGACTACGTGCGCCGCGGCAATCCTCGGAGCCCGGAGCGCGTCTGGATCGTCCACCGGTTGGACCGCGAAACGTCTGGGCTCATGGTCTTTGCCAAGACGGAGGAGGCGAAGCGCGCTTTGCAGGCAAATTGGCTCCAGGCCGAAAAACACTACCTGGCAATTGTCGAAGGCCATCCGCCGGCGGATCACGGCGTGCTGGCGTCGCACTTGGATGAGAGCGGCCCTTTCAAGGTCTACAGCGCCCCTCAGAGTGAGCGGACACGCCAAGCGGTGACTCGTTACCGAGTCATCATACAACGCGCCACTCGCACGTTGATCGAACTGATCCCCGAGACGGGTCGGCGCAATCAGATCCGAGTGCATCTGGCCGATGCGACATGTCCGATCATCGGCGATCACAAATATGGGGCCCGCACCAATCCCGCTCGGCGACTGGCCTTGCACGCTAGTGGCCTGCAATTCCCGCACCCGTTGTCTGGGGAACTGCTCAGGTTCGAATCACCCCTGCCACAGGATCTGGCGCGGCTACTGTGACGCGGGATTAAGTGTGGCGTCGCGAGGCTCAGGAATGGCGGCCCTCCGGATTGCACGCGATGCATCCCTCCCAACTCGGATATCCGGCACATCTCACTTCCAATCGACTTGGTCGCGAATTCGGTGACGTATCCTTTCACCGTGTCCGAGTATGCGCTTCGCGGCGATACTGCGTCTACCGGCAAGCGGGCCTGGCGGTAGATTCCTGCAAGATCGCGTAGGGGAGCAGCATCAACGACCACTCGGACTTCTCCTCGTGGGAACGATAGGCAGGACGCGGGCAGGCTTTATCGGGAGAGAACCAATGGACAGCCGTCTGGTCTCTGGAGCATTTTCCGGCGGCATTGACTGGTTCATACACACCCGCGTTCGCGGCGGCGATATTGATTTGCTCCGCCGCGCTCGGCTGGTTGTCACATTCGGCTGGACCCTCATCGCACTGGCAATTATTTACGCTGCCCTCTACTACTCGATGAACAGTCCTATTTGCAGCGTGGCGTTAGGCATCGGCGCCATCGTGGGCATTGGCAGTCTTTGCGTGATGCGTCAAACCGGATCATGCTTTGCCGCGGGCAATCTCATGACCGGGGCCTTCTTCGCCGTGTTGACTGCCCTGGCGTGCCGCTTGGGGGGCACGGGGCCACCACGCTTCCGTGGTACGCGGCAGTACCCGTCGTGGCCTTGAACACTGCCGGCCGGCGCTCGGCCCTCTTCTGGCTCGCTGTGGCGACGTCGCTGCTGGTCGCGTTCTATGCGCTCGATTACGGCGGCTACTCCTTTCCGAATGATCTGACGACAGACCATGGTAAGCTACTTGATTTATTCTCCATGATCGGCCTGATCGTGTTAGTGCGTGCGCTCGTCTCGTTGTACGAGACGGCTAAGAATCGGACACTGGCCGAACTCAAGAGGGCGGAAGACGGCCTGCTGCGAGAGAAGGGCTTCTCGGATTCCGCAATCGCCAGCGTGCCAGGTATCTTCTATCTCTTTGACAACGAAGGAACGTTCCTGAGATGGAATGAGAACTTCGAACGCGTCTCAGGATACTCACCTGAAGAGCTCAGCGAGGATGCGCCCATTGGACTTCTTTCGCGGAGGGGACCGGGAGGTTATCCAGCAGAGCGTCGAAGACGTATTCACACAGGGGCAAGCAGCGCCGGAGGCATGTTTCGTCTCCAAGGACGGAACCGCGATTCCCTACGTATTCTCCGGCAAACGAGTCATGATTGACGGGCAAATGCACCTTGTCGGAATGGGACTCGACATCACACAGCGCACGCTCGTCGAAAAGAAGCTCATCCTGGCGCGAGAGACGGCGACGCGGGAGACCGCCAAGTTGCGTTCGATGATCCAAGGCATGGACGAAGGCATCGTCGTGGCGAATGCGGATGATGTCATCACAGAGGTCAATGACTGGTTCCTCGATAAAATTGGCCGCCAACACGAGGACATCGTGGGTAGACTGTTGTGGGACTTTCAACCGCACAGTGAGGGGATGGTTCGCCTGCGAACCGCAATGGCTGAGTTTCGCAGTAAGCGGTGCCGTGAGACGTATGTCGTCCACAAAGCCATGCTCGGTATGCAGTTGTCCTTGCGCGTCCAGCCCATCTTCGAGAACGATGTGTATCAAGGCGTCATTCTCAACGCCATCAACGTCACCGACCTCGTTGAAGCCCGTCAGACTGCTGAGGCTGCCAACCAGGCCAAGAGCGAGTTCCTGGCCAACATGAGCCACGAAATCCGCACGCCGATGACGGCCATTCTGGGATTCTCGGACGTCCTGATGGGAAGCGTGATGGACCGAGAGCAGCTCGATGCGGCCGCGACGATCAAGCAGAAACGGTGAGTATCTCCTCGGAATCATCAACGACATCCTGGACCTGTCCAAGATCGAGGCGGGAAAGCTGGAAGTCGAGCATATTCGAGTGCTCACCGTGTCGGATTCTGTCCGAGGTAGTCTCGCTGATGCGGGTTCGGGCCAACGCGAAGAACCTGACCTCTGGAAATCGAGTACGACGGCCCGATACCCGAGAGTATTCAATCCGATCCGACCCGACTGCGCCAGATTCTCATCAATCTCATCGGCAACGCGATCAAGTTCACCGAGATCGGCGAGGTCCGGCTGGTGGCTCGCCTGTCAGGCGCCGAATCCGATGAGCCCAGAATGCAATTCGAAGTCGTCGACACGGGCATCGGGATGACCGACGAGCAGATTGCCAGACTGTTCAAACCATTCAGCCAGGTGGACACGTCGACAACCCGCAAGTTCGGCGGAACGGGGTTGGGATTGGCCATCAGCAAGCGGTTGGCCGAGATGCTCGGTGGTGACATCACGGTCAAGAGCGCGCCCGGCGAGGGCAGCACGTTCACCCTCACCGTGGCAACCGGACCGTTGGATCGCGTGAAGTTGCTCGACAACCCGACGCGAAGCTCAACTTCCAACGGCACCCGACAAAAAGCCGGCCGCTGCCAAGACGAAACTCGACTGCCGAGTCCTGCTGGCCGAAGACGGCCCCGACAATCAGCGGCTCATCGCGTTTCTGCTCAGAAGGTCGGGAGCCGAGGTGACCGTGGCTGAGAATGGGCAGATCGCCCTCGATCTTGCCCTGGCGGCACGAGACGAGGGGACCCCGTTCGACGTGATCCTGATGGACATGCAGATGCCGGTCATGGACGGCTACAAGGCAACCGGCAGACTGCGGGCAGCAGGTCTGGTGGGCCCGATCATCGCCCTGACGGCGCACGCCATGAGCACCGATCGCGACAAATGCCTCAACGCCGGCTGCGACGACTATGTCACCAAGCCGATTGACCGCCAGAAGTTAACGGCGGTCGTAGCCGAATATGCCTTGCGGTCAGAAGTCCTGTTGAGTCGCTAATAGCCGCCCCCAAATACGCTGGGTAACGGAAGCATCTCGGGGCATCCCTCCACCCATCACTCCATCACTCCACCACTCCATT
>CAVOXY010000014.1:0-146820 GCA_963700515.1 uncultured Planctomycetota bacterium | reverse complement strand
GCTGCTCTCGCGGAGCAAGGCGTGGGTCAGCACGCGTCGCCATCTGCTCCGAGAAATGAGCCCCGCCATCCAAGAGATGCTGTTTCGCGGCGACCTGCCGGTCTATTCGTACATGGTCACCCTGCGGCCGTTCATGCGCATGAACGGCGTCGTGCTCCAGGACATCGAACGCTTCATGCGGGCGATCGCCGGGGCGAAGCTCAGTGTCCGCGAGATCGAGCTCTTGGCCCACGGCTACTTCCGCGGCACGTCGTCGCTGCGCGAGGCGATCGACCAGGGCCACTGGAAATGGACGCTCGACCAGATGCAGGCAGCGGGGGAGACGAGCGAGGGGCTGAGCGACTTCGAACGCCGCCTGCTGCGTGATCTTGAGCAATTGCTGCGGGCGATGCAACGCGTGATGACGCACTGTGACAGTCCGCGTCTTGAGACACCGGGGTTCTATGCCCAAGCCAATCTGTTACTTGCCAGCCTGCTCGGCCGGCGAGATTCGTTCTTCAAGAAGATGGAGGAGTTCCATGATCGATCCGGACGTACGCAATGCCATTTACCAGTTACATCAAACCGGGATGTCACTGCGGGAGATCAGTCGCCGCCTGCACGTGAGCCGCAAGGCCGTGCGAAAGATCGTCAAGCAGCAGGGGAAGTGTCGCTCGCGGAGAGCGGCGCGACAAGAAGCAGATTGACGCGGCGCTGCTGGAGCGTCTCTACCGCGAGTGTGACGGCTGGATGCATCGGATCCACGAGAAGCTTCTCGAGGAGCATCGCATCCAGGTCGGCTACTCGACGTTGACGCGGATGTTGCGCGAGCTGGGATTGAGCCGTGGCCAGACGGCACGCTGCGACCGCGTGCCCGACGAGCCGGGCGCCGAGATGCAGCACGACACCACGGTCTACCAGGTGAAACTGGCCCAGCGGCGGACGAGGCTGGTCGCCAGCCTGATCTACTTGCGTTATTCGAAGCGACGGTACCTGAAGTTCTATCGCGCCTTCAATCGCTTCGCGATGAAATGCTTCCTGCACGAGGCCTTGACGTTCTGGGGGTACGCGGCCTGGCGATGCATCATCGACAACACGAATCTGGCGCGGCTCTGCGGCGCGGGGAGCAGTGCGGTGATCGTTCCGGAGATGAGGGAGTTCGCCCGCGCCCGCGGCTTCGAATTTACTTGCCATGCGATCGACCATGCGAATCGAAAGGCCGGAAACGAGCGGAGTTTCTGGAGCGTCGAGACCAGCTTCCTTCCCGGACGCACGTTCGAGAGCCTGGAGGATCTGAACCGGCAGGCACGGGAGTGGGCCACGGTGCGGATGGAACATCGCGTGCAGACCAAGGCGCGGGTGATTCCGGCCCAGTTGTTCGAGCACGAGCGGCTCTATCTCAGTCCGCTCCCCGAGCATCTTCCCGCGCCGTACCAGGTGCACCAGCGCGTCACGGATCAATACGGCTACGTCGCCTTCGCAGCCAACTACTACTGGGTTCCGGGCACGCGCCGCGATGACGTGAAGGTGCTCCAGTACGCGGACCGCTTGAAGATCTACCGCCACTACGACTGCCTGATCGAGTATCCGCTGCCGCCCGACGGGACGCGTTGCCAGCACTACAGTCCTGCGGGTGAGCCGAAACCTCGGCATCAGCCCCGGAACCGCCACCGCCACGCCAAGCTCGAAGAGCAGCGGTTGCGCGAGTTGGGAGAGGAAGTATCGGCGTATCTCGACTTCGCCCTCGCCGCGCCTGGCGTGCAGCGGCACCGGTTCACGCGCGAGCTGTTCGCGCTTCAGCCGTAAGCTGGCCGATGCGGTGTTCCGCCAGACGGCGCGTCGTGCCCATCGCTACGGAATCGTCGAGTTGGCCACGCTCCAGCGGATCGCCTGGCTCTGCCTGAGCCAGGCAGAAGACCTGCTCCCCGAGCCGGAGGTGGACGAAGACTTCCACCAGCGACCCGCGTATCAAGAAGGCTACCTCACCGACCAGCCCGATCTGTCCGTCTATGACCAGTTGCATGAAGAAGACCAACAGGAGGACGAACATGACGAACCGTTCTGATCCGCCCGGTGCGAGTATTAATGACGAACTCATTGCCATGCTGAAGTACCTCCGCTTAGGCCGGTTACTGGCGCACTGGGATGAAACGCTGGAGAAGGCCAGGAAAGGCCGCTATTCCTCCGAACGGCTGTTACAGTACATCGTCCAGGAAGAATATCGCACCAAACGCGAGAACGCGCGGTTGCTGCGCCGACAGCGAGCCAACATCCCCGAGATGCTGGAGATCGAAACCTTCCCCTTTGACAAACAGCCGAAACTGGATCGTCGGCGCGTCATGTCTCTCTATGACAGCTTCGACTACATCACCCAGCAGCGCGGCGTGATCTGGCTCGGCCCCACCGGCTGCGGCAAATCGGGCCTGGCCACCTCCTTCCTGCTGCAAGCTATCGATCGCGGATATCGCGGCTACTTCATCACGTTTCCCGAGTTGATTCAGGAACTGTTTCAGTCTCAGGCCGATCGCAGCGAGCGGAAAGTGCTGCGGCGTTACCTGTCGTACGACTGCCTGGTGATTGATGAGGTGGGGTACGTCGAAGTCGAAGCGGCGCAGGTGGGTCAGTTCTTCACGCTGATGCACAGGCGGCACCGGAAAAAGACGACCATCATCACGTCGAACCTCGGCTTCAGCGACTGGGGTTCCTTCCTGAAAAACGCCCAACTGACCGCCGCCTTGGCCGATCGCCTGACCTCGAACAGTCATGTCATCAACATGAAAGACTGCGATAGTCTGCGAGGTCGCATCGACCAGTAACCCGGCCGTCACTACGGCGCGTTCGGCGTGTGAGAAGCAGAACATGTCTCGAGACGACTTCCAGCGGCGGGCCGACCGTGTGCGCGCGATTCCGCTGGAGGTCGTCTTGACTTCTTGGGGCGCGGTGCGTGACCGCCAGGACACGTCGCGGTGGCGCACTCCACGCGGTCCTCTGTCGATCACCGGCGTTAAATTCTACGATTGGCACACGCATCAAGGTGGCGGCGGGGCGATCGACCTGGTGGTGCACCTCAGCGGCTGGGACGCCGGACGGGCGATCAGCTGGCTCGAGCGGGAGTTGGGCGGCCACGTCGCGGATCACGCCGTCTCCACCGTCCGCTACCCGTGGAACTCTACGGCGTCTTCGACGCGCCACACAACACGCGGTGAAGAAAACTGCGGTACCCTCACTCCTCGTCCGCGTCACCGTCAACTCCGCTTACCGACGCCGAGCCTCGCGGATCTTCCACGCGTGCGTCGCTACCTCACCCAAGTGCGTGGTCTTGCAGCGACGATCCTCGACTCCTTGATCGATGACGGCAAGTTGTACGCGGATGAACGCGGCAACGCGGTCTTCGTGATGGTGGCAGGAAAACCCAATCGCCCCATGGGCGCCGAACTGCGTGGCACGGGTGATCGTGCCTGGCGTGGTCTGGCACCCGGGAGCTGCAAAAACGCGGGATACTTCTGGCTGGGGCATCGAGAAGCCCAGCACATCGTCCTCTGCGAATCCGCGATTGACGCCATCAGTTGCTTCCAACTCCAGACACAGCTCTCGACCCCACCACTACCAGCGCAGTGCATCTGTATCTCGACCGCCGGAGTTCGCTCGGACGCCCCTTGGCTCCACCCGCTGCTGACGCGGGGCTACCAGATCCACTGCGGCTTCGACACCGACGAGCCCGGTGAGGTGGCCAGTCGCCAGATGATCACACGCCACCCGTCGATCCAACGCCTGCGACCTCCCCGCCACGACTGGAACGACGCGCTAACCGCACAGAACCGTTAACACCTCCAGAACCCTCCGCCGCAGGCCCGCCGCTTGCCGCCTCTACACCGCGCCCATCGCATCACCACCTGCTGTCCCGCGCACGGCTACTTGGAAAGGAGTATAGACGGGTCCAGTCAGCAGAGCGGCGTCGGACCAGAAACAAGGTCACGTGCGGTCAAACAACTGGAACGAACGTTTTGGTCTTTGAAAATCTGGTGTTCAGGGGTCCGATAGCGGCAACCTTTGGCCGACGGGACGCTCAGAAAGGCATTACACCGGGTCGGCGACAATGAAATCTGGCGGCCGGCACTCAGCGGCGCCACAGAAGCGTGAAAAATGGTTACCTGAAAGTCCGACGCTTTGCAACTGAACGGTCGTAGTACTTCAGAAGTCCACCAAGCCGTTCATGACGTTGAACGTCGCTGTCGTGTTGGCCGACTTCTGGCCCCGGTTCGATGAGCTTGTTGCCCAGCCCTTGGTGATTTTGTTCGCCATGATAGAAGGCAACAACCCAATGCCCATAGCGCGATAGTTCGCAAAGTCGCTGATGCCACGCGCAGTGGGAAACAACCGGTTCGTCCTGCGGAGAAGCGAGTCACGTCCATGATTAATCCATGTTCCTTCCACGTAGCTCTGCCACGCTGTGCCCTGGTCATGATCGGGCTCCTGGCAGCACTACCGATCAGCGGTATCGCGACCGCTCGCTCTCGCGAGCAGGAGCAAAGGGACGATCCCAATCCTGGACAACGGCCGTCGGCAGCAGCGGTGCAACCCCCGGGTGCCCAGCGTGATGAACCGGCTCAATTGCCAGCGAGCATGTTCCCTGGTGTGGTTCGGTCGAGTGCCTGTTCCGATGGCAAGTGTTCATCAAGTATTTCCCGGCGATGGAGGAGGCGCTGACATGTTGGATTGGATTCGCGCGGCCCACGATTTAGGCGTTCCGGCGGCCATCGCCTTGATGTTCATGGCCGGTTTGGCCTGGGTGGGGATGCGGCTCTTCAGCCGCAAGGGCGGCATCCTGACAGGACTGGGCTACAAGGGAGAACAGTTCTTTGAACGCTACATCGGCCTGGCTGACACGTTAGAGCCGGCCATTGAGAAGCAAACGGAGGCATCGGAAAAGATGCTCGCGCTGCATGCCGATCCGACGGCGCCCTGCAACACGGTTCCGCTTCGCCGGGCAGGAATGGCCGCGGCCGACGCCTTGGAGTCAATTGCCACCGCCGTCCATGCCGACGTGGCTCCCGAAGTGGCCATTATCAAAACGGCCTTGGCTCCGACCGAATACGAACAGCACACACTTGCTAGCCCACCGCAGGAACCCGCATCAGGAAGGAAGAAGGCCAAGCCATGAACGAGCGCCCAGCAAGAGCACCGCACTGCAGAGGCAGCGAGAAAGAAATCGGGAGCGCCGCACGAGCTCCCCAAACAAAGAGACGAGTCGGAAATTCCGCGGGAAACAACCGCCGCCAATGCCAGGAGGATCCGCCAGTTGCGTGAAGCCATGGAAGAGATCCTCGTAGCGGCGTTGAAACGGAACTGCTTCGGCTCCGGCGTCCTGGAGTTCACGGTGCAAGACGGCACGATCCAAGAGGTCCGTCAGAGGCTTGAACGGATCGACAGGTAGCGCAAGGCCGAGAAATGATCACAACGCATTTACGGATGCGGTAGACAGCAGAATTTGAGTTGATTGTGAGAAAGCTCATCCTCAAGTTGTTGAACATCTTGGCCGCGGTGCACCAAGCGCAGGAAGCACCATCCCGACAAAATCGAAAAATAGTTCGCTAGAAAATGAGCCACTGTCTGTGATAACGTGAGCGCGTAACGATTGGGTATCGAGACGAGCCTGGCCATGGAGCCGGGTATCGGAAGGGCCCGCCAGCGGAAAGCGTTGTTCCGCTGACGGGTCTTTTTTTTGTTGCGGGATTGCTGATGGCGTCGGACGCGGATCTTGTTTGGCCCGGTCCCACATAACTTTCCCTAACCATACAAAGAAGAAGGGAGAACGATCATGGGCGCACCTTCATGCTGCGGCGATTGCCCAGGCTGCCAGGATTGCTCACCGCCGAAAAAGATGCACGCCATCTTGGAGGGCATGTCAGATGACACCTGCACGTCTTGCGACAGTCTCAACGGCGTCGAGATTGTCAGCAACCTGAGCATGTCCAGCTGCCCTTGGCTCTGGACCGAATCACCGGTAGGAACCGACTGTAGTCGCTTGACAGAAGCGTCCTGGGCAGCTGCCAATTGCCGAGTTAGCTTCACCATCCAGATCGACGACTGTCTCCTACTCCAGTTCTGGCACGACTTCCCGGAACCGCCAGACTGCTGGGGATCGGAACACGAACCTCTCACGTTGGAGTTCCAGCAGGCCTACTGGTGCGGTGATCCGTTGAAACCGGTATGTGCCAAGTCAGCGTCGCTGGCCAAGGTCTGGGGGACTGACCTGTGAAGACCACCGCGCACCAGTGGGAGCATTTACCGGACGCCACGCATCCCGGCTGCGTGGCTTTCCGCTGCTCGCAGTGCCGCTGACCGTGTGGACGCGTTCTGCTGACCAGCTGCCCGTGGTAGAAGGCCCCTGTCCCGGCTCGGAGGCCGGCGAGCCGAAGGGGGCCGCCAGGATGCCAAGTCTCGCGCAGCAGGCCTGGAACCTGGCCAGCTCGTTGGCCGATTTTGTGGCCGACGGTTGCCGAACCGTCAGCCCAGAAGACTACCAGCAGCGGTTGGAGATCTGCGACGGCTGTGACCAGCGCCGTGACAATCGCTGTCTCAAGTGCGGCTGCCGCCTGCAGCTGAAAGCCCGGGGACGAGCCTTCCGCTGCCCGCTGGGCAAGTGGCCGCCGATCCAAGACCCGGCTACGCCCCCAGCATCCTAGAGCGAAACTTCCCGTGCCCCAGTTCGCTGGGGCTTAGCCTGAAATCATCAACTTCCGTGAAATAAGTGAGAACGACCATGAGCGACTGCCCAACAAACCTCGCCAATTTTGCCAAGCCGTATCGCTGCCACTGCCGCACCTGCCACTGCAAACACTGCGCTTGCGGTGACAAACAGCTGCCACTGTTGGGCGGGATCTTCGGCCTGACCTTGTATTTTTTCCGCGAGCTGTTTCCGACGTGCTGTAGCCCAGCGCCCGGCACGATTGCCGGATTCGACTATGGAATGGGATTCAACTGGCTCTCCAACCTGACGCCCTACGTGACCGACGTGGAAGGGACCGCCACCGCGAATCCCGCCTCGAGCCAGGATGCCGTGGTCGTACTGCCGCCGCTGGGGGTGTTGCGTTTCACCTGCCCCAATGGCAGCTACATTTCGCTCACACCGGGCTACACGCTGACCTATGGCGGCATGTTTACGCTCACCACGCCCGAGGGGAGCGTGTGGAACTTTCAAGGATTCGAACGCGGCACGGTCCCCAAAGGGCGGTTCGCCAGCATGGTATCCCCCGGCGGGCTGACCCTGCAGGTGATGGGCTACACCGACCAGGGACAGATCACCGAAGTGCGCGCCACCTACAGCAAAGACGGGGAAACGGTCAGCGAATCCTACGAGTTCAACTACGCGGTCCACGAAGACGGCGGCGAGCGTGTGACCTCGGTTGTGCGGCGCCGCGCGTGGAGCGAGGGCTGGCAGCAACCGCCTGCGGGCGGGCCTGTGGTGGGCGACACCTCGCAGGTCCTGGAGACGGTCTACTTCGATTACTATCCGGGCCTGGTCAACGGTGGCAGCAGCAGTTCCAGCTCCAGCAGCAGCGGCAGTGGCGCCACTACCGTCTATGAGAATTTTGGTAACGTGCGGTTGATCACCCGGCAGCGCAGCGGCTACTCGAATCTGGAAGTCCTCGGCTATTTCCGTTACTACGAGGCCGGTGAAGAGCTGGGCGTGGAGCACGGCCCCAAGTACGTGCTTGGTCCCGAGGCCTACTACCGGCTGAGCCGCCGATGCGGCCGTGAGCGATCCGCTCTCCGCCAGTGACGAGCAAGTGGCCCAGTATGCCGACGAGTACCTGCAGTATGACGAAACGGGGCGGGTGAGCCGCAAACTCGCGGCCGGTGGTACGCTCGAGTACCGCTACGAGTATCTCGATAGCACCGCGGCCGACGGCTACAACCAGTGGCAGCGAAAGACCACCACCAGCGCACCGGCGAGGTGACAACCATCGAGTACACCAACTTCGCGGGGCAGACGCTGCTGCGTGAAACGACCGCCGGCGCCGACATCTCGCGCGCCTACTACCAGTATGACAGCTCCGGCAATCTGATACTGGAAGCCACGTCGGCCGCCATCGCTCAGCGTTACGCACGCCACCACGGAGGCCGGCAATCTGTCGGTCTCGCTCCAGACCTCCAGCGGTCTGATTCGAATCTACCAGTACTACAGTGAAACCACCACGTCCACCGGCGGCGGGGCCGTGGCAGGCTACAAGCAGTACGATAAGATCAAGCAAGGCTCCAACGGCACTCCCATCCTGCTGCGAATGTACGAGTACACCCAGCGCAGCGTGTCTCTGACGCTTCCTTCCAGCTCCAGTAGCTCCAGCAGTTCCTCGAGCAGCAGCGGCAGCCCGCTGATGCAGGACATCTATCCGCTGTGGCGGGAAACAGTCTACCGCGAAGAAGACGGCTCGGGAGCCATCGTCACCAGCTTCGACTACACCTGGCACGAGGCAACCACGCAGATCCAACAGCGGACCACCACGCTGCCCGCCGTGGCAGAGAGCCAGAATGGCTCGGGCTTGTCTGCCACCCGCCTCGAGCGGTTCGATATCTACGGGAACCGGATCTGGCTCCAGGACGAGCGGGGCTTCATTACTTATCATGAGTACGACGTACTCAGCGGCCACGTGACCCAGACGATTCAGGATGTCGATGACGCGCAGCTCACGGTGCCCTCCGGCTGGAGCACGCCGTCCGGCGGCGGTCAGCACCTGATCACCGACTACCAGTACGACGACCTCGACCGCCCCGTGCAAACGCTCGGACCGCTGCATACGGTGGACCTCGACGGCACGCCCACGGCGGTGCGCACCGCCAGCTGGACCGTCTACCAGGACGATGACTATGAAACCTGGACGGCCCAGGGATACGCCACGGGCACGGCGCCCAACTACACGTACACCCTGGTCAATCCGGTCTCTATTCAGAAACGCAACGCGGCGGGCACGCGGCGCGAGTCGATTCAGGCCACGCGGGCCAGCACCTCCGGTGCGCTGTCAGCGAGTGATAGTTTTTCGCAGTCCAGCTACGTGCACTGGGCCATCACGAGTGAAGATCCCGAGATCGTCGGCCGCGTCACGGCCAAGTGGCAGTACTTCCTGATCCCCGCCTCCGGTGACGGCACGGCGGGCACCAACTATCACGAGACGACCTTCGGGTACGATGCCTGTGGCCGGCAGAACATGCAACAGACTCCCGGCGGCACGATCACCCGCAGCGTGTTCGATCAGTCGAATCGACCGGTGTGCGTCTACGTGGGGACCGACGACAGCGGGGCCAGCGATCTGGATCCCACGGCGGGGCGCGAACCCTGCTCGGAAGCGTACGTGCCTTCGTCCGGCTCTTCCAGTTCCTCCTCATCCAGCAGCAGCGGCCCGAGCAGCAACAACATGGTGCTGGTGAGCGAGTACGTCTACCACGAGCCCACTGGCTGCACCGGCTGTGGCGGAGGGGGCGGCAGCCAACTGGCCGCCACCGTCCAGCACATCGACGAGACCACCTTCCGCCTGACCGAGTACCTCTACGACTGGCGCAACCGCCAGCAGTATGTGCTGGCCGAGGCGGACGATGAGGGGCGAAAGACCTTCACCCGCACCCACTACGACAACCTGGACCAGACCATCAAGACCGAGCGTTACTACGACGTGGCAGGTGACGGTGTGGATGCCGACAGCGACCCGAATCCCGACGACCGGCTCATTGCCCGCAGCGAAACGTTCTACGATGATCGCGGGCGCAGCTATATGAGCAAGACCTACGCGGTCGATCCGAGTGACGGCACGGTCGGCAGCTACCCTGGTCGGCTACAGCTGGTACGATGCGGCCGGTAACGTGATCAAGCAGCAGGCTGCCGGAGCACGCTCGTTTACCAAGACGCAGTACGACGGTCTGGGCCGAGCGATCAAGCAGCTGCGTCGGCTACGATCTCGGCGAAATCCCCGGCTGCGTGCTCAGCAGCTCGTCGAGCAGCAGTTCGTCCAGCAGCGGCGCGGCGGAAAGTTATACGGCCGCCACCAACGTCGACGGAGACACGATCCTCGAGCAGACCGAAACGACGCTCGACGAAGCGGGCAACGCGATTCTCTCCACCTCGCGGTCCCGGCGGCACGATGCCACGGGCACCGGCGAGCTGACCACGATGTCCGGCTCCCAGCCGCAGGCCCGGGTGAGCTACGTGGCCATGCTGGTCCGATGCGATCGGCCGCTCCATCGCCATGGCCAACTATGGGACCAACGGCGATGCGGCGCTCTCGCGATCGAGCACCGTGCCGGCACGCAGCGACAGCGTGCTGGTGACCACCACCGAGTACGACTCGGCAGGCCAGGCCTACCAGACGATCGATCCGGCCGGTCGGGAAGATCGCCAGGAGTTCGACGATGCGGGCCGCGTGACCAAGACCATCCAGAACTACCAGGACGGCGCGGTCGACGGCGATTATCCAGACGAGGACGTGACGGTCGAAACGACCTACACCGCCGACGGGCAGATCCTGACCCTCACGGCCAAGAACCCCAGTACCGGGGACCAGACGACCCACTACGTGTACGGCACGACGCTGGCCGACTCGGATGTGGCGCGCTGCGACCTGCTGCGGGCCGAAATCTACCCGGACAGCGACGACGTGGCCGACCCGCTGGGCGATGGGACCGACGGCGTCTACGACCGGGTGGAGTACAAGTACAATCGTCAAGGAGAGCGGACCGAGAAGAAGGACCAGAACGGCACGGTGCACGCCTACCAGTTCGACGCGCTGGGCCGCCTGCTGCACGACCAGGTGACGACGCTGGGCACCAATATCGACGGCGCCGTCCGCCGCACTTCCACCACGTACGAGGTGCGTGGGATGGTGGAGAGCATCACGCAATACGATAACGCCACCGTGGGCAGCGGCAGCGTGGTGAACGAAGTGGTCTACGAGTACAACGACCTGGGGATGCTCGAACAGCGAGTATCAGGAGCACGAGGGGGCGAAGGACGCGAGCACGCTGTATGTACAGTATAACTTCGACACCACGGCCAGCGGCGGCGAGTTCACCAAGGGGCTGCGGCCCACCTCGGTCCGCTATCCCAACGGCCGCCTGGTGCACTTCACCTACGGCTCGAGCGACAGCATGGCCGATGTCTTGAATCGTCTCGATGGCCATTGCGGACGACAGCGGCGGCAGTCCGGGCGATGTGCTGGCCAGCTACGCGTACCTGGGCCTGAGGACGATCGTCAGCGAAGACTTACGAGCAGCCGGATGTGCGGCTGGAGACCTTCTTCGACAGCGCCTACAGCGGCTGGGATCGTTTCGGGCGGGTGGTGGACCAGCGGTGGTACGACTACGGGGCCAGCGCCGATCGGGACCGCTTCACCTACGGTTACGACCGGGCCAGCAACCGCACCTATCGCGAGAACACGCTCGCCAGTGGCAAGGATGAGTTCTACACCTACGACGAGGTGAATCGGCTCGTCACGTTCGATCGGGGCGATCTGAACGTGGGCAAGACGGCCATCAGCGGCACGCCGGTCCGCGAGGAGGACTGGGGCCTGGACATGACGGGCAACTGGAGTGACTTCCTGCAGAAGACCTCCGGCTCGCACCGACCTGGACCAGGAACGCACGCACAACGACGTGAACGAGATCACCGGCATCAGCGAGACGACCGGCACGGCCTGGGCCGATCCGGCCCACGACCGGGCCGGCAACCTGACCACGCTGCCCAAGCCGTCGAGTCTCTCCAGGAGTCTCACCTGCACGTGGGACGCCTGGAACCGTCTGGTGGAGGTGCAAGCAGGGCGCCACGGTGGTGGCCCGCTACGAATATGACGGGCGGTTCCGGCGCGTGAAAAAGCACCTGGACAGCCAGAGTCCGGCGAATCCCGACGGGATCGACGCCTACGAGCACTACTTCTACAACAGCGCCTGGCAGGTGCTCGAAACGCGGCCTAGCACCACCGAAAACACCGGGCCCGAATCGCTGCAGCCGCAGTACCAGTACGTCTGGTCGCCACGCTACATCGACGCCCCCGTGCTGCGGGACGAGAACACCGACGCCGACGGTCTCTGCGACGACGGCCGGATCTACTATCTGGGCGATGCCAACTTCAACGTGACCACCCTGGTGGACACCGGCTGGGGACGCGATCGAGCGGTACGTCTATAGCCCGTACGGGGTACTCACCATCTACGATGCCAGCTGGTCGAATATTCGCAGTGCCTCCAGCTACGACGTTGAGTATACTTATACGGGTAGGCGGTTGGACGCGAGACGGGATTGTTCTACTACCGGCATCGCATGTTGCACGCGAATCTGGGCAGGTTCTGTAGTAGGGATCCGCTGAAATATCACGATGGCAGCAATCTTCTCGGATATGCCGGGAATCGGCCGAATTCAGTTATCGATTCCAGTGGTAGGGAATGGTCGTTTCCGTGGCGGCAGGATGCTGAGTGGTGGTTTGGCATCAAAAGCCCATTTGCGAGAACGGAAGAAGATGACCGGGGAGTAACACAACGTTACTGCGATTCTTGGCGGGAGAGTGGCAAAACGAACAAATGGACGCAATGCGCATGCCAAGTTTCACGAACGATTGATGCTCTAATTGCCGGACTTCTTGCCAACGTAATACTGGGCAGGCTGGGGTATGAAGGCATGGATCCAGAAGAGGCAATCGCCAAAGTCAAGTGGTTTCGGTGTACGAGAAGTTGCTTGGTTCGCCGCTGGCAAGACGCGGATGATTCTTATTTTGGTAGAAACCCCGAGAGGCCGCCAACTCCTGCGTGGCAAGAGTTCTTAGACAATTGCGCGGGCAAGAAGTGTGCAACAAAGCAGTGTTGTCGAATTCAGGTTAAAGCTGAGCAGACGGAATTATCAAATTGCATGAAGGAATGTGGACAATGGAAATGGGGCAACCCTTCCGGCGAAATCGAAATGCCAGGCTGGGATCCCAATTGGGACTTTAATGACCTAAAGACTCGGATTGACTTTGGCAATTGGCGGTGCTGTGGTGACAAACACCCAGACGGAAAAACCCCAGACAATGACTTGATTAAGTGGTAGTCTCACATGAAACGCTTCACTCCTTATTGCTTCCTTGTCCATGCATTACTCCTTGCGTTTCTCCTTGCGACGGCTTTCCTGACGATCGAGATACGACACAGGGCCTCGAAAGAAGACCGCATGGTTGAGAAATATGGCCCTGCGATGCAAACAATATGTGATGACCTGGGCATAGACATCCATATCAACACATTTGATGACCTTCTGGAAGCGTTCGACCAAATCGTTTTGAAACCTACACAGAACGTCCCCAAGAATAGGGCTTCTACGGACGGAAAGGACGGCGACTGAGGCTGCGGGCGGACACGGGGCGGGAGCCGGGAATGGAGCGGCGAGACTATATACTATGAATTAATAGCGACCGGGCTGCGAGTGCCCTGGAAGTGTCAGTGGGGTGGCAGCGCGTGGGTGTGGTCGCGAAGCGTGACGATGTTGGTCGCGTCGGTGGGAAGACGGGAAAGATGCGGCAACTGCGGTGACATGTGGCTGTCACACGGTGGTGAACAGCGTGAGGTGAAGGCACGCAACGATCGCCGCGGCTGCGAGGCCGCGTCGAAAAACAACGAATTCTTCTTCGTGTGGTGCACTGCGGTCCGCCTCACGTCACAAGTAGCTCGAGTTCATCATGGCGATCAGCTGTCTCCGGATCTGCTGGGTCCTTTCTCCGATAACCGGAGCCGACTCGTCGCCGCTTCGTTCCGCCTCGATCTGCGGCAACCGATCGCCGAGCGTGACCGTGAATCCGGCTTGGGCCTGGCGAAAGCGTGAGAGAGGCATCGACCAGCAGTTCGCTCACTCGAGGACGAACCGTGCGGCCGGTCACGGTGCATGTCACCGGGACAAAACCGGCAGGTCTGCGTGCGTACTTCTTCCTCGCGTGCTGCTTCACCTTCCGCTTCGTCCTCTTGCGACTCCGAGGCTCCACGTCATCCAGGCCGTGGTAGCTCCGGATGAAGTCCCGCTTTTCCGGCTTCACGCGAGGGCCCATCCAACCGTAGCGACGAATGTGTCGAAATCCTCGGCGGCAGCAGATGCTGCAGAAATCGGTGGATCAACTCCACGCCCTCGATCCACTGGTCCTTCTGCTGGTTGTTGTCGCGATAGTCTTTGTACTTGAAGAGCACGTGATCACCGTCGGATGTCCAGGATCCGGCTGTCACTCAGTGCGATGCGGCCCACGTAGTTGGCCAGGTACTGGACGACTTTCTTCGTGGCGTCCGGGCCGAAGTCGGCCTTGCGACGATCCCAGCTGTCTGCCGCAGCGCACGATCCACGACATATTTTCCAACGGCTTGAGCCACTTCTCGAACTTCGGCCGGTGACTGAAGATGCGCGAACTCCGTGTCGGCATCGAACTGCAGCTCACCTTTGTTGTAGGCTTTGCGCAGCGCTTGGCAGAACCGCTGGGGAAACTCACGCCGCACATACGCGAGCAATTGTCTCAATTGCGTTCTGAAAGATCGACCCACTCCAGCGTGTTTCGACGCAAGCCACCCAGCGGCAACAGGCAGTGTGAGTGGAGGTGAGGTAGCAGGAGCTGGCCCCAGGTGTGCAAGAACGCGAGCAATGCCAGCTCGACGCCGAACAACTTCCGGCCACCGCGGAGGACCGTATAGGCGCCTTCGCGCAGCACGATCGAGTACAACACTTTCTGGTTGATCATGGCCAGACGCGTGATGGGCGCGGGCAGGGTGAGGATCAGATGAGCGTACTCGATCGGCAGGATCTGCGAGCAGGTGTCCTCGGCCCAGCGTCTTCGCTTGGTACTGCCGCAGGTACAGCAGTGTCGATTGTTGCAGCCGTTCGGCAGCTCGACCACCGTATCGCAATCACCACAGGTCCATTTGATGCATGCCCAGCACTCTTGTGTAGCAGGCCAACATCTCGCGCAGCACCTTGTCCTGCTGCTCGCGTGAGCTCCGCTCCTACAGTGCCGTCGATAGTCCGGGTCAACGTGCGCAGCACATCGGCGAACGTGGGCCCCGGCTTGCGCACCACGGGAGCCTCTCCGGCGATCACATTCGGGACGACAAACCGGCGAGGCGAGTCGGCCGCTGCTGGTGGCTCTGGGACGGGGACGGGAACCGGGACACTCGACGCGCCCGACAACGCGTCCATCGCCTCGCGCTGGCGCTCTTCCACTCTTTTCCAGAACGCCTCGATCGTCTGCTGCTGTGCCGCGCTGCGCTGCCGCTCGGCACACCCCAGCGGTGGTCCCTCCGTTGGCGGACCGTCGCGCTGAGCCAATGCATCACGCAGCGCCGCGTGGGTCTGCTGCCGCGCCGCACTGCGCCGTCGCTGTTGTGGCTGACGATGTTCCCGGCTGGTCGTTGCCTCGGCAATCATCCGTGAAGCTCCAGGTACTGCCCTGCATCGTCGAGGTCTGGTTGCTATGGCCGTTCATGGACGAGGAAGAAACGACTGCCTGTCAGGTGTAGCGGTTGTGCCCGAGATGCTGAGATCGATTCCGTCGGGCACGCGAATGACGGTGTACTCGCAGTCATCTTCATACTCGGGAGAGAATGCTTCACCTGACTCAAACAACTCGTCGTTATCAAATGGTGCACCACAGTGGCTGCAGTGGTTGATATACTGCCAAGAACCATCCTTCCTGACGGATTCGTCAAGAGAGAAGGCAGAGTGAGAATGCTTCTTCAGGAACTCTTGCAGATCGGGCGACAACCACTCAATGGACGTCATGAGCACGAAACGATCGAGTTTGCTGGGGACGGGAATTTGCTTTCGATTCCCTCGGCTGCCAGGGCGAATATCTGTCGTCTCCAGGTAGACAATTCCAGCAGTCTTCCCACGTCTGCAGGACGTAAGCGGGAGCGATCATCGTTGCACTCGGTTGAGAGTCCGTTGTCGGAGTCGGTGGCGTCGATGCGGTGGTGGGCACCTGAGTCGAAGGTGCCTGAATCGAAGGTGCACCTGGCGTGCTGGAGGCCTCGGTGCCCTCTGTGGCTCGCCGCGTCTGGCGGCGCGCTTCCCGCTGGGCTCGCTTTTTGGCCTTCTTCGCTCGTTTGGAACCCATGACGCGTCCTTCCTGCCAGGCTGCTGGTTGTTACCCGAGGGCTGCACCATGGTAGCAACCGGTCCGGGTGAAGTGAACTGGCCGTGACGATGGCGACCGTGGGCGAGCGACCGCAAAACAACCCGATCCAGGGCACGTAATCCGCAAGGTTTACCAAATCGGAGAGGCGCTGGCCATCGCGTGCCACGAATCCCCACGATTTGCCGTTGACAGGAGCAGGCGATTGGCCGCTCTCTGAAGAGAGTTGCCAGGGGAGACCGTTTCCAGCACCAGAAAATGCACCCAGTGTGCGGGCAGTCGGCAGCGGCATCTCGCACAGAGAACGCCAGACGCCGGACCAGTGCGGGAAGACGAGGTGAGGGGGCGCTCTCCGCACGAACGTGGCGCGGGGAAGAACCGCGCTCGCCGGTGAGACGATGCGTCTGGCTTCCCTTAGTCCACGGCAGGCAGGAGTGCGGTAGCAGCCCCCTCACCGGTGTGCGAGTGCCGGTCGGGCGACGGTGGCGGAAACGGTCTCTCCGGTGACTCCCTCGGCGACCAGGATCGCGAACAGAAAAAATCCCTTGACGAAGTACGGCGCTCGCGGTGCGCGCCGACGTAGCGACAACACAAACCACTCACTCGATGGCCTCACGGGGCCAGGAGAATTCGCATGATCCAGCAGAACCCTGCCGAGCAACACCAGAGCACCGAGCCGGAGCAAGTCACCTTCACCTTCGATGATCGCCAGTGGCGCATTCGCGGGCTGGAAAAACAGCTCAGCTGCGAGCGGCTGCGGGTCAACCTGCTGGTGGCGCGGCGCGAACTGGTGCACGTCGATACGTTGGATCTGTACGTGGCACGGCAGCGGCACACGTTTCTCAAGCAAGCAGCGGCCGAACTGTATGTGGAAGAAGCCACCATCAAGCGGGACCTGGGCCGCGTGCTGTTGCAGCTCGAAGCGCGGCAAGAGCTGCTGATTCGCGAACAGCTCGGTCCACGCACGGCCCAAGTGCCGGTCATGAGCCCGGCCGAGCGATGAGACGCGTTGCAGTTGCTGCAAGATCCACAACTGATCGAGCGGATCCTGGCCGACTACGATGCCTGCGGCCTGGTCGGCGAAGAGACCAACAAGCTGGTCTGCTACCTGGCCTGCACCGTCCGACTGCTGCCGCGGCCCCTCTCGGTGTTGGTGCAGAGCAGCAGTGCTGCCGGAAAGACCTCGTTGGTGGAAGCCACGCTGCAGTTGATGCCCGCCGAAGCGCAAGTCCGCTTGTCGGCGCTGACCAGTCAGTCGCTCTATTACATGGGCGCCGGGGAGCTGCAGCACAAGATCCTGGCCATCGCCGAAGAAGCCGGAGTGGCGGAAGCGAGTTATGCGTTAAAACTCCTGCAAAGCGAGGGAAAACTCTCCATCGCCTGCGCCGGAAAAGACAGTGACACGGGCCGCCAGCGGACCCAGCACTACGAAGTGGAAGGCCCGGTCGCCATGCTGTTGACCACCACGGCCGAAGAGCCGGATGACGAACTGGCCAACCGATGTATCACGCTCAGCGTCAATGAACAGCCCGAGCAAACCGCCGCCATTCATGCTCGACAGCGGAGTGCCTATACGCTCTCCGCCGAGAAGATCAGCGGCCAGGCGGTGCGCAGGCGCCATCAGCACGCACAGCGTCTCTTGGAGCCGTTGGCCGTAGTGATCCCTGACGCTGAAGAGCTGACCTTTCGCACCGACCAGACGCGCCATCGCCGGGATCATGCCAAGTATTTATCGCTGATTGCCGCGCTGGCGCTGCTGCATCAACACCAGCGCAAACAGACCACGCGCACTCGCCAGGGAACTGCCGAGCGCTGCGTGATCGCCACGCCCCACGATGTGCAACTGGCTCAGCAACTCTGCGGAGCCGCGCTGGCCCAGCGACTCGATGAGCTGCTGCCCCACACTCGTCAGTTGTTGGTGCGCATCGAGGCGTATGTCAGAGAGCGGTGTGAGCAACAACAGGTGACCCGCCAACAGCTGCGCTTCTCGCAGCGCGAGTTGCGGGAAGCTCTCAGCTACAGTGACCGATCCCTGCGGCGTCAGCTCTCGCGGCTGGTACAGCTGGAATACGTGGTGATGCATCGCACAGGGCTCAGTAATCGGCGCTTGTACCAACTGCTTTACGACAGCGAGAGTCAGCAGGCGGCACCGTGGCTGCTGGGTCTCGATGACCTGGTCTCTGGCGATGGCAAGGGAAAACATGTACCACACTCCCGTGGATCTGCCGCTCCCCCAGCAGGTACCGAACCGGCGGTTTAGCACCACCTTCCGGCGGCCTACCGGCGGGTATCCGGCGGCTATCCGGCGGCCTGCCAAATCACGGTGAAAGCTCGTGCTGCTGGTGACTTACGTCGATCACCGGCGGCCTGTGTGAAAAACGCACAAGTGGCGCTCCAAAAAAGCTGTCGCACAAGGCCGCGTAACTGAAGCTGCCGTAGCTGAAGCCGCCAGGCTTCCGATGCCGGAAGCATCCGTCACCGCTGTCATCACGCGGCCCGCAGCCGACACTCCCTCCGGTTTCCGCTGGGTTTATCCCGGCGGGACCACAACTGGTCCGCTACCGCCACGGTCATTAACACGCATGAGCGGCCGAGCGACGAAGCAGCCATTGCACCGGCACGCCGCCGAGGCCGCCACAGAGCCGCGTTTGGCATCGGGTCCTGCCTGAGACGCTCGAGGCCAGCCGCGATTGATTTCGGTCGGCCAGCGCGGCGGTTTGACGTGCGCTCTGGGACTCGACCGACGGGATCTGTGGGGGTCACGGTAGCTGACCAGTCGTCGCCCCACCGCGACCAGCGCGGTGGCGGCGTGGTCTGCTGCCACGAGATCCCTGGCGACGCGGGTGGCTCGGATCGAGCCACGTAGCTGAAGCCGCCAGGCTTCAGATGATGGAGCATCCATCCCGCCGCGGCTGAGCCCTCGGCGGTCTCAGCTACGACTCGTCTCTCGATGCTCTCCCACACACACGTTCTGGCGTGCAGGCGTCTGCGCGCCTCTCTCACTTCCAGAGGCCCGTTGCTGGGCCTCGTGACCCCTGAAGGAGTCTTTCGCAATGCGTACGTATCCCTGTCTCCCGATCCCCGGCGATCCGCGTGATCCGCAGTCGCTCTGTCATCTGCTGCACCGCTATCTGCAGTGGTTGGAAACCCACAACTTCGCGGCCAACACGGTCAAAATCCGACGGCTGCAGCTCTCGCGGTTCATCCAGTGGTGTGAGGACCGCAGCGTGACCCGCGCCGCGGAGGTCACCGCCGAGATGCTCGAGCGTTTTCAGCGGCATCTGTTTTACTATCGCCAGAAGAACGGCCAGCCGCTAAGCATCTCCAGTCAATCCCACTGGCTGACTTCCCTGCGCAGCTGGTTCACCTGGCTCAAGGACCAGCGCGTGCTCGAGCACAATCCGGCGTTGGAAATGCAGTTGCCCCGAGAAGAAAAACGTCTGCCGCGCCATGCGCTGAGCGAAATCGAAGTGGAAGCCATCATGGCGCAGGCCGACATCAGCAAACCCAGTGGCCTGCGCACGCGCGCCGTGCTCGAGCTGCTGTACTCCAGCGGTCTGCGCCGCCAGGAAGTTCTCTCGCTGCACCTGACCGACCTGGATCGCCAGCGGCGCGTGATCCTGGTCCGCCAGGGCAAGGGGAAGAAGGACCGCTACGTGCCCTTGGGCGAGAGGGCGTTGGCCTGGATCGACAAGTACCTGGCCGAGGCCCGACCGTTGCTGTTGGGCGCGGAAGAGACCGCTTCTCCGTTGTTGTTCGTCACGCAGCGTGGCCACCAAGTGCATCCCAATCAGCTCTCCAGCCAGGTGCGTCAGTTCATGAACCAGGCAGGCATCACCAAGGTGGGCGCGTGCCATTTATTCAGACATACGGCCGCCACAATCATGCTCGACCACGGCGCCGACATCCGCCACATTCAGGCGATCCTGGGTCATGAAAGCCTCTCGACTACGCAAATTTACACGCACGTGTCGATCGGCAAGCTGTGCGAAGTGCATGCCCAGACCCATCCCGGCACGCTTGCTGCGTTGTTCCCCACAGCGGCGCGCCTACGCCTGGTCCCTCTCGCCGCTGCGGCAGCGGTTACGCCAGCTGGCCGAGCGTCTCCTTCGCTGGGTAAGACGTCGCACCAGCCCCGCCACCGAAGCCTAGATCCTCTCCGTGCTTCATCTCCCGCCAATAAACCCCGCGCCGCCTGACAAATTCGCGTCAGGCGGCCGTCTTTCTCTTCACAAGCAGCCCACCGGGCGGGTACAATCACTCGTAGATCTTTGACATGACAACAGCTTCGCGCGCGGCGCGCGAAAGAAACGAGAAGAGTCGCGTTGCCGGTGCCACGTGCGAAACCTGCGAGAAACCCAGGGCGCGAGCGATGTCGGTGACAAAGGTACGTCAGTTAGTAGCAATGGCACCGCATGTACTCGCCCAGCTGGGCAGGTTCTGTAGTAGGGATCCGATGGGGTATGAGGGGGGGATCAGCGTCTATGAATACTGCCGTGACTCGACCACTCGCGCCGACTGATCCAAATGGAACCGATGAGCTTGGCCGGTCTTATGGCTTTCCGCGTTCGGGCTGTCGCACGGAGCGGAATGCCCAGCCATATGCGTCGGCTCCTGAAGACTCGTGAGTTGGGCTGGGCGCCGGCTCCGACGACCGCGGTAATCGTCCAATCTCGTCCACCGCCGAGCGAGAACCGGTACGTTGATCACAATGTGCGCTGAGGAGCCAGTGTAATGGCTGAAGGTGCTCGGGGTGCGTGATACGCTACGGCTACTGTTGAGCTCGGTGGCGCAGAACGTCATAAGGAGGTTTCGATCACGCGTAATTCAGACTGTACTCGTAGGTGACGTGTGACGATCGCAACCAGCGTTCGCGATCGCCGTGCGATCGGCGACAGACGTCACCATCGGACCAGAAGCGATGTCCGGAGGATACAATCTGACGCGACTATCAGTTTACTCGGCAGGACCATGAACGCCGCAAACGGCAAGTGCGAATTCGACGCTTCACTTAGACAGCGAGCCAGATGAGCCCTCGCAGACTGAGCCTCTGTGGGCTCGCTGCGTTGCATTGCATCGTCTACGAATTCCCGCTCTCCGATACAGATGGCTTCTTCGCAAGTCACCGAGACAAGACCGCAGGAAACCGTACATGGCGACGGGCTCTAGTCGGACGCCAGACTGAGCGTTTCAATTGTTCACGGAGATGAACTTGCTCACGATTGTCACAGCTTTGATTGATCTTCTTGGCGGTGATGACGATCGCGTGAAAGTGGCGGCCGTTGATGCCCTGAGCAGAATTGGGAGGGCCGGCAAACCGGCGGTACCGATACTTGTTGACATGGTTGCCAGCAACTATGAAAGCGTCGATGAATACGGCACGTCAGCGAGTTGTGCAATCCGTGCGCATTGGCAATATCGGAGCGGAAGAGAAAGATGCTATACGTCTGCTCTGCCGAGTGTTGGCAGATCAGAAGAGGACGTGGAGTACACGATGCGATGCCGCCGAAAGCCTTGGACAACTGGGGCCAGTAGCAGTCGATGCGATTCCCGCGCTAATCGACGCGTTGGTCGCAACACGCGACGAGGTCGTCGATGCTCCTTTCCGTATTCCGATTGTCCTCAATGGACGCACGGTAGGGGATAGTACTGTCGATATCCGTTTTTCAGCAGCTCGAGCGCTCGGCAGGATTGGACCTGCCGCAATGAAGGCTGTACCTGCTTTGAGTAAGGCACTCGGATTTCCAAGCGAGACGATGTTCCGTTCTGTCAGCACAGTCGTGACAGTTTGTTGAAGTAGGTCAGCGGCGGTGTTAGCCCGGCAAGTTGAAAATTGGCCGGCCGCTGCTGGGAGAACAAATCTCGTCGCCGTACCATGCCAGAATGCCTCGCCGATTTCCGAGATGAGTATGGAACTGCTTGTCGCGGCTGTCGCAACACTCGGCGCCGAACGAGATCGCGGCTAGTCATGCGATGGCGGTGCAGCACCGGTAGTGGATGATGCCTTGGAGTAGATGGCGTGAATCCCAGCGCGACGCATGCCGCCCTCGTGACGAAGTACAACACGCAGCTTGCCAAGAAAGGTGACTAACCAAGCAAGGTAGCGCCAAAGGTGCGTGTCGACGGGGGCGGGAGCCGAGAATGGAGCGGCGAGACAATATACTGTGAATTAATAGCGACCGGCTGCGAGTGCCCTGGAAGTGTCAGTTGGGTGGCATGGCGTGGGTGTGGTCGCGAAGCGTGACGATGTTGGTCGCGTCGGTGGCAAGACGGGAAAGACGTGGCAGCTGCGGTGACATGTGGCTGTCACACGGTGGTGAACAGCGTGAGGTGAAGGCACGCAACGATCTCCACGGCTGCGAGGCCGCGTGAAAAAACAACGAATTCTTCTTCGTGTGGTGCACTGGCGGTCCGCCTCACGTCACAAGTAGCTGGAGTTCATCAAGGCGCTGAGTTGTTTCCGGATCTGTTGGGCCCTCTCTCCCATAACAGGAGCCGACTCGTCGCCACAGCGCTGCGCCTCGATCTGCGGCAGTCGGTCGCCGAGCGTCACGGTGAATCCGGCTTGAGCCTGGCGGAAGCGGGAGAGTGGCATCGCCAGGAGTTCACTTACGCGTGGCCGAACCGTGCGGCCGGTCAAGTGCATGTCGCCGCTGCAGAAGCGGCAGGTCTGCGTGCATACTTCTTCTTCGCGTGCTGCTTCACCATCCGCTTCGTCTTGCGACTCAGAGGCTTGCACGTCATCCAGGCCGTGGTAGCTCCGGATGAAGTCACGCTTTTCCGGCTTCACGCGAGGGCCCATCCAACCGTAGCGGCGAATGTGTCGAAATCCTGGCGGGAGAAGATGCTGCAGAAATCGGTGGATCAACTCCACGCCTTCGATCCACTTCTCCTTTTGCTGGTTGTTGTCGCGGTAGTCCTTGTACTTGAAGAGCACGTGGTCACCCTGGATGTCCAGGATCCGGCTGTCACTCAGTGCGATGCGCCCCACGTAGTTGGCCAGGTACTGAACGACTTTCGCCGTGGCCTGCGGACCGAAGTCTGCCTTGCGGCGATCCCAACTGTCTCCGCAGCGCACGATCCAGGACATATTTTCCAACGGCTTGAGCCACTGCTCGAACTCGGCCGGTGATTGAAGATGCGCGAGCTCCGTGTCAGCATCGAACTGCAACTCCCCTTGTTAGTAGGCCTTGCGCAGCGCTTGGCAGAACCGCTGGGGAAACTCACGCCGCACATACGTGAGCAACTGCTTCAATTGGCTTCTGAAAGATCGACCCACTCCAGCGTGTTCCGACGCAAGCCACCCAGCGGCAACAGGCTGTGAGTATGCAGGTGAGTTGTTTAAGATCTGGCCCCAGGTGTGCAAGAGCGCGAGCAGTGCCAGCTCGACGCCGAACAACTTCCGGCCACCGCGGAGGACCGTATAGGCGCCTTCTCGCAGCACGATCGAGTACAACACTTTCTGGTTGATCATGGCCAGACGCGTGATGGGCGCGGGCACGGTGAGGATCAGATGAGCGTACTCGATCGGCAGGATCTGCGAGCAGGTGTCCTCGGCCCAGCGTCTGTCGCTTGGTACTGCCGCAGGTACAGCAGTGTCGATTGTTGCAGCCGTTAGGCAGCTCGACCACCGTATCGCAATCACCACAGGTCCATTGATGCATGCCCAGCACTCTTGTGAAGCAGGCCAACATCTCGCGCAGCACCTTATCCTGCTGTAGCGTGAGCTCGGCTCCGTAAATGCGTCGATAGTCTGGGTCGAACGTGCGCAGCACATCGGCGAACGTGGGCCCCGGCTTGCGCACCACCGGCGCCTCTCCGGCGATCACATTGGGGACGACCAACCGGCGAGGCGAGTCGGCCGCTGCTGGTGGCTCTGGGACGGGGACGGGAACCGGGACACTCGACGCGCCCGACAACGCGTCCATCGCCTCGCGCTGGCGCTCTTCCACTCTTTTCCAGAACGCCTCTATCGTCTGCTGCTGTGCCGCGCTGCGCTGCCGCTCGGCACACCCAAGCGGTGGTCCCTCCGTTGGCAGACCGTCGCGCTGAGCCAACGCATCACGCAGCGCCGCGTTGGTCTGCTGCCGCGCCGCGTCCGCCGCCGCTCCTGTTGTTGTTGTTGTCGCGTTGTTGCCTCGGCAATCATCCGTGAAGCTCCTGCACGTCACGAAGTCCTCCAGGGTCGCCGCATCGTGGCCGTGCCTGCTCGTCACCGGCGACGCGCATAGGTCTGCCAATCAAACGTCGTGAACCAACTGCGACCAGAAAACCCTAAATCGGTCTCCTCCGGCAAAGGAATGAGGGTGATGCGTTGACATGCTTCTTGATCCATCGGAAAGAACGCGCCACCCGGCTCACAAAACAACTCGAAGTCATTCAGTGGTGCGCCACAGTTGCGGCAATGGTTCAGATAATTCGAGGAACCGTCCATGGGTGATTCGTCGAGAAAGAACTGGGAATCGGCATGTCTTGTCAAGTGCTGTTGTAGGTCAGGCGACAGCCAGGTAATGGAGCTTATGAGCTGGAAGTTGTCGGACTTGTGTGAGGATGAAATGAGGCTTTCAATCCCCTCGGCAGCCAGAGCGAACACGGCGGTATCGTGCAGGCAATTCCAGCAGGATGTCTCCGCTGTCACGATGTATGCGGGAGCGACCAATGTTGCGCACGGTTGAGAATCTGTTGCTTGAGACGGTGGCGAGGGAGCAGTTCGCCCGCCGGGCTCCGCGATCCTCTCTGCTCGCCGCGTCTGACGGCGAGCCTCCCGCTGGGCACGCTTTTTGGCCTTCTTCGCTCGTTTGGAACCCATGTCCGCTTCGCTCCTGATGGATGGACTACCTTGGCTGTGGCGTTCCGCGCTGCCTCCTGCTCTCCGTTACCGGCAAGGTTTACCAACTTGGCACGCCGCCGGCAACCGCAGTGCTGAATTCTGAACGATTTGCCCTTGACAGGAGCAGGCGATTGGCCGCTCTCTGAAGAGAGTTGCCAGGGGAGACCGTTTCCAGCACCAGAAAATGCACCAGTTCCGGGCAGTCGGCAGCGGCATCTCGCACAGAGAACGCCAGTCGCCGGACCAGTGCGGGAAGACGAGGTGAGGGGCGCTCTCCGCACGAACGTGGCGCGGGGAAGAACCGCGCTGGCCGGCGAGACGATGCGTCTGGCTTCCCCTAGTCCACGGCAGGCAGGAGTGCGGTAGCAGCCCCATCACCGGTGTGCGAGCGCCGGTCGGGCGACGGTGGCGGAAACGGTCTCTCCGGTGACTCCCTCGGCGACCAGGATCGCGAACAGAAAAAATCCCTGGACGAAGTACGGCGCTCGCGGTGCGCGCCTAAGTAGAACGGAATTCATTCCGTTTACGAAGCGGGTTACCGCACGCAAGCACACCCTGCAGCCCGCGCAGGGCCAGACGTCATCGCAGCGACAACCACTGACTCCAACTCATCACTCTCGGGATGTTTACCATGATTCAACCGAACCCTTCCGAAGCGAACCGCGGCACCGAGCCGGAGCAAATCACCTTCACCTTCGACGATCGCCAGTGGCGCATGCGCGGGCTGGAAAAACAGCTCAGCTGCGAGCGGCTGCGGGTCAACCTGCTGGTGGCGCGGCGCGAACTGGTGCACGTCGATACGTTGGATCTGTACGTGGCGCGGCAGCGGCACACGTTTCTCAAGCAAGCGGCCGCCGAACTGTATGTGGAAGAAGCCACCATCAAGCGGGACCTGGGCCGCGTGCTGTTGCAGCTCGAAGCGCGGCAAGAGCTGCTGATTCGCGAACAGCTCGGTCCACGCACGGCCCAAGTGCCGGTGATGAGCCAGGCCGAGCGAGAAGACGCGTTGGAGTTGCTGCAAGATCCACAGCTGATCGAGCGGATCCTGGCCGACTACGATGCCTGCGGCCTGGTGGGCGAAGAGACCAACAAGCTGGTCTGCTACCTGGCCTGCACGTCGCGGCTGCTGCCGCGGCCCCTCTCGGTGTTGGTGCAGAGCAGCAGTGCTGCCGGGAAGACGTCGTTGGTGGAAGCCACGCTGCAGTTGATGCCCGCCGAAGCGCAAGTCCGCTTGTCGGCGCTGACCAGTCAGTCGCTCTACTACATGGGCGCCGGGGAGCTGCAGCACAAGATCCTGGCCATCGCCGAAGAAGCCGGAGTGGCGGAAGCGAGTTATGCGTTAAAACTCCTGCAGAGCGAGGGAAAACTCTCCATCGCCTGCGCCGGAAAAGACAGCGACACGGGCCGCCAGCGGACGCAGCACTACGAAGTGGAAGGCCCGGTCGCCATGCTGTTGACCACCACGGCCGAAGAGCCGGATGACGAACTGGCCAATCGGTGTATCACGCTCAGCGTCAATGAACAGCCCGAGCAAACCGCCGCCATTCACCAGCGGCAAAGGAATCGCTACACATCGACCACTGTCGCTATGGATGGCCACACGGTAACCACTCGTCAGCAATGTGCCCAACGCTTGCTGGAAGCCGCAGCGTGATCCTTCCCTGGGCCGACCAACTCACGTTTCGCACCGATCAGACACGTTATCGCCGCGACCATGCCAAGTATCTCGCCTTAATCGCCTCGATCACGCTGCTGCATCAATACCAGCGCAAACAGTTCACACGTGCGGTCGCGGGCCACGAACAACAGTTCGTGGTGGCCACGTTGGACGATCTGCAGCTGGCCAATCGGTTGATGCGGGCGCTGCTGGACACCCGGCGGGAAGATCTGCTGCCGCAGGCCCGGCAGTTGCTCACCCAGCTCAAGGCCTATGTGAAGCAGCGTGCCCAAGAAACAGACGTGTTGCCCAACGCGGTGCATTTCACGCAGCGGCAACTCCGCGAAACGCTGGGCTGGCAGGACCGCACCTTACGCCGCCATCTCTCTCGGTTGGTGGAGTTGGAATACGTGCTGGCCCTGCGCACCGGTCGCGGTAATCAACGGACCTATCAGCTGCTGGATGATTGCGTAGCGCCGGACAGCTCGCACCGACACTGCGGGCTGATCGACGCGCGGGACGTATGCGGCCAGGTCACCCGCTCAGCGAATACACACCTCCCCCAGTCGCGTGATTCGGCACTTCTGGAAGGTGAACCGGCACCGAACCGGCAGTGAATCGGCAGCGGAAACGGCGGGAATCGGCCAGCGGCCAAAAAGCGGTTAAGTCGTGTGCTGACCATCGCTTGCTGAGCAAACCGGCACCTGGGCGGAAAAACGCACAAGTGGCGCTCCAAAAAAGCTGTCGCGCCAGGCCGTGTAACTGAAGCTGCCGTAGCGAGCTGAAGCCGCCAGGCTTCCGACCAGTGGAGCATCCATCGCCGCTGCGGCTGAGCCCTGGCGGTCTCAGCTACGTAGCTGGAACCCCATCCCCGCTCGCTCTGAGCCCTGGCGGTCTCAGCTACGACTCGTCTCTCGATGCTCTCCCACACACACGTTCTGGCGTGCAGGCGTCTGCACGCCTCTCTCACTTCCAGAGGCCCGTTGCTGGGCCTCGTGACCCCTGAAGGAGTCTTTCGCAATGCGTACGTATCCTTGTCTCCCGATCCCCGGCGATCCGCGTGATCCGCAGTCGCTCTGTCATCTGCTGCACCGCTATCTGCAGTGGTTGGAAACCCACAACTTCGCGGCCAACACGGTCAAAATCCGACGGCTGCAGCTCTCGCGGTTCATCCAGTGGTGTGAGGACCGCAGCGTGACCCGCGCCGCGGAGGTCACCGCCGAGATGATCGAGCGCTTTCAGCGGCATCTGTTCTATTACCGCCAGAAGAACGGCCAGCCGCTGAGCATCTCCAGTCAATCCCACTGGCTGATCAGCCTGCGCAGCTGGTTCACCTGGCTCAAGGACCAGCGCGTGCTCGAGCACAATCCGGCGTTGGAACTGCAGTTGCCCCGAGAAGAAAAACGTCTGCCGCGCCATGCGCTGAGCGAAAGCGAAGTGGAAGCCATCATGGCGCAGGCCGACATCAGCAAGCCCAGTGGACTGCGCACCCGCGCCGTGCTCGAGCTGCTGTACTCCAGCGGACTGCGGCGACAGGAAGTGCTCTCGCTGCACCTGACCGACCTGGATCGTCAGCGCCGCGTGATCCTGGTCCGCCAGGGCAAGGGGAAGAAGGATCGGTACGTGCCCTTGGGCGAGAGGGCGCTGGCCTGGATCGACAAGTACCTGGCCGAGGCCCGACCGCTGCTGTTGGGCGCGGAAGAGACCGCTTCGCCGTTGTTGTTCGTCACGCAGCGTGGCCGCCAGGTGCATCCCAATCAGCTCTCCAGCCAGGTGCGTCAGTTCATGAACCAGGCGGGCATCACCAAGGTGGGCGCGTGCCATTTATTTCGACACACGGCCGCCACAATCATGCTCGACCACGGCGCCGACATCCGGCACATTCAGGCGATCCTGGGTCATGAAAGCCTCTCGACTACGCAAATTTATTATGCGCAGACAGCGGAAATGTGCAGCTGGGCGGCGTAAGTCGGCGATTACAAGGCGATGTGCACTGGATCACTCAACATAATATCCGTCTGAGTTTGGCGAATCTCGGCTCAGCCCTGCCGTGTGTGGATGTCCTCGGAAGATACGGGGTCAGTCCAGCAGATTTTTGTTTCCGTGCCGCAGTGGCATGTTTCGCGAGACCGGAAGATCGATTTGCTCTATGACAGACCTCCAGTGAAATGCAGCGCGCCCATGGCCGCCAGCAGGTGCATCATGAAATCTTATGTGCAGCAATCCTGTGGGGAGGATCGGACGGGTAAGCACTTGCGGAAGCGACTCAACATAACCATCCGCTGCGCATAATAAATTTTATGTGCATCTGCACATAAAATTTACACGCATGTCTCGATCGGCAAGCTCTGCGAGGTGCATGCCCACACGCATCCCGGCACGCTTGCTGCGTACTTCTCCCCAGCGGCGCTCCTACGGCTGGCTCCACTGGCCGCTGCGGCAGCGGTTACGCCAGCTGGCCGAGCGTCTCCTTCGTTGGGTAAGGCGTCGCACCAGCCCCGCCACCGAAGCCTAGATCCTCTGCGTGCTTCATCTCCCGCCAATAAACCCCACGCCGCCTGACAAATTCAGCGTCAGGCGGCCGTCTTTCTCTTCACAAGCAGCCCACCGGGCGGGTACAATCACCCGTAGATCTTTGACATGACAACAGCTTCGCGCGCGGCGCGCGAAAGAGATGAGAAGAGTCGAGTTGCCGGTGCCACGTGCAAAACCTGCGAGAAACCCAGGGCGCGAGCGATGTCGGTGACACAAGTACGTCAGTTAGTAGCAATGGCACCGCGTGTACCACGCCCAGCTGGGCAGGTTCTGCAGTAGGGATCCGGTGGGGTATGAAGGAGGGTTGAACATCTATGAGTATGTGTGGGACTCGCCGACGAATCAGAACGACGCGTGGGGACTGCAAGCGCCTGCGCCAGGGCTAGGGCCGCCGGATCCGCGATCGCCCGTTCCGTGGCCACCTGCGGGTTCCAGGACGATCGGAATTCCCAATGCGAGATCGATCTTTCCCATCTGGACCACTTGGGGTGGCTGGGTGTCTCCGAGCAAAGAGAGTCGGATTAGACTTGAACCAATTGGAGAGGTCGAAACAGGGCTTCCCAGTGGCGTGTTGTTTCCTTGGGGACCTAATTCAGGCGACGCGATTTTCTATTCGCCCCCATACCCTCGAGGTACATACATCGGCGGCGGAGGCGCCAAGCCGTGTATTATTGTCGTGGTGAACTGTAACAGCTTTATTGCCGTTTTCCACTTCAACCCTGGATGGCCAGGTGATTCGCCAGAGGCGACCATGACCCGATATAGATGGCCCAGAGACTGTCACGCGATCATATGCGGAGGTGACGATAACGGCAGATCAAATTGCATCGCGGAAGACGCGAAGGATGGTTTGCGTCGGGTTGGAATCGTCATCGATCGCATTTCGGCAAGCGATGGTTGTGGGTACTCCGTTGATGACAAATCCTGGTACCAATCTGAGTGGGAGGATTGGGGAGAGAAACACCTTCCGGCCAACCCAGACTGATGAGCGTAAGGACAAGAAACATGGCCGGGAATGACGAGGGTCACAGTGAGGCACGCAAATGTCGGCGGAGATGGACTTGGCTAGTAGTCGGGAGTCTCGCCGTCTTCCTATTTGTATGGTACCCGTACTACTACTGGACTAAGTGGACCACCATACGAACTTTTAACAAGTCAATGTGCATCCAGCACCTCAAGCGTATTTCATTGGCGTTGGAGAATTACCATCAAGAATACGGGTGCTTCCCGCCACTTTACCTGGAGGATGATGCCGGAAATCCCGCGCATAGCTGGCGGGTCCTTATTCTGCCCTACGCGGGATATGACCACGTTTACTCACGGTATGATTTTTCCGAACCATGGAACGGCCCGCACAATTCGGCCTTGGCTCGAGAAATTGAACGGGACTATCCGGATATCGCGGAGAACTTTTGCTGTCCTTCTGACGAGACAAATGACACCGGCGAGACAAATTATGTCGCCATCGTTTGGCCAGACGCCGTGCAAAATCAGGGTGAGACTCCAGCTGACGATCCGGCTATCCAACGCAGCTTGCCGCAACTCCAGTTTCCGATTGTAGAAATCAAAGACTCGGGGATCCACTGGATGGAACCTCGCGATCTTCCACGCGATGAACTCATGAAGGGACTGGTATCTCGCAGTCCGCACGACGGATACAGCCACTTCGTAACTGGGGACGGTTGTTGGCACGTTCTGGAACGTTGGCGCGTCATCCTAACGGTTCCTGAGTCTGATTGGCTCCGACAGTGGCCGCGGTCGGTTCAGGACTTGGGAAAGGGCAGTAACGGGTCAGCGGACCAAGAAGTGTACCCGCGGCGAACGGAATTGTGTCAGAGAAATTCCATGCGGTTTCGCATCGCGTCGCCGGTCGTTACCTGCACAAACGACGCTAGTCGCCGAATTTTCTCACCGATCGAATAGCGTTGTTCCGGGATGACGACAATACCGGCATGGACACGTCCGCTCTCCAGAAACTCCCGATGCAGACGCGCGAAATCACTGGCATTGAAGGTATAGATCACCCGGCTAACTTCGGTGGCAAACGCCAATTAGCTTTCGTCTGACGTTGCCAGACGGCCGGCCTCACACGTTGTTTCGAGGTCGACGCCACGAGCACGCAATCCCAAGACTACGGCAGACTCGGAAGCGTCCTCGTCCTCGTCCACGTACAGTCGGACGATACTCACAGGCACATCCTCACACCTGGTTCTTTAGTTCGTCATATGCGGCGTCTGCAGCAGCGAGTTCCGACTCGATTTCTACTCGGTTGGCGTGATAGAACGCCAACGCGGCGTACACCTGACAGAGAGATAGATGTGGATAGGTCTGAATAATATCTTCAGCGCTCAGGCCCTGTTTATAGAGCGAAGCGATGCGATGGACAGTAATTCTCGTCCCATGAATGCACATCCGCCCCCCACAAACACCAGGGGTCGCTACGAGCAAAGTATCAAGCATTGTTGACATGAGTGATTCCTCAGTTTGAGACATCTGACGATTGTACACGAAGTATGGTGGCAAGGCAAAACCAACCGTGTCCGCCCTCTTCAGACTTTTGTGGGGCCTGACAGCCTCGATCTCTTAAGGCTTCAGCCCCAATTTCATCGAAAGACTGACCACTGACGCTCAGCGCCAGTGAGTGTGGGAAGGCCTCTTTTCGGGTGGTTTGGCGTGTCATGGCCTTTGGGTTCGTCACATGAAGGGCAGCGTTGGTTGCCGTAGCTGGTCGAGCGACATCTGCATGATCTGGTGGACCGAGGGGCGGGGAAATTTCTGGACCGAAACCATCACTCCTACTTCGCAACAGGGACAGAGCCGCTCGGGCCGCTCGTCTTTCTCTTGGCTGGGCTCGCCGCCTTTCACCTCCTCAGCGTCCTCCTCTTTCGCATTTAAGTCGAAGAGCATCGCCAGCAGTTGGAGGCTGGCGACCCGTTTACCCGGCGCGAGATAGCCATAGTTGCGCACATGTCGCTTGCCGCGCGGCAGCACGTGCTGCAAAAAGGAGTCGATGAACTCGATGGCGGGAAGTCGGACGATCTTCTTCTTGCCGCCGTCCCGCTTGTCGTGATACCAGAAGAGCACCTCGTCGTTTTCGATGCCAATCAAGCGATCATTGGAGATGGCCACGCGGCTCACGTAGCGTGCCAGGTAGGCCACGACCTCCGGTCCCGAGATCGTTATACTGCCTACTGCAGGGGATGGCCCCCATGCTCAGGCCACAGCGCACGGAGAGGAATTGACATGGACTCGGACACAGTGGACGACATATTCCCGCAGGATAGCGACTACGACGGCGCCTGGAAAGAAGCGTTGCGGCTTCATTTGACCGACTTCCTGGCAAGCTTCTTTCCGGCCGTGCACGCCGCGATTGACTGGAGTGGTCCGCTGGAGTGGTGCGATAAGGAGCTGAGTCAGATTCTCGGACAGGCGGGCAGCCGGAACAAGCGGGTGGATTTGCTGGCGAAAGTGATTCTGCGTTCGGGCCAGCCCCAGTGGATTCTCCTGCACCTCGAAATCCAATCGGCGTCGGAGCCTGAGTTCGCGCGGCGGATCGCCCGTTACAACGGCGGCTTATTCTGGACGTTCGACCAGCGGGTCGTCACGGTGGTGGTGCTGGCCGACTTGACCACCCATTGGCGTCCCCGAGAAGATCGGTTTGAGCTGGCCGACTTTGAAAGCCGCTTGAGATTTCCGATCTGTAAGCTGGTCGACAAATTGAACCGGGAGTGGGTGGAGGATCACTCTCTGCCGGTGGAGGTGGCGCGTGCCCAGATCGCGGCGTTGCGGACGGCCGGTGATCCGGAAGGCCGTTTCCGCGCCAAGTGGCAATTGGTACGCAATCTGTACGGTGCGGGGTATAATGCAGAGCAGGTGCGGGAACTGTTTCGCCTGATCGACTGGATGATGCATCTGCGAGCTGACTGGGAACAGCGGTTTCGCGCGGACTTGGCGCAATTCGAGGAGCAAACACACATGCCATACATCACGTCTGTAGAGCGACTGGCCAAGGCCGAGGGCAAGGCCGAGGGCAAGGCTGAAGGCAAGGCTGAAGGTGGTGTGAGTATTCTGTTGAAAATATTGACACGTGTTTGCGGCCCGCTGCCGGAAGACGTTGAGGCGCGGGTTCGCCGCCTATCGTATCCAGAGATCGAGGTGTTGAGCGAGGCCTTGCTTGCTTTTCGCACGCTGGACGATCTGCGGACGTGGCTGGACGCCAACCTGGCGAAATCAACCGGCCAGTGAACCAATGTCGCTCAGCCAGGCCCCAGTTGCGGGGATGGCAGCAGTAGCGGAAAAGGGTGTGCCAAGCTCGCTGGATACCACGTTGCCTCCGTGATGACTCAGCAAGCGCGCGCCGGCACACCAGAATACGTGATGTTCGTGGCAACGGTCGTCGCCGGTCAGCGAGATGCAGCCGCCGTTGGTTGCCGAGGTCGTCGCGCCCCGGGCACACGTGTTTGTGCCCAGCGCATGCGGGTGTGCCGGCGTTCGCCGCAATCGTCGTCGATTGTGGAGAGCGCGACCCGGCGAGCTTGTCACATCCTACATCATCTCCCGCCAACACCCCGCGCGGCCTGACCCATCCGGCTCTCCCGGCGGCCTCTGGGTGATTCCGCAGAGTCTTCCAAAAGTGCGTCAGCGGTACGCGCTGCAAGAAGATTCGTGGAGCGGAGGCCGGAACTTGCCAAGAGACAGGTGTCCGCACGCGCTCGGGCTGATGCTGTGACAGATGCATGTCGCTGGGAGGTGGTTTCGCCGCTGGCTTGCGGCGTCAAAATCCGGCCCCTCAAGCCGCCAGCGCACTGAACGCCTGCATCGCACCCGACGGCATCGCACCCGACGGCATCCCCCGAATGGCTGTCTCTACGAGAGTCTGCGTACGTTTATGCAGAAACATCCTTTGATGTGCCTGACAGCTGTACAAGCTCCGGCGATTCTGGGCCCGGTGGCCCGAAAACCGGGTGCACGCTAGGCTGATTCTTACGGATATTCGGTGAGAGAATTGGAATTGGCTCGATTGGGTGGGTGAGACAATCAATTCGGAGCTGAAAAAAGGCGAAGAATACGATGACCCAACGGGTTAGGTCCCCTGGGAGGGTGCCTTCGTGGGTCACAATACCCGCAACCCACTCGGGTGGCACAACTAGCGAAAACTGCCGAACTCGCTTAGAAACCAATAGATAGCCGTAAATAGACAGCCGTAAATAGTCGTCTCCAGGTCGTCCGAGCATACGCAGCGAGAGTACGCAATCGCCATGGGTCCTCAACAACTCGATCAGCCGTCCGAGGTGGTCGGCCACGTCAGCTCTGAAACGCTTGCGGCGGACGCCGCGGAGACTCGTGACTGGCTCGAATCCCTCGAAGATCTGTTGCATTCGCGGGGGCATCGGCGCGTTCGCGAGATCCTCACGGAACTGCAGATTCACGCGCAGAAGCGGGGTGTGTCCCTGCCGGTAACCAGCCGAACGCCGTACGTCAACACGATTTCGCCGGACCAGCAGCCCCCCTTTCCGGGCAATCGGGAGTTAGAGCGGCGAATCAAGAGCATCATTCGCTGGAATGCCATGGCGATGGTGGTCAAGGCGAACCGGGAGAACGAGGGGATTGGGGGACACATTTCGTCTTACGCATCGTCCGCGACCTTGTATGAAGTCGGATTTAACCATTTCTTCCGCGGTCCAGATCACCCTTGTGGCGGTGATTTGATTTTCTTTCAGGGACATGCTTCCCCAGGCATCTATTCCCGAGCATTCCTGGAGGGACGTCTCACGGAAGAGCATCTGGACAACTTCCGCCGCGATTTGGCGGAGGCGGGCGGCATGAGTTCCTATCCCCATCCCTGGCTGATGCCGAAGTTCTGGCAGTTTCCCACTGTCTCGATGGGGTTGGGCCCGATTATGGCCCTCTATCAGGCCCGCTACATCCGGTATCTCGACGACCGGGGATTGCGACCGTATCACGGACAGAAAGTCTGGGCGTTCCTGGGTGACGGAGAAACGGATGAGCCGGAGACGTTGGGAGCCATTAGTCTGGCGAGTCGTGAGCGGCTCGACAATCTGATCTTCGTGGTGAACTGCAACCTGCAGCGCCTCGACGGTCCGGTACGCGGTAACGGCAGCATCGTGCAGGAGCTAGAGGCTGTTTTTCGCGGTGTCGGATGGAATGTGATCAAAGTATTGTGGGGGAGCGATTGGGATGAGTTGCTGGCCCGGGACGAAGATGGTCGACTGGCGCGGCGGATGAGTGAGGTGGTGGATGGTGAGTACCAGAAGTACGCCGTGGAGGGCGGGGCATACATCCGCAAACACTTTTGGGAAGTCGACCCGAAACTGGCCAACATGGTGCGGCACATGTCGGACGACCAGTTGTGGCGGATGAACCTTGGCGGTCACGATCCGGCCAAGGTCTATGCGGCCTACAAAGCGGCGTTCGAGAGTATTGGTCGACCGACGGTTATTCTGGCCCGGACGATCAAAGGTTATGGGCTGGGTGAAGCGGGTGAAGGAAAGAACATCACGCATCAGCAGAAGAAACTGAACGAAGCGGAGATGTTGCATTTCCGCGATCGATTCCGGATTCCGATCAGCGACGAGAAGGTTCATCAGTCACCGATTTACCGACCGGCCGATGACAGTCCCGAGATCGCGTACGTTCACGACCGCCGGCGGTTACTGGGCGGATACCTTCCGCAGCGTGTGAACCGTGCCCCGGCCGTCCCCTTGCCCGACCCGACGCTCTTCGACGAGTTTGCACAGGGGAGCGGCGAGCGTGAGGTTTCGACGACCATGGCCTTTGTCCGCGTCTTGACCAAGTTGCTCAAGGACAAACAGATCGGACCGCATATCGTGCCGATCGTGCCGGACGAAGCGCGAACGTTCGGGATGGAAGCGTTATTTCGCCAATGCGGAATCTACTCGCACGTTGGGCAACTTTACGAACCGGTCGATGCCGACCAGTTGATGTATTACAAGGAAGCTCGCAACGGACAGATTCTGGAAGAAGGGATCAACGAGGCGGGGGCGATGAGTTCCTTCATTGCCGCCGGAACGGCCTATGCCAACCAGGGCGTGTTCACGATTCCCTTCTACATTTACTACTCCATGTTCGGTTTTCAGAGAGTAGGTGACTTGATCTGGGCGGCGGCCGACTTGCGTTGTCGCGGCTTCCTGGTGGGAGGAACCGCGGGCCGCACCACGCTCAACGGCGAAGGGTTGCAGCATCAGGATGGTCATTCCCATTTGCTGGCCATGTCGGTGCCGAATCTGCAGGCGTACGATCCGGCATTCGCCTATGAAATCGCGATCATTGTCCGGGACGGCCTGCGGCGCATGTACGAGGAGAAGGAAGATATTTTCTACTACCTGAGTGTCGGCAACGAGAATTACGTGCAAGCCGCCATGCCGGAAGGTGTCGAGCCCGGAGTCCTCAAGGGCCTGTATCTGTTCAGGCAGGGGCAGCGGCGAGGGAAGAAGAGTGCCGCCAAGATGCCGCCACGTTTGCTGGGCAGCGGGTCGATCCTGCACCAGGTCCTGGAAGCTCAGCAGGTACTTGCCGACCGCTACGATATCCCGGCGGATGTGTACAGCGTGACCAGTTACAAGCAATTGCATCGGGAGGCGATGGACACACAGCGTCACAATATGATGCATCCTAGTGAGCAGCCGCGCGTGGCATACGTGAACGAAGTTCTGCCGCGCGATGGACGTGTGGTTGTGGCGGCTTCGGACTATATGAAGGCGCTCCCGGCGGTGCTTGGCCATTGGTTGGGCGACGATCTTTATACGCTTGGCACCGACGGCTTCGGCCGCAGCGAAACTCGACCTGCGCTGCGTGACTTCTTTGAGGTCGACGCGAAACATATTGTCCTGGCCACGCTCTATGCCATGGCCCGCAAGGAGCAAGTGCCGGCCGATTTGCCGGCCCAGGCGATTCGAGACCTGGATATCAACCCTGACAAGAAGAACCCCTGGTACGCTTGACAAAGCGAGGAACGTGAACGATGGCGGTAGTCTTCAAGCTGCCTGACTTGGGCGAGAATATCGAATCGGCGGAAGTGGTCTCCGTGGCCGCGGCCGTCGGCGATATGATCGAAGCCGATCAGACGATTATCGAGGTGGAGACCGACAAAGCGGTGACCGACGTGCCAGCACCGATCGGCGGCAAGCTGATTGAACTTGCCGTGGCGGTCGGTGACAAACTCTCGATCGGCGACATCATTGCCAAGATTGAAGAGATGCCCGGCGGTTCTGTCCCCGTGGCCGCGCAAACAGGAGAGGCCCGTGGCGGCGGCGCCCACGCCGGTTGCGGCAGCGGAAGACGTGGAACTGCCCTTGGAGTCGGGGTCGGCGGCAGCCCCCTCCCCCGGACAAATCGAGGTCCCGGCTGTCGCGGATGATCGCCCCATTCAGGCTGCCCCCTCCGTACGAAAATTCGCGCGCGAAATCGGCGTCGATATCAGCCAGGTGAGCGGATCGGGGCCAGCCGGCCGCATTTCGACCGAGGATGTCAAGTCGTATCTGCGCCGTATGCCGGCGGGTGGTTCCCGTGCGCCGGCACGCAAAGCGCTGCCCGATTTCCGCAAATGGGGTGACATCGACCGGAAGCCGATGTCGAACGTGCGGAAGAAGACGGCGTTGCAGATGGAAGCGGGATGGTATGCACCCCATGTCACGTTGCATGACAAGGCGGATGTCACCGCGTTGGAGCAGTTCCGCCAGCAGTACAAAGCCACCGTCGAGCAGGCTGGCGGAAAACTGACGATCACCGCCATGTTGTTGCGGATCGTCTCGGCCGCTCTGAAGAAGTTTCCGGCACTCAATTGCAGCATCGACATGTCGCAGGACGAGGTCATTTACAAGAAGTATGTGAACGTCGGGGTGGCGGCCGATACTCCCCGCGGCCTGGTCGTCCCCGTGATTCTGCATGCCGATCAGAAGACGGTGACGCAGTTGTCGGTCGAGCTGACGGAAATGGCTTCCCGCGCGCGGGCCGGCAAACTCTCGCTGGAGGAGATGTCAGGCGGTACGTTTACCATTACCAACCTGGGCGGAATCGGCATTGGCCACTTCACCCCCATCATCAATGATCCGGAAGTTGCTATACTGGGGATCGGTCGCAGCAGCAACGA
The DNA here is from genome assembly GCA_963700515.1 of uncultured Planctomycetota bacterium. Lineage (GTDB taxonomy): Bacteria > Planctomycetota > Planctomycetia > Pirellulales > Pirellulaceae > JAJRVM01. The sequence continues at coordinate 108,571 of CAVOXY010000014.1, read as the reverse complement.
GCCGGTCTACGTGGACGGGCAATTTCTGCCGCGGCTGATGATGCCCTTGAGCCTCTCGTTCGACCATCGCATTGTCGATGGCGCCGATGGCGCACGGTTCCTGCGCTGGATCGTGCAAGCCGTGGAGCAACCACTGTTACTGGCGATGGAAGGCTGAGCAGACAGAACAAGACCATGACCGATAAACAGACGAAGACACAACTGTTGGTACTCGGAGGTGGCCCCGGCGGATATCCGGCCGCATTTCTGGCAGCCGATCTCGGAATGGAGGTGACGCTGGTCGACGCGAAACCGAATCCCGGTGGAATCTGTTTGTTCGAAGGCTGTATTCCCTCGAAAACCCTGTTGCACGTGGCCAAGTTGATCTACGAGTTGCAGGAAGCCCAGAAAATGGGGCTGACTTATCAGCCGCCCCAACTCGATCTGAACAAGCTCCGCGAATTCAAGAACGGCGTGGTGGGAAAATTGACCGGGGGCCTTGGTGTTCTCAAGAACAAACGCAAGATCCAGTTCGTGCGCGGCCAGGGCGTCATGACCTCGCCGCAGACGGTGGTTGTCCAGTGCCATGACGGCGGTCAAGAGTCGATTGAGTTCGAGAATCTGATAATTGCCACCGGCTCGTCGCCGGCACGCCTGCCCTTCCTGAATCACGAATCGGATAACGTCTGGGATTCGACTGATGCGCTCGAGCTGAGAGAGATTCCCGGCCGACTGCTGGTCATCGGTGGCGGCTACATTGGCATGGAGATGGGAACCGTCTATGCAGCACTAGGTTCCCAGGTCACGGTCGTCGAGGCGCTCGGGTCGATTATTGCGGCTGCGGATCCAGACCTCGTGGCGCCCGTCTTCGCCAGCGCGAAACGGCGCTTCGCAGACGTGCTGATCAATACGAAAGTGACGGAGGTTGTCGAGCAACCCGATGGCATGCACGTGAAACTGCTGGGAGTGGATTTGGACGAACCGCTGCGCGTGTATGACAAGATTCTGGTGAGCGTCGGACGACGTCCCAATTCGCAGGGCCTCGGATTGGAGAACACGGCTGTGGAAGTCGATGAGAAGGGATTCATTAAGACCGATCATCAGCGTCGCACGGCGGAACCACATATTTTTGCCATTGGCGATGTGGCGGGCGAACCGATGCTGGCCCACAAGGCGAGCTACGAGGGACGCGTGGCGGCTGAAGTGCTGGCCGGGAAAGCGTCGGCATACGATCCCAAGTGCATTCCGGCGGTCGTCTTCACGGACCCTGAACTGGCTTGGGTTGGGATTACCGAGACGGAAGCCCGCAACAGTAACATCTCGTTCAAGATTGCGGCCTTCCCCTGGGCCGCGGCCGGTCGCGCCACGTCGCTCGATCGCAACGATGGGCTCACCAAAATGATCGTCGATCCGGTGAGCGAGGTGATTCTGGGAATTGGGATCGTGGGCGTCGGCGCCGGTGAACTGATTGCGGAAGGGGCGCTGGCCATTGAAATGGGATGCACGATTACCGACATGAAGATGACCGTCCACGCGCATCCAACCCTCTCCGAAACCGTCATGGAATCGGCCGAAGTCTACCACGGCCAAAGCGCTCACTATATGCCGCGCGGCAAAGGGTGAAACACGGAATCTCCACCGGTTCGGTCGCCAGCTTCGGCCACTCCCGCCGGGTTCCGAGGGGTTCATCCCGGCGCACGCCACAACTGGTCGGCTACCGTCGCTGAAGCCGCCAGGCTTCAGACGAGTGGATCATCTCTCGCCGATGCGGCTGAGCCCTCGGCGGTCTCAGCTACAAGGCACAAGCGGAAACCGCTGCCGTCACGCGCTCCGCGGCACGCCACAACTGGTCGGCTACCGTCGCTGAAGCCGCCAGGCTTCAGACGAGTGGATCATCTCTCGCCGATGCGGCTGAGCCCTCGGCGGTCTCAGCTACAAGGCACAAGCGGAAACCGCTGCCGTCACGCCGGCGGTGTGCCGAGGCCGCCACACAGCCGCTTCTGGCATCCTGCCCTGGGTGAAGCGCCCGAGGCTAGCCGCGGTCCGTTTCGCTCGGCCAGCGCGGCGGCTTGACACGATATCTGGGACTCGACCGACGGGATCTGTGAGGGTGCCTGTAGCTGACCAGTCGTTCCCCCACCGGCACGGGGCCGGTGGCGGGTAGCTAAGAGCGGTCTTCAGCTGTCGGATTGTCTGTAGCTGCAGGCCCCCACCGCCGGCGCCGCCAGGCTTCAGACCGAGTGTCCATCTCCCGCCGACGAGGCCGGTGGAGGGAGTCAGGCGGTCTTCAGTTGTGGATTGTCTGAAGCTGACCAGTCGTTCCCCCACCGGCACGGGGCCGGTGGAGGGAGTAAGAGCGGTCTTCAGTTGTGGATTGCCTGTAGCTGACCAGCGTTCCCCCACCGGCACGGGGCCGGTGGAGGGAGTAAGAGCGGTCTTCAGTTGTGGATTGCCTGTAGCTGACCAGTCGTTCCCCCACCGGCACGGGGCCGGCGAGGGATTAAGAGCGGTCTTCAGTTGTGGATTGCCTGTAGCTGACCAGTCGTTCCCCCACCGGCACGGGGCCGGTGGAGGGAGTAAGAGCGGTCTTCAGTTGTGGATTGTCTGTAGCTGACCAGTCGTTCCCCCACCGGCACGGGGCCGGTCGAGGGAGTAAGAGCGGTCTTCAGTTGTGGATTGTCTGTAGCTGACCAGTCGTTCCCCCACCGGCACGGGGCCGGCGGAGGGAGTAAGAGCAGTCTTCAGTTGTGGATTGCCTGTAGCTGACCAGTCGTTCCACCACCGGCACGGGGCCGGTGGAGGGAGTCGCGGTAGGATGTTGCCGAGCTCGCTATTGTTTGGGCTTGCGATCCGGCTGGAGAGCGGCCAGTGATTCTTCCCAGAATTCGGCTTCTTTGGCCAACCCGTTGGTGCGGCAGAATTCGATGAGCTGCTCAAAGCGCTGCTGTGGTTCTGCTCGTGTGGCATGGCAGAGCTTCGCGAGGCAATGGGGGCAGAGTGCCAGCGGGCGGCGATCCGACTCGTCGCGATGATTGGCACCACACATGTTGCACTCAAAAAGAGTGCAATGCGCCATCGAAAACATGTGCCCCGTTTCGTGGGTGGCGGTCTGTAGCGTGCGTCTCAGGCAGAGCAAGTAAGCCTCATCATGAGCTGCCGGATCACCGTTACGATAAATGGACCAGACGCCGACGCGGTGGCGGAGTGAGGCTTGACCGAACACGAAGTTCCAGCCTTCGCCGGGCCAGAGATCGGATGTGGTCAGCGCGATCATGGCGCACGCGTCGCCGGGCAGACGAGGACGCAACAGCTCGTCGAGCACATAGGTGGAGAGAATTTGTTGGTCGCCCCATGACGGATGCGTTCTGCGCGCCTCGGCGGGGACCATGGTCAACGGCATGTCCGGGAGCACTTTGACGGGGAGAGAGAAATAGATCCCCAGAAACTGCGCTGTGAGGTCGATAATCTTGCGCTGCAGGTCTGTAAATTCGCCCAGCGGCTGGACGTAGATGACCCGGCGGCGCCGGTCGGCTCGATTCGGCCGGCTCGTCACGTATTGCCGGTAAGTCTGCCCCGCTTCGCGATGCTCGGCCAGCCAGTCTCCCGGTTGTGGCGCAGCCAACCTGGTGTGCAACGAAGTTAGTCGATGGAAGGGGGCCGGCAATGAACTGTCAGGCTCCGCAGCACAGCCCACGTCGCCGCCAGGCAAGAGCATAAGCGTTGCCCACAGCAGCAATAATGGTGGCTTCAGTGACGCGGCCCTGGGCCGCAAGCCAAACAGGCCGCGGTCTGATAACGAAACACACATGAATGCTGAATGGTGAATAGTTGGCACTGCGTTGTTCGATGTTCACGATCAGTGATCGGCACCTGTTTCAGCACAGCGCGGACTGCCACGTTGCTCGTGCCGGAGTTGCACTGAGCATTCATTGTATCATCCACTCGTGACTGGGCTATCGTCCACGTCGAGCGCCACCACCCTTGCCATTGCCGCTGCCACCGGAGGTGAATCGTTGAGCACCCCCCTGTCCCGCGGCCGTTTGGCCATTGCGGAATTGCATGCGGGCTTGGGCCATGGCGGCTGCGTTGCCGCCCTGACAGTTGCCTTGTCCTCCGGCCGCCGCGAAGGCCTGGCCGCCAGCCATTTGCTGGGCCGCTTGCATCTGCTGCATGGCGGCGAAAAGAGCGCTTTCAAGTTCGGCCTGGTTTAATGCACCGTCACCATTCTGGTCGAAATTGGCCAACATCAACTGAGCGAGCTGCTGGGCATTGCCGGCTTCCTGCTGCGGCATGCCGTTGCGCATCATCCGGCCTTGCCCTTGCTGCACGACTCCAGCCGCATTGGCCAAGCGGTTCTGTTGTATGGCCGCAGCGTTATCGTCGTCGTCAGCCGCTCGCTGCTGATGTCCCTTGCCACCACGAGCCTTCTCTGCCTGTGCGCTGGCAACCGTGACCGCCAACACCATGACCAGACTCAGCGAAATCGTGATTGTAGTTTTCATCTCTTGTTCCCTCTTGCTCGGTTCCCCCTGCTCTGTCCCGAAATCACACGCCAGTCACATCACGTTCAGACGATTTGAGTTGGCTCACCGACCGACTGATTCACGCGAGGCGATAAGCGGGCACGAATGGCCCTTGCTCGGACGTGACTCCGCAAATTCAAACACCTAAATCCGCGGAGCGCAATACGACTATGCCGAGCCTACCAAGAGAAGCCAAATTTGACAAACAACTTCGTGGCAATTCGAATCGAACGAGGCCGGGCCTCGAACCAATTGCGAGCTACCGCTCGGACTCTGTTAACTCGCTCCCGCTGGTCGCTAGAACTTGACTCAGAATGTTCACGAAGTGCCCCATAAGTAGACCAACGTCCTCCGGCATCCACCCTAATGAGGGATGTATCCCGCCGCACGGTAGCTCCTCAGGTTTTCGCACAACTGACGCGGCGTTTGTCGCAACTGGAGAACTTGTCAGACTGTCTGTCTGCCCATCTCTTACTCTTATGACCAATGACCAATGACCAATGACCAATGACCAATAACAATTCCGTCACTCGATCTTCTCGCCGTGGATCGTGATCAGATCGAGTCCCCACCCTTGTGCCGCTGCGTTCTTGCCAATGAGTTTGAATACCAGCGTGACGGGACCTTCCTCGATGTCGATGATGCCGACATCAACCTGGTCACTCCGAGCACGTTCTGCGTTGTACAAATCGACCAACGCGCCGGCGGGTACTTCGTTGCGGAACAGTTGCACCTGTGCCTGCGCGGGACCTTTCATAGCATCGATCGAAATGCGGTATTTTCCAGCAGCGGGAAACTCACATTCCAAGGCAAGGAACGGTGCGCCAAACCAGTCCTTTCCCTCCTGGGAAATCATCCGCAGGAAACTGGATTTCTGTCCGTCGATCTCTTCATCCAACTTCGTGAGCGTCGCGTCTCGAAACGTGAATGCCTTGATCGGAATGGACCAAGCGGGCGTGAAGTCGAGTTTCGTGAAATCAACAACCGTGCGGGCTGGGAGCGGCGGTAACGAGGTATCGCACGTTGGGTCCTCGAGCAGGTACAAATAGCTCACGGCCGTGTAATCGGTCGGCAGATCATTGCCTGTCGGCGCGTGTTCGATGGTCTGCAGAATACTCTGGCGAAATGCATACGCATCTCCAATCATGAAGCGATAGCCGCCTGTTCTTCCCAGGTGTTTCTGATATGCGAGGCAGCCGCTGAGTGGGAAGGACAACTGCTTTTCCCAGCGGTCGGGCACGTCGTACCAGCCGCCATTGAAGAAGTCTTCCGACCCGGTTCCGTGGATGGTCAGCTTGCCATCGATGGTGGTCTGATCATCTCCTTCGAAGAAGTAAGTGTTTCCGGTCACCATTCCCTGAGCCTGCAAGATGCACCCGACCAGTTGCCCGCGTCCCTCGGTTTCCACGAAGGTGAACGGTAATCCCTTGGTGGTCGGGTTCTCGCGCCGCCAGACGGCATGGAACTTCCCTTCGTCGGACTGCCTCGGCTGGGTCGCGTAAACGACTTCCGCCCGCAGTTCGACCGGCGGACCGTCGGGCCGCTCGGAGATCAGTTCGATCTTCGCCGTCTGGTCATACGGCATAGGGAAATAACAGTAGCTCGTGTTGTTGGCAGTGCCAATCAGGAGCGACTTGGTGGCGGGCCGTCCCCAGGCGTATCCGAAGAAATCGCCCGCCGGGCAGAGCACCGAAGGTTGCTTGTCGCTGTCCCAGACCATGCGCAAGACCAAGCCACGATCTTTGCCCTGCAGAGCGGAGGCCGGCGAGATGCGGATACCCAGGATGCGACCACCTTCCCGCGACTCAAAGAGTGTCGCGGCCGAACCGGGGGGCAACGAAATACTCTTGTCTTGAGTTGCCAGTGGGATGCCAGGGGCCGCAACATACTTGCTGATATCCGATCCACTCGAAGCGAATAGCGTTTGGGCCTGCTGCCGATCCTGTACCTCCGCGGGCGACGGAGAGGCCGACCAGGTCGTGACAGCCGCATTTGCCGGATACTTGGCGTAGTTGACTTGATAGAACTGAACGCGCGCGGCGCGGGCGACAATTTTGCAGGATTTCGCGTAGGGAAGCGGCACGTAGCTGTAGAATCCACCGGCTCCATAGCCAGCCAGCGGCGATACGAACGGTGCTTCCGTTCCCGTGAACATGTTGCGGAACGTCACGCGAATCCGCGGCTCCGCTTCGCCATCAAAATAGAACTCGAACAGATCGTCCGAAGGTGTGGGGGTCCAGATTCGATAGATGACTCCGGGTCCCTCCAGGTCGGCGATGACCAGCGCGTCACCTTCCTGGGCCACATAGGAGTATTTGCCGGAGAACCCGTCGTCATTGCCTCCTGTCCGGTCATAGCTTGACACCGAACCCACAAACACGCTGTCACTAAGTCGCGGCAGCAGGTCGAGACGATATAGTTGTGCCATGCCGGGTGCCACAGGCTCGGCAGCCGGTAGCGACTCAATGGGTATCAGGACCGTGGCGATTAGTAACAGAGCAAAGCGGGACGCAAAACGAACACGCGTCATGATGTCTCTCCTGTTGCATCTCATACTTGGGTGATTTCCTTGTTGGATCGCAAAGAGCTGGATTTTCCAGTTTCTCGCGAGTTGCTCCGGTGATCTGGTGATGAGCAACCGAAACCGATCCGCTTCGACTGGACGAAACCGGCGTACGATTTCAGATTGAGTATTGTCGTTCGCTTTCGTATCCTGAATGGCTATTCGCTGGGCGCCGTCGCCGTATTAGAGCACAAACTCCTCGATCGGTCCCACGACTTGCCTGTCACTTCTCGTTTGTCAAGTTACTGTCACCTTGGGAGGCAATTAGCCGAAAGGCGAGTACGGGGCGGCCATCTGCACCAAACTCGCCGCGCAGCTTGATCCAGAGACCATCTACATCACTTGTCATGTCTTTCGAAATAGTGACGAGTACGGGCAACTCTTGACGTCCCATCGGCTTCAAACTGACGGTCCACGAATCCGGTTGAAGATGACACGCTGAGGGTGCTTGCTCCAGGGACACGGTTCCCTGCACGTCGTGGTCGGCGAAGTTGTATAGGCAGATCTTGATGTTCGCGGGGATGTCGGGCTCTGTCGTGTGCTCGATTTCCCAGGCCCACGGAATCCGTTCGATCTTGCTGGCAGACTCCTTCGGCATGAGACACTGCAGGACAATGGGTGTCACGGTTTCAGCTGGTCGAACGCCGGCCTCGGGTTTCGTCAGCGGCAGCGAATTGCATTGTCCCGCCGGCAGTATAACAAACGTTGGCGCCGACGTTAGTAAACGAGGAAAGGATGCCGCGACGCCGCGGCCAAGGTAGTCGTAGCACTCCTCGACCGCCAGGTTGGCTGGCAGGTCCCACTGCAGTGTCGATTTGCCACGATCCGGCCAGTCCACTTTCTCTTCCGTCCAAGCGACCAGTATGTCGCGGTCTCGGCCGTCAGGTTGGCCACGGAAAGCATAGACGTGCAGCTGAGGGTGATCAGCTTGTTCCAACCGGCCCAGGCATTGGGCACCCGCGAGCAAACGTCCCAGCGCCGCCAGTGCGACGTAGCCAGGCCGTGGTGTCATATCGGCTCGCAGCAGACCGAATTGTGTCTTTCCCTCGCCGTATTGGCCGAGTATGAAGTGGAAATGTCTTTGTGCGCCGGCATAAAGGCTCGTGGCATAAGATTGGGTAACATATTGGGCCTTCAGCCGGTCGTTGGCCGGCGATAGATCGTGCGTTGGCGAATTCGGATCGCAGGTCATGCCGCGATCACTTTCGGTGATCCAGAGCGGTTTGCCGCAGGCAGCCCGCCGGGCCGGTTTCCACAATCGTTCGTAGTCGTGGCACCAGTCATAGGTGTGAATGTTGTACGTATCGAAGTAACTCCACGTTTCATTCTCCAACAGCGTGTCCGTTTGACGTTCCGTGGGAGTGGCCGTGGTCGCATTCCAGCAGACCGTCAGATGCGGGTCACCGGCCTTGAATCCGAGATAGGCGGCCTTTTGATAAGAGCAAATCTCATCCATGGTGTGACCGCCAAAGGTCCCCACATTGGCCTCGTTCCACGGTTCCCAGGCCTGCACGGTACCGTGAAATCGCTCGCCCATCGCCTGCGCAAAGCGATAAATATGACGCAGGTCGGCCGGAAAACGACCCGTCTCACCACGAAGCGTCGTCGCCCAGCGCGGTGTGTCGTGGAATACTTGTAGCACTTTCAATCCGTAACGATGTGCGGTCGCAGCCGAGCTGTCATAGGTTGTGTCGGATGCAAACTGATCGGGCGTCGGCTGCATTTCACGCCAGCGCATGCGATCCCGTATCCAGTTCACGCCAGCGAGCGCAGCGAGTCGGCTGAACTTGTCCTGCTTGGCGATGTCGGCGGTGGCGAACCAGGCGGTAGCCGAGTCGACACAGATCGGTGACTGCTGGGGCGTCGGCGCTGAGAGCGGTGAGAGCACCGCCGCTGTCGTCCAGCCAACCTCATCGGAAGCGGCGTTGAAGAATTCGATGCGATACCACCCGACCGGCAGATTCCCGAGCGAAAACCGGGCAGGCGTTGAGTTGGCAAGTGTTCCGCGTGCCAGCTCTTTGCCCGTTTCGTCGGTGGCACGCCAGGTGGCGGCAAGGAGTGAACTGGCCGGCAGGTCGATCGTGACTTGCTCACCAAAGAGAAACACATTTCCAGGATGTTCGCCCGCATCGACGGTCGCGCGGGGAACCTGCTGCAATGCATCCCAGACGTTGCTCGCGGGGCCCGCTTGGCCGGATACATCATATGCGACCAGAATCGCCGCGGCGAAAGTGACCATTATCTTCGGATCGGGTATCATCGTGGATTCCTGTAAATCGTACCGTACGTCGTCGTGGATGGAGGAGTGGCGGGAGAACGCGGGTAACAGTCACATTGTGGCGCAATTCGGCGTCTTTTACTACGACCCGCGATGATAGGACCGTGTCCCCTGTGTGCGATCCCATCGGCGGGCGCGAGGTGTTTGGCTCGACTCACGGACGGGACTTTGCCTGGCGAGATAAGGCAATTGGACTCGCCGATACAGAACCGGAAGGGGGACGCGAATATCCGGTGCTCCGTGGACACAAAAATCTGCCGAGTAATCTGGCGACGTACCGATTCGGCGGCATTTGGCTGAGAAAAGACGACAGGGGGGCTGGGACAACGGCCGTGCTGCGTGCCAAAATGGAGGTCACAACGCCCTCCCGAGCGAGGGGCGTGCACCGGCGCGGACTGCCGGGGCTGGAGAGGCATCACGAAGAGCACTGGAACGGGGCGACACCGGAACGGCGTGGAGAAGAGACTGTGTGAAAGAAAAGGGTGAGCGGTCACGGTCGTTCTTACTCTTACTCTTACTCTTACTCATACTCTTACTCTTCATCCTTCTGCGAGGCGGCGGCCAAATTGACTCGATACTGCTGGCAAAGATGCGGTTCATGCTGCGTCGAGTGGAGTTCTCGGCGGGTGCCGCGGCAGGGAGTAAGAGTAAGAGTATGAGTATGATTGGCCGATTGCGGCTGGGGGCCTGAAACAGCAAGAGAAAAGGGGGCTACCAAGTGGCCCTCGTGGGATGGTTCGCGAACCTGGGAGGTCGAACGATGAAGCTGGTGCATTGTGCCGTCGGTTGTCTGTCGATGTTGCTGATTAGCCTTTCGCTTGTTCGGACGGCCACGGAGTGCCGAGGGTGCCGAGGATGGCAAGCTGCGGATCATCTGTTTCGGCGCACATCCTGACGACGTGGAGTTCCGGGACGGGGGAACGGCAGCGAAGTGGGCTCGGCTGGGACACCATGTGAAGCTCGTGTCAGTCACCAACGGGGACATTGGCCACTGGCAAATGGCGGGAGGGCGCTGGCTCAGCGGCGTACACGGGAAGTGGAGGACGCGTCCCAAGTGCTCGGGACGACTGCCCAGGTATTGGACATCCACGATGGCGAGTTGCTGCCGACGCTCGAGTATCGCAAGGAAATAGTGCGGTTGATTCGCCAATGGAAGGCCGACATCGTGATCTCGCATCGGCCGTGGGACTATCACCCCGACCACCGCTACGTAGGGGTGCTCGTGCAGGATGCGGCATACATGGTGACGGTACCTTTCTTCTGCCCCGACACACCACCTTTGAAGTCGAATCCGGTTTTCCTCTATTCGAGCGATCGCTTCCAGAAGCCGTATCCATTTCGAGCGGACATTGCGGTGGCCATCGATGATGTTTTTGAACAGAAGCTGCTGGCTGTCAGCAAGCTGGAGTCGCAGGTATTCGAAGGAGGGGCGAACGGCAGTGTGGAGAGCATGCGGGATGTGCCAACTGCGTCCGAGCCCGAGAAGCGGCTCGCATGGGTGCGCGACCGCTGGAGTCAGCGACAGGCGAACGAGGCGAACCAATATCGTGACGCGTTGACAAAATGGTACGGCGAAGAGAGAGGGGGGCAAGTCAAGTATGCCGAGGCGTTCGAGATTTGCGAGTATGGACGCCGCCCGAGCCAGGACGAAATCAAGAAGCTCTTTCCTTTCTTCGGACCGTCGGACGATCAATAAAGTCTAACTTGGTAAGAACGGCATATTCGTGGCTGCGGCATCCTGCCGCCGCGCTGCGACGAGACGTCGCGGCCACTGCGGCTGCGGCCACCAAGCATGTTCGGGTACTGGGCACGAGGCGACGGGTACGAGTGTGATGGGAAGCGTGGGCCGCTTTCAGCCGCGGGAGTACGAGGATGTGTGAGTTGGCACGCGTGCTGCAACGCACCGTGATGGTGAGGGAGTTGTTTTGGCGGGTGACCGCCTCCCTACTGGTCTGCTGGTTGGGCCTGCCCGCAGCCGGCGCTCGTGCCGACCAAGAGGGTCTGCCGGGGAAAAATGATCAGCCAGCGACCGTCAGCGATCTGATGGCCGCGCACGAAGAAGACGTATTGGCGGACGAAGTGAACGCGTTGGTACTGCGGCTGGATGCGGCGCAATTCAGTGAGCGGAACGAAGCCACGCGACAACTGTTGGCGAAAGGTTCGCCGTGTGTGCCGCTGCTGGTTGGCGCGCTGGGGACTGATTCACGCGAAGCACGGTTTCGTGTGGCGGGAATCCTGCGAAACAGTTTTTCCTTTGACGATATTGCACCTCCTCTGGTTGCCGCGATCGACAGGAAATATGGTTCTGAGGCTCGCCTCATCCTGCGTGATCGCGCCCTACTGCAGGTCGCCGAAGCGTCGGAGATGGAGAACACCAAGAAGTTGTTTGCCTTCTGGGGTACGGATATCGAAGCGCTGCGCAGACGGGTGTTGTTTGACTTGATGGATGTGCGGGGTCCGGCGCAGGCTGGCCGTGTTGTCGCCCCCTTGATCGGCTTGCGCGACAAAGCAGAGCATTTTGACAAGATGTTGTCGCGCTTGAGTGATATGTCGTTGCCGTTCGATCATCGGCACAGCCCCGGATTCCTGATGGCGGAAACCCTGGCGCAGGGACTCTTGCATGACAACCAGAGGCAAATCGCGTTCACACATCAATACGTCGAGTCTCTGGAAGCCTTGGCACAGCATCTGCAGGGTGAGGAGTTGTCGCGGGGGGCGATCCGGAAGGAAATTGGCGACCGAGCGAATATGAGTGACGGCGCGGCGATGTTTCTGGTGCGAATGCTCGATGAGAAGAGCAAGGAGCACCAGACGATGACGCAGCGGCTGAAGGTTTCTCCGGCGATGGTGCAGAGCGAGTTCTTTCGCGGATTGACTCTGCCCGACACGAAAGAGTGCTTTCGCTGTATTGGGAAGGTCCACATTGCGGATATGTTGATGGAAACGCTCGACAAGTGGCCCACTGCGCCGGATGACGGGGTGGTTGGTAATGTGATCGACTGCGTCGTGACAACCATCGCCTCCGGCGACAAGCCGAAGGCGCTGGCATTGCTCGATGCGTTAGAGGGCTGTGCCGGCCTTGCCACGCACGAGCTCGACGTACGGGCCGGTGTGGGGGAGCGGATGGCGAAACGGTTGTGTCTGGCGGCGCAAGTGGCACCCAACAGCCGTGAATACCACCCGGTGCGAGCCATTCACGATCGGATTGTGCGACTCATCGATCTGGGCATTCAGCCGGATCAAGAGCTGTTTCCCAGCGATTTTGCCAACCGCTATCTGGAGGGTGAACCGACCTCCGTCGAGGAGGACGCCCGCGCGGCGCTGGGCGCATGTGCGCATCATTGAGGAATTGGTGAAGGCCAACGAACGCCTGGACCAAGCCGGAGTGCATCAATTCCTCCTGCTGATGGTCGCGAGTTTGAGTGACAAGCAGAAACTGCTCGAGACAGGCGCCACGGAGGTCACGGAACTACTCGACCGCAAGAAGCGCGGCGCACCGGAGAGCGATTCGGTGACGATCGACGCCGCACTCGGTGCGTGGGCCACGGAGCAGCGAGCCGAGGCGGCCAGGTAGCAGGGACTTCAATCCGTTCGTCTGGTGGACGGGACCGTCCGCCGGCTGGTTGAGCCTGGCACGTCACGATCGATGTGCGGGCGCTGGCTACGCTACACGGGTCCGTCGAATTCCAGTGGCTTGACTTGCCAGATATCTTGGCAGTACTGGCGAATCGTACGATCGGACGAGAAGAACCCGCATCGCGCCGTATTCAAGATGGACATACGGGTCCATTGTTGCGGATCCTGGTAGGCGGCGGCCGCGGTTTCACAACAACTGACATAGTTGCGAAAATCGGCGAGCAGCAGGTATTCGTCTCGTTGGAGTAGAGCATCGACGATCGGCCGAAACAGTTCTCGATCGCCGTTGGAGAACTGTCCCAAGGCGATCGCGTCGACGGCCGCCTTCAGTTCGACATCCTGCTGATAGAATTCCAGCGGATTGTAGCCCCCTTGTTTGAGCTGGATGACTTCGTCGGCGTCCAGGCCGAACAGGAAGAAATTGTCGGCTCCCACACAATCGCGGATCTCAATGTTTGCTCCGTCCAGCGTACCGACGGTGATCGCTCCGTTGAGGGCGAATTTCATATTGCCAGTCCCCGATGCTTCTTTGCCCGCCACGGAGATCTGTTCGGACACGTCTGCCGCCGGATAGATCTTCTCAGCCAGGGAGACGTTGAAATTGGGGAGGAAGACGATGCGCAATCGGCCGTCGATATCAGGATCACTGTTTATGACCTCGCCCAGGCCGTGAATCAGCTTGATGATTCGCTTGGCCAGGAAATAGCCCGGAGCCGCCTTGGCTCCGAAGATGAAGGTCCGCGGCAGAATCTCCACTTTGGGATCGGTCTTCACGCGATGGAAGAGCCAGATGATATGCAGTGCTTTGAGCAACTGCCGCTTGTACTCATGCAAGCGTTTCACCATGACGTCGAAGAGCGATTCAACCCGGATATCTTCTCCCGTGATTTCGAGCACGAGTGGAGCCAGGGCAATCTTGTTCTGTTCCTTGACGCCGCGCCAGGCTGCAGAGAAATCCACGTCGTCAACAAACTCTTCCAGCTGGCGGAGTTGCGTGAGGTCTGTGAGCCAGCCATCACCGATCTTGGAAGTAATCAATTCAGATAGACGCGGGTTCGCCAGGCGGAGGAAACGTCGCGGTGTTACGCCATTTGTCTTGTTCTGGAAGCGGGCAGGCCAGAGATCGGCGAAATCGGGAAGCGTGCGTTCGCGGAGCAGTCGAGATTGAAGTTCAGCCACGCCGTTGACAGCAAAGCAGCCGACAGTCGCTAGATGAGCCATGCGGATCTGGCGTTGCGGTCGCTCCTCGAAAATGGACATGCGCTCCACGCGCCCCTCGTCGGAGGGAAACTCGGCCCGTACTTCCTCCAGAAACCGCCGGTTGATCTCATAGACGATTTCCAGATGACGTGGCAATAGATTGCCGAATAAATCGACGGGCCATTTCTCCAGGGCTTCCGGGAGAAGCGTGTGGCAAGTGTAGGCAAAACAACCTTGTGTGATGCTCCACGCCTGGTCCCAATCCAGCCCCTCAATGTCCATGAGCAAGCGCATCAATTCCGGAATGGCCACCACCGGGTGCGTGTCATTCAGCTGGATGGCAACTTTCTCGGGGAGCTGGTTCCAGTCATCGTTCCTCAAGCGGAATCGGCGGAGGATGTCGTGCAGCGAACAGGCCACGAAGAAATATTGCTGCTTGAGACGCAACTGTTTTCCCTGCGGCGTGGAGTCGTTAGGGTAGAGCACCTTGGTGATCGTCTCGGATTTGACTTTCTCTTCCACCGCGCGTGCAAAGTCGCCATTATCGAACAGGCGAAAGTCAAACTCCTCCGTGGCTCGGGCATGCCAGAGCCGCAAGATGTTCACCGTCGTCGTCGCGTAACCGGGCACCAGATTCGTGTATGGCTCGCCCATGACTTCCCGGCCCGGCATCCACCGCACCCGCAGACGCCCTCGTTCGTCCGTGTAGGTCTCCGTCTGACCCCAAAATCCCACCTTCACCATGTCGTCGGATTGCGGGAACTCCCAGGGGTTGCCGTACATTAACCACTCATCCGGCTTCTCAACCTGCCAGCCATCTTCGAAGGTCTGCCGAAAAATGCCAAACTCGTAACGGATTCCATACCCGACCGCCGGGATGTCCAGCGTGGCCAGCGAATCAATAAAGCAGGCTGCCAGACGCCCCAGGCCGCCGTTCCCGAGTCCTGGTTCAAGATCCAGATCAATGAAGTCATTGATATCCAATCCGTGCTTGGCCAGCGCTTGCCGCGCCAGGTGCCAGGTGTCGGTGTACAACAGATTCTGGCTCAGCTGTTTGCCCGGTAGGTACTCGGCCGACAAGTAATAGACGAACTTGGGGTTCGCCCCATATTGGGCTTCCGTCGTCTTGCGCCAGCGTTCAATCAGATGATTCCGGACGGTGTACGACAGCGCCATGTAAACGTCGTGCATGCTTGCCGACTGCACCGCCTGTCCATGCGTATGATAAAGATTATCCACCATTCGCTGTTCAAACGATTCCACAGTGCTGGGAAATCGAGACGGAACCATCTTCTTCAGTTGGGCATTCACTGACGGTATTCTCCGTAGTGGTGTTCGAAGCGGCTGCGGCAATCTGTCGCCAACACAATGCGCCAACCAACAGACGCGAGTCGGCGGTCGATCAAGCGAAATCACGTCTCCCGCGGCAAGGGCCACGTTTCCAGCTACCTTCTCTGACCGCTACGGCTCAGCGCTGGCGGTTCGAGCTGCCACGACACGGCTCGGACAATCGAGCCCTGGCGGAATTTGGTAACGTCATGGCCCGACATGACACGGGACCTCAGCTCAATTCTACGTCAAAACGTGGCCAGTTCGAGTCGGGTTCTAGCGATCGCACACGTTGGACAGCAGGTTTTCGGCATAGCGTTATGGTATCACGTTCCAGCTTTCTAGCAACGCAGGGCCGACTCTTTAGTAACGGGCTTCCGCGACAGGCTATCCGGCTCTCGCACCTGGCAGCGCGCCTGTTGGGTCCCGCGGGAATTTTTCTCGGAAATCCTCCATCCCAGGCACCGTCCTCGGCAGTAAGCAGACAGATGGACGCCAGGGCGGCGCCCAACGCCGCGCTCGTCGTACCAGGTGTCGGCGGAGACGGGGACTACCAGAGTTGCTTTGCCGGCCGATTTGGCGGAGAATAGTCCCATGCGCTGGTCGCATCCCCCCTGTCACCTTGATCGTGACGCAGTCCAACCCCGTGGAGCGAAGGCTCAGCGAGCACCCGGTCGAGTGTGGCCAGCGACGGCCCGGCGCCGGTCATGCCCAACGACGAAGGCCACTATTGCGTGCCGATGCCGGGAATCGTGAAAGATCGCGAGTACCCGTCGTAACGCGGCCGTCACCCGCAACCCAACATCGTCCCGCGCCGGCGCTTCAACAGCGCTCGGTATACGTACTTATCGGGAACGACTCGGGAATACAGAAGAAGAACAGACCGTGATCCAAGTCTCGGGCGATCTCTAATCCGTATTGGTGACCGCAGCCAAAGTAGCTCGGGACATGGCCCCGAGCTACGAACGTTTACCGGTTCTGTCAGCGCTCGTTAGACGAATGGCTTGGCCGCGTTCGAGTCCGGTTGCAGTGGCAACTGACCGGTCATCATCAGATAAGCAGTGACGTACATCATTGTCACCAGCGGAATCGCCGCAACCACTCCCACGCAGCAGGCCAACAAGCCGAGAATGACAATGCCGCCACCCAACAGCCATACCAGGAATACCGTCCCCATGTTACCGCGCATGACCATCTGTGCCACTTCGAAAGACTCCATCACCGTCGTTTTTCTGTCGAGCACCAGGTAGTAGCAGGGCCACCATAATAACCCGAGGATAATGCCCGGGATAATGCAGAGGAGAGTCCCGAAGCCGACGGCAAGTCCGTAGAGGATGAGCACTCCCAACACCGGGAGAAACTGCGGTCCCCCGCGAAACAGTTCGTCAAATTCGACCCGCTGGTGGCGAGCCAATTTCAAGGACAAACGCGTGTACCCGATCCCAAGGAAGGTCCCCACCAATTGAGCCGCCAAGTTCACCATTATCGACAGCAAGATCCCGATCTCGCGCAGTCTCATGAGACCGATGACCTCGGACACGGCGGCAAAGGCCAGGCTGACTCCTACGAGAACTACGGTGGCACCAATCAGCAGCCCGAGATTCTTCTGCCACACGGCCACGGCGTAATTGAGAATGCTTCCAATATCGGCCGGCACATTGCCCACCTTGCCGCCAATCGGTGGTTCAGACGCGGCGTCATAGCCAGCCTGGGGCGCCGAATAAGGATTTGCCGTCGGAGAGGGTTGAAAGGGAGAGTCCCCGGCCGGAAACGGCGGCTCTTCGGGCAACAGTCTGAGATCGTCTTCGTCGGCTGAGGTGGGGATCTCATTGACCTGACTGCATTTGGGGCACTTCGCCCGCTTGCCGGCCGACTCGTCCGACACTCGTAATTTCTGTCCGCAACCGGCACACGAAAACTCAATACTCATCAGCAGTAGTCCCCACCGTGCGTTTTTTCACAGCCACATCGCCCTCGCAAGGCGATCGATTGACTCTTTGATAGTCGGTCGGCCGGTTGTATGCAAGCTCGTTTGCACGTCATTCGCCAGTGAGACGCGATTCTTGTCAGCGGGCTGCCCGGGATCTGGAATTTGCCCGCACGGCGCACGCAGGGGCATGGGTCGGGACGCTATGTTGACGATGCTCGCAAGTAGGATCCCGAGTTAACTTGACTGCGGACAGGCCCGCATTACGAGAAAACCAGGCGCAACGCGAAGACTCCGGCTAGCAGCAGCACCAGCGTGTTGAATGCCGATTGTGAAATACGCTTATGCACGGCTACGCCAACAAACGCCCCGATCACGAGCATGGGGGCGACGCACAGGTCGAATCGCAGCGTTGTGGGAGTGATAACTCCGCCCATCAGGTGAACGGGGACTTTGCTCACATTCACGAAGAAGAAGAACCACGCCGACGTGCCTATGAACTCGTGCTTGTCCAACTTCTTGCTCAGCAAATAAATCCCCATGGCCGGCCCGGCAGCGTTCCCGACGACGGTCCCAAACCCCGCCAGAAAACCCATCATGGCCACAAACCACCACTGGTCCGGCATCTTTTCCCAGCCGAATCGCTGTCGAGCAAAGTGGAGCACCAAGAGCGCCAGGATAAGCACTCCGATGAGCACTCGCAGCCAATCGCTGTTGAGCAGGCGAAGCACGAAGTGACCTGGGATCATGCCAGCCACGACATACGGAAAGAGCTCGAATAAGCGATTCCAATGTGCGTGACGTCGGTAATAGATGACGGCGAAGATGTCGCCCAGGATCAGCAGCGGGACCATGGCCCCCACGGACAATTTTGTATCGTCGTGAAACACGTCCGCCATCAGCGCAATGGCAGGCATACCGGCGCCGGGAATGCCCGTTTTGGAGAAGCCGACCAGAAATGCCGCTCCGGTGCCCAGTAACAGCGCAGAGAGCGTGAACCCGGCGATGATCAGGCCCGTATACTGGGAAATCTGGCTTATTCGTTCCGAATTGGACGGCATCCGGGGCGTCGGTGTTTCTTGGCTGAGACGATGCTGCTTTGGATCGGACGAGGGGATTGAGGGCATTCTCGGCCCTGGCCGAGCCGGCCTGAGCGGGGGCATGACGTAGGGTCGCTCACCCCGGCCGCGAGACCCATTCTCGGTGCCGAGCTGCGACTTGTCTACCGCCCCGGACGCCGGTCGCCTGGGCGCCCCGTGGGCCCCACGCAGCGTGACTGCCAAGTCGCCTGCAGGACCGGCGAAAGCCGCTCACACCGATACCCGTGCAAACGGATGAGGTGGGGTAGGCGAACGCGGTAACTGCTCTAAAATACTCCATAAAGCACCTGTCGTTGGCGGGGACGCGTGCGGCGCACAGGGTTCCGACAGGCCGTAGCGGCGGTTCGACCCAGCGAACGACTCGGTGGGTAGATTGCGATCAAGCAGGACGATTCCTCACAGGGTGATGAAAAGCAAGGGTACGACGCATGGACAAGAAGATTGAAAAGGCTTTTAACGACCATCTGAATGCAGAGTTTTTCTCCTCGTATCTCTACCTCTCGATGGCCAACTATTTTGCTGCCTCGAATCTGGAAGGTATGACCAATTGGATGCGGATCCAGACGGACGAGGAACGGTTCCATGCGATGAAGTTCATCGCCTTTATCAACGATCGTGGCGGGCGGGTGGTGTTGGAGCAGATCGACAAACCGAAAACGGATTGGGCCAGCCCGTTGGAAGCATTCCAGGAAGCGTACGCCCATGAGCGACTGATCAGCAAAAAGATCAATGCGTTGGTCGACCTGGCAATTAAGGAGAGCGATCACGCTACGAACACTTTCCTCCAGTGGTTTGTGAGTGAGCAGGTGGAAGAAGAAGCGACGGCTCAGGCTATTGTTGGAAAATTGGAACTGATTCGCGACAACCCGATGGGCCTGCTCATGATCGACCAGCAGCTCGGGGCTCGCGCGCCGAGTGCCGCTGCTTCCAGCGGCGGTGCCGCCGAATAGGCGCATGCCGTGGTTGCGTAGCTTTGCCGCGTGCACGTAGCTGGACCCACCAGGGTTCAGCGCAGTTGGTTGAGGTCAGCCGTCCGGCTGAGCCCTTGGCGGGCTCAGCTACGGAGAGCGGGAAGTGGGAGATCTATCCGCGCCGCTGCTGAGCCCTTGGCGGGCTCAGCTACGGAGAGCGGGAAGTGGGAGATCTAGCCGCGCCGCTGCTGAGCCCTTGGCGGGCTCAGCTACGAAGAGCGGGAAGTGGGAGATCTATCCGCGTGCTGCTGAGCCCTTGGCGGGCTCAGCTACGGAGAGCGGGAAGTGGGAGATCTATCCGCGCCGCTGCTGAGCCCTTGGCGGGCTCAGCTACGAAGAGCGGGAAGTGGGAGATCTAGCCGCGCTGCTGCTGAGCCCTTGGCGGGCTCAGCTACGGAGAGCGGGAAGTGGGAGATCTATCCGCGCCGCTGCTGAGCCCTTGGCGGGCTCAGCTACGGAGAGCGGGAAGTGGGAGATCTAGCCGCGTGCTGCTGAGCCCTTGGCGGGCTCAGCTACGGTGCCTCCTGTAGCTTGCCGCGCTCATTCCGAAACCGTCTCATCCACTCGCACCAGCAGGGACGGAGTATGAACCGACGTTTTCAAGTGGTTGTGACTGATTTCCTAAGCGACGACCTGGCGCCGGAACGGGCAATTCTCGATTCCTGCGCCGACATCATCGCGCTGGCGGCGAGCGAAGAGGAACAGTTGATTGGCAAGGTCGAGTCGGCCGATGCACTGATCCTCTACCACGAGCTCTCGATATCGCAAAACACGATCGAGCGGTTGGAAAACTGCCGCTTGATCGTGCGCGGAGGGGTGGGGGTTGACAATGTCGACCTGCAATATGCCAGGCAGCGCGGTATTCCCGTGGCGAATGTGCCGGACTACGGTTCGGAGGAAGTGGCCGATTCGGCGCTGGCCATCGCCTTGTCACTGGCGCGAGGCGTGCACTTCTTAAATACGCGTATGCGGCTCGGTCGCGACCGTTGGTCGCCGCAAGCAGTGGCGCCGCTGGCCCGCTTGCGTGGCAGCCGGTTTGGAGTGATCGGCCTGGGACGCATTGGCACCGCCGCGGCGCTGCGCGCCAAAGCGTTTGGCCTGGATGTTCTCTTCTATGATCCCTACAAGCCCGACGGGTACGATAAGGCCTTGGGCATTCGGCGTTGCGAGACCTTGGAGGAACTGCTGGGGGAGGTGCTCATTGTCAGCCTGCATTGCCCGCTGACGGACGAGACCCGTCATATGATCTGCGCCGAAACCATAGCCCAGATGCGCCCGGCAAGTTATCTGGTCAATACCGCTCGCGGAGAGATCGTCGATACGTCGGCAATTCCAGCCGCGATTGCCTCCGGGCAATTGGCCGGCGCGGGTATCGATGTGCTGCGCCGCGAACCACCCACCGATGACGACCCGCTGATCATGGCCTGGCGCGATCCACAACACCCGGCGTACGATCGGCTGATCATTAACCCGCACGCCGCGTTCTATTGCGACAGGGAATGATGGACATCCGTCATAAAACCGCCGAAGCCTGCCGCCGCGCTCTGCTCGGACTTTCCATTCGCAACGTGGTGAATTGACGCCGCCCGATGCACCGGTTCCGAGGCGGGTAACTGGCCCTTCGTCTCGTATGGCGCGCCCCTGTCAGGGGCTTTCTTCGCTGGAAGGACAACACAATCGGGTGACAAAAAGACAGGTCGGCACAGGAGATCTTTTTGTCATCTTATATTTTTGTCCTTATCTGCCCCGTCCAAGGTCTCTTGCACATCATCGGCTGTGACCCGAGTCAGTTCGCAGTAGGGGCTCAGCCCCGTGCACCGTCCGCCGCACCGTCGGTTCTCTTCCCACGAGACTCCTCCTTCGTTCCCCATTCCCACCATCCCACTCCCGCGCGTTGACGGCCTCCCACCGAGCACCGATACTGAATTGGCGTCCCGCCACGCACAGGCATGTGCACCGCGATCCCAGAGCGTTACTGGAGGCAACCCATGCGTGCTACCCCCGATCACGCGCGACCTTTCTCTGCACTGATAAATCGTCGATTACTACACAGAATTGCTCCATTCACACTTGTCGTCTCCTGCATCACTCTGTCAATATGTCCCACAACCTGCCGAGGAAATACCGATCGTAGCGGTGTACCGAATATCATATTCATCCTGGCGGACGATCTTGGATACGGCGATCCCCACTGCTACAACGACCAGTCCAAGATACCGACGCCACACATCGATCAGCTTGCGCAGTCGGGAATGCGACTGACCGACGCGCACACGCCGTCGAGTGTCTGCACCCCTACGCGTTACGGTCTGCTGACCGGCCGGTTCTGCTGGCGGTCCCCCTTGAAGCAAGGTGTGTTGTGGGTGTGGGATCCGCCGTTGATCGAGCCGGATCGTCTGACGATGGCCAAGATGTTTCAGCAGCTCGGATACGACACGGCGTGTGTCGGTAAGTGGCATCTGGGATGGGATTGGCCGTTGAAGAACGGAGGATATATAACCGATGAGTTCGCGGGTCACATGTTATCCGCTCAACAGCGCGATGAGTACACCGAGCGGATTGATTTCGCGCGCGCACACGCGGTGGTCCGACCACTCGCGGTTTCGACGCGTACTTTGGGGACGACGTCCCCAATTTTCCTCCTTATTGTTTCATCGAGAACGATCGAACAATAGGCATTCCGTCGGTGCCCAAACCGGACAATATGTTTGGAAACCCTGGTCCGGCCCTACCGGGATGGGATCTGTCTGTGGTTCTTCCGGTTCTAGCCCAGCGTGCAGTCCAATTCATTGAACAGCGAACTCAAGAGCAGGAGACACCTTTCTTCTCTGTATCTGCCTCTCACGGCGCCACACACACCGATCGCCCCGTCACCACATTTCATTGGCAAGAGTGGTGCCGGCTGGTATGGCGACTATGTCTGCGAAGTCGACTGGACCGTCGGGCAGGTCATGGCGGCTCTACAACGGCACAACTTGTCCGAGAATACGCTGGTGATTTTCACGTCCGACAATGGGTCACCACAGCGTGATGGCTCCAACATGAACGGGGAGGTCGGATCGGTAAAGACGCATTTCGGTCACGATCCCAGTCGGCCTTGGCGTGGGCTGAAATCCGATATCTGGGAAGGGGGGCATCGTGTGCCGTTTATCGCGCGCTGGCCAGGACATATTGCGCCGGCGAGCGTCTCTGGCGAACCGATCATTCTGACCGACTTGATGCGAACGTTGGCCACGCTCACCGGTTATCAGTTGCCAGACGATGCTGCGGAAGACAGTCTCGATATTGGCTCGGTCTTGTGGGGAACGGCTCCCGACAAGCCCGTTCATGACCACCTGATCCATCACTCGGGAAACGGCGTGTTTGCGATTCGGCAAGGCAACTGGAAATTGATCCTCGGACGCAGTTCAGGCGGTTTCACGCAATACACACCGCCGCCCGATGCACCTGCCGGACAACTCTACAATCTGGCGGACGATCCACAGGAAGAGCATAATCTGTACCAGCAACACCCCGACATCGTCCAACGGCTGACGGCCTTACTGAGGGAAGACCAAGAGAAGACGTAGATAACCGTGTAACCCGACACCGTGAACGGTATGAAATACCTCGAAGCCGTTAAAGCCGTGTTTGCGACGAGGTGAACTCGGGAATCGCGTCCGTGGGTGCGGAAGTGGAGAAAACCCGGCCGCGTCGACACGCTTAGGGGGCACCATGTCATAATAGGAGCCACGATTACGAGCCTCGAGCGGTGTCAGGCAAGGAGCCCTAACAAAACCGCCGATGCAGCTCGCTTCCAGCTGATTTCGCCGCATGGGCTGACGTCCCTATGGCAAGGACAAAGCAAGTTGCGAGCGTTACCTTGTTTTCGAAGAACTGACCCCGGTTATGCCGAAATATTATCGTCCCTTGGGAGAATGAACGATGAACAAGCTGACACTCCGAGTTGAATTCTTGCTTGTGGTCGTGGTTCTGTTGACTGTGCCCATGGCAACCGCGGGTGCCGCGGAAACCGAGAAACCGGGAAAGAGAGTAACCGTTCCCTTTGGGCTCAATGGTGTTCCCAATCAAGATCATGCGACAGACCGGGCCATCGCTGAGGAATTTCAACTCGACTTCTTCACCACCATTTTCCAGTGGAAGGAGCCCGAACCGGGCGCATATTTCTGGAAGGCAGTCACAGGGGATGATCCGTTCAAGAAACACTTGCAGAGCTTGAAGCAACAGGGCTATGTCATATCGCTCACCAATACGACAGTCCACATGGATCAGAAACATCTGCCCAAGTACTTGGAGGGAAAGTCTTTTGACGATCCGGAGTTGCTGGAGCGGTGGGAGGCCTTTCTGCGAGCCTTTCTGGCCCAGTACGGAGACTCCATCGATTTCCTGAATCTGAGCAACGAGGTCGACAGCTATTTCGGAGGTCACAGGGACGAGTGGCCGAAATACCTCGCCTTTGTTCGCAAGGGCGCCGCCATCATTCACGAGGCTCGGCCGAAAATCCGCGTTGGCGTGGTGCTCAGCTGCAACGGCGCCGCGACGTATTGGCCAGACCTGGAACCGTATTGTGATTACCTGGCGTTCACGTACTACACTCCCAATAGCTCCCTCGGAAAATCTCCCACCGCCCAGGCACTCGATCCGGACCATCCCAAGTTCTTCGCCGCAGCCTTGGACAATATGCTGCATCTTGCTGATTCCAAGCCGGTCCTGATCACAGAGATTGGCTGTGCGACGCATGAATCGATCGATTCCTCGCCCGAATTACAGGCGCAGTTCATCAACCAGTTGATTGCCTGGCTATCCGGCAAAGAAGACCGCATCCTCTGTGTCTCCTGGCTGTCGCATGTGGATTGGCCTTACGCGCATACAAAGCAAGCATTGCAGGGCTATCTTGATGACGCACTCCTGCAGCATGAACCATTCATGCGCTACCTGACGTCGCTGGGGCTTATGTATGAAGACAGCACCAAGAAACCGGGTTACGATGCACTAAAGGACTCGCTCGCGCGCTATCGTCGGGGTGAAGTCACTCCTTTGCCAAAAGTTATACCGCGACAGCGTGCCGTGGGACTGTCCAACGGAGGATTTGAGGCCGGCGACCTTTCAGAGGCGGCCAACAACGTCATGGGCCCCCAGTCTTGGATGACGTCCAGCCGTGGCGGAAATGCCATCGCCGTGACGAAGGAACAGGCCCGCACCGGTTCCCACTCTCTCCGCTGGCATCCCATTGGCTGGAATGTGAAAGACGATCAATCGGTCGAGGACGCCAGTACGTTCATCATCACCCGAGTCGACGCGCAACCAGCTTCCAAGGCAATTACCGTCCGGTTATCCGGTGCCGTAAATACCTCGGCGCTGGACCCCAAGTTCCATGTCTCGGTGATCTTGGCGAACAGTACGTTCACGAAAGTGAAGCTCGACACCTTGCTCCATGGTGGCGTGCCTGAGTGGCAGACCTTCGACACGAACTTGGAACTCGGTGCGGAGGGCGATGTCCTGTTCGTCGCGTTCATGGTAGTCGGTTCGAAGGGGGTTGGCGCCGGTGAAGGGTCGGTCTATCTCGATGACCTCAAGCTGGCGTATGACACGCTTCCACCGAGCCCGCCTCGCTAGGACGACAACTGGCCCGCTACCGCCACACATGCACCGCGCACGTTTCCACCGAGCCCGCCTCGGTGGGACGACAACTGGCCCGCTACCGTCGCCATGGCCTGGTGTCGGTCGAGTCCCCAACGTGCTATCACACCGGCGTTTTTCCGAGACCGAATCAAGCCGCGGCCTGTTTCGGCCTGTCCCGTGCCGCCGGGATGAACCCGCCGGGGCTGCAGGATCGTTAGGGACAGAGATCGGACGATGCCTGGATGCAAACACCGAGTAGCTGAAGATCATGCGTGCGAGTGTGGCCTGGGACGGGATGCGACCGAAGGGGACCCTCATCTTTTTGTCATCCGATTTTTTTCCCCATCAATGAAGCGGGGCAGGGTCGGATGTAGGCAAAAAGCCAGCGCGCAGTGCAACCGCATAGCCGGCAATGCGACCACGCCCTCTCCCGCCAAAGGAAAGAGGGACCGTGGAAAAGACGATGACACAGGGCCGGAGCCAAGCCGGGCGACGGCCCATTTCCGCTCAGTAAGGTTTGTACAAGCCGGGGATCGGGAACGGGTAGAAACCGTCTGGGCCGGGCACGTGTCGGGGCGTGGCGTCCCAGACCGGCGGTCATACTGCTCGCTGCACCGTGCCATCCTTCATTCGGCTACTTATCGGCAGCCATCGCCTTCATCAGGCCGACGTGTTCCTGCACGTAAGGGTTACCGCTTTCGAGTTGCGGTCCTCCGCCCACCGACACGTCGCGGCTGCCTTTTGTGGCGTGCACATACTCACCCGTTGCGACCAAATTCTCACGCTCGTCATTTTGCGGCCGCTTGCAGCTTCTTCCACGCGGCGATCGACCGGGCCAGGTGTTCTTGAGCGTCCCCTTCGATGCCGTAACACATCAAGCCGATGGGGCCGGTGTAGCTAAGTGCATCGATCTGATGCAGGAGTTTCTGGATGTCGAACGATCCTCGGTCAAGGGGCTGAATCAGTCGTTTCCAGTCCGGGTCATTCTTGCCGGCCAGGTCGGCACCATTGATCGTGACGCCCTGCAGATAAGGCGCGGCCTGTTTCAAAACGTCGTCGAGAGTGTCGACCGGTTCATTGCGCAAGAAATGACAGAGATTGAAGATCACGCCACAATTGGGTCGTTCCACCTTCTTCGCGACGGCGATTGCCTGAGGGACCGTTGCCACCCAATCTCCGGTGTGCGGATAGACGCCGATCCGCACGCCCAACGGAGCGGCCTGGTCGCTGATCTGCTGCAAGATGGAAACCGCTCGGTCCATCCCCTGAGGATCACCGGTCGGCAGCCCCGACAAGACGACGTAGAGGAGGACATCGCGATCCTTCAGAGCGGGCAGGATCGCTGCAAATGCCGCCAATTGTGGTGCAGCGTCCTGAGAGAGATTGATGGGTGTTCCGGCCAGGAACAACTGCAGCTTCGCTTCATCCAAAGTCATCAGTCGCTGCGGCAGTCCGTCGAGTCCCACGTGCCCTGCCCCGTCGAAACCAAGCTGCTGGAGCATGGCCGCTTGTTGCGGAATGTCGCGTTTGCGGGTATCAGGAATATCGAAGCAGAAGGCATATAACGGATGCTTGGATGGCCCTGCCTGCGGACCCGCGGCGGCTGCTGAGGTCGGTGAGAAGAACAGACCGGCAACCAGCTGCGAGACGATGATAGTGCAGGCAATGAGGTGGCGTGACATGATCGTTCTCCACACGTATGAGGAATTCGAGGCAACCGGTTGAACGAGTCCGACCGACCATTCTAAACCCCCTGCCGCGTCAGCGAAACACCTCACCATGCTCGCGACCGAGCCGCTGGAGCGACGCATCACCAGCCCCCATCACGTAGGCGATGGTCGCCGGGTGCTGTTGACAATACGTGCGACTGGCCGGTTCATTCATCACCATCAAAGCGGTGGAAAGTGCATCCGCGTGTGCGGCCGTGATGGTGCCCGCCCAAGCCATACGATGGTTTCTGGCCGGTTGTCCGGTCTGCGGATCGAAAATGTGGCTTCCTTTCACGGCGATTCCCGACCCGCTAAAGGCTGCCTGTCTCAAGTGCAGAGTATGAACATGCTCTGGCGGACCGAAACGCACGGGCCAACCGTCCGAACCCGGTGGCGCCTCGCCAGCCAGCATCGTGCTGGCGCTGGCCCGCAGCAGAAACTGAGGCACATCCCAATCGACCAGTAGAGCCGCCATGCGATCGAGGGCAAAGCCTTTGCCGATCCCCCCCAGGTCCAACGCCACGTGCGCAGCGGTCACCTGGACGCAAGGCGGCCGGGGCGAGAGGGTGAGCAGCTGCGTGGCACCGCGTGCCGGCTGCTGCAAATAGGCAATATTAAATGCGCCGTGCGTGTCGGCTTCCATCTCCAAGGAGAGCTGTATGCAATCGTACGTGTCGGGATGCAAGACCAAAGACGCTCCTGCCGGAAGTTCGTGGATGCGCGATACGTCGCTCTGCTCCACATAGCGGCTCAGCAGATTCTCCAGACGCTCGAGTTCGCTCAATGCCTCGGTCGCAGCCTGCCGCGCGTAAACGCGATCTGCATGCGCAATGGTAACCCAGAAGTCGGTGGCCATCGCCTCGCGTCGTAGCGTTACAGGTGCTGGGTTATTGGTCATTGGTCATTGGTCATTGGTCATTGGTCATTGGTCATTGTGTTATGCTCGATTCCGCATTCTAAATCCGAGCTAATCCACCAGCTCTGCTGGTGAGAATTGACAAGGTTCTACCGTTGTCCGCGTGATTCTGGAGTGGTGGAGAAGTGAGTGATAGCCACGAAGATATATTTGGTCGATCCATGTTAGGTCTCGTTCGTTGGGAGGTTTCCCCACCCCTCCACCTCCTCCACCCCTCCACTCCTCGACGACGGCGGAGTTAGGTTATGGTCGCGAGTCGTGTTGGGAAATCAACAGGACGCTATCCAGAATCCCACAAGATCAACGAGGCACGGCGGACACTACTGCGTCGCGTTACAGTGCGTAGTCGTCGGGGGTGAGCGAGAGTGTCTTGCGCTGCTGTACGGCTTGCAGTCCCTTGAACGCGGCGACCTGACTGATCCAGGCCACGTCGGCCGGGCAGCGCAGCTCTTGTTGACCTCGTACGGCAGCGAAGAAATTGGCCAAATGAGGAGCGCAGCTGGCCTCGGTCTGCAGGGTGGGCAACTGATACAATTCGACGTCACCGCTCACGCGCACCTCAATCTCATCCTCCGTAGCGTCCGCCGCGACTTCGGCCTCGGGTTTCACGAGATAGTGCTTGCGTACCCACGGGTCCCAGTCACTGGCCCCCATTTCCCGGCCGATTCGAGTCCAGCGTGAGTTCTCGGAGATCTGCAGCGAACCTTCCGTTCCTTGCAGTCGTTCGTACTGCCGCATCCCGTCGGCACTCGTAGTGGTCAGCATATTGCACGCTGCACGCAACGTCCCTTTTGGCCCGGGATACTCGTAGATCGACAGGACGGTATCGAGGTTGGGGCGATCCGGAAAGAAATCATTGCCGCCACTGGCGAGCACTGCCTGGGGTGCCGCGTTGAGAAACCAGTTGCAGACATCCAACTGCTGGCCGACGAAGGCGCAAAACGGTCCACTGCAGTATTTCGGATACCACATCCAGTTGCGAAACTGGCTCATGTCTTCATAACCGAACTGCTGCAGCACTTTCTCCTCCATGACGAATCGCTTGGGCCAGCCGCGCAGATCGGCTGCCTCTTGGGCCCACTGTGTCTGCACGCTGGTCAAAGTGCCTGGCAGATGGGCCTCCCGCATGAGGCGTTCGTAAACGTGGCGATAGCGAGTGTTGCTGCGCCGCTGGTAGCCAACTTGCAGCAGTTTTCCGGTCCGCTTGGCAGCTTGCACGATGGCACGGGTGGCGTCCAGCGTATGCGCCAGCATCGGTTCGCAGTACACGTGCAAACCGCTTTCGAGACATCCCACCACTTGCTCGGCGTGCGCAAAATCGGGCGTTGCGATCAGCACCGCGTCGAGCGATTTCTCCGTGTCGAGCATTTCCCGAAAATCGGTGTAAGTCGTAACCTCCTGCTTGTATCGCTCCAAGTATTTCTGGCCGAAATTCCGCGCGTAATCCCAAATATCACACAGGGCCCGAAAGCGGACGTGGGGAATCTGCCGGACAGCGTTGAGCAAGACCCGCCCCTGATAACCGACTCCAATCATTCCCAGCTGGAGTTCGGAGTCGTGGTCGCCGGAAGAAGGTGCGGTCGGCTCCTCTGCCAAAGCGGCGGCGGCCGTAGATACGTGAACCAGCGGTACGACCACGCTGGAAGCGGCTACCGCAGTCGTTTTGATGAAGTCGCGACGTCTCATGGGCGATTTGTTACTTGTTACTTGTTACTTGCTATTTGTTACTTGTTACTTCCCATTCGTCGTCGACACGCACGAGGGGGGGCACCCCGTGACACGAGGTGTTGTTGTGTGACGGGGCGAGTCGGCGTCGCGACGTTGCTGGTACCTTCGTTGGGCGGGCCTTAAACGGGCTGCGGCCGTTTGCGTTGGGCTGCCGCAAACGTCTCGCGCACCAGTCGTGCGTCTTCCGCGACTTCGAAGTCGAACATGCCGGCCAGCACGAAGTCGGCGCCACCGTCGAACGCATATTGGAAGGCATCTTTGGGAGGGATGGCACCGGCCGCCATGACTTTATACGCGATCCACGGTTTCTTGATCCCCTGCATGACTTCCATTACGTGCTCCGGATCCGAACAGAAACTGGAGTCGTATTCGAGGTTGGCCGTGGGATACTGGTGGTGGTGGAACGTTTTCAAGTAGAAGTCGATGGGAAGTCCCGCCTTCTCGCAGTCTTCGAGTGGCCCGATCCGATGTGCACCCAATCCGGTAGGCAGGCCGTGCGCCTTAACGAGATCCACGGCTTGACCAATCAAATCCAGTTTGGCTGGCGACGTTCGCTCGGCGGCGTTGGCGGCCGCGATGTTGTTGCCGAAGCCGCACAAGACGTCCGCTTCGACCCCCGAGATGTAGAGCGCGTCGGTGCCGGCGTCGACGAGTTCTTCGATTTCACGGCTAAAACGCTCAAAGGTGTCGCATAGCGCGTGAAACGTACAAGTGATCCACTGCATCTTGCCGCCACGCTTTCGATGCTGCTGTAACAGCTTGATCGTGGCCGGCACATTGTGCACAACGACCGTATTGATCCCGTTTTCCTCGGCCGTGGCGAGTGTCTCGATGATCTTCTCGTCCGTGTTATAGTGTTTGGCCAATGAGTAGACGTATTTCAGATCGCGGCTGTGCGTGTAGTGAGTCAGCAGGTTGCCGCCCAGCAGCAGTCGGCTGACTTCCAAATCGCCGATCTTGCCCAGCGGCAAGGCCGCGGCCGTGGCCGCCGGCGCCGCCGGTTGTACCGGCGTGTCATCGGCTTGAGTAGTCTGCCCGGTGCCTCCTGCGCTCATGGCCAACGCGGCTCCTGCCGATGCCAGAACCGACTGTTGGACAAACTTGCGACGATTCAATTCAGCAGCCATGAGATCCTCCCTTGTGGAACGAACAGGTGTCGAGCCGTAGCCGCCAGGCTTCAGGCCCTTCGAGTTTCGTAATTGTTTAGCCGTTGGCAGTAAGGACAGCCAAGAAACCGAGGAAGACTTCTGAGCTGACGGTACCGGATGTACGATGCGTGGCTCCCAAGTCAATAATTAATGGTGAATGGTGAACGGTGAATAATTGACGGTTCGTGATTCGCCCTTTTTCTGTTCTTGCACCGCAGTAAAACGCCCCGATGATTGGCTTTCTCATCCACCTTCCCCTCGTTAATCATTCACCGTTCGCTATTCCGGTCTGTTTACCCCCCGGCACGCCTTACCTGGTGAAAACAAAGGCACCGTGCACTGTACACGGCTAAAGTGTTACCGAGTTTCTAATCATGGTCTGAGCCCTGGGCGGGCTCAGCTCCGTAGCTGACGCCGCCAGGCTTCAGACGAAGTGCGTTTCCGTCACCAGCCGCGTCTGAGCCCTGGGCGGGCTCAGCTACAAATCTCTGAGCCCTGGGCGGGCTCAGCTACAAATCTCTGAGCCCTGGGCGGGCTCAGCTACAAATCTCTGAGCCCTGGGCGGGCTCAGCTACGCGTGTTGCCCCAGGCCTTTCAACACGCCGCGCAAGAAGTCCACACTCGCTTTCATGTTTTCGTCCGAACCGTGACACTCAATCGAGACAACCCCATCCCAATTTGTCTCGTCCAGAAATGCAAATACTTTCTTGATGTTTTCAGCGTTGACTCCACCCCCAATGGGGACCTGCGAGCTGCCGATTCCCGTTTCTTCGCCTCGGGCGGCCGCCGCCAGCGACTCGCTCACGTCCTTGATGTGGGCGTGAATCAGGTATTTGCGGAAACGCTTGCAGTACTCGACGGGATCGAGACCGGCGATGAAACTGTTGCCCGTATCGTGGTTGAACCTCAGATATTCGGAGTCAAAATAGTCAAACAATCGCTGCATGAAGTCGCCGTCGTTGGTGTACGGACCATGCGGCTCGATAGCGATCATGACACCATAATCTTCGGCCCAAGAGAGGCACTGGCGATAATTATCGCAAGTGATACGAAACACCTCTTCGCGTGACAGTCCTTCAATCTCAAAGGCACCGTCCGTGGTATCGACGCTGGGACATTCCAGGTCCGCGGCGAAACGAATGGCCTGCTGTACGTACTGCACGCCATACGTCGATCCGTTCGGGCCCATCAGTGGATAGGCCCCATCGATTTGCGAGACTTTCATCCCTTTGGCATCCAGGTATCGCTTGATCGCTTTCGCATTGGATTGCAGTGAGATGCCTGGATCGTAACCCATCGCTTGAATGAAGTTCTGGCCATGAATGGCGGCAAACTCGACATGTTTCAGACCCAGCTCCAGACCTTTTTCCACCGAAGCTTCAAAGCTCATGCTCAAGGGACGCCAGTTATCCGTATGAAACCCTAACTCGATCATGGTGGCTACCTTTCATCCATTAATCAATTAAAGGCGAGAGCCTGGTTGTTGAGTGTCAAACGAAAGCGTCTATCACAAGCAGGACATTGCCACGAGCGCTAACTGGGAGTATACGTCCATTCTGGAAGCGATGTAAACCCAGAGCCGGGGCGATTGCTCGTGTGGCGATGCCCGTCTCCGCTGTCCGACGTCCTGCCGAGCGGAACGACGCGGCTACCGTCGCCGGAAGATCGGCGCAGCTGGAAAACGTTTCCCTTCGTCTTCCACGCTCTGGCAAGCGTCGCCACGCTTGCTGACAGCCGCAAGCCGGTAGGGTAAACTGGTGGGGTTGGCGGCCCCGTCGTGAGGGTGCGGGCAGTCGGATCGCCCAAGCGCAACGACCGCGGCAACTGACTCACCCGCAGATCTCACCCCGACCGGCAGCTCACCCCGACCAAGGGTACCATGGTCCGTGGCAACAACCTATTGGGAGGTTTGAAAGATCCGTCACGCATCCTGTCGTGTCCCCGCTTTTTTGCGCGACCTGCCCAGCTGGCGCGGTCAGTGGCTACAGCCAGCCGTGGCGGCGACGCGCCCGCCGCAGCGCTACGGCACGATGCCGCAGCCACCAAGACGCGCATATTCGACCCCCAATAACACTCTATCTCGAGGAGACTCAGCATGAACCAGCACAAGTTCTCACGTCGTGAAGCGTTGCAGATGGGTGGTGCGGCGCTGTGTGCCGCCGCGCTGGCGGGACCGTTACAGGCCGCCGATACCAAACCGAAGCAGATTCTCTATTTCACCAAATCGTCAGGGTTTCAGCACTCGGTTGTTCAGCGTCCCAAGGGGGAACTGGCCTTCTCGGAAAAAATCCTGGTCGAGATCGGCAAGAAGCATGGTTTTGATGTTACGCCCAGTAAGGACGGCACGATCTTTGACGGAGAGCATGAGAAGTATGACGGCTACGTCTTTTACACCTCGGGTGACCTGACCACCGTCGGCCCGGAGGATGGTTCTCCCGCCATGAGCCCAGCCGGCAAACAGGCGCTGCTGGATGCCGTCCATGGTGGCAAGGGGTTCTTGGGGATCCATGCCGCCACGGATAGTTTTCGGGGAGGCAAAGAGGTCGACCCGTACATCAAGATGGTGGGAGGCGAATTCGTCACTCACGGCGATCAGCAGAAGGCGCGCATGACCGTTGCTGACGCGAAATTTCCCGGCCTGAAAGGACTGGGCGATGGGTTTGATCTATTGGAGGAATGGTATGCTTTGAAGAATTTTGCACCGGACATGCACGTGTTGCTGGTGAACGAAACCAAAGGCATGCAGGGCCAGGCCTATCAACGTCCGCCGTTCCCCGCCACCTGGGCCCGCCAGCACGGGCAAGGCCACGTTTTCTACACGTCGTTGGGACACCGCGAAGACGTGTGGACCAATCCGCTGTTTGAACAGATCATCGTCGGAGCGCTGAACTGGGTGACGGGGATTGCCAAGGCCGAGGTGCCCGGCAACATCGCGCAGGTCACGCCGGACGCCAGCAAGATGTCATTCTGAGCGAATCACGCGTCTCTTCACCGCAACGCGGTGGCACAACCCAGCCCAAGGGTCGACCGCGCTTCGCGGCGCACCCTGGGGACACGATGGAGAAGGGAGGGGGCATCCTGAAGGGATGCGACAGGACCGACGTTGCCCCGTCGTCGCACGTGGTGTCACGTACATCCGCCGAATTGATGGATCGAGTTTGACGCGGCCGCGTTTTGGGATACCGCATTTTGTCCGACCCCGTTGGGGTCGCGGGAGATTTCATGCAGTCGCCCCAGCGTCAGCATCCGCGGCGCGACCGTGGATGCCAGCTGCGGAGCTGACCCGCGTTCGGTTCAGCCAACAGCGGGCTAAGAGCCGCGGCGAGATGCGGGTTGCCGGTCGCCGAAGCCTGCGCTCAGCCATCTTTCCGCTACTGCACGCTGTCGCGCGGCATTGCCTGGGGAGATTGACGCGGTGGTGGAGCGCCGGTACGTTAAAGAGCTTAGAAAAACCCCGGGTACTCATCCGACCGTCGCTGTGCCCCGAGCGAGCGTGGGTGGCCGTAGCAAAGCGGTCGGACGCGTTGGTTCGAGGCTCAATCTCGTCAGCCTCACATGATTAAAAGGAGAAGCAGATGCCACAACGACCACTGAATGTTGGCTTGATCGGAGGTGGTGGCGGCGCGTTCATCGTGCAGCCTCATCAGCGAGCGATCTTTTTCGATGGCACACGGCGCGTGACGGCCGCGGCGCTGCATCCGGATCCGGCCGTGGCGTTGAAGGAAGCGGAGGCCTGGGCGTACCCGATTAAGGGGTATCGCAGCTATGACGAAATGATCGCGCGAGGAGACGAAGAAGCCGGTGGGTGAGAGGATTGACTACGCCCTGATCGTCACTCCCAACCACGTCCACTTCGATCCCGCGATGAAGTGCATCAAGGCCGGGATTCCGGTCTTCTGCGAGAAGCCGTTGACCGTCACGCTGGAAGAGTCGGACCAGTTGGTGAAGGCGGTCAAGGAGGCCAAGATCCCCTTCGGAGTAGCCCACACGTACCTGGGTCACTGGACCACGCGATTTCGCGCGATTCATCGTGACCAGTGGCTTGATTGGCGACGTGCGCTGGGTGGACGCGTACTACATTCAAGGGTGGCTGGCCGGACGCACGGAAGACCAGGGCGTGATGCAGGCGGAGTGGCGCGTCGATCCCAAGAAGGCGGGTGCGAGTTGCTGTGGCGGTGACATCGGTACCCACGCGCTGATGCACCTGCGGTACATCACGGGCTTGGAGATCAGCAAGGTGCAGGGGCACCTCGAAACGTTCGTGGCGGGACGCCAGTTGGACGACCATTTCACGACGTACTGTCAGTTGAGTAACGGTGGCCGAGCGCTGGTGCGTGCTTCGCAGATCGCCATTGGCCACAAGAATGATCTGGGGATCGAGGTCAACGGCACGAAGGGGTCGCTGCAGTGGCGGCAGGAGTATCCGGAAGAAGTGACGCGTGTTGCTGCCCGATCAGCCGCAACGGACTTATTACCGCGCTGCCATTGCACCCAACGATGGCTTCCTGGGAGACCTGCCGGCCGATCTGATGGCCGAGCCGACGATCCCGTCCGGGCATCCGGAAGCGTTCCACGACGCATTTGCTCGACTGCACCGCTGCTTCGAAGTGGACGTCCGTGCCTATGAGGAAGGCAAGCCGTTCAGTTGTGACGGAAGCAAGTACGCGAACGTCGAAGACGGGCGGATGGGCATCGCTTTCATCGCGGCCGCCGTCCAGAGCTCACTCAAGCAAGGTGCGTGGGTCGACATGTAGACCCGAGACTGGAAAGATTTCACGCGAGGCGTTCCCCAGCGGGGACGCCTCGCGGTGTCTTGTGGATGTTAGTGGAGTAGTGGAGTGATAGCAGTGGAGTGTCAGTCCGTGGAGTGTCGCCGTCGTTGAGTGTGACGCCCCACTCATGAAGACATCGACGCAGTGCGCCCGTCTTGATCGCCCGTGGGACGGGGACCACTCCATCGCCCGTCGCTCCAGCTCGTTGCGTCACGGCCCGATGCCCGTTGGGAGAAGGCTCGAGATGGACTAGGACGTCGCGCAGCGGAGCGAAGTGGCTCAGCAGCTTGTCCTTGACCAGGTGAGCGATACGATGACCATCCTCGACCGTCATCTGCGCATCGACTTCGACATGGATGTCGGCCAGGTATTCCAAACCCGTCTTGCGGACCCACAGTTTCTCGACCGCCGCCACGCCTTCCACTTCTTCTGCTGCCCGGCGGATCTCGTCGATCAGCACGTCTTCGGCCTGCACATCCATCAGTTCACTGGCACAGCGGCGATACAGGTCGACGCCGGTAAAGAGAATGGCAGCGACCACGAATATGGCCGCGGCTTCATCCGCCCACGCAGTACTGCGGCCCCCCCCAACGCACGATGCCCAAGCCGACCAGCACTGCCGCCGAACAGAGTGCATCGGCGCGATGATCCCACGCGTTGGCAATGACGGCAATCGAACCGGTGCGGCGGCCCACACCGACCTTATAACGGTACAAGGACTCCTTGATGATCACGTTGGCACCCGCAATCCACAATGTCCAGAAGGGGGGAATGTCGTGCGTCTGACCAATCCGCCCGATCGCTTCCCAGCCGACGTAGAGGGCCGACAGGATGACGAGCATGGCCACGCTCGACGCCGCCACGGCCTCGGCCCGCGTATGACCGTAAGGATGCTCGCGCATCCCCCGGCTTCTGGGCGAAGTGGAGCGCGACCACGACGACAGTGGAGGTGAGGCTGTCCCCCAACGAATTGATGGCATCCGAAATGAGGGCGAAGGAGTTGCCCAGGATACCGCCCACCAGCTTGACCAGCCCCAAGCCGACATTTACGACCAAGCCGAGCAGAGCCGCTCGAATTGCCTGTCGGTAAATCGGTTGTGAAGAAGTGTTCTTCAAATACAAGGGGGGAGCTCCAGGCTCGTCGTGGATGAGGCTCGTAGCAGCTGACACGCTGGAAACCAACATTTCCCGAGCGGGTTGCGTCATGGTACGAGCTCAACTGCAGTTGCGACGATCCGTAGAAAGAACACCTTCAGGTGGAGCGTGTCAACAAGTTGCTTCGCCAAGCCTGCTGGAAACTGTAACGGTCCCTGCAACTCCTGAAAAGTCCACCTGACCTGTTGTCACCGGGAATACCGAGTGATCAAGTGAGCACGGCCCGCAGCGGGATCGCATCGCGCTGGCGATTTCCGTAGGTGGCTGATGTGGCCCCACAGACGCTACGGTGGCCCGGGGCTGCTGCAGACAACCACCATCCCCAATGGGTGCCTAATTCGGTATTGCCGAAATTCGATTCAGAACGTAGATTCCCTCGGCTGCTCCACCCACGCGTCGGCAGTGTTGCCGGAAATAGAGGTACGTGTCGTCAGATCTCGTTCTGCAAGGAAGTGACGCAATGCGTAAGTCGTTAGGCACTTTGGCACTGCTGCTCATCGTGATTGGGTTTATTGGGGTCAAGCGTGATTGGTTCACGGTAGAAAGAGAACGCGAGGGTGTGACCACCGAAGTTCGTGTGAAAATCAACCGTGATAAGATTCGCACCGATACGCAACACGCTGCCGAGATTGCGCGCGAGGTCGGTGACAACATCGAGAAGAAAATCGATGAACGCCAGGAGGTCTCGACATTGCCGGCCACCAGCGGGCGGAATTGAATGGAGTTGCGAATTTTCCACAACGCAACGTGCCCAAGTTCACGCAATCTCACTGCGGCAAGCGGCAAATAAGAACTTATCACCCCTCACCCTACCCTCTCCCCTGCTATTTCGCTTCGCCGGCAGGGGCGAGGGTACAGTTGAATCTGCCGATCGCCTCAGCGGCTCCCCAGAGCGCGGGAGCGGACCAGCGCGCCACCCGACACGACATGTACCTTCGCGAAATCCTGATTGCCGCAAGATGCAGGAAGCGACGTGCGCTCGCAGGCTCGACTGGCACGTCACGGCCGTTTCGGCGGTCGGGTCCAGTTCATCCAGGCGGTCGCGCAGCTCGTCCAAGGGAATGTGGATCACACGGTCGGCACCCGGAAACGGCAATTTCTGTATCTCCGGCAAAGTCCGCACATCCAACACCTGCATGCCTGTCAGGTCCGCGTCCGCATCCAGGAAATCGGTGATCCCGTCCAACTGGTTGCAGGCGGCAAAAGCCGCCATGTGCACCGGATCTTTGGCAGACCCGAAGGGAGGCGCGTAGGCGAGGTCGAGTCCCGCCAGATCGCGAACCGTCGCTCCCAATGCCATCGCGGTCGCGATGACGTCGATACGCTTATCTACGCCCTCGGACCCGATCGCCTGCGCTCCCAGGACGCGTCCTTCCTGCCGTTCGAAGAGGACCTTTAACGTAATCGGCACGGCGCCGGGATAGTAACCCGCATGGTTGTTGGCGACGACGGTCACGCTCTGCACATCCAGTCCCAATTTTCTGGCTCGCCAGGCAGACAGACCGGTCATGGCCACCGTTTGGCCGAACACCCGCACAATCGATGTGCCCCAGACGTCCGCCATCGGGTAGGCGGAGTCCGTGGCCGCATGCTCTCCCGCCAGCCGGCCCGCACGATTGGCAGGACCGGCTAACGCTACTACGCATTGGCTGACCCGTAGGCCCGAACCGATACTCAGCCGCGTCTCCCACCGCGTAGATGTCGGGATCCGTCGTCTGCATGAACTCGTTCGTCTCGATGCCGCCGTCGGCACCTATGCCGAGACCGACCTTCTGAGCCAGCTGATGATTGGGGCGCACGCCAACCCCCATCATGACGATCGAAGCATCCAGCTGAGTGCCGTCTTGCAGTTCCACCGCCGTCACCGTGCCATCGTCGCTGGGCAAGATCCGCTGCACCGCCTGGCCCAGGTACAGGTCGACGTTGTGGTCGCGCAACTCCTGCTCCAACGGTTGTGCCATTTCGCGGTCCAGCAGCGGCAGAATCTGCGGTTGCAGCTCGACCAACGCCACGGCAAACCCCTTCCGCGACAACTGCTCCACCATCTCCAGGCCGATGAAACCCGCCCCCACTACGACGGCTCTCTTCTGGGCCACGGTCCTCATCGCCACGTGGATCTCGTCCGTGTCTTCCACATTACGCAACGTGAACACGTTGGCCGTGTCGATGCCCTCCAACGGCGGCACAATCGGGCTCGCCCCCGGTGCCAGGATCAGTTTTCCGTAGGGCTGCTCATAGGTTGTCCCTTTCGTGGAGTCCCGCACCACCACGATCTTCCGCGCTCGATCAATCCCCAGCGCCTCGTGACGCGTGCGTACGTCGAGTCGGAATCGCTGACTTAAGAAATCAGCGGTCGCTACCAACAACTTGCTCCGTTGGGTGATCTCTTCCCCCAGAGTAATAGGGCAGTCCGCAATTGGCGAACGAGACGTATTCGTCTTTCTCCAGCAGAATGATCTCCGCCTCTTCATTCAGACGCCGCGCACGCGTGGCAGCCGAAGCACCACCAGCCACGCCGCCAATAATGACGATCGTTAAGGGTGTGTGGGACATGAGGATTCCTAACGCGGCAGTTGGCCGCAGCCAAAGTAGAACGGAATTCATTCCGGTTGGGCAGCACCCATCATGCTCGATTATTGCCGACGTAGACCCAAATTTACGCTCTGCAACATCCACGCAACGTGCGCACAGGTTACAAACCTACACTGCTAACGTGCAGGTGCAGCAGGTGCACTCCACCGACGAGTCGCCGGCAGAGGGCGGCAGTCGTTTCGCTGCTTCCGCGTCGCGCTCGTCAGGTTCGTCCAAGACACGGTCCCCCATCTCACCGGGGTTTGACGGCGTCACTTCCTCGACCGCCGGCACCGGATCCACGAAGGACTCGTCGCGCTCTCCAAGTAGTCCTTCAGACTCCGTCGGAAGCCTATCACCCGCCATCGATTCGTCGACCGGCAGAGAATGCTCAAGGGCCGAACTCGGCCCGCATGACCTGCTGCCTCACGTCGAGACACCAAACCGAGGCAGGATGAAGGACTGTAGGGCGAACCAACCAAGCAGCAAGCCGATCACCAGCAATAAATCAAAATTGGCTTTGCCCAACCAGCGTGCGCGATGTTTTCGTGACAATGCAATTCCCCGGTCATGTAGAAGTCTGTGGTGTAATAGACTGAGTGACGATCAACCGTTAGACGTCAGGGCCAAAACGAGCTTCAATACAGGCCATGATCTCGGCCAAATGTGGCTGCGCAACTTCGTAATACGTACACCGCCCTGCGCGTTGACTATGGAGCAATCCACACCGCTGCATCAACCGTAAGTGCTCCGAAGCCATGTGGCTGGGAATCGCACACGCCTGGGCCAGTTCCCCCACACTGTAGCGGCCTCGCAGCAGCATCTGCACCATGCGAAGTCGATGTGGATGAGCCAGCGTCCTCAAACATTCAGCGGCCTCGCCAAGCACGTCGAGGTTGAGCAACTCCGTCGCGTCAGGGGTCGAATCTTTGTCTGGCATTGGGCATGTACTCCCTGGTTTAAATATATCGTGATATCTCGATATGTCAATTAGACTTTCTCGCGAAATCAGCGTCGAATTCTGGGGGCCCCACGGAGCGAGGACTGCTCTCGAGTGGCCCAGACGCTGCGGAGCATCGTGGCTGGCACGCCAATTGCTTATCGCTGACGGCGGTCACATCGTCGCGCCCGCAGCCCCGTGCCTCGGATCAACGCATTGGATGCGTCGGGTCCGGAGTGTCCACAGAGTTGCTGTCGGGTCTTGAAGGAGCCGTTCCCATGTCTCGAAGAAGTGAAATCGCAAACGCTTTCAAGGTCAAATCCGCGTTGGCAGCCAA
This sequence comes from uncultured Planctomycetota bacterium, assembly GCA_963700515.1. Taxonomy (GTDB): domain Bacteria; phylum Planctomycetota; class Planctomycetia; order Pirellulales; family Pirellulaceae; genus JAJRVM01. The sequence continues at coordinate 68,167 of CAVOXY010000014.1, read as the reverse complement.
GTACTATGCGTTGGCTCGTGCCCGTCGTAGCAAGCCGGCCAGGGAGCGATTATTTCGCCACGCCATAGTGTTCAGGAATCAAGCGGCCAACTTGGCGGAAAAATTGAAAGACTGAAACGGCGGCAGTGGCAGCCGCTGCGGAGGGCGGGGACGCCGCGAGCGTCCCCGCATCGTCTCGAGGAAAGTGCCCGCCAGCTAACGCCACGGGTGTTCACATGTTGCTGCCTCGGAGATGGTCGCGCGTCTCCGTTGAGCCACGAGAAACCCTGAAGCCCCCTCGTTTCTACCCACCGTGAGCGTCTCTGCTGGCGAGCCCATGGAACGGCGTCCGCGTGGGAGCTGCTTCGCGTGGCTGGCGTTTCTTGTCACGACGAACCGTGAAGAGCCAGAAAATCCCTGCTCCCGTTGGGTGTGCAGTGGCCCCTGTCTGAGTAGAATCTTCAGTCGAGCGGAGAAGGGGTGGACGCTGGGTCAGCTGGAGCAGAGAGGACATGCTCCCCTGGCGGTGACGGGAGATTTTGCACGAGGCCGAGCCGGATGCCCGGGGGGAGGCCGCAGCTGAGAATTGGTTGACGTGGATTGCATGAAAGAACAACGGATTCCCTGGTGGCGTGAGCTGAATCGATATCATTGGTTCGTGCTGACCGTGGCGGCGCTGGGTTGGCTCTTCGATTGCTTTGATCAACAGCTGTTCATTCTGGCTCGCCAGCCGGCGATGAAGGACCTGTTGCACGTGAGCGATCCGGCTCAGCTGAAGGCCATGGTGGACGCTTACGCCGGCTACGCTACCTCCATCTTTCTGATTGGCTGGGCCAGTGGTGGTCTGCTGTTCGGCGTGTTGGGGGATCGGATTGGCCGGGCCAAAACGATGCTGATCACGATCCTCATGTACTCGCTTTTCACGGGACTGAGTTCGTTGAGCGTATCGTTCTGGGATTTCTCCTTATATCGTTTTCTCACGGGATTGGGGGTCGGTGGCGAGTTTGCCGTGGGGCGTGGCGCTGGTCGCAGAGGTGATGCCCGAACGGGCTCGGCCCTACGCCTTGAGTGCGCTGCAGGCTTTGTCGGTTGTGGGGAATGTCTCGGCAGCCTTATTGACCATGGCGATGGGGGGACTTTTTCAGAGCGGTCTGGTCAGCAACATGTGGCGTCCGCTGTTCGTAGTGGGAGCCATTCCGGCCCTGTTGGCGTTGGTGATTCGGTGGCGTTTGAAAGAGCCGGAGCGCTGGGAAGCGGCCACACACGAAGATGCCGTGGCCAGGCAACTCGGTTCCTACCGAGCGTTGTTCAGTGATCCGCGGTGGCGCAAGAACGCCCTGGTTGGCTTGGGCTTGGCTTTCTCCGGGGTGGTGGGTCTTTGGGCGGTTGGATTCTTCACCATGGACCTGGTGGGCAACGTGCTGACTGCTCGCTTCACGGCGGCCGGTTTGCCCGACAATGAAGTCGTCGGTCGCGTGGCGTTCTGGAAAGGCATGACCTCGCTGATGATCAACGGCGGTGCCTTTCTGGGGATGTTTGGCTTCGGGATCCTCGCCCAGCGGATTGGCCGCAAACCGACCTTTGCCATTGCTTTCCTGTCGGCGCTGGTCAGTACAGTAGCGGTCTTTGCCTGGCTCAACCAGTTCTGGCAGATCTTTGTGCTGGTACCGATCATGGGGTTCTGTCAGTTTTCTTTGTTTGCTGGATATGCGATCTACTTTCCCGAACTGTTCCCCACCTATTTGCGCAGCACCGGCACTAGCTTCTGCTACAACGTGGGGCGGTTCGTGGCTGCGATTGGCCCCTACCTGCTGGGAGTACTGACAACCGAAGTGTATGGCGGCACGAAGGAGCCGTTGCGCTATGCCGGGCTGACGATGTGCAGCATATTCGTGATTGGCCTGCTGGTCCTACCGTTTGCTCCGGAAACGAAGGACCAGCCGCTGCCGGAGTGATGCGGCTGGTCGCTCGGCGCGATAAAAACTTGGGTTGCCGTGATTCTGGTTGTTATGCCGTGATTGTTCCGTAAACGAGTGGTCCACGGCGATCTCGGATGATGAGAAGATAGAACGTAAGGTCACCGTGGGACTCGCTCGATGAACGAGAAATCCGGCCCGCTCAAGCGATCAGGATTGGCGTGGCACCGGTCACGAGTTGCCGGCTTGGTGCTGGTCATTCCATTCGTTTACGTACATCGTGATCACGTTTTCTTCCGCTATGCGCGAACTCTGTGGCTCGTCGAGGCGGTCATGTTAGCTCGGGCAAGCCGCTGTTGTCGACTTGGGGAGTGCAGCCGCAGTTAGCGGTGGCCTGAGATTTCCGCAGAGTTCTTGGGATTGGCGGTATCGGACTATTCTGGTACGCTTGTGCCGCACGACCACGTTGCAGGCATTTCGCTGTTTCGGATCTGTTCGTACTGATTTAGCATCGAACTCGTCGATTCGGTCGATCGTTTTCACGCAAGGATCGTGATCTTAGTGGACCAACAGCTTGACCATCAGCACACCAAGCACAATCAAGACGAACAGCACGAGGGTCGCTGCCTCCAGCCACCGTTCCAGGAAGTTGCGAATGCTCGGTCCGAAGAAGAAGACGCAGCTGGCCACCATCAGGAAACGGCCTCCGCGGCCCATTGCCGAGGCTAAAATCAACGTGTACAGCGACACATACTCATGAAAAATACCCGCCGCGATCGTAAAGACTTTGTAAGGTATGGGGGTGAAGGCCGCGGCTAAAATTGATTCGAATGCGTGCTGCTCGTACATCTCTCCTACATAGGCCACGTTCTCGTGGCTGATCCCTGGCACGTGACTGTAGAAGAACTCCCCGACCGCGGACCATAACGCATAACCGATGAACCAGCCGCAGATGCCCCCCAGGATCGACGCCACGGTGCTGACGCCGGCATAAAAAAACGACCACCGCGGCTTGGATACGGACAGGGCGATTTGCAGCACGTCGGGTGGTATGGGGAAGAACGAGCTTTCGGCAAAGGAGATCACGAACAGTGCCGGCGTTCCATAAGGGGTCTCGGCCCAATGGAGTACCCAATCATAGAGTCGCCGGATCAAACCTCGCCGGCGTGCGGGCTCGACCCCCTGCGGCGACTCTTGTTCTGCCACATTTTCTGCCACCTTCGTAGTGGCGGGGAGTTCCTCGAGCGGTTCGTTCTGCTTGGCCATAGTATCAATACCTTAACGGGGCTTGTCCTTTGCCCAGCCGAATTCCCTACGATCCGAGAAACGAAGGCCGATACGGGACAAATTCGAAACCGATGTCTCAATGACAAAACGCCGGTCGGGATCCCCGGTTCGTGGCCGACAGCCGCGAGCCCACCGATCGCAGTCACGTTTCGAACGTTGGCCGAGCCTCATTTACCCCTTATCGTGCCGGGCCGCTCAACTCGAACACGTGCCGACCTCCAGCTGTCCAACGCTCGGGGCACCAGGCCCCCACTTTGATCAGAACCTGAACAGGCAAGCGTTGTCGGGAATCGTCGACAAAGACGCTCGACAGCTGAAACGAGCATTATCGAGCACCTACAGCCAGATGCAAGTCGAGTGCCGGCGATGGAGACCGCGTAGATCGACAGATCCGGCCCTTGAACTTCTGTTTTGGGTGCTACAAATTGGTGACACTCCACACAACTGCTTCCCGTGCATCACCCGCAAGGGTGCTCGGCAAGGCGAACAGCGTTCGGTCCCACGCGCCTGTTCGATCTTGCTCCACGTAACTTGGCTTCGCAAGCGGGACACTGCGGCTGCAGCGGGAGACCGGACGCTGTCAGAGTCTCCGTGGGTGCCGGTTTGCTCGTCCAGTTCCGCCGGGAGCTGGCCGAGTTTCCATTTGTTGCTCCCGCAAATACGTGCGAGTGGCCTGCGTTCCTGCCAAATACGTCCCGCGGGCAACCGCAATCCCCGCTGGGACTTCGTTCAACAAAGCGTCTTGTTTTGGAGGAGAGCGGAATGAAGATTGGTCCTGGCATGCGATCCGTCCTCGTCGGACTTGGAATCGTCTGGCTGTTATCCGTGCCGGCGCTGGCTGACTCACCTCTCGACCCGTTGGATTGGCCGCATTGGCGCGGGCCTGAGCGGAATGGGGTATCGCGGGAGAAGGGCCTCATCGATCGTTTTGACCCGCGTGGTGGAGCGGGAAGCAACCTGTTGTGGAAGAATGTCGAAGCGGCGGGAATCTCCACGCCCATCGTGATGCGCGGAAAACTCTACACGATCGTACGCGATCAAGAAACGCACACCGCGCGACGGTGAGAAAGTCCTCTGTCTCGATGCGGCGACCGGTACGAAGCTGTGGGAGAACCGGTACAACGTGTTCTTGTCCGACGTGCCCGGTGAACGTATCGGCTGGTCGAATCTGGAGGGGGACCCGCAAGCCGGCCGGCTGTATGTCCTGGGGTCGTGCTGCCTGTTCGCCTGCCTCGATGCCGACACGGGACGCACGGTCTGGTCTCGCTCCCTGTCGGAGGAATTCGGCATGTTGAGTACCTACGGAGGCCGAACCAACACACCCGTCGTGTTCGAAGACCTGGTAATCATCAGTGGCGTCACGACTGGTTGGGGCGAGACCGCCCTGCCCGCACATCGGGTCCTCGCCTTGGACAAGAACGATGGTCGCCTGGTCTGGATCAGCAGCACGCGGCCACTACCGGAAGACACGACTTACAGCACGCCTCTGGTCACGGCCTTCAATGGTCAGGCCGCGATCGTTTTTGGTGCGGGTGACGGTAGCGTTTATGCGATGCAGCCGCGGACCGGCAAAGTCATCTGGAGCTACCAGCTTTCCCGGCGGGGTGTGAACCTGTCGCCAATTGTTGCCGATGAAACGGTCTACATTGGACACAGCGAAGAAAACATTGTCGGCACATCGATGGGCGCGATGGCAGCCATCGACGGTCGTCAGACGGGCGATGTGACCAAGTCGGGCGAGTTGTGGCGGATGGAGGACTTAACGGTCGGCAAGAGTTCGCCGTTGATTATCGACGGGCGACTTTACGTCGTGGATGATGCCGCGGGGCTGCACGTCCTCGATGCCCGCAACGGGCAGCAGATGGGCACCACGATGAAACTGGGGACCTCCATGCGTGGCAGCCTGCTTTGGGCGGATGGCAAAATCTATGCCTGCACGGCCGGTGGTGTCTTTCACACACTGCAGATCCAAGAAGATGGAGTCAAATCGCTCTTTCGCACTCGATTACCTGGTGGCGAGCAATGTGGCGGCTCGCCGATCGTCTCGCACGGACGACTCTACCTGCCGACCACCGGCGCATTGTACTGTCTGGGGACCGAGAACCAGCAGTCGGCAGCGATCGACGTAGCGGATGCCGCCAGGCTTCCGCTGAAGCAGGCATCGAAGCCCGCGTCTGCTGAGCCCTCGGCGGGCTCAGCTACCGACGTAGCGGATGCCGCCAGGCTTCCGCTGAAGCAGGCATCGAAGCCCGCGTCTGCTGAGCCCTCGGCGGGCTCAGCTACCGACGTAGCGGATGCCGCCAGGCTTCCGCTGAAGCAGGTAACGAAGCCCGCGTCTGCTGAGCCCTCGGCGGGCTCAGCTACCGACGTAGCGGATGCCGCCAGGCTTCCGCTGAAGCAGGTAACGAAGCCCGCGTCCGCTGAGCCCTCGGCGGGCTCAGCTACCGACGTAGCGGATGCCGCCAGGCTTCCGCTGAAGCAGGTAACGAAGCCCGCGTCCGCTGAGCCCTCGGCGGGCTCAGCTACCGACGTAGCGGATGCCGCCAGGCTGCCGCTGAAGCAGGTATCGAAGCCCGCGTCCGCTGAGCCCTCGGCGGGCTCAGCTACCGACGTAGCGGATGCCGCCAGGCTGCCGCTGAAGCAGGTAACGAAGTCCGCGTCCGCTGAGCCCTCGGCGGGCTCAGCTACCGACGTAGCGGATGCCGCCAGGCTGCCGCTGAAGCAGGTAACGAAGTCCGCGTCTGCTGAGCCCTCGGCGGGCTCAGCTACCGACGTAGCGGATGCCGCCAGGCTTCCGCTGAAGCAGGTAACGAAGCCCGCGTCTGCTGAGCCCTCGGCGGGCTCAGCTACCGACGTAGCGGAAGCCGCCAGGCTTCCGACCGATGGAAACACTAACGCAGATGCCGCTGAGCCCTCGGCGGGCTCAGCTACCGACGTAGCATCGATCCAACTGGTACCGGCGGAGGCGTTGTTGCAGCCGGGCCAGTCGCTGCAGTTTGAAGTACGTGCCTACAACGCACACGGACAGCGGCAGCCGCATCCCGCCAACGTGATTCAGTTTGCGGTGGCAGGCGACGGGGCGATCGACACCGACGGGAAATTTCAATCGCCCACGGGCGGGGAGCATACTGCCGCCACGGTGACGGCCCGAATTGGCGACATCTCCACGCAAGCACGCGTTCGCGTTGTGCCTCCCCTGCCCTGGCGGTTCGATTTTTCCGACGGTCAACTGCCGATCACTTGGATCGGCGCTCGGTATCGGCACGAGCCGCGTACGGTTGACGGCGAGCCTTTGATCGTGAAGATATCCACGATCCCCAAGGGTACGCGCAGTCAGTCGTGGATGGGGATGGCCGACTTGCACGACTATACCGTCCAGGCCGACTTGAAGGCGGCAGGTACCCCAGACAAGCTGCCCGACATGGGGATTATTGCCCAGCGTTACACGCTCGATATCATGGGGGAGTCACAGCAACTGCAGATCCGCACCTGGCCACCCCAGTTGCGCATGGCACAGACGACTGCGTTTGCCTGGCGACCGGGCGTCTGGTACAGAGTGAAACTGTGCGCGTCGGTCGAAGACGGGAAGGCTATGTTGCGCGGCAAGGTATGGCCGCGCGAGGAGACTGAGCCGCAAGAGTGGACGATCACGGCCAGCGATGAAGTTCCGAATGTGATGGGGAGTCCGGGGTTGTACGGCAATGCCACGAATGCAGAAATCTTCATCGACAACATCGTCGTGACTCCGAACGCACCGTAGCCAGACCGGTCGGGTGGGCACAAGTATGCGGCTCACCATCATTCTTGCTCAATTCCTGAGATAATAGCCAACAGCATGCCCTTCAAAACCCGACTCACGTTTGTACAGTGGACCATCTGTGTCATCGCCTCGATTGGGTTCGCGTTTGACATCTATGAACTGCTGATGTTGCCGCTGATTGTACGACCCGCCTTGCTCGATCTGGTGGGTGCCAAGCCCGGGACGCCGGAGTTCGAGTTCTGGGTCAGCATGTTGTTCTTTCTGCCGGCGATGGCCGGCGGCATCTTTGGTCTGCTGGGTGGCTATCTGACCGACCTATTGGGGCGGCGCAGAGTACTCGTCTGGAGTATTTTGCTGTACGCGTTCTCCGCCTGCGCGTCCGGCTTTTCCACGTCGATCTACATGTTGCTGTTTTTTCGCTGTACGACATTCATCGGAGTGTGCGTCGAGTTTGTGGCGGCTGTGGCTTGGCTGGCCGAGTTGTTTCCCGAACCGAAACGGCGCGAAGCAGTGCTTGGTTTCACGCAGGCTTTTTCGTCCGTGGGGGGCCTGCTGGTCACCGGTGCCAACTACCTGGTTCTGCAATATGGCGACCTTCTGTATCCGATCTACGGTAACCATGAAGCGTGGCGCTACACGCTGATATCCGGCGTGATTCCGGCGTTGCCATTGATCATCATTCGGCCTTTCCTGCCCGAATCACCGCAGTGGGCCGCGAAGAAGGCGGCGGGAACGCTGCGGCGTCCGAGTATTCGCGAGTTGTTCGCGCCCGAGTTGCGACGTACGACCATGATCACGACGTTGATGTTTGCCTGCAGCTACGGTGCCGCATTCGGAGCCTTGCAGCACACGCCGCGGATCGTTCCCTCGTTGCCACAAGTCAAGGAAATGACGGCTGGCAAACCAGTCCCTGAGCAGAAAAAGATCGAGCAAGAGACGGCGGCAACGGTGAACTTTTTCCAGGAAATCGGCGGACTCGCGGGCCGGTTCCTGCTGGCAGTGCTGGCGATCTGGGTGGTCAGCCGTCGGTCGTCTGTTGCGTCTGTTCCAGGTCCCCGGCTTGATTCTCCTGCCGTTGCTCTATTTCTATCCGGCGCGCGACAACTTGGAGCTGCTGAAATGGGGCATCTTCTTTGCGGGGCTCTTCACGGTCGCCCAGTTCAGCTTCTGGGGCAACTACCTGCCGCGAGTGTATCCGTTGCATCTGCGCGGCACGGGAGAGAGTTTCGCCGCGAATATCGGCGGACGCATGCTGGGCACTTCTGCCGCCTTGCTCACCACCTGGCTGACCACGCTGATGCCCGGAAGATCGACGGCCCTGGCTGCCGCGGCCGTCGCCCTGTTTGTCTATGCGATCGGGTCCGTGCTCTGCTTTTGGCTGCCCGAACCAAAAGATCAAGTGCCTGATTAGTTGTCATTTGTCATTTGTCACTAGTCATTGGTTACTTGTTGCTTGTTGTAGGGCTTGAGATGTCTGCCTGCGGCGTTGTCGCGGCTCCCGGAGAAGTGACGACCAACATGGGTCCTCCAGCATGTGGTAGAGTACGGGAAAAGTACGGGAGTCGCTTTGGAGGCACGCATGCAATCGAAATCCGCAACTCTCATCGTTGTTCTTGTCGCTTCCTGCTCGTGCCTATCCGTTCGTGCCGACGCGCCGCGAGCGGCCAGCTATCGGGGTTGGCAGGGATATGCCTGGGACAACGGTGTTGTGCGCCTGCACGTGGTACCGGACCTGGGCGGTCGCATCGTCCAGTTCGCCTTGGGTGAGAAGGAATTCTTCTGGGTCAACCCGGTCTTGGTCGGCAAGCTGCCGCCGCCTTCCGGACTAGCTGCTGACGGCGGCTGGCTCAATTACGGTGGCGACAAGCTCTGGCCCGCGCCGCAGGGGTGGGATAACGATCAGCAGTGGCCAGGTCCTCCCGACGCGGTGCTGGATGGTCAGCCTTATCAGGCCGACACGGATGTCGAACCGGCAGGGATACGCTTGACGAGTCGTGACGATCCGCGGAGTGGGATCCGCTTCAGCAGGATGATTCGGCTGCATTCCAACTCGACCCATGTGTCTGTTGAAGCGACCATGACGAATATCTCTGCGAAACCGCGCCGCTGGGGTATCTGGGCTCATACGCAACTGGATGCCAGTCTAAAGGAGAGTGACGATTACAATTCGCTGATGCGAGCTTGGTGTCCCATCAATCCGCGGAGCCGCTTTGAGCGCGGTTACCAGGTGATTTTTGGCGAGCAGCAGAACGCATCGTTTGGCGTCGACGCTCAGCGCCGTTTGATGAAAGTCTCGTATCGATATGAAGTCGGTAAGATCGGGTTGGATAGCAATGCAGGTTGGGTGGCAACGGTCGACGGTCGCCGCGGGGACGTGTTCGTGCAACGCTTTCAGTTCGAGCCGTCGCAGGAGTATCCGGATGGATCGAGTGTGGAGTTCTGGCACAATGGTCTCGGTCGGATCCATGCCTACGGCAAGTGGATCGACCAGCCTGACAACCGCACGGAAAACCCTTACGTTTTTGAAAGCGAGATACTCAGTCCGTTCGCATCCCTGCAGTCGGCCGAGCAATACACATGGATCTATCACTGGTATGCCTGCCGGATTGGCGGCGACTTCCCGGTCGTCGATTGCACGGAGGCGGGACTCGTTTCCGAGCCGCTCACTTGCCGCCGTGAAGGCGAGCAACTGCGGTTGTCGGGACGCTTCGGGGTCTTTCACGTGGGGCGATTGGTCTGGGAAGCAACGAACGTAGGGGGTGAATTACTCGAGAGCGACGTGCTTGTTCCCGCCGTGGCTCCACGACAGCCGATCGTACTGGACCAGGCTCTCCGACTCCCTGCTCGGACCGCCACGCTGACGGTGGTGCTGCAGGATGCCGCCGGCCAGACGATCGGTGAAATTGCGCGGGCCCAACCGAGTACTCGTCAGCCAAACCGTCCTTAATCCTGGGATACTGTGTGCCACTTTCCTGAGCGAGCGTCGAAATCACAGCTAACATCGAGAGACACTGACCGCGAGCGGAGCCAGTGCTGAAGCGGCTATTCACGTACCACCTCCCCGTGGTGCCGGGTGCCACTGGCTGAGCGAGCGTCGAAAACTAGCCAACATCGAAAAACACTGACCGCGAGCGGAGCCAGTGCTGAAGCGGCTATTCACGTACCACCTCCCCGTGGTGCCGGGTGCCACTGGCTGAGCGAGCGTCGAAAACTAGCCAACATCGAAAAACACTGACCGCGAGCGGAGCCAGTGCTGAAGCACACCCCCGCTCACCACCTCCCAGGGTGCCATCGGCTGAGCGAGCGTACAAGACTTGGCCAACCACGAGAAGGGCGCTTCAGGATTTCTCGTGGCTAGACGCGGACGCGCGGCCATATTCGAGGCAGCAGCATGCGAACACGCGTGGCGTTGGCTGGCGGGCGGCTTTCCGTCCCCTTGGCCAGCCTTCCCCGCGAACGAATGCGGAATGCGGAATGAGCGATGGCGTAGCGAGCACAAAGGGGTGGCGAACACCGCGACCGTGTGCGCCGGGTGCCACTGGCTGAGCGAGCGTCGAAAACTAGCCAACATCGAAAAACACTGACCGCGAGCGGAGCCAGTGCTGAAGCACACCGCCGCTCACCACCTCCCAGGGTGCCAGGCTGAGCGAGCGTCGAGGACATAGCCAACCTCGAGCGACACTGGCGGCGCGCGGAGCCAGTTCGCGTGGCGGCTCGACAGCTGATTCGGTGCGTCAACCACGGATGTCTTCACGACAACGGTGTGCCAGAGTCGACGCATGCCACGCCACATGAGGCGACGCGCGGTGTGCTGGCGGTCGTGGCCACGTGCCGGCTGATGGCAACCGTCCGGCACGACCGCGTCGTAGTGGTGGACCGCGTACCCGTTCTTGCGCCGCTACGCGGCGGGACCGGCGCCGGGCTCGACGCTCGGCCCACCACTGCTGCCAGTCAGCTGCTATGAAATACACAACGGCGACCAGGGAATCTTACACGGTTTTGCCGCCAAATCTTCCCCTTCATACAGGCAACTTGGTAGAATAGACGCGGCTGGGTGGTATATTGGGCCCCTGTCATCACGAGGGCGCCCAAAACGCGTAACAGATGCAGCCACACTCCGTACCGGCACTGGCTGTTCTGGAAACTGTCGAGGACCACTCAGGAGGGTGGTGGAGTTGTTGCGCAATCAAGAGCCGGCGTATCCCGCGCAGCATGCGGAGGAGACCGGGAGGAGACCGAGTTCTCATGACCGAGAAGGGACATTCCGAATCAGGGGAGCCAGCGCCGCCGGATCCGAGAGTCTCTGAACGGGAACGCGAAATTGCGGAGCGCGGTAGCACGCAGCAGCGGACGCCGCAGGCGATCCGCGACACGGAAGTGAAATATCGGGAGCTATTCGAGTCGACCGGTGATGCCATCATGTTGCTCGGGGAGACGGGGTTCCTCGAGTGCAATGAAGCCACCCTGCGGCTCTTCGCCTGCCGCACCCGTGAGGAATTCATTGCCAAACATCCCAGCGAAGTGTCGCCACCGCAGCAGCCGGACGGAACCGACTCACTCACGGCCGCCAATGCGCGGATCGCCGATGCGTTTCGTAACGGAATGGCTCGCTTCGAATGGCTACACCGTCGCGTGGACGGTACGGAATTCATGGCCGACGTACTGTTGGCTCGCGTCGATCTCCAAGGAGGGAGCATTCTGCAGGCCGTGGTGCGCGATATCAGTCAGCGCAAGCAAGTGGAACAGGCCCTGCGCGATGCCCAGGAGAAACTCGAGCAGCGTGTCAAGGAGCGGACGGCTGAGTTGGCGGCGGCGAACGAAGTGCTCAAGCGCGAGATTGACGAGCGACGGCGAGCCGAGAAGGACCTGGCGCAGGAACGCTTCTTGCTCTCGACGCTCATGGAACACGCACCTGATTTCATCTTTTTCAAGGATGCGCAGAGTCGCTTCATTCGCATCAGCAAAGCACTGGCCCAACTACTATGGGATGTCGGACCCGGCGGAGGCTGTCGGCAAATCGGATTTCGATCTCTACGATGCCGAGCGAGCCAGCAAGTACCTGGCGGATGAACAGGAGATCATGCGAACGGGACGACTCACTGTCGACACCGAGGAGGATCAGGTCTGGCCGGACGGCACAGTCACCTGGGTGTTGACCGACAAAGTGCCGTTGTACAGTCCCGATGGTGAGATTGTCGGCACGTTTGGCATCTCTCGCGATATCACTCGCCGGAAAGAGGCTGAGTCGCGGCTGCAGGCCGCCATGCAGGAGGCCGAAGCGGCCAGTCGTGCCAAGAGCGATTTTCTGGCCAACATGAGCCACGAAATTCGGACGCCGATGAATGCGGTCATTGGCATGACGGAACTGGTGCTCGACACACCGCTGACCGAAACGCAGCGCGATTACCTGAAAATGGTTCGCGACTCGAGTGAATCGCTGTTGACCGTGATCAACGACATCCTCGATTTCTCCAAGGTGGAGGCCGGTAAACTCGAATTGGAGCGGATCGTCTTTGAAATTCGCGAAATCCTTGGGGATACGATGAAGTCGCTTGGCTTGCGCGCGCACACTCAAAGAATCTGGAACTGGTCTGCCAGATCCGACCCGCCGTGCCCGAATGGCTGATTGGTGACGCGAACCGCCTGCGGCAAGTTGTGGTGAATCTGGTCGGGAATGCCGTCAAATTTACCGATGCGGGGGAAGTCCTGTTGCGTGTCGACTGCCTCGAGAAGAACGCAGAACAGGCGATACTGTGTTGTTCGGTAATTGATAGTGGCATCGGTATTGCCCCCGACAAGCAAGACGCGATTTTCAATGCCTTTGAGCAGGCCGACAACTCGACCACTCGCCGGCATGGCGGCACGGGCCTGGGCTTAGCGATTTCGTCCCGTCTGGTCCAGGCGATGGGGGGCAGAATCTGGGTGGAGAGTGAGGTTGGTCGCGGGAGCACTTTTCATTTCACGGTGCGATTGGGAGTTGCCGCAGCGGCCCCCGCTTCCGTGCGTCATCGGCCCCGCGAGGCCGCCGAGGGTATTCGGGTCCTGATCGTGGACGATAACGCCACCAACCGGCTGATCTTGGCGGAGATGCTGACGAACTGGCGCATGCTTCCCGTCGCGGTGCCGTCCGTACCGGAGGCGCTGGCAGCGTTGCGCAGCCGCGCACGTGAGACGTCTCCCTTTTGATCTCGTCCTGACCGACGCCAACATGCCCGAACTGGACGGATTCGCCCTCGCGCAACAAATCAAGAGTGATCCGGACCTGGGAAGCACCCTCATCATGATGTTGACGTCAGGAGGGAGATCGGGAGACATTGCGCGTTGTGGCGAACTGGGCATCGCGTCGTATTTGCTCAAGCCAGTGAAGCAGTCGGAACTGTTCGACGCCATTGCCTCGGCGCTCGGTATCACCGCTCCGGCTGACGCGGCCGAGATCGATGAAAAGCTTGGGGCCGCAGGTCTCCGTCGTTCGCTACGACTGCTATTGGCTGAAGACAGCCTGGTCAATCAGCGACTCGCGGTCGGATTGCTCGAGAAGCACGGCCACCAGGTCGATGTGGTGGTCAACGGCCGAGAGGCGGTGGCGGCCGCACTGTCGAAGAAATACGACCTCGTTCTGATGGATGTGCAGATGCCCGAGTTGGATGGCCTGGAAGCCACTCAAGCCATCCGGAGCCATGAAAAGAATGTCGGCGGGCATCTCCCCATCGTCGCCATGACGGCGCATGCCATGAAGGGGGACCGAGAGCGCTGTCTCGCCGCTGGCATGGACGGCTATGTGGCCAAGCCGGTTCGGGCCAAAGAACTGTTTGAGACGATCGAAGAGGTCGTGACGCGGTTCTCAAATGTAGATTTATTCTCCTCGCGCGCAGCCTGATGCCAGCCGCATCAGATGTTCGCTGCGGCCCAGACTGCTCCGCATGCCAGCGCCGGTACGACTCCCGAGCCAACTCCGGCCGACTTCTCGAACCAGGCCAGCCAAGAGCAGCTTGTCAGCCGACTTCATCAGGTCAATCCAAACGCGGACCGCCTCCGCCTGCGTCGTTGTTGTCGGCAGACGCGGTGCTGAGTCGATCGGCACAAACGGAATGAATTCCGTTCTACGTAGGGGAAGTGGGGAGCGATGGGAGCTGCACAAACGGAATGAATTCCGTTCTACATTGGCTGGTACGCGGCTTGCACGACGACTTTGCCGGTCAGCCCATGCAGGTCGATCGTCTCTTTGTCGGGGTCAAAGCCGGTCCACGCCTGACCATTAACGGTGACACCGTCAATCGGTGCCGCGGTAGGGTGTCGCAGTCGCAATCGCACCATCTTGGGCGTACGCTGCGCAGGCAGTTCCACCGTGGCGGTAATGGTGCCGTGGTCCACATCGGAGACGATTTCGTAGGCGATCGTCCCAAAATGCGTTGGTGCGTTCTTCACCGTGATCTGCTGGCCTTGTTCCAGCCAGGCGCGCGGTGTACCCCGGGCGAGCCAGAGCGTATCGCCCTCCTCCATCACCAGCAGGTTACGAAAACGCTCCAGGAACGCTGCCTCCTCGAAGATCTTGTCCGGCGGACCGCGCGTCGCGTGCTCGTTGAACACGTAACCGTCAGCGGGGAGGATATCGATGGCATAGCAATTGAGAAAGGAACGCAGGAAACCGGGAATGTCGTCGGCGGCCAGGTGCATGTTCGAGGTACGTTCCAGTCCACCCTGATACTGCCAGCCGGCAAGGAACCAGTCTCGGCTCACCGACATTTGCGTTCTCCAAGAGCAGCCGATCCTCCAGTACGTCGAGGTATCCCTGCACGCCGCACATCATCCGGGGACAATAAGCCAGCCGGGCTGATCAACGCCGCCGCCGACTGGACCGTCTCCCAATACAACGGCCCGACGTGGGCGCCCGAGCCGTCCCGCTGCCAGCCCCAGGCACCGGTCGCCAAACCGCGCACGTAACAGGCGAAGGGAATGACGGTGTGGAACGTACCGTCGCGCACCTGAACGACCGGCGAGAGCGCGATGGATCGTTCGACAGCAGCTTGCAGGTCTTTGCGATAATCTTCGGCCTCGGCCATGAGCTGCTCACCAGCGGCCGGATCGACTGCCGCAAGCGTCGCCGCCAGACGCATCACGGAGACCCAGTAGTAGGCTTCGCATTCGTAGAATTGCATCCACAATCCGCCGCTGTCGGGCGTCACTTGCAGCGCCGGCTGCAGTCCCTTGCACCACAGCCGCTCGCCACCCGGAACCATACCCGTGACCAAACGACGCTGACGCAACATCCATTGGGCATTGGCGGTGATCCGCGGCGCAGAGGCTCTGAGCCACTCCTGGTCACCGGTCAACCAGTAATGCTCGGTCAGCGCCCAGCCGATGGAACCGGGGCCGAACGCGTGGACGCCGTCCATGTGGCCGCCGGCACCCGGAGGGCCTACCGCATGGGTGAGGCAGCCATGTCCCTCGGAGAAGAGCCCATTGGGACGGTCCGGCAGCGCCCAAGCGTGATGTCCCGTGGAATTGGGGTCCATCGGCAGCGATACCCACTGGTCGAACCCGTCCTCGGCCGCCTTGTGCGAACCCATCAGATCCAGTGCCGCCAGGACCATGTAGGTCTCGGCGCCAGGATGCCGTAGGGATGGTCGTTGAACCACAGACGTCCGGTCTGCGGGTGTCTGCTGTGCGTGCCGCAGCAGATGCCAGGCTCCCAGGTTCCACTGGGCCGTCAGACGTTGGCACGGAACCTCGTACTTGCATCTTCGGCTCGAATCCCGGCGGAGGTGTGGGGTGTGGCGGCAGGGTGCCGCTGTGAAATGCCGTGACCGCACCCTCCCAGGTCTGCTCCTCATGCGCGCGAATTTGTTGGCGGATCGTGGTCAGCTGTCTGGCCTGGAGTTCCTGAAGGAACTCCCGGGCGCTGGTGGCCTGCGAGGCCAACGCAATGGGTGGTTGCGACGGGAATCCAGGCGATGACGCGGATGACTCTTCCCGGTAGAAATGCCAGACCTCCGCATGGTCCTGACTATCGGCGTGAGGATTGCCGGCGTGCAATGTGCTGAGCACGTCCTGCGTCAGATTCCAGTTCCGCGCACTGCCCGCCCACCTCGAGCGATCTCCAACGAAATGATCGTCGTATCGCACGGATGCGCACCCTTGGGACCTACGACCAACGAGATCATGTCGCCAGGCGTGACGCTGACTTGGCCCAATTCCTGCGCCGCCGTATCGGCCGTGATCGTCACCGCGGCATGCCCGTCCGTCGTGCCGCTGGCAAGTGTGGTCCGCTGCGTCCGTGGTTTCCCGCGCAATCCACCAATCGATACCGTTGCTGCCATTCTGACCATGCGCCACGCTCGCCGTGACTTTCACGATCCCTTCGATCGGACTGCGCCACCCGACACCCACATCGTCTGTCGGCCCTGGATGCATGGCGAGACTCCGGGCCGGAACGGTAATACCTTGCACGGAAACCGCCGTGTCCGTCGGGTTACCGCCGAACCAGGGCGTAGCATCGCTCCCCCAACCCAACAGATCCCGGCTGCCGGCGATGTCGAGCATCTTCTCGGCGAGCAGGAATCGCGGCACGCGCAGGTCTTGTGCCGCCTCGGCCTCCGGAGGTGGCAGCGGAGAAGTCCGGCGCACAAAGAATCCGTATTCGGGCGCCAGAATCGGCCCGTTTTCCAGGTCCGCTGCCAGAAACGAAAAATTCCCGGACTCGGTCCAGACCGTGACGATCGTGCGAGCGACATCGTCCCGCTGGCTGGTGTACGGCTGCGTCCGCCGCCACTTTGATGTTCCCATGTACAACAGACTGCCCGACACGCCTCGGCGTGAAAGGGACGTGCTTGGAGAACGCCACGAGCGCGGCGTCGTGATCGTGGTTCCGCCGTCATCGCTGAGCGGACTGAGCCGGGCCACGCGGCCGTCATAGACTTCGATTCTCCCGCTGTAGTCTTTGCCGACCGTCTGCTGGTCATATCCCCACTCAATTTCGAAATCCATCTTTTTCCAAGTGTCCGCCACCAGCACGCGAACCGCCGGTGCCGTGAAGTCGGCAGCGAGTTTCCCATCACCGACACTGATGACGATGCCGCAGGTGTTCGTCTGCAAGTCATACAAAAAACGGGTTCCGTCGGCGGAGACAGTCGGTGTGACGGTCTTTGACGCCGCGGTCAGATTGTTCCACCAGGAACTGGCGGTCGTGAGAGGGTCCAGCGTCGTGATTACGAGATCTTCGGGTGCAGGTCGGCGGCCCGCGCCCGCGGTCCAGGTCAACTCCAGTTTCCAGACGGGACGTATCTCTTCCCACAACAGTCCACACAGGACTTGTTGCAACACCGGGGACGTCACATCCAGGGGTTTGTTGAGCGGGAGGTGGGCGTAGTGCATGAGGGCCAGCCAACTCTCGGGCGGATTCTCCTCCGGTTTGCGATCGGCACGATACTGGTACGCGCTGGCGGCAATGTCCGCTCTCTGGCCCACTAGTTTCTCTAAACCTGCTTCAGCCACGATACCAGTGGCGCCGACGGCGACTGCCCCTGGTTCGCGAGCGATGACCGAGGACACCGCCAACGCGATTGCCACCAGCAGCAAAAGACCGGCACCACGAGTCATGTGGGTCTTGTTCGTCGTGATTCGATGGCATGGGATTCCCCTTGGAAAACTGTTCTGTCAGCGAGTGGCAGGTCATGGATGATGCGAACCCTGGATCCCTTATCAACATACATAGGCTAACACGTCCCGGGCCACGTGGGATCAGGCCAAGCGGGTTTTTTCCGGGGCTCAGAGTGCGAATTGGTAACGTGCACGCATGTTTGGGATGTCGACCGCTCGCTGAGGAACGAATCGGGATTGCGCAATGCGGAAGGGGAGATGTCAGAGCCAACGGTCCAATCAAGCCTGGAGCGTGATGAGAATGCGTTCGGCACAAACACGTAGACCCTGGGCGCGAAAACCTCGAGAACCAGTGGCGGTTGCCATAATCATCACGTATTCTCCACTCTCTGGGTGCGTTCCCTGTTCTGGAACAAGATATTTTTTTGTCATCCGATTTTTTTGTCCTCACCTGCCCCTTCCTCGACGTTCCCACACGATTCATTTGAGGGACAAAAAGATAGGATGACAAAAAAATATCTCGGCTCAGAAGATCTTCGTGTCATCCCATGTTCTTCGTCCCAGTCAGCAAATCAGACACTGTGACGCCCGTTTTGGCTGCCGCCAACGGCCGCGTTAGCCTAAACAAGGGAGGATCTGTCCTTGCCTAGGCGGCGGTGCGAAGCCACCGGTGGCAACATCTGGTGGGCTCATTCCTTCGGGCGGTAGTACTTCCGCGCCCACGAATACCAGGGAACACGCAGCGCGGCATGACAGAGATGCAATTGCCCGTGGGACGCTGAAACGTTTTGCGCCGTGACAGGAACGGGCTCTCCGATTAGGCTTGAATCAGTGGTCTAAATTAGTCGATTACATGGCGATGTCTGTGAGGTATGAGCCCAGTGCGCACGATACTACGAGTGACTTTTCTGGGTTTCGTTTTCGGAGTACCTCTCTGCCTTGCTCGCGCCGACGAGCCTGCGGAAAGACTGGTACTGGCAACCTACAAGTTAGCCAATGACGCGTCGACGGCATCTGGGACAGTGGTTAGTTGTGAAACCGACGCGGGAAAGACGCGTCGATTTCTTGTCACTGCCGACCATGTATTGCAGCAGATGCAGGGAGACTCGTTCCTGCTGGTGTCGCGCGAGCGCAATGACGATGGCACATACCGGCGCAATGAGATTCGTGTTTCGATACGGGAGAACGGAAATCAGTTGTGGCGGAAACACGCGGAGCATGACATTGGCGTGCTTCCTCTACCGGAGTCGATCAATGTCGAAGCGCTCCCTTTGTCAAGTCTGGCAACGGAAGAGTTGCTGGCGCAGATCCACGTGGGGGACGCGGTGCGGCTCAGCCGTTTTTCCAGAACGATCGGAAGCCAATGACGCCGGCTTCCCCATCCTGCGAGCGGGAATGATCGCCAGTTTCCCACTGGTACCGATTAAGCCGTATCCAGCATTTCTCGTCGACACAACGTCGTGGCCGGGTGACAGCGGGGGCCCGGTCATGCATCAATCGCTCCGTTCCCCCGGTGAAGGGCCGGTGATGATCGGCATCGTGCGGGGCATGCGGAATATCGTCGACGCGACCAAGGAATCACGCTTCGTGGAACGGAGAACTCAGTTTCCGCTGGGAGTCTCAGAAGTGCTGCATGCCGCCCTGGCACGCCAATTGATCTCCGAGATGTGCAGTGAGTGACGAGGGGGACGATCTCGCTGATTGTCTGTCGGCGAGACGTGTTACAACTGCCAGTTGCGTCCGCTCAGCGGTCCTCTGCAAATCATGCGCAAGCCGCTCCTCATGTCACTTCCACGTCAGCTCTTCGGGCAGTCGATTGAGGTTGATGCAGCCTTCGTCCGTCGTGACGACAAGGTCCTCCAACCGGACTCCTCCGATCGCCTTGCTGTAGAGTCCCGGTTCAACGGTGACGGCATCACCCGCGACCAGTGGCGGCCCGCCTTTGTCGAGCAAGGGGGGTTCGTGGACTTCCAACCCCACACCGTGTCCGGTGCCGTGGACCATGGCGCAGTAGGAGTCCGGCGCATCGGCGGCTGGCAGACCGATGGAAAAGCCATGCTGCTGGATCACGGCGATCGTGGCTTCATGCACCTGCTGCCCTGTAATTCCCGTGCGCACGGCGGCAATCCCCGCCGCCTTTGCCGCCGCCACGGCCGTTCGCATTTTCGACAACGTTGCGGAGATCTCACCATGGACGACTGTCCGGGTGCAGTCTCCGTTGTAGAGGGTCTCGCGATTCTGCGGGAAGATGTCCACAATCACCGGCTCCCCAGTACGCAATTCGCCCGTGCCATAGTTGTGGCAGTCGGCACCGATGGGGCCGCCGGCGACGATCGACCCGGGAGTGGTGTAGCCGCGCTGCAGCAGCCACACGTCGATTGCCGCACGCACTCGCTCGGACGTCAAGGGGGCCCCCTCATGCTGCAAAACGCCCTGGCGATTGGCGGTGGCTCGGGCTATCAAGCCGCATGCCATTTCCATGGCGCCTTCGGTGATCCGCTGGGCTTCACGCAAGTGTTCGATCTCGGCTTCGTCCTTGGCCCGCCGTGCGGATACTCCCATCTCCAAATCGCATTCGACTTCCAGGCCCGCCTCGCGTAAGGCATGGGCATAAATCAGGGGAAGTGTGCGATCGGCTGTGACGGCGGAGATCCCCGCTCGCCGAAGAAATTCGGCTGCAGCTTGCGCGGTGGCCGTTTCGCGGTCGCCCGAAAGTCCACTTGTGGGGGCGAAGTCTGCCGGGCAGGCAACGTGGTCCACACGCGCCTGGGCTCGAGCTCGATCCATTTCAATGTCGCGTAAGATCAACGTCGCATTTCGGCCACCGTGGCCGGGAACGTCCAGGAGGACGGCGGGGTCCCCCACCAGAAACCGGATGCGGTGGTAAAGGGCCATATTGTGCGCGGGAATGCCGGCCATGATGGTCGTGCGGTGCGGCGTCATCTGCGTGCTCTCCTTACGGTGCCGAACGGGGCGACAGCCCTGTTTCCAGAAGGATGGGCAGCTGGGGATGCCCAACGAAAAATGCCGGCGGCAAAATGCCCGCTGAAAAAAGCTGTTCAGAACGAGCCCGCTACCGGGCGGTCACCGCTCGCGAACGGCGGCGCGGCTGATTGTGCTCATCTACCAAAATTACGCGAGGTTCGTAATCCTTCAGCTCCGCCTCGTCGTATTCAGCGTAGCTGACAATGATGATCATGTCCCCACGGTCAATCAAGTGTGCCGCGGCACCATTGATGCAGATTTCACCCGATCCACGCCGTCCGGGGATGGCGTACGTGGTCAGACGCGCACCATTGGTGATATCCAGCACGTCAACCTGCTCGTGGTGCAGTATGTCGGCCGCCTCCAACAAATCGTGGTCGACCGTGATACTCCCCTCGTAATGCAGGTCCGCCTGGGTGACCGTGGCCCGATGAATCTTGGATTTAAGAAGTTTACGGCGCATGGATCCTGTCTCTTCAATACCAAACAGCCGATTATATACGCTCAACCCATTATTGGTATAGGTCCGCGTTTCAAAGGGCGCGGCAGCGGCACCCACCCGGTCGCGTCGGCGTGGACAGAGATCCGCTGCCAGATGCCTCCGGGATCGTTTAATCTGCCGGTATCGATGCTGCCGATCTGGCAGGCCGTCGGTACCTGGCGGGCGGGGGCGCGCAGCGACGTGCTGCCGGGGGCCCCCTGTACGGACGGGAAGCCCCACCCGATTGACGGATTTTCATCTCGCCGACATATTCAAGGATATCGAGGGTATACTGTGTATTCGATCGAGAATGTCCGGGGACATCGATACCCCATTCGGACTGGAGTGCGTGCTGCCAGTGCGATCACCGAGGTGCGATGATGACACAATCTGGGGAGCCATTTGACCCCTATTATCACTGGCTCGGCATACCTCCTGACGAACAACCACCCAACCACTATCGGTTGCTTGGCATCAAGTCGCTTGAGGAAAACCGGGAGGTGATTCAGAACGCGGCGGATCGCCAGATGGTGCATCTGCGGACGTTCCAGGCGGGTCCCCGCGCGGCGTTATCCCAGAAATTGCTGAACGAAGTTTCGGCGGCGCGGGTGTGTCTTTTATCGGCCGAGAAGAAAAACGCATACGATCAGCAATTGCGCGAGGCGGCCGCAGACGCCTTCTGCGGCGACGCCGTTTGTGCCGATTCCGCCGGTCCCAGCCCCGCCCGCCCTGTCGGTTCCGGCAGCCGATTTCTCTGCGACCAGCGACGCCGAGCCCTCCGCGCCGGACATGGCGGAAGACCCGGGTTTCGATCCGCGGTTCGTCCAAACCGCGGGCTCCTTGCCGGTCGGCAAGTCGTTCGCCCGCGTGCTGCGGGCACGCCGCTTCCGCCTGCCCGCCATAGTAGGGATTGTCGCGGCGTGCGTATTCATCGGTTTGATCACCGCGATCGTGGTGGCAATCTGGCCGCCATCGGCCGATGATCTGCCAGCAGGCAATCGCCTGGTGCTGTTGTGGCCAGTAGCACAACGCGGCGCGGCGATGTTGGAGATTGATGGCCAGACATGCGATCTGGCGAGTGCGGCGGTGGTTGCGGCAGACAGAATTGAATGGGAACTCGATCCCGGAACTCACACGTATCGTGTTACGCATCCAGGTGCGATTCCGCTGGAGGGAAGCTTTTCGCTTGAGGCAGGTACGAACCAGGAACTGACCATTTCTTTCCCTCCCTTTCCCGCCTCCTCGAAGCTGGTGCTGCACTGGCCTCAGCAGCAAAGGGCGGGCACGAGACTTCAGATTGATGGGCGTACTGTTGATCTGGCAGCGGACTCCGTCGACTTGGATGGGGAACGGATCACGTTTTCTTTGCCGGCGGGCCAGCACACGTTATCCATCCAGCGCAACGGCGCCAGCCTTCTCTCCCAGACCGTCACGCTGGGCGAGATCGGTCATGTCTCTGTGCCGATGGAGGATTTGTCGACGCGATCTCTACGTGCGTTGGGACGTGGCCAAACGCCAGGATGCCACGTTGTTGCTGGATGGAAAGGCGATGGATCTGCAGCACGATCCCGAAACGGATCGCGGCGGGTTGCTGGTCTTCACACTGCCGCTGGGAGAACATACGCTCCGCGTCATGCGGGGCGGCGTTGTATTGGTCGATCAACCGCTGGATCTGGCGACTGGAAAGCGGACCATTGTGAACGTCGATTCGCTGATCGACGGGGCGTCGGCCCGCGTTTGTTTGGTCTGGCCGGCTGCCGAACGGGCGGGAGCGACCTTGATGGTGGATGGGCACGAAGTGTCGTTGACGCTGGAGGCAGACTCGGCGGACGACGCACAAATTGCCGTCACTCTGTCGCAGGGTGATCACACGATTCGAATCACACACCCCGATTTCGAAGATTTTGAAAGGTCCTTGAAAGACGTACGCGGCACGGTGCGATTGCGCAGTCGACAGCAAGCGTCTCGTCTCTTCACGGCCTCCCGCGGAAGAGTTGGAGCGCATGCGAAAGGAGTTTGAGGCGACTTACACCCAGTACGACGAGTACAAGCAGTGGAGCCAGGAACCCGATCCGGGGAAGAAACAGACGCTATTGGGTTCCCTGCTCAACAAGATCCGCGCAGTGGCATCAGCGATGCCGAGAGCTTCCACGGAACAGTACGTGGCGTTTCGGCAAGCGTATCGGCTGGCGATTTTGCACGATGAGTTCATTCTCGCGGACGGTGTCCTCAAGAACCTCCGCCGCACGGGTTGCTGCACCGAGTCGGAGTATGATGCGCTGGACCAGGAGACGTGGGACAAAGCGATCCGTTCCTCGGATGTCGAGCCACTGGTCAGCTACCTGAAGATTCACAGTGCCGACGGCAAGAAGACAACCGAGTCGGAACAGGCAATCATCGTGGAGCGGATTGTTCAATCGCCGGAGGTTGAAAGCGATTACTTACGGCTTGAGCAATGGATCGCGACGATGGTGGACATCGAAGCGCTGAGTCCGGCGGCGGCGTTGGACGCGCGCGGGGGAGTGTACCTGGCGGCAGCCAAAGCCGATCACCCCAGCCCGGATCGTTACGTTGCCTTGGGCGACGCGATGATCGAGATGGTGCCAGAGGTTTTGGAGCGAGAATCAGCGACGAGCCGTCAGCAAGCCGACGCCTTGTTGGACGCCGTGAGCGGCTGCCGCCGCAAGGTCTTGGCTGATCGGCGCGCAGCGAGTGAATTGAAAGCGCGCGCGGAAGCCTTGAACGAAAGCTCCAAGGAAATGCGAGACCTGATTTCCCAATACAACCGCGCTGCCGAGGCGAGTGACGCCATCGCAGCGGGTACGGGCACCGCGGCGCAACAGAAATTACTGGGACTCTGGCTGCTCCAACGTGGCCAGTATGACAAAGCGCTGCCGCATCTGCGTCAGTCGGGTGACGCGTCGTTGGTCGAAATCGCGGTGACACCGCCTGAGATGGCAAACGAATTGCTGACCTTGGCGGACGCCGTGGAGGCGGAGTCCAAGAAGTCAAAGTACTCGAAGCGCAACGAGTTGGGGATGCTCGGTTACGCACTGCATCTCCGCGAGTTGACGCTGATCAAGAGTGACGGCACGCTTGATGAGGAGGTTCGGGCGAAGGTCGAAGAAAGTGTCAGCGGGCCGGTGGAGAAGCTGGAGTTGGGTCGTTCGCCCAAGGGCAAATGGGTGAAGCTGACCGATGTCTACGCGATCGAGACGTTACGGCAGATCGCGACGTCAGCCACGGCAGGTAGGTGGAATGTCCTGGATGACGGAACCATCGTGGCCACCGAATCCGAACGCTCGACATTGGAGCTCCCCGTGAATCTGCCGGGAAGTTACGGCCTCCGTTTCGTCTGCCGTCGCACGACCGGAGAAAACGCCAATGTCAATCTGCCACTGGGAAATCGGTCCGTCTTGTTCACGCTCGGCGCGTTCTCCGGCCGCTTTAGCGGACTGCAGATGGTCGATGGCAAGTGGGCCAACGATCCCGAGAACGTCACATCGATCAAACGGAGCGAATTCAATTTGCGGCGGGATGTGCCGGTACGGGTGGAAATTCACGTGGAATTGCTCCCCGCCACTTCCCAATCCTCCAAGCAGAAGAAGCTGACGGGCGGAAACGACTGGACGACGATCAGTATCTGGATTGAAGGTCGCCCCATCAAACGCGCCTCGGCCGCGACGGAGCGGTTTTCCATGGACACCAATTATCAGCTGTCGCGAGATGTCCTCGGATTGTCCGCCCAAGCTGTCGTCTCGTACAGCAGCATCGAGCTGATGCGACTCTGAGCGGTCCGAGCAGCCGTCCAGAAAACACTCGGTCGTGCAGATAATGCGTGCACCGTCTGCCGACGGTGCCCATACTCGGGTAGCCACGCTCCTTGGGATCGGCGAAACAATCACTGGCTCTTTGATCGCGAATAGTCGTCTGGTCGTGGAATTCCCTACGCCGAAGACGTTTCACATCACAGTCCCGACATCTGAGTTGGTTCGTCCATGGCACATGTCTTCACCACGAAGTGGTGGCACACCACAGCCCAGACGTCGCCGTGCGCTTCGCGGCGCACCCTGGGGACGCGATGGAGAAGGGAAGGGGCATCCGGAAGGGATGCGACAGGACCGACTTGGCCCCGTCGTCGCACGTGGTGTCATGTACATCCGCCGAATGGATGGATCGCTTTTGACGCGGCCGTGTGTTGGGAGACCGCATTTTGTCCGACCCCGTTGGGGTCGCGGGAGATTTCATGTGGTCGGCCCAGGGTTGGCATCCACGGCCACCGCCGTGGATGCCAACCCTGGGCTGTGGAGTTGAACCGCGTTGCGGTTCATCAAACAGGGCAACTTCAAAACCTCCGGCTGCGGGCTAAACGATGTTGCGAGAGGCCGAGCCGTGTCGCGGAGCGCGCCGAGAGCCACGTAGCCGTTACCGGTTGACGATCTTGTCGACGAAGACGATGGCATCCCCGACCGTCTTCACGCCCAACGCGGCCTGTTCGTCCATATCGATATCAAACTCTTCTTCAAAGGCGGCCACCAGTTCCACGCTTTCCATGGAACTGGCTCCGAGATCCTCCACGAATCGCGCATCATTCGTGACTCGGGAGAGATCGACCTTCAAGGTTTCGGCGGTGACCCGCTTCACACGTTCAGCAACATCCGACATGGATCAGCTCCTTACGGGACAAGGTGTTTTTTGAATTGCTCAACACGGGCAGAGAGTGCCTCGATCTCGGCACGCAATTGCACCACGAACTTATTGGAATCGTAATCGCCGCGGACGGCCTGGAAGTCGAGTGCGTTTGCTTCGGGCGGCCCATCGGTGCCAAACCCCACGGCGCTCAACTTGTCAAACTCTTTCACGGCATCGACCAGTACTGCTTCCAGAAACTCCTTGCGATGGACCTGCAAGTTGTCGGCCACATCGAGCAGGTCTTTCGTCGCAGCCTGTTCGACATCGACCCCGGTCAATTTGCGATAGGCCCATTTGACCCAGGCCCACTCGTCTTCGGCATACAAGTCCAGGATTCGGTCCCACTGCGCATCGAGTGCCGCCAGATCCGAGATGGTACCATCTTGAATGGCCGCCACCAGGTCTTCCAGTCGTGTGGCGGGCATCAACTGGCCGCCAATGTCGACCCATTGTTCACAGAAGACGGCATCAGCGGACGAGCGGAGTGCGTCCGCGGTGGCCGCCATCCCGGAACGTAATTGCCGACTCGACGCGCTGCACGATCTTGTCGGCCAGGTACATCATCGCTCCCCGGCGATAGAACTTCTGTCCGGTCCGCAAGAACACGCGTTTGACCTCAGCACCCTGGATGGCCACGGCATGGACCGATCGGTCGGTCTTCTGCTGCAACTGCTGCAGGACGTCGATCCCACGCAGCATGCGACCGACCGTGTAGGGGCTGAAGACATCAAAGACGAGGCGATCTCGCTTGACAGGTCCCTGGCGACGATCCCGCGAGGGCCATTTCGCGCCGTCGCGCACGGTTCCGACCGTGGTCAAGTTGAAGCCGGGAATGAGCGAGCAGCGGCCATCGGGCATGGCTTCGATGTGGCTGAAGGGGAAATCGCCGGTATCGAAGGCACGCGTGTGTTTGCCGAGCACCACGGAGAACGGCCCGACGCGGCAGGGCCACATCATGTACGAAAAGGAACCGGTCTTCGAGCCGCGTTCCAGACGCCCTTCATGCACCGGACCCAATTTGTACATGTGGTTCGACTGATTCGTACCGCTGCCGGCGTTGTAGAAGCTGAACATTCCGGCGATCAGCAACGTCCCCTTGTGATGCGTGACCGTGTAGGGACCGGCGAACACGCTGCAGGCCTCGCCGTGAAAGGCCTCGCAATTGGCGAAGAAGAGCGAACCTTCGGCCGAGAACTGGCGGCCGATGCGCGAGCCCTGTCCGACATAGGTCTTGGCGATCATCGCTCCACCATCGACACACGCCCCTTCGGCGATGATGAAGTCGTGAGCCTGTACGCCGGCGCCCACGGTCGTCGGCGACTGCTGGCAGCTCAATATCGAACCGTTGACGCAGCGATGTCGCGCCACTGACCACTGCCCACGGTCCCACGTGGACATCGATGATCTCCCCGACCGATCGCAGCGTGGCTCCGGCTCCAACTCTTCCGTGCGCGCTGCGCACGCTTGCTGGACCGCTACGGCCGCCATCTGCTCGAGTCGTCCGATCAAGCGGGGTCGATAGCGATGCAAGCAGAGCAGATGAGCGAATTGTGACGAGAGATCATTGAACAGCGTGACCTCGCGGCCCCCTCCTTCGTTCAGCACTTCGACCTCCACGCCATTGCCAAACGTGGCCTCGTCGAGAGTCTCGAGCAGTGCCCACGTTCTCCACGGTCGCACCGTCGTCGATATCATACGATGCAATGCGGACACCGATGTTGGCAATGCGAACGTGGTTGCCGAGTGAACAGTTCACGATGCGCGCATGCTGTATTTCGGACCGTTCGGGAGCGCTGCTGGCGGTCGTTCCTCCGAGAGCTCCGATCCGCACCTGCCCGCCAAATTGGGTGTGGCGGACACAGGCAGCCTGAAAGCCATCGGCCACTTGGATTCCTGTCCAGTCGCCGTCATCCACGGAGCAATCTTGCCGTTGGAGCGTGAGGATTTCGTCTGCGGTGAGATGGCGATAGTCAACGTTCTCCGTCACGATTGTGTCCTTGTTCGACGATGGTGAAAGTGTCCGAGGCAATGACGCCTTCTTCGTCCGTGGGGACGACCAGCACCTGGACTCGGCTTTGTGGCGTGCTGATCGTTCCTTCCCCGGCGACCGCTTCCAGGTTGCGCTGCAGATCGAGTGCGATGCCCAGCGGCTCGAGGTCCGCACACACCTGCGCTCGCACGCCGGGCGCATGCTCGCCAATGCCGCCCGTGAAGCTGACGGCGTCGACGCGTCCCAGGACGGCCAGATAGGCGCCGATGTACTTGCGTACGCGATAGCAGAAAATGTCGATGGCCAGTTCCGCCATTTCGTTGCCGGCCTGCGCCTCCTCGCTCAAGCTGCGCATGTCGTTGGAGATTCCCGAGACCCCCAGCAGCCCGCTTTCCTTGTTGCAGAGCTTGTTGAGCGATTCGATGTCGTACCCTTTGTCCGCCAGGTAGAACAGGATCGCCGGATCGATATCGCCGCTGCGCGTCCCCATCACCAGCCCTTCCAGCGGGGTCAGACCCATCGACGTATCGACCGACTTGCCATCACGTACGGCGGTCATGGAGCAGCCGTTGCCCAGGTGGACCGTGATGCAGTTGACTTCGTCCGCTGGTTTGCCCAGCAGTTGAGCGGTGCGGGCGGCAACGTAGCGGTGCGAGGAGCCGTGGAATCCGTAGCGGCGCACGCCGTATCGCGTGTAGACGTCGTAGGGGAGCGCGTAGAGGTACGCGACCTTGGGAATCGAGGCGTGGAACGCCGTGTCAAAGCAGGCGACGTGCGGTACATTCTCCAGCGCGTGCATGGCGGCCCGTATGCCGATCAGATTGGCGGGATTGTGCAATGGTGCCAGGTCGACGCACTGTTCGATCGATCGCACCACCTCGTCGTTGATGAGCACCGAGCCGGTGAAGGCCTCGCCTCCATGCACCACGCGATGTCCCACGGCCGCGATTTCGGACAGATCATCGAGCGAATGATCGTCGGTACTCACCAGGCTGTTGAGCAACAGACGCATGCCTTGTTCATGGTCGGCAACTTCCTGTTGCAACTCGGTATGCATGGCCCCCCGCTTCATATTGAAGCGCGGCACCCTGCTCGCCGATGCGCTCGACCTGGCCTTTGGCCAGCACCGTGCGCTGAGGCATCATGTAGAGCTGGTACTTGATGGAAGAGCTGCCGCAATTTACGACCAAAATCTTCATGCTTCGAAACTCTTTGTCTATGTTCGCTCGGGCCGACTGTTGAGAGCCGCCCGCTTGGATCGCCAGGCCCAACGATGTCTGCCCGCCGATCGGTCATGACATTGCCAGGACGATGGCCGTGGTGGCCACAATGTCCGCTGCGCTGGCACCACGCGACAGATCGCTAATCGGCTGGGCGAAACCCTGCAGAAACGGCCCGATGGCCTGCGCACCCGCCATGTACTGGGTCAGCTTGTAGGCCACGTTGCCGGTGTTCAAGTCGGGAAAGACGAGCACGTTGGCCCGCCCCGCCACCTCGCTGGCACGCTTGACCTTCTTGGCGGCGACGGCGGGCACAATGGCCGAATCGACTTGAAACTCGCCATCCACCAATAACTGGGGCGCTCGCTCCTGGACTAACAAGAGAGCTTCGGTGACCTTGTCGACGCGCTCGTGCGCTGCGCTGCCAAGCGTCGAGAAGGACAGCAGGGCGACACGTGGCGTTTCCCCCAGCAATTTCGCGGCGCTGGCATGAGAGGCAATGGCGATGTCGGCCAACTGGGCCGCGTCGGGATCGATGGTCACGGCACAGTCGGCGAAGATGAAGGGGCGATGTGATACTTCCTGGAATTGCGGCAGAACCATGAGAAAGAAACTGGAAACCGTGGCGATCCCGGGACTCAGGCCAATGGTCAGCGCGCCGGCCTGAATGACCGTTGCCGTGGCGTGCGCTACCCCCGCCACCATGGTGGCAGCATCCCCTTGGGCAACCATCATGCCGCCAAAGAACAGTGGTTTCTTGACCATCCGCCGCGCGATGCCTTCCTTGACCTCGCGCCGCTCAACGTAGGCCTGTACGTACCGCTCAAACAAGTCGCTGTCCACCGGATCGATCAACGTGATACCCTGCAAATCGACTCCGGCTTGCTCCGCCACTTGAGCGATCACGCCCGGCGATCCCAGGAGAATCGGACGCGCAATCGCCGCGTCCACCAACCTGCGCGCCGCCGCGATGACGCGCGCGTCGTCCCCTTCCGGCAGTACGACCGCCTGATCGCGCCGCCGAGCTTCTGCGAAAAATCGCTCGAGAATCTCCATCGTTTGCTCCCCAGAATGTGCTCAGGAACGATGGCCACACGCCGGGCGTTACCCGACCAGCAAGCAGCCTTTTTCAGTCATCAGCCGTCACGTGTCACACATCCTGCCGTATCAGTAGTGCCGTATCAGTAGCGCGGTGCGCCGGGACGATGTTCTTCGATCCAGTCGTAATACTCGCGCATTTTCAGCTGACTTGCTGCTGGATCATCCACGAAGACTTTGGCGTTGGGGTGCATCTGCAAAGCACTGGCTGTGACCATGCCCGTCACCGGGCCTTCGACTGCCGCGGCGACGGCCCACGCTTTATTCGCGCCATTGGCCAGCAGCAGTAACTCGCGGGCTTCCAGAATCGTGCCAACTCCCATCGTGATCGCGTAGATCGGGACATCGTCAGCCCGCTCAAAGAAACGCGCATTGTCGTCGATCGTCTGCTTGGCGAGCGTCTTGAGTCGCGTGCGGGAAGTGAGGGAACTGCCCGGTTCGTTAAAGGCCACGTGGCCGTCCGAGCCAATCCCCAGAATCTGGATATCGATGCCGCCACTCTCCTCGATCCGCTGTTCGAACCAGGCGCAGAACGCCGGGTAATTGCTGGTGTTCCCCGACGGAATGTATATGTTCTGCTTCGGAACATTCACATGCTTGAAGAAATTCTCGTGCATGAAGTAGTGGTAGCTCTGCGGATGGTTCGGAGCCACGCCCACATACTCATCCAGATTGAACGTCGTCACCTGGGAGAAATCCAATCCTTCTTCGCGGTGCATGCGCACCAGCTCCTGGTACAAACCAAGTGGCGTGGAACCGGTGGCCATTCCCAAGACGGCGTTCGGTTTCGTGTTGAGCAGGCGCGCCACCTCTTGAGCGGCCACGCGGCTCATCTCTTCATACGTTTGCTTGATGATGACTTCCATTTGTTGTCAATCTCCCGACAAGGTACCGGTTCACGTCACACGGGCACTTCTGCCCCTGCGTGCGGTGCTCACGCACCAACTTCACGATCGTGGAATGACCTGGGTGTGCAGATGGCTCCCACAGACGCTTGACACCATCCGCACCGCGGCTCTCCCTGACAGACCCTGACCCGGGCAACCCTTGAAACGGGGGAACACCTGGAGGGTGGGGCCCGCTGACGTGCCATGCCCCTGCGGGCCGGCCACGTCGATGACACGCTTTCCCACGGTCCATCGAGCAAGATCCTGGTATCGAACAAGATCCAGGGCAATGCGGAGCGTTTGCCGGTCCTTGTTCGCAAGACGACCACGATCAGGCGGGGTCGGATTGAGGCTCCAGCGGTCCACGTTCCCGCCACCCAAAGGTTGGAGTCCCAGTCACGATCCGCACCGATTAGACCGTGGCCCTGCCCCGTTTACAAGCGGGTGTCGCCACAGCGGTTAATCGGTGCGGAGGTGACACGATGGCCGCCGGCAGTGGTCAACGCGTGGGCGAAGCCAAGCAAAACCACAAGGCGGACGATCCACGAGAAAACGGCCCGCCGCAGCCGTAACGCCATCCCGTCGACTACCCGGAAGTAGGGTGACGATCGCATTGCCGCGGTGATCCGTTGCGGCTGCTTGCCGCGCTGCGGCTGACCCGGGAATCAGAAATAACGACGATGGACGATGGAAGAACGGACTTAGGATGGATGGTTCGCTGTGACTCTCCCACGAGTCACCTGGCATTCGTTCCGCATCGCGCAGCGACTGGAGTATGGGGGTTTTGCGTAAAGTGTACGGATGATTGGGAAACGATTGGTCGACGGGCGCCTAACTGTTCGATGTTTGTTAACGAATACCCGGACATCGCACTGGGCTAGCTCCTACTGGGCTAGCTCGCATCGGGCTGGCTCGCAACGGAAATAGACCGTTTCGACGGCCGCCGCGGCCGAGACCGGGCAGAACGCGGCTATGGTGCCGTGCAAAAACAGCTGACCAACTCCGCAGGGGAGGTATGAAAATGCGACTTGTGCGCACGGCCCTGATCGTCTCCGTCATGCTACTCGGGACAACCTCCTTGCGAGCCCAAACCGCACACAGTGCCGCCGGATCTCGCTGCGGTTGCCAGGAGTGCCAGGCCTGTCAGGGGTACGGCGGGGGAGCCTGCTGCAACTCGCTGTTGCCCAGTGTCACACAGAGCCTGCGGAGTGCTCTGGCAGGAATTATTCCTGGCCATACTGGGTGCGACGCGCGACACCAGATCTACAAAGCGGCACTACAGCGCAGCACCTTCGACAAGAAGTGCCTGTTGCCGGTCGCCTACTACTCGCACATTCTCCCCCTCTGGTCACACCACCGCTGCTGTTGCGGACCGGTCAACTCGAAATGTCCAACGTGCGGTCCAAACGGCATGATGGGAGAAGAGATGATCGAGATGCAAGGGTATCCGGAAGGAGTGCCGATGGAGCCGACGCCGGCCGTCGAACAGGAGATGCCGTCGGTACCGGAATCAACCATGGAACCGACGCAAGCTCGCGCACGGCAAGGGGCCGGACGCTCGACACCGCGTACCCGACCCGCGTCCGCCCATCGCGTGGTGAGCAAGCGTGCACCGGATCGCGTGGCCCGGCAGGATGAATCGACATCTGCTTCAGCAACGTTGCGTTCGTTGGCTCCCTTGGCCCCCACAACGGGTTCGGTCGTACGTCAAGTCAGCGCGGAGGAAGCCCCTGCGCGACCGATCGTGCCGTCTTTGAATCCGCTGCGGTAGACATGCACAGTCTGGGCTGCAACCTCGGCGCCGTTCCGCTGGGAATCCGTTTGTCGACGCCCTGCGCGCACGGCACGCCGATCGATCCGAGCAAGACTCCACTTGTGTCCGGTTCTATCCGAGCGCCTGGTCGAGATCTTCGCGTAAATCCGTGAAATCTTCCAACCCAACGGACAGGCGAATCAGCCCGTCAGCAATGCCATGACGGGCTCGGTCCGCCGCATCGTAGCTGGCATGGGACATGGCAGCCGGCTGCTCAATGAGCGATTCCACAGCCCCCAGACTCACGGCTAGTTGAAACAGTTGCGTTGCTTGCACCACGCGTTTGGCCGCCGCGAAGTCGCCGTTGGTTTCGAAGCTGAGCATCGCCCCAAACACGCCGCTCATCTGCTTCGCGGCCAATCTGTGCCCGGGGTGCGTGGGCAGGCCCGGATAGAGAACGCGTGCGACGCGCGGGTCCGCCGCCAACCACTGGGCCAGCTGCAGTGCGGTTGCGCTTTGAGCGCGGATGCGCAGATCCAGTGTCTTGAGGCCGCGACTGAGAAGGAATGCATCGAAGGGACTCAATACCGCGCCGGTTGCATTCTGAATGAAATAGAGCTGCTTAAACAGCTCCTCGTCCCGCACGACCAGTGCGCCGCCGAGCAAGTCGCTGTGCCCGCCCAGATACTTTGTGGCGGAATGCATGACGATGTCGGCCCCGAGTTCCAGCGGTCGGGTGAGCGAAGGCGTGGCGAATGTGTTATCGACACCCAGCAGCGCGCCATGCCGGTGAGCCAGGTCAGCGCAACAGGCGATATCGGTGATCGACATGCGCGGGTTACCGGGACTCTCGATCCACACCAGTCGTGTGTGGGGCGTTATCTGCCGGGCAAACGAGTCGGCATCGGTGCTGTCGTGGAGCGAGACAACAATTCCGGCCCGGTCGACAATTTTGTGCAGCAAGCGGTACGTACCGCCGTAGATATCGTTGCTGGCTAGAATGTGATCGCCTGCGTGCAGCAGCATGGTGGCACAATGGATGGCCGCCATGCCCGACGAAAACGCCAAGGCACCGCTACCCGACTCCAAACTGGCCAGAGTCTGCTCCACATTCTTGCGCGTGGGATTTCCGCTCCGTGAATAATCGAATGCACCCCACTCCCCTGCTCCGGGCTGCACAAAGGTCGATGCCACGTGAATGGGCGGCACGACCGCACCCGTCTGCGGGTCTCGCTCGTTACCGACATGAATTGCTCGTGTGCGAAACTTCATCGTTGCCGACCGCCCCATGTAACGTCTTGGCCCATGGCATGCGCATACGGCGCGTGCATGTTACAACTCCGAAATCCGAAAACCTGAATGCGAAATAAGAACGAATTCGAATGACATAACTTCAGAATTCTTCCCGCTGTCCAAGTGAGTCGACCCAAGTGAGCACCCCCAGCCCACGTCCCTTTCTTCGTTTCCTCCAGCGACCGCGTTAAAGTATTTCCGTAATTGTCTAGCCGTTGGCAGTAAGGACAGCAAAGAAACCGAGGAAGATCTCTGAGCTGACGGTACCGGATGCACGATGCATGGCTCCCAAGTCAATCGCTAATGGGGAATGGTGAATGGGGAATGGTGAATAATTGACGGTTCGCGATTCGCCCTTTTTCTGTTCTTGCACTGCAGTGGAACGCCCCGATGATTGGCTTTCTCATCCACCTTCCCGTCGTTAATTATTCACCATTCATCATTCACCATTCGCTATTCCGGTCGGTTTACCCCCTGGCACGCCTTACCTGGTGAAAACAAAGGCACCGTGCACTGCACACGGCTAAAGTGTTACGTATTTCCCAATCCTTCTCCCGCGCCCGCTTTCCACCACTCCACCCCTCCGTCTCCGCTCCCCTCACCGCTGCTCCAACGCTTGTCGCAAGTCGTCGATCAGGTCCTGCGTGTCTTCGATGCCGCAGGAGAGTCGGATCATGTTATCGGTGATACCGAATCGTCGGCGATCTTCGGGCGAGAATTCGTGGTAGCTCATCACCAGCGGTTGCTCGATCAACGATTCCACACCTCCCAGGCTTGGACCGATCCGTGGCAGCTTGACCGCATCAACGATCTTGGCAGCTTGACGCCAGTCGGCATCCTTGACCAGGAACGTGATCAAGCCGCCAAATCCACGCATCGTGCGGCGAGCCACGTCGTGGTACGGGTGCGCGGGCAAGCCGGGGTAGAGGACCTTTTCAACACGTGGATGTCCGTTGAGGAACTCGGCGACCGCCTGCCCGTTCTCGTTGTGACGCTGCATCCGCAGTTCGAAGGTCTTCAACCCGCGTTGCAGGAGATAGAAGTTGTGCGGCGAATTGATACTACCCATGATCCCGCGCAGTTTGCGTACCGGTTCGAGTGTTTCACGAGAGCCGACCAGGACGCCGGCCAGTAAGTCATTGTGCCCAGCCAGGTACTTCGTGGCCGAGTGGAGCACGTAGTCGACTCCGAAGCGAATAGGCTGCACGTTGTAGGGCGTAGCAAGAGTCGCGTCAATCAGCGTTTCCACACGGTGACGGCGCCCGACGTCGACGAAACGTTCTAGATCCACGATACTCAGGTGCGGATTTGTGGGTGACTCACTAATGAGCAGTTTGGTCTGTGGCGTGATCTGTGCCTCCATCGCATCGTAATCACAGGCTTTTACCTGCCGGGTCACGACGCCGAATCGCGACAGATGTTTCACGCAGAATTCGCGACTGCGGTGGTAGCACTCATCAAAGAAGATGACTTCATCGCCGGCGTTGAGCTTGGCCATCAACAAGCCGACAAACGCCGCCATGCCGGTGGCAAAGAGGATCGCCTCTTCGCCCGCATCGAGTGCCGCCAGCTTGCGTTCGACGACTCGTTCTCCCGGGTTCCCGTAACGCCCATACTCATGGCGCGGCAAATCCTGTTCGACAAAGTCGATCAGGGACTGTGTGTTGGCAAACGTATACGTGGCGGCACAGACAATGGGGTCCGTGATCGAGTTGCCGAGCTTCTGGCGGTCTTCGCCTGCATGGACGGCCAAGGTAGATGGGCCGCAGTTGGATGGCAGTTCCTGCTGCTGATTCGTTTCCGAGTCGGTTTGGGCCATGATTGACGTGTCACTCCACAATGAATGGATTGTTGGGAGAGATGCAGCATGGTCACAGCGGCAAAAAAAGCCGCCCCGCAACAGGACAAGCCAAGTGGCGGTCGTTGCACCAATGCGAGTTCACCCACCTGGAGAGACAACCCGACAAATTCGGTTACGGCGGGGATGGCTCTTTAGCAGTTAAGGCTGCAAGCGGCCGCAAATCCCTTAGTGCGGGCATTTTAGTCAGCGAGGGTCGGCGAGGCAACGGGCACGGTCCGGCGAGAATCGCGGCCGGACGACGCACCGCTCCCCCCGACCCTCCAACTCGACGAGGGTCCCCCGATTTCCCCAACCGGTGATTCCGGCCCTCGAAACCGTCAAAGACGTCACCAGCGGGGGGTTGATGAGCGCCGTTTCTGGACGCTTGGCTTGGCCATCGCCTAGAATACAGAGGACCTCGTTCTCAGATGCAATGGAGGGAATCGCATGGGTCGGGTGCTGGCGACAATATTGGCTCTTGGACTCCTTTTCGCGATGGAGCCGTGCGCTGCGGTGGCGGGCGGTTCGCCGTCGGCCGATGGCCACCGCGACGTACAGGACTCCGCTGAGCTGGTCCGACAGCTGGGGCACCCCAGTTTTACGGTTCGCAGCCGGGCCATGTCCGAATTGGTCCAGTTGGGTGTCGAGGCGATTGACGCGCTCCAGCGAGGTGTCCAGTCCCAAGATCGCGAGATCAGCTTCCGCTCTCAGCATGCTCTGAAGATCGTGCGCGAGAACGATTTTCAGCGTCGACTCCAGGCCTTTGCCGCAGGACACGATGCCAGCGAGAGCTATCAGCTGCCCGGGTGGGCTCGCTTCTACAAAGAGGCCGGAGGTAGTCCGGAGGCCCGCGCCTTGTTCGTCGAAATGCAGCAGGCGGAGCCGCAGTTGCTGGTGACCTTGGAACGTTCTCCCGAGAAACTGTCGGATGCGCTGGCCGAGCGTGTGGTGGAATTGCAGGAATCGGCTCAGGTGGGACGGGAGCCCAATCAGATCTCGCTTGGGACGATCACCACGATTCTCTTCATCCTGAATGACGAACACATTGAGCTACCGGCGATGGTGTCGCAGAGTATCGGATCGTACTTTCGTTACCCGACGTTCGACAGCGCCATTCAGGCTGGTTCCCAACGGGAGTTATTGCGGACCATGCTGGGCACCTGGATTGAACACTCGAAAGGATGGGACGCCTACCACGCCATTTTCCTGGCTATGAAATATGACATCCCCAAAGGACTGATTCCGGCCAAAAAAGTACTCGTGGGCGAAGTGAATGAGCAGAATCAGTCGTATTTTGTCTGCTATGCCATGCTCGCTTATGCCAAGTTCGGGGACGAATCGGACATAGGACTGATTGAACCTCTGCTGGATGACTCGACACCTTATGGCGGTTCGGTGGCGGTCGCCGGCACGGCCAAATATCGCACGGAGATTCGCGACATTGCATTGGCCACGCTGGTCCGCTTGACCAAGCAAGACCCGAGAGAATTCGGCTTCGACCGGTTGCGGTCCAGCTCGACGCAGATCTTCAACACCGGTTCGCTCGCGTTCGAGAACGACGAGAAACGCGAGCAAGCCATCAAGAAGTGGAGGGCATTCCGTCGCGAGTCGCAGCAGGCACCATCGCAACAAGCTGCCGCGGGTCAATCTGATCCCGCTCAGCGCGACAAGGCGGCGGAAAGCGAGCAATAGAGTGTAGGACGGGATCCCATCCCGTCCAAGCTCGAGCAACGTTACCTGTGGCCCCACACCCCTTTCGCAGGTGTCTGGTTTCCCGGGGGGGGCTCCCTGGCTTCCCATCGAGAGTGCCCCACGGGCGGTCGTCGGCCAGTGGCTTTCTCGCCCACGGTCATCCCAGCGTCTCGGCGGCGAATCGCCGGAGTGTTTATGCGTTCGAGTGTCCAGTCGGACAGGGTTTCATTTGGGGGCGGGTTTGACGCTTGATGCGCACTCGGGGATGTTCGCACCGCCACGTGCGGTAGCGACGGAGGTGGGCACGCAAGTATATTTAGTCAGTGGCGTAAGTACTTAATTGCGGTGAGGCCGCGGCAACACGGTCTCGCCGGCGCGATAGGACCTGCTGCGGGGCCGCGGCGCGGGGGGGTGATACGCGGGAGCAAGGGAAACATCGAGCGTGACTTCGCTCCCTTCCCTCGAGCGTTTCTCGCTGCTCCAAGCCTTTAGTCGTTCACAACTCCATTCCTCCTAATGCTTTGCGGCCAGCAGCCGAGTTAGAGGTACTAGCATGGCACCGGATGTCTCCCCCGACCCATCGGACTTCGTCAGTAGCGAGCAACCTACCGATCCACCGCAGAAGGTCTTGCGCAATAAGTCCCGGCACCGGATACGCGAATGGGTCCGATTCTGCTTAGTCGTCGTGATTGCGGCGTGCCTTGGCGGGATTGTCTATGTGCGTTCGCGTGCGGCGGCAGGCGACTTTGCCACAGTCAATATCGTGACGCTGATTCTCTCTTTCTTCGCCTTGCTGGCGCTGTTGGCCCGTGTCCTCTTACGGAGCGACATTCCTCTGCCGACACGGTTAATTCGCGTTGGTGTGGTAGTCGTGCCGCTCTGTGTGTTGGCCAGCATGTCGCGCATTGATCATGTTAGCGGTAGCCTGGTGCCCGTGTTCCGTTGGCGCTGGACGCCCCGGCCCGATGAGCTGCTGCCAGCTCCTCAAGTTGCCGACAACTCGAAAAAAGTGGACCTGGTCACGACCACCCCCATCGACTTCCCGCAGTTCCTCGGTCCGCACCGAGACCTCTATCTGTCCGACGTACTTCTGAATCGCGACTGGAAGGCCTCGCCGCCGCGGGAAGTGTGGCGTCATCCGATCGGTGCGGGTTGGTCAGGTTTCAGTGTGGTCAACGGTTACGCCGTCACCATGGAGCAGCGGGGTCCCGACGAACTGGTGACCTGCTCGGCGGTGGAGTCAGGGCAGGCTCTTTGGTCACACGGCGAGACCACTCGTCACGCAACGTTGGCAGGCGGCATCGGTCCGCGCTGCACGCCCACCATCGACGAAGGTCTGGTGTACGCTCTGGGGGCCACGGGCATCCTCCGGTGTCTTGACGGAGCGAACGGCAACCTGCTGTGGCGGGACGACATCCTGCAACGTGGCGGAGTGGCCGTCGAGCAGGAATCGAAGGGCATCTCCTGGGGGCGCTCCGCCTCGCCCTTGATCGTGGACGATCTGGTCGTCGTTCCCTTGGGTGGCCCTGCCGGCGGAGAGTTGTTTCAGTCTCATTGCCTATGACAAGAAAACGGGTGAGATGCGGTGGAAAGGGGGCGATCAACAGGCCAGCTACGCATCCCCGGCGCTCGGAACCCTGTGTGGTATGCGACAGATTGTCATCGTTAATGAGAAAACTGTGTCGGGGCATCGCCCGGACGACGGCAGCGTCATCTGGTCGTATCCCTGGCCCGGTGAGAGCTACGCCCGGGCGAGTGTCTCGCAGGGAGTGATCCTGCCGGGCGATCGCGTGTTGTTGTCCAAGGACTATGGGATCGGCGCCGAGTTGATTCAACTTACTCCGGTGGACGAAAAAACACTGCAGGCCAACCGGGTCTGGTATAAGAACCGCGTGTTGAAGACCAAGTTCACAAATGTGGTCGTTCTGAATGATTTCATTTTCGGGCTATCTGATGGCATCCTCGAGTGCGTGACGCTCGACGACGGAGAATCCTGCTGGAAGGACCGCCGGCGGGGAAGCTTTGGACACGGTCAGATCCTGGCTGTCGGTGACGTGATACTGGTGCAGGCCGAGTCGGGTGAAGTGGTGATGGTGGAGCCGAATCCGAAAGAACTGGTGGAACTTGGGCGATTCACTCCGCTGTCGGATCAGACCTGGAACAACCTCACCCTCTACGGTTCATATCTGCTGGTCCGCAATGCCGTGGAAGCGGCCTGCTATGAATTGGCATTGCGAGACGTAGCCAAGCAGTAGATTAAGTATCATTTCAGCCGATTGGGAAATCCTGTAGGGTGTGACAAGCTCGCCACGTATAAAGTCGGCAGTCGCATGAGGCTGGCAGGCGAGCGCCGGCACACCAGAATCCGGCGTGGAACTCGATATGTTGCGCAAGCCGAATTCCGAATAATTGTGAATTGTCGTGCTGTCGATTTCGAGTTGGCTCGGATATAGATCCCCAGCATCGAGCGAGTCTATTTTTGAGGACGGCCGTGAACGATTCCTTGCCAAAACAGAGTTGCACCGAACTGGAGGGCAGGACGGCTGTGGTGACAGGATCTTCCAGCGGAATTGGCCGGGAAATCGCCCTGCATTTGGCTGCGGCCGGTGCGGATGTCCTGGTGCATGCGCGAGCCAGTCATGAACGATCGGAAGAGGTGGCCAGAGAGATTCGGGCGATGGGTCGTCACGCGACCGTGGCACTTGCCGATTTCTCTGAGGACGCCTCGCACGCGGCGTTTGTCGAACAAGCTTGGCACTGGCGAGGCGGAGTCGATATCTGGGTGAACAATGCTGGGGCGGACGTACTGACCGGTGTGGCGGCCGAATGGTCTTTTCGCGAGAAGCTGGAATATTTGTGGCGCACGGACGTGTTGGGGACCATTGAGCTTTCCCGACTCGCCGGTCAGCGCATGCTCGAGACGGTGGACGTGTCGCGGGATCGCACGATCTTGAACATTGGCTGGGACCAGGCGGAACAGGGCATGGCAGGAGACAGCGGCGAGATGTTTGCCGCTGTGAAAGGGGCGATTATGGCTTTCACCAGGAGTCTGGCACGATCTCTGGCCCCCCATGTGCGCGTCAACTGCCTGGCACCGGGCTGGATTCGCACCGCATGGGGCGCAGAGGCGTCGGAGTACTGGCAGCGTCGAGCCTGCCAGGAATCGCTCCTGCAACGCTGGGGGTCACCTGACGAGGTGGCACAAGTCGCGCGGTTCCTCGTGTCGCCCGCCGCAAAGTTTATGACGGGTCAGATCATTCTGGTCAACGGTGGCAACCGAGTCGGCTATGAATCAGGGCAGTGAAAACATCCATTTTGTGACGGGCCGATTGGCCGAACACGCTCTGCGGCGAGTGTTGGAGCAGCTTGCGCCTGTCGCCGGATTCACCTACAGCCTGGACGTGCTTCCCATCACCGTCGCCGCGCTGATGTCGCCGGGGTGGATTCAGCGGCACATCCGCGTGCCGGAAAATACGACCCGCGTCCTGCTACCAGGTTACTGTGGCGGCGACTTGAGTGCGCTCTCGGCGGCGGTCGGCCGCCCGGTCGCCCGCGGCCCCCGCGACTTGCGGGCATTGCCGGAATATTTCGGCCGCAGCGAGGCGGCTCATGATGAGCTGGATGCGCACAACATCGAGATTCTTGCCGAGATCAACCACGCTCCGCAACAGGACCTGTCGGAAATTCTCGCCCAAGCCCGGCAGCTGGTCGCTGACGG
Source organism: uncultured Planctomycetota bacterium (assembly GCA_963700515.1). GTDB lineage: Bacteria > Planctomycetota > Planctomycetia > Pirellulales > Pirellulaceae > JAJRVM01. The sequence goes on along the minus strand of CAVOXY010000014.1, from coordinate 26,980 downwards.
AGCCGATGTCATCGATGTTGGTTGTGAGCCGGGAGACCCGTGGCTCCAAGTGGGCGACTGCGTCCGGGCGCTGTGCGATCAAGGCTGTCGCGTCTCGATCGACAGCCTACAGCCTGCTGAAATCCAGCGCGCGGTGAAGGCGGGAGCCGAGCTGGTGCTGTCGGTGAACGCCACGAATCGTCAGGCGGCCAAGGACTGGGGCTGCGAAGTGGTGGCGATTCCCGACAGCCTCAACATGTTGGACAGCTTCGATGAGACAATAGCCTACCTCGCCAAGCACAACGTCAAGACACGGATTGACCCGATTCTGGAACCGATCGGCTGCGGCTTCGCAGCAAGTCTCTGGCGGTACATCGATATTCGCCGCCGCCATCCGGAACTGCCGATGCTGATGGGGATCGGTAACCTGACGGAGATGACCGACGTTGATTCAGCGGGAGTCAACCTGCTGCTGTTGGGCGTTTGCCAGGAGCTGGGGGTGCGCAGTGTGCTGACCACACAAGTCATCAATTGGGCGCGCAGCAGCGTCCGCGAATGCGATCTGGCGCGACGGTTGGTCCACTACGCTGTCCGCAATCGCGTTCCCCCCAAGCACGTGACTACGCAGCTGCTGCTGTTGCGAGACAAGAAACTGCAGCCTTTTGGTGAAGATCAGCTGTCGGAGATGGCACAACAGATCAAGGACCACAATATCCGGATCATTGCCGAGAACGGAAAACTGCACGCGTTGCGGGACGGCAAGCACTTTGCCGATCCGGATCCGTTTGCTTTGTTTGAGCAGTTGCTGCAGGATGCGCCGGCACAGATGGAAGTGTCGCATGCATTCTATCTGGGCTATGAGCTGTGCAAGGCCAGCACCGCCTTGCACCTGAGCAAGGAATATGAACAGGATGAGTCACTCGATTGGGGATATCTGACGGTCGATGAGAACTGGCATCGCCTTCCGCGACGCGGGACATGAGGCCTTTGCCGCGACACCGACAGATGCTGCCGGTGCGTGCCCGAGCTGGAACGGAGCCGTTCGAGCGATGCAAGCATGGAGAGTATTCCGATAAATTCCGAGATGGTGGCAGAGACCTGGGACGGGGCAGATAAGGACAAAAAAAATCGGCTGACAAAAAGATCTCCGATGCCGACTTATCTTTGTCACCCCATCTTCCTGTCCTTCACACCAGTGGCGATGGAACATCTGTCCCCGGCGCTGCTGAGCCCTTGGCGGTCTCAGCTACGTAGCTGAAGCCGCCAGGCTTCAGAGGAATTGCGTGTTGGTTTGCACACCAGCTGAGCCCTTGGCGGTCTCAGCTACGTAGCTGAAGCCGCCAGGCTTCAAAGGAATTGCGTGTTGGTTTGCACACCAGCTGAGCCCTTGGCGGTCTCAGCTACGTAGCTGAAGCCGCCAGGCTTCAGAGGAATTGCGTGTTGGTTTGCACATCAGCTGAGCCCTTGGCGGTCTCAGCTACGTAGCTGAAGCCGCCAGGCTTCAGAGGAATTGCGTGTTGGTTTGCACACCAGCTGAGCCCTTGGCGGTCTCAGCTACGTAGCTGAAGCCGCCAGGCTTCAGAGGAATTGCGTGTTGGTTTGCACACCAGCTGAGCCCTTGGCGGTCTCAGCTACGTAGCTGAAGCCGCCAGGCTTCAGAGGAATTGCGTGTTGGTTTGCACATCAGCTGAGCCCTTGGCGGTCTCAGCTACGTAGCTGAAGCCGCCAGGCTTCAGAGGAATTGCGTGTTGGTTTGCACACCAGCTGAGCCCTTGGCGGTCTCAGCTACGACTGCCGTCCATCTCACTTCCCGCTTCACTGTGAGTCCGGTTTCCCCTGGGTACATCCCAGGGGGACCACAACTGGCCAGCTACCAACCCGCCGACACTCCCTCCGGTTTCCCCTGGGTACATCCCAGGGGGGACCACAACTGGCCAGCTACCGACCCGCCGACACTCCCTCCGGTTTCCCCTGGGTACATCCCAGGGGGACCACAACTGGCCAGCTACCGACCCGCCGACACTCCCTCCGGTTTCCCCTGGGTACATCCCAGGGGGACCACAACTGGCCAGCTACCGACCCGCCGACACTCCCTCCGGTTTCCCCTGGGTACATCCCAGGGGGACCACAACTGGCCAGCTACCGACCGGCCCCACACCGGTGAGCGGCCGAGCGCAGCAGCAACCATCACGCCGGCGTTGTGCCGAGGCCGCATCGCATCCGCGTCTGGCGTTCGTGCGGCTTGATGGTGCGCGAGGTCAGCCTCCGTTGCTTTCGGTCGGCCGGCGCCGCGGCTTGACGCGATGTCTGGGACTCGATCGGGAACAGGGATATGTGCCACAGGCAGAGCAAGAAGGGAAGCGCGAGACCGACACCTGAGTGATCGATTCCTGCCACGCCGAGGGATTGGCTCATCAACTCGTCGGAGTGCTGAGGTTCCTGGGACTCGCCGAAAAACGACCGTTATTTCGGAATTCAGTATCGCCGCGTAAGTTAATGGAATCGAAGCGTCCCCTGGCATGTATGCTGAGTCTGCGCAACGTTCACGCGTTGAACTTTCACATGGTACTTTGACCGCAGCAGTTAAGTCAGGCAGCGGGGTAGTTGTATGAGTGAACCGGTGCAGGAAGTTCGCTGCGGTCGATGTGGGGCAATTATGGAGGCCGGTCATGCCACCGCTTTGGGCCTTCTCGACGGCAATTCGCCGCCCAGTTGCCCGAAGTTGGTGTTCATCGTACCCGGTCAGTCGACTTCGGTGAATCCGATCAAGGCCATTCAACAGGCACTTCAGAGCGAAACGCGCAAACGAGGCATTTCTGTGGCGAGGTCACCGTGGCCCGAAATGTGGAACTGTTGAACTGCTGGCAACCGAAAAGAGACCTTGGACACCATGGATCCGGGGGACCAGTTTCGGGGGCTGCCTCCTCGCTGCGAGCGGGCCTTCCGTGTTGATTCGAGCGGCGGCTTGGTGGAGAATTAAGCGGTCGGCTGACGTGTCGCACTCCGGTTCGAAGTGGCGTCGGCCGAACCATCCATTTGGTGACGCGGGCAATGGATACCCAGACAGCATTCATGGTTGGCATTGGTGCGCTGTGTGTGACGCTGGCGTTGAATCGTTTTTTGGGCGAACGCAACTACAAGCGACTCTCTCCCGACGACAAGCTCAAACTCGTCGAGCAATTCTCCACTCATCGTTCACTTGCGACCTATCTTCCCTTGGCACTCATGGGCCTCGTTATCCTTGTTGCCCGCACTTATCCCGGGACTTTTCGGTGGCTGTTTGCCGTTGGCGTCGTCGCCGTTCTACTGATCTCGCTCGTTCTGCAGACATTGATTCTGCGCCGACTTGCGACGCTTGACCTGCCAAATGACTTCGTGTCACGGTTTCGTTTCCAATCAATCGCGGTTCAATTCGGAAACATTGTCGCTTTGTCATTGTTCGCGTACAGCATCATGGGTGTTACCTAACATGGTTGTGCCGCATGAGCCTCCGTTGGCCTTGGAAGAATCAACCATTGTTCAATCCGTAGTTCTTCGGCACGGGAAGTGGCCGCCGTGCATTTCCATGGGAGATCAAGTTATGCGCTACCCGTTGTTTTCGTCAGTCCTGTTGTTGCTCATCTGTGCGATCTGCTTCGGTTGCCGGAACGGCAGCGCCGCTGCTCCCACGACCGACGCTGATTGGGAGCGCCAGAACCGACATTACGAGCAGCAACTCAACCAGGCCGACGAGCAAATCAAACGTGTTAACGAAGCATACGACAAAGCAGACGAACAAGCGAAACGGATGGACGAGCTACTCGACCGTTATGAAAAGCAGGCTGATCGTTACGATAAGATTCTTGACAAATGGGCGAACCAATCGACACCTGGTCGATGACGTGCAACATGGCTTTTACGCAAACTCGCTGCGGAATCGCCTACGCTCTTTGGCAAAGGGCGGTGACCTCGGTGAAATGCTTGGCCGGCAGCGAGGTTCTGTTATATACTGACCGGCATATCGCTTTCCACTACTACGGGGCCACCTGACCAAGAGCAGTCTGCGTCTGACGTAAGGAGGATGCCATGAGACTGGAGAGGATGTTCATTCTGGCTGTGGGCTTGTTGTTGCTGGCCGCTTCGCCTGCACCAGCACGCAAATGGACCGACAGTACAGGGGAGTTCTCGGTGGAGGCCGAATTGGTGGAAGTCAAGAGCGACCAGGTCGTGCTGAAGAAGTCGACAGGCTCGGTGATCACCGTGCCCATCGCCCGGCTGAGCAAGGCCGACCAAGAGTATCTCCAATCGCTGAGCAAGCCGGGCGCAAAACCACGTGAAGACAGCCCCGCCACACGGCCAGCAGTCGTACCGCAGGACGAGAAGCTGGCGGCCGAGCTCCAGAACGGTGGTATGGTCTCGATTCGCGCAAGTGGGCAGCCCGTGGGCAGCGTGTTGGCCCAGATCGAGAAGGCCACCGGCAATCGAATCCGCATCGTGGACCAGTTCGGTCGCGACGACGAGAAGATCCTCGCAAAACGGGTTTCGCTCGACCTGCAAGCGAAGCCGTTCTGGGAGGCCATCGACGCGGTGGCTGCCAGCGCCGGCGTGAAGGTTCGCGCTCTCAGCAACGGCACCCTGGAACTCTCGACCGAAGGACCCCAGTTCGACAGGATCAAGGTGCTCGGCGCGACGACCGTCGTGGGTGCGTTCCAGGTGTATCCGGGATTCGATGATTTCTTCGAGCAGGCGATGATCATCGTCCGGCCAGAGCCCCGGTTCGGCGAGCCGCAACTGCGGGGTTACCAGGCCGAGATCACCCTTCCCGACGGCAAGCAGATCCAGTACAAACCGGGCTTCATGTTCAACACGTCCAACGTCCACACCGGAGAGCTCACGCTGCGGATCGACACCGACGATCTGAACGTTCCGGAGGGAACAAAGAAGGCGCGCGGCATCAAGGTCGAGGCGCGGCTGGCAGTCGCCTCTGACCCGAAAGCGTTTACCTTGCCGCCGCTAGGCGAGTTGGTGCCGAGGCCCGTGACGGTTGACAAGGGCACTGTCTACGTGACGCGGGCGGAATCGCCCAGCAAGTCTCCAGAGGAACAGATGTTTGAAGTGGAGCTGTTGGCGGAAGGGCTCACTTTCGAGCTGAAGGACATCGTACTCATCGACGCGGCCGGCAACCGCGTGGAGTCTTTCGGCCATGGGGGTTCGAAGCAGGACGACCGGCAAGACGTGAGCTTGAGCTTCCAACGCCAAGAGATCTCCGGTGACCCCGGCAAGTGTCGGTTGGCCTTCCAGGTGCCCGGCACGGGCGAGAAGACCATCGGACCGCTGGGCGACTTGGCTGCCAAGTCCGCGCCCGCCGGTGTGACGCTGGTACGGGTAACGAGGGCCAACATGATGAAGCAGTCCGACGGGACAGAAAGCTTTGAAGTGCGAATTGAGTTCGACGGCTTTCCGGCCTCACGGGAGCAAGTCGCTCTGGTCGGCGAAGCCACCCAGCCGCTGAAACCGCAAGGCTGGGGCGGCGGCGGCAACATGGCCCAGTTCGAGTTCGACGCGGCGCAGATTCGCGGCAAGGCGGAGTCCTATCGCCTGAAACTTGAGGCACCGACAAAGGTGACCGAGCACGTGCTCAACGCAACCTTCACCGACGTTCCGCTGGCAAAGGACGAATAACAGACGCCCTCGAGCGTGCGGCAGGACGATTTCCAACTAACGCAATTGTCTCACTAAACCACCGACAAAAGAATTGACTCGGCCTCGCCCCGTCGAGGCATCAGGACGGTACCCGAAATACACGCGAAGCGAGCTTGTTTCGCAAGGCTGCGTTCTCGAGAAAACGCAACGGGATGACGCTTGCGCACGCCTTTGCCGAAGCGGCTCACGAAATCCCATCCGAACCACAAGAACTGGAACACTGGCAAACGCAACAGATTGAAGGCCATTCATGAAGGGCAGTATACAGTGGCATCCTGTGTTAGTGAAAATCGTCGCGTGAGGACATGTCTATGCGTGGTAACGTTTTCCGCCATTGGATTTGCGGACTGATGGCCGTCTTGGCCGCCCTGATCGGCGGCGAGTCGGTGATCCGCTCATCCTATGCGGCGGGGGAAGTCATCGCTGAGCGAGGCGTCTATCTCAACATCCCGGCGCCGCTTGGTCCGATCACTGTTCACGATTGGAGCGATGCCCAATGGGCCTGGTACCTCGACGCCTTGGCCGCGGTTCACATTAACCGGCTGTATTTCTTCCTGTGGCAGGACGAGATGAGCGATTTCGCCGCACCAACGGAACTACGCATCCGCAATCGTCGACTGCATGAACGGATGCGCGGCATCATCCCGGAAGCCCAACGGCGGGGAATGAAAGTGGTGTTCTTGTTCACGCCGACCTTCATCCCCCGCACGCTGTGGGAGAAACACCCGGAATTGCACTCCGACATCGAGTACGTCGAGCATGGATTCCCTTGCATCTGTCCGAGCAAAGAAGCATCATGGCCGATCATGCACGAGGTCTACTCGCACGAACTGGAATGGTTCAAGACCGCTGACGGATTTCAGCTTTGGTTTTACGATCCGGGGGGCTGCATGTGCGCGGTTTGCCGACAGGACCTGTGTGCCCCCTTGGTGCGGCAAGTCGATGAGTTTGGCCGACTGGCAAGGAAGAAGAACCCCCAGGCGGAGATTCAGGTGTCGATGTGGCCGATCTGGTTGTGGGAGGCTCAACTCAAACGTCCTTACGGCCTGCAATTGCTCGACCAGCTTCGAGCCAGGATGCCAGAACAATTCGATCGGCTCACGATTGTGGATAGCGCCGAGGTCCCCGGCTCCTTCCTCGATGCGGCCCGCCAACGAGGGTTCCGCACTCAGGCCTTTCTCTTCTCGGCCGACATCGAAACGCCGTTTGTGTTCCTGAATCCCCAGTTTGGCTACCTTCGCGAGACCGCCGCTCGGATGGCGGCGAAACAAGTCGACGGCGCCTTCCTCCACTCGCTCAATCCGGGCAGTGAGTCACTCAACACGCTGATCGGTGCGTTGGCGCTCTGGGATCCCCAGGCGACGCACGACGAGTTGGCTCGGACCGCTGGATTGTGCTACACGGGAAACGAGACTATCGCACGCCGCCTGGCGCCCTGTCTTCAGACCTGGGAGAAGATGCTGTTGGACGGCAATCCGCCGCCGGACGCCGGGCACGATTTGTGCCGCGAGGTCGAGAACGCCATGGCTGGGGGCTCGGCTGAAGACCGAGACAGAATCGAGTCGATTGTCGCCAGCGCCCGTGCCATGGCGCTGCTTGTTGAAGCTGCGTCGGTCCGAGACGATCCTGCGCGGCAACAGGATCTCGCCGCCAAGTTCCGCAAGACACTGGACACCTCGCTCACCTTCCGGGCCTTTGCGGCCCAAGGCGCCGCCGAGTTCCCACGTTTGGTGAAGTGGGTCGCGGCCGGCTGGAAGAGCGAACGGTTCTAGCAAGCCACGACTCTTGAGAATAAAGCGCCAGACGAAAAAGGAAGGAGATCGACCAATGGTTCCTGCTGGGCTCGGCGGCGCACCGGTGTGGAGCCGGTCGGTGGTAGCTGGCCAGTTGTGGTCCCCCTGGGATATACCCAGGGGAAACCGGAGGGAGTGTCGGTGGGTAGGTAGCTGGCCAGTTGTGGTCCCCCTGGGATATACCCAGGGGAAACCGGAGGGAGTGTCGGTGGGTAGGTAGCTGGCCAGTTGTGGTCCCCCTGGGATATACCCAGGGGAAACCGGAGGGAGTGTCGGTGGGTAGGTAGCTGGCCAGTTGTGGTCCCCCTGGGATATACCCAGGGGAAACCGGACTCACAGTGAAACGCAAAGTGAGATGTACGCAAGTCGTAGCTGAGACCGCCGTAGCTGAGACCGCCGTAGCTGAGACCGCCAAGGGCTCAGCTCAGCAGCACCGGCGACAGATGTTCCATCGCCACTGGTCTGAAGGACAAGAAGATTGGGTGCCAAAAAGACAAGTCGGCACAGGAGATCTTTTTGTCATCCGATTTTTTTGTCCTTATCTGCTCAGTCCAAGGTCTCTGGCACCACATCGAGATGATTCGCCATACCTTCGCTTAACGCTTCAGTGTCACTTCTGCAGTTCTGCTCGGGCACGGCCCGACCACGACCGCAGTTTCGTACTGCGCGGAACCTGCCCGGGTGGCCCAGTCACCTGTGCGCCGTCAATTTGACTAATCAGGTCGGGCAAAATCTATCAAGACCGCGCTGTCACCACGATTCAATCGCGATTCGCTACGGGCAGGCGGAGACTGCGACCTGTCGAGATTCCAAACTAGTCGCTCGTGTACGTATCGTTAAGGTCAATCGGGGTCCGGCGGCACGGGCGAAAACTACGCGGACGGCATTCACATATTCGTTTGAATCAACAATCAAACCGGCAATGTGATATCTCGGTCGAGCCATGACGATCTGTTTGCCGCGTGTTTGCTGAAACAGCGTGTGAATGGTGCGGATAACGTGTTGACTATCCCAGTCTCCCAACTCGTGACGAAAGCCGAGCACAGGTCGATGGTCGGGATCGATTCGTTCGAATCGGCCACCTCCCACGTCTCCGCACTGAGCTGTTCGCAGGCCGTCAAGTTTCCCGGTGGTCATAGTTCCCGGCTGACTGGCGTGGGGTGACGTTAGTGCTCAGTCAAATTCTGCAGGTCTTCCTTTTCCTGTCTTCCGTTTTTCTTTTTGCCTTCTTCGTTCACGGACTCCGCCTACCGCTGCTCAATGATCGTCTCCAGGAGGGCAACGACGTTTTCAAGTGGCACGTCGTTCATCACCTCCTGGCTGGGGCCAATGATGTGGCCACCTCCGGCCCCCAGCGTGTGAATGCTGTCGCGCACCATTCCCTTGACTTGCTCGGGGGACATCAGCGGCAGTTTCTGTGTCTCAATGCCACCCCAGAAAACCAAGTCCTTGCCGAACTCGCGTTTCAGATACGGCAAGTCCATGCACGTCTGGCAGGGTTCGAGCACGCGCAGCCCAATCTCCAGCAGGTCGGGAATGAAACTGGTGATATTGCCGCACGAATGCAGAATGATCGGCAGGCCCGCGTCGTTGAACGGTTGCCAGGCGAGCTTGATTCGCGGGAGGATAAACTCGTGGAACATCTTCTTCGAGAAGAACGCGCCGGTCTGCGTGCCCAGGTCGTCGCCGTAGTGGGCGACCTTGAACCCCATCTCGACGACCTTCTCGGCATAGGCCACCTTGTACTCGGTGATCTTGTCGAGCAGTTCGTGGGCGACCTTCGGTTTCAGGGCCATATTCGTCATGAACTCCTGGAAGCTCATCAGCCCGCACGCCCGCTCGTAGGTGCCAAAATAGCCCGACGGCATCACCAGGTAGTCGCCCGAGTGCTCGGCCAGATCGGTGACCATGTCGTCGAACAGATGCGGGCGGGTGAGGTCGGGGACGCGGTAGTTCGCCACCGCCTCCTCGACATCCTGGAAAAGCACCTCGCGGTTGACGTCCGGCGGCATCTGCCGGGCCATCTCGGCCGTCGCGGTCTTCGACAGCGGGTGGAAGCACGCGAAGAAGCCGTCGGAGCCGACCTTCACGCCCATCCCCCAGGCGTCATAGACCACGCCGTTCTCCCAGTCGGTGCCGCAGAAGTCCATCGCCTTCAGCCGCGCCATCTCGTCGCGATCGTTCCGATAGAAGAGCGCCTTGTCGTGGGCCGACAGCGAGATGTAGATATGATTTTCGAGGTAGCCGTCGAGCATCTCCGGACCGTCCAGGCCGAGGGCTTCGCTGATCGCCTTGTCCCGCGTGCGGTCCGAGAACGTAATCTGACTCGGCAGATAGTCGACGCCCTGGCCGTTGATGACCCGCAAGACCCGTTCTTCCTTCGTCATTGTCATGGCAACGCCTCCGTCACTGGTTATGGTCAGTCGTTCATCCGTTCGTTTGCAGCGCTCCCCATGCTATCCTGCAAACTCGGGTTCGACGAGTCCTTTTACGTCGGTTTCAACTCACGAAGACGATATGTGGCACACCAGCGTTTCGGCTCCCGTGCTGATCAACTTCGGACTTGAAGCCGAGAAGCTGCGCAAACAGATCGAGGAGTCTGGATTTCCTGCGCGGAAGTGGTATGTTCACGACACACCCCCCACTTCTGGTCTGCACCGAATGCCGAGCATCGGGAAATCGCTCTATAGTTTCAAACGCTGATGCGCGGGGTGCTGTACGACTACCTGAAATCGTCCCCGATATAGTCTGGTCCGCCGCGCTGCGGCGGACCACAATATGTCCAATGCACGGGGCATCGAAGCTTGGGGCTTGTGGACCGAGTCGGAGGACAGGCTTCCAGCCTGTCATTTGAGAAAGCGGCGTTGAATGGGAACTTGAAACTGGGCGGTTTTGACAGGCCGGAAGCCTGTCCGACGCACATCTGGGCGATAAAATCGACAACCCGCTTGCAGGAAGGGTAGACTAATAGCCTGAGGCGGCCGCTGGCCGCGGCCAAAGAGAGCGTCACCGAATCTTGTTTTGCCAACTTGGCTCCCCGAACGATTAGGGAATGCGCAATGCGGAGTGCGGAATCAGCAGTAGCATGTTCACTATGCAGACTGTCAAAGTGTTCGCACCCCTTTCAACGCCATCTCTCATTCCGAATTGCGCACTCCGCATTCCGCCATCCCGATTCGTTTCCCATCGAGCAGGTGGCGTCACAAGCATGCGCGCACGGTGCGCGACATGTTATCGACTAACACTCTGAGGAGATCCGGAATGAGGAACCTGACGTCCCGCACCATCAGGCCCTTCATGTTGCGCGTACACTGTGCACTGCTCTCGCTGGCTGCCTGTTGCTTCTCGGCAAGTGGTGCGGAGCCGCCGCGGTTGATCTATCTCGGATTCCAAGAGAATTACCTGGCTGCCCAGCAGAACCCGCAGCCACTGCAAGTGGCTCCGGTGTACGTGAAGCGCGACACGTGGCACGAGAGCATGCGTGCTTCGCTGCAAGCTACGTTCGGACCGACGAACCAACAGGAGCGCGATTCCGCACCGCGCGCGTTCCCCCCAACGGTGGTCCAGCTCGCCGCCGAAGCGCCGCCGGTGCGGCTGGCGATTCAGGTCATCGGACTCGAGCGGCTCTATTTCGCGGCACTGGGCCGCTATCCCGAGCACGGATCAGCGCCATTTCCTCGCCCTCGCCTCTATGACAAGCAGGGCCAGTGCGTCGAGTTGGAACTAGGTGGCGCGATCGTTGCCGCAAATATTGAGGCCGGCGAGGCGGCGATGGTCGAGACGCAGATCGACGGCCAAGAGCAGCGAGGCATCTCGCTGAGCTTGGGCGAAGTCAGCTTCCAGCTCGACGGGAAGTATGATCGGTTGGAAGTAGACGTCTGTTACCAGCCCCAGCTGGCATTACCGCCCTGCGCGGCCGTCGACTGCCGGCCTGTTCTCGCGCGCGCCGCCGCCTGCCGGCAGACGCGGGAAGCGCTGTGGGACCGCGTGGCGCAGGATTTCCGTGATCGGCAATCGCAGATAGAGATGGAGATGGAGCGGCGCGACGGGATCTGGAACGATTACCTGCCAACGGGGGAAGGGGCCTCCGGCGCGTACTACCTCGAGCGAGCGCGCGAACGAGTGGAGCTGGCCTGCAAGACACTCGAATTCGTGGAACGTACAGCTCCCAGACCCGAACTGACCACGCAGCTCATCGCGTTCGAAGAACGTCTCAATACGTGCACGGATGATATCTTGGCGGCAACTGCGAGAGAGTTCTTCGCCCAAACCGTCGACCTGAGGCGGCGGATCATCTTCTCCCACCCCGCGCTCGATTTCGACCGATTGCTGCTGACGAAGCGATGCCCACCCCTGCTCAGTGCACCGGGCGACAACTACTTCGGGCTCAACAACGACACGAGTCCCGGGTTGGTCGTCCTCGACAACTGGAAAGCTGACCGGCCTGACGAGACCGCGCTGCTCCAGGGCCAGCTCGCGCCGGGCTGCGCCATGCAACCCGATGTATCATTCGATGGACAGCGGATCGTGTTCGCCTACGCCGATCACGCGCCGCCTCGCGAGCAGTGGCAATTCTTCCTGTACGAGATTCGTGCCGACGGCACGGGCCTGAAGCAGATCACCGGCACGGACTCCGATCCGCTGGCCGGCAGCGAAGGCCGGATGACGGTGCTCCCCGAGGATTACGATCCGTGCTATTTGCCGGACGGCGGAATTGCTTTCATCTCGACACGTAACCAGGGGGGCGTGCGCTGTCACAATGGCGATCGCTACTGCCCCACCTATCTTCTCTTTCGCTGTGATGCGGACGGATCGAATATTCGTCAGCTCTCTTTCGGAGAGGCCAGCGAATGGGACCCGACAGTGATGCCCGAGGGCCAGATTCTGTGGACGCGCTGGGACTACATCAATCGGCCGGTGCTCCCAACGCTTGGCCTGTGGACGATCCGCCCCGACGGCACGGCCGCCGAGCACTACTTTGGCAACTACACACCCAGTCCCTATCGGATCTGCGAAGCTCGGCCCATTCTCGGGTCGCGGAAGGTTATTGCCACGACAGCCGGGCATCACACGATGCATGCCGGATCGTTGATCGTCATCGACCGCCGCATCGCTGCGGATGGACTGGAAGCCATCACGCGATTGACGCCGGAAGCGACCTTCCCGGAGTCGGAGCCCTATTCGCCGGTCAGTTTCGGTAGCCCTTATCCGTTGAGTGAAGGCTTGTACCTGGCCGCGTTCTCGCCCTATCCGTATCCGGCGTCGATGGCGCACATTCCGCGGCACGATGCGTTCGGCATCTATCTGGTCGACTCGCTGGGCGGGCGCGAACTGATCTATCGCGATCCCGACATTTCGTGCTTCGAACCGCTGCCGTTGGCGCCACGCACAATGCCGCCGGTTCTGCCGTCGCAAGTGGCCGACCGCTCGACACAGGAGACGGGCGTCTTTTATCTGCAGGACATCTACCATAGCACGCAAGGCATTCCTCGTGGCACGATCCGGCGTCTGCGCGTCAACCAGATCATTCCGCAGCCGACCCAGCGCGTGCCTTACTCGAGTGCCGTGACATTCGACGTGTTGAAGCGAGTCCTCGGCACGGTGCCAGTCGATGCGAATGGTTCGGTGGCATTCGAGGCTCCGGCCGGTGTCCCACTGCAATTTCAGGCATTGGACGAACACGGACTGGCAGTGATGACCATGCGGACGTTCACACATTTGCAGCCGGGCGAGCAAGCGAGTTGCGTTGGCTGTCACGAACCGCGCAATTCCAGCCCGCTGATTCCTCCATCGCTACCCACCACCCAGCTGGTCCGGCAACTCGAATGGCCGACCGGCCCGCGATATCCGGGAGGACTCAGTTTCGCCAAGACCGTGCAGCCGGTGCTTGATCGTTACTGCCTTGAATGCCACGGTCTGCGAGAAACGGCGGGCGAGATCAGTCTGCTCGGTACGATCGACGCCACCGAGGAGAACATGGCCAACGCCTATCATCAACTCCTCCCCAGCACGGCCTATACGTCGCTCACGCAAGGCGACCGCTTCGTGAAGATCGCCCAATACTTCAGCGAGACGTGGTACAGCGAGCCGAAAGACTACTTTGCTCACGGCGGCACGCTCGCCCGGTTGTTGATGGAAGGCCATGAAGGCGTCACATTGGATGGAGAAAGCCTCCAGCGCGTCATCGACTGGCTGGATCTCAACGCGCCGCTGTACGGTACTTATTCTTGGAACAAAGACGAGTGGCGGCAAACCGACCCGAACGGAGAATCCGCGCTGCGCGCCTACATTCGCCAGGAGTTTGGTGACGACTGGGCCAGCCAACCGTTCGCGGCCCTGGTCAACATCGCGTTGCCAGATGAAAGCCGGATTCTCAAAGCACCACTGGCACTCGCAGCTGGTGGCTGGGGACAGTTGGAACAAGGTGTATGGCCGAACACTGACGCGCCGCAATACCGTAAAATGCACAAGCTCGTCCAGGCCGCCATTGTACCTTTGCCCTACCACGACATTGCCGGTACCTGCGGCCGCGATGACCAATGCGTGTGCCTCAGTTGCTGGGTCCGCAAAGTGCAGCAAGAGCGGCAAAGACGCCTTGCCGCCGCTCGGTAGTGCTCGTGGCCTTCCACATGAGGGGAAACCTATGTTCGTCGTCACGGGTAGTGCGCACTCGATCGTGCTCGGCAGCAACAAGCAATTCATCTTTGCCGTCGCAGCCGCGCTGCTGGGCTCGCTCTTGTGCAGGGGCCCGGCACTGGCTGCCGAGGAGCGGGCTGTGGAACCGGCGTTGCAGGTGCCGGTGACCACTTCTACGCCCGTGATGGATGGAAAGCTCGACGAGCCGTGCTGGCGGGACGCGGCGCGCACGGGACCACTCAACGTGACGACGGGTCAGCCCGGGCATGCCAACACCGAGGCCTTGATCCTGCAGGATGCCGACCATTTGTATATCGGTCTGCAGTGTGCTGGGAAGTTGGCGGAGGCTGGCGAGGCGAAGCCGGGCGGACCCGATGATGCGAGGGAATTTGCCGACCTGCTCATCGACTCGAACGCCGATCGCAACTCCTGTTACCTGATTCGGATTACGCCGGGAGACGGGGGTAAGGTCACCTGCTCCTACAACGAACACATGCCTCCGTGGCATGACCGGACGTGGCAACCGCGTTTCGAGTTCGCCGTGACACAAGACGCTGCCGCATGGACCGCTGAGTTTGCAATCCCTTTCGACATCTTCTGCAAGAACAAGACACTCGCGTCGGAAATCGGGTTCAATGTCAGACGGTTCCGAATTCCCGGGCAAGAGGTCCATTGTTGGCACGGCACATTTGACCAGCCCGAGGACTGGGGGACCCTGACGGACATCCCGCCTCGCGATCATCTTCCGGCACCCGACTATGCGGTGCCGAAACCCGCGCCGTTTTCCTCGGCCGAGCAATGGGGTGTGACCACCTATCGTCCCCCGCCGCTCGCCAGGCGATCGTTTCTGGCGCAGCAGCGAGAACAGACGATCGCTTTGGGACCCGGTTCCGCACATCCAGGCACGACGGGCGAGGTGCGGTTGGAACTGGAGGAATTCCTGCTCGCAGGTGAACCTCATGCCTGCGGCATCATCTGGGATCTGGCGGTGGACCAGCGGACCGGGGAACTCTACGTGCTCTCCGATCCGCGGCAGGTTCGCGAGGCGCCGGAACTGCGTGTCTTTGACCGGCGGGGCCAGTACCTGCGGACCATCATGCCGTTTCCTCCGACGCTGCCGCGCGCCAGCGTGCTGGACCTCTGCGCGGGAACAGCGAGGGAAGGGGACAGCGAGCTAATCATCCCGAAAATGTTCGAGACTCTGTGCGGCTCGCTCTCCCTCTACGGCGCTTATTGGCATCTACCGCAGAAGATGGTGCTCGCGCCGAACGGCGATCTCATTATGTCGAACATTTATCGCGGGACCGTCTGGCGGATGAAGACTGACGGGAGCTTGCCCCAGGAGGGGTGGACCTCGATCTATCACCACGGGCGCAACGAGCCATTCGAGAGCCACGACTGGACACAGGACGTCTTAAACGTCCAGGATCTGAAGAACTACCTGTCGTTTGACTCCCTGCACTACCCCTACTTCTGCTTTGATCCCAGTGGTGACCTGTACATCTCGGCCGGTCAGAGTTCGCGTTTGACACGGCAGTACGGCTACCACTGGGAAGTCAGCCAACAGGAAGTAACGTACCAGCGGGAATTGCCCGGTCCGGAAGGACGCGGCACGTATACCTGGAAGTATCGATTGCACTCGGGCGTCAAGCTGGAAGAACTAGGCTCGCAGAGCGGCTTTCTTGAACCGAGCGGGCTCGTGCACGATGGCAGTCACCTGATTGTGGCAGATGCCGGAAACAATCGGTTGCAGGTGCTCGGGCCAGACGGCCAGGTGGTCGCTACGATCACGCATTATCGGGACGCCGACAAGACGGTTCTCCTCGACGGTCCCACCGCGCTGGCGATCGATCATGAAAATCACCTCTACGTGCTCATCGGGTCACAACCCCGCTCGACAAATCGGGACATCGTCGAGCGCACGTTGCCGTCGATACAGCAGGATTACCTCGCGGCGGCACAAACTGGTTCTGGGGTGTCCACGCGCGTGGTCAAGCTTCAGAGTTGGCGGGAGCCGCAACTCCTGGCCGCTTCGACTCCGTTGCACGGAGATGTGTTGCAGATCGCTGTCGATGCCGGGACATCGCCGCCTCTGGTGTGGGTGGCCAACGGCGACGGTCCGGGAAGTCTGCTGCAACTCTCGGGCAACGATCTCGCGTTGGTCGGCGCACTGGGGAGAGAACGCTGAGACATTGACTTGTCCGCGGCAAAGCGGCAATCAGCCGGTCCTCAATATCGACCCGCAGACGGGCGATCTCTTCGTCGAAGACCAATCCAACTACCGCCTGAAGCAGTATGGCACGGTGTACCGTATCGGCCAGGATGGAACGGTGCTTCAGAAGTGGCCGTCGTTGTACTTCAACGACCTCGGACTCAACGCCACTTCCCCCTGGTGGCCGCCCGATTTCGAACGCCATTTCCGGTATCCGCACGAACCGCTGTTTGTCGATTCCATTTTCGGCAAGGACGGCCGGGTATACCGCTGGAAGCTGCGAAAGGATGGCGTGGAGATCCTGCGTTTTGACCGCGCCGGCAACCCGCTTCCGTTCGCCTCGACGGGGACGCACACCCTGTTGGTCGATCAGGCGATGCAGGTCAACTTCTGGCACGATGTCTATCCCGGCATGGAGGTGGACCGGCACGGCAATATCTACTACGTCGCCAAGGTGGATGTCGATGCGCAGGCGCGGCCGGTGAGCGCCTACGACGCGGTCCGCCGCCAGGTGAACGTGTACGATGCCAGTGGCACGCTGAAAACGAGAGGTCTGCTCCAACTGGATGCAGTGCGCGGCATTCAGGTGGACGATGAAGGGAACTTGTACGTGCTGCATCGTCCAGCAGAGCGGCCCTGGGACTTCTATCTTGCACTCTCCAAGTTTCCGCCTCAAGGTGGCCAGTCGCTCTGGTCGCGACGTTGGGACGGGTACGTCGGGCAAGCCCAAGTGATCTTCGCGCCGTGCCATTGCATCACCGCGAGGCAACACCAGACGTTGGACGAACGAGGCTATCTCTACGCGGCCGGCCAGCACAGCGTGCAAGTGATTGACTGCGAGACGGGAAAGCTGGTGGGGGAATTCGGAAGCTACGGCAATGCGGACTGCCTGGGACGTGGCAGCAAGTCTCCACACCCCGAATTGCCGGTGGGAATCATCTCCGCGCTTTCCGTCTGGCGAGATCGCTTGTTCTTTGTGGATGTGCTGAACCGTCGCATCGCCAAGTGCCGCATCGTTTATGGGGACACGTCCAACGCGAGTGGGGCAGAGGCACAAAGGTAAACATGCAGAGGTCTACCCCAAGAGAGCTCCTCAGGAACGTTGTGAATCCGAAGCTGTAACTTCCCTCCCCGGAGTCTACCCCGTGAATCTCAATCGACTGATTCAGTCATGCGGTGTGATGGTGGTGCTGGCCACGGCCGCTTGTGCCGAGCCACCCGCCAAGCTGAAGATCTACATCAACACGGACCTGGAAGGCGCCAGCGGCGTCTACCAATTCGCCCAGAGTCGCGAGTCCGGCACACCTTTGAACCGAGAGGCCTGCGAGTATCTCATGGACGACATCGCCGCCGTGGTCCGCGGACTGCGCGAGGCAGGAGTCGCCGAGATCCTGGTGCTCGACGGCCACGGCTCCGGTGCGGTGATCCCGCACCGCTTGGCCCCGGGGCGAAGTACATCACGGGCAAGCCTCGCTCCGGCCCGCTCACCGGCCTCGACGATACCTTCCACGGCATGATCATGCTCGGTTTCCACGCGATGATGGGCACGCCCGACGGAGTCCTCAACCACACGCAGTCGTCGAAGTCGGAGAACCGCTACTGGTACAACGGCATCGAATCGGGGGAACTGGCGCAGAGCGCGGCCATCGCCGGCCATTTCGGCGTGCCGACGATCATGGTCACCGGCGACGAAGCGACCTGCCGCGAAGCTCGCAAGTTCTTCGGCGAGGACTGCGTGACGGTGGCGGTCAAGCAAGGTCTCTCGCGCGAGGCGGCCGTACTCTATCCGATGGAGGAGACCCGGCAGGCGCTTTACGAGGGGGCGAAACAGGCCGTGGCCGCCATCGCCAAGTGCCATCCCTACAAGCTTAAACTGCCCATCCAGGCGCGAAAGCAGTACCTGCAGTTCGACTCGGCCACCGGCCCCGGCAAGCTCATCACCAAGGAAGGCGAGATCCCCGACGCCCTGCACATCCTGGACCTGTAGGACGCGAGTATCCCACGAACGGTAGCTTCCCAACAGTGGTGCTATACAGCTCGCAGCGAACTGCATCAACTTGCACTCATTTGCCAAGCAATACCTGGCACACCCGAACTGCGCAGGGCGGTCGAGTCTGTGGAATCCAACATGTTGAAAGGAAAGTCCCTGTTACTGGCTGAGGAACACGAACGTGCCCTTCTTGTTGCCGACGATGACGTCGGGCATCTTGTCGTTGTTCAGGTCCGCGGCGGCGACCTGCGTGCCGACACCCGAGTCGTCGTCGATCTGGTGCGGGATGAAACTCACACCTTGCCGTCGGCGTCGCGCTGCAGCTGGAACCAATAGACGACGGCCGGCGCGTTCGGTTCCTTGTCGCCGTTCGGGCCGTGTGCCCAGAACCGCTTGCCGGTCAGCACGTCCTTCAATCCGTCGCCGTTCATGTCGACCAGGTCGAAGGCGTGCAACTGGCTGATCCGCAAGTCGCTCGAATTCAGATCGGGCTCCGATGGCAGAATCACGTGCTGCTGGAATCCGATCTGGCCGGCTTCGCCGCGCACCTGCTGGTGCCAGACCAGGCCGTAGAGATGACAATGCCAGGCGGTGACCACGTCGTTCAGTCCGTCGCCGTCGACGTCGTAGACCAGCATCTGGGCGGCCGCGTCGGCAAACTTGTAGTCATGGCGGATCCAAGGCTGGCCCGGCTGCGGGTCGGCCGGCTGTTCCCACCAGCAAACGCTTTCCAGAATGTCGACGCGACCGTCGCCGTTGATGTCGCCGATGCCCACGCCGTGCGTGTATTTCTGATAGTCGCCCTGGGTGCTGACCGGGATGAAACGTCCACGGCTCGTTCGGTTGGGCCGGATCCCAGGTGCCGTAACCCAGGAATCCGTCGATGTTGTAGACCAGGTCGGGACGTCCGTCGCCGTTGACGTCGCCCCACACGGGCGATTCGTTGCCGACGTTCTTCAGGGCGAAGTGCGCTGTCCAGTGCCCTTCCTTCGCCGGCCGGGTTCTCGTACCAGGAAGCGTCCTTGCCCGGCCAGGGCACGTACAGGATGTCCGCCCAGCCGTCGCCGTTGAAATCGCCCGTGTAGGTCAGGAAGTTGTCGGAATAGCCCTTGGGATCGAACTCCTGCGGTTCGCGGACCTCGTGACGCTGCTGGAAGTCCGGACCGGCGTACCAGTAGGGACCGGAGACCACGTCCAGGTTGCCGTCGCGGTTGAAGTCGGCGTAGTACGCGCCTTCGCAATGGAACTTGTCGGTCAGTTGAAGTCTCTTGTAGGCGGCGACCGGCGTTTCCGCTTCGACTGCCGAACAACACAAGATGACGAGCACGAGGGATACCATCATTCTTAACATCGTTGACACTCCTGGTTGTAAGTAGTCTTGGTCCAGTGAACTTCTTCAATCGGAATCCGAGGTCACGAAGTTCTGGTGGTCGACCGTTTCACCGCAGGCCGATACACGCGGATGGCTCAATTCGCTTTGGGCCTCTCATCAGTATTGTAGCGTACGCCGGCCAGGACAGATTGGTTCGGGGAGCTCGTTTGTCGCCAGCGAAACTGGCCACGGATGCGGTTTGGGGGGCTCCGTAGCATACGGTGGGGCGGAGGCAATCATCCTCGCGTTGCGAGGTTAATGGATGGAGCCGGGGGATAGCCGCTACCCGTTACAATGAGGCTGCCGGAGACTCGCCAACAAACGAAGGCTACAACAAAGGAAGGACGGGGAATCTGGCGTCTGCTAAGCTGGCAGGCCGCACAACCCGTAATGGGCCTCGCGACTGCAACGCATGTCCGCCCGAACCTCGGTTTTCTTTTTATCCTGTGCTGCGTTAGTGTTACCCGGCTGGGCACCCTGCGTCGGCAGCCCCCCCCGAATCATTCGCCGCCGCGACGACTCATATCTCGGGTAATAGCGTCCGTCTGGCCCGAGACTTCCAGCGGCGCAACGCCGAGTTCGATTTCTCCCCAGATTCGCCGCAACTTCTTGAAGCACCACACGAGGATAGAACTAGGGAATGTCGGCGTGGGAACCGGGCAGAGCCGTTCAGGTCCCAAGCGGAAAGTCGATCTCCGAAAAATCTGGGGTGTCAACAATGCTTCGGATCAATGGAGGAATCGGGGCCGTGTTTGATTGACATCTTCGTCTCATTCCGAGGGCTATCAATCAGTCCGCCACGGATGTCGCCCGTGAGGGGGCCGATCACTCGACAGCAGACCCGTCCAGTAGCCCTGCAACACAAGGGGAAGGCCAATGTTAGTTACAGGTGACCAGTTACAGCAGCTGATCGTCATTGTCCGCCGCGACTTCGGGCCACTACGGCAATTGCAGCGAAGCGTACCCAGCGAGGAAGATTTCATCGCGGATATCTTGCGGCAGGAGTACGGCGTCACTGGCGTTGTCCGACCAACTTACGAGGTCGTTCATCGAGACTACGTCCCAATCGAGTGGCAAGCGAGGCGCAGCGGGCCGACGCTTTCGTTTGGCGGGCGCGGGAGCAGCACTCCACCCTTTCAGCGACAGGTACTGGCGGATCTCGACACACTCAGAAGCAGCCCTCTCGCGGCTCTTGTCTACATCATCGCGCGGGCGGCCGGTCATGACAACGCCAACGCGATGCACTTCGCGCACCTCGCCCAATCCATTTCCCGCTTGGTCATGATATCGAGGCCGCTCCAGTACAGCCGCACGATCTCATCCACGACAGGTCGAGTCCGCAGTTCACCAACGCCAACAGTGCCCCGGGTCATGCCGCAATCAAGAGGTTCAGCCTGGGTTCAACAACAGCTCTATCAACGGAATCTCCAGCAGCTGGGACAGGCCACTCGTCCTGCCGGATCAGGTGGTTTCGCCCCCGCGCCGACCCCGCCGCTGCGGCGCTAGATGCTCCGTTTGGCTGGCGGCCCGTATCTTCACCCGGGGGAGATGGTCGGCAACGGGATACCGAAGGCGAAACTGTGAGACCGGGCTGTAGCACCACCGGCACCGCGCGGACTCCTTGCCGACGTCGATTTCGGAAATCACTTACATCGGAGAATCGCGAGGGAGCCTCTCCACCCATCAAGGAACGTCGAAACACTGCGAAATGAGGATGGAAATATCGAAATGGAGGCAATCCGCCCTGGATCGCTGCGACGAAACCTCATGAATTGTTTACCCAACGGGAGGCATTGCCGACGCATCCGAGAAAATGCAGCCATTGACCTGCCAGACCAGGACCCTCCAGGCAGAAGGCAGGTTCGCTGGTCTTTCCCGAATACGTTCGTTGTGGCGGCACGCCAAAGCCAATTCTAACGGCCGTTCCCCGCCCGCCAGACATCAACCGCCGGATGCCTCTGCGGGGCTAGCCCAGCGCGATCCGGCGATCGGTCGTTTTGCTGGGCATGTCACTTGCAATCGGTTTTCGAGCGAGGCCTGGTCGCAACTCCATTGCACCAAGGCGTTCCCGGGGCGATGTGCCTACTCCGAGAACAGCGGGACCGCCTGACCGGACAGCATCCTCAGTCGTAGATTGGTGAACCGCGACGTCGTGTAGTAGGCCGTTTCCAGTTGCACGGTTCCCGACCGCATGAGGCTCCGGTCGGCGGCTTGGGCTACGTTTCCGACCCACTGGAACAACACGCGTCCGTCGCGACGGATCTCGATGGCCACTTCGTTCCCGGACCTGAGGACTTTGCAGGTCAGGGCGTACTCGGTACCGACCTCCATCGAGACGTTTTCGCGCGGTTCGGCCGCCGGCTCCAATCCGGTCAGGGCGATGGTGGCCGTGGGCGACTCCGAATTCCCACGGTCGCCCTTCATGCCGAGGACGACTGTTCGGGTGCCGGTGATCGGCAGCCAGATCGCCGTGATCTCCTTGGCGCGCGTGATGGTCACACGTGTCTGGAGCTCATAACTGCCGGCAATCCGCACGGGAATTGAGACCATGCGCGCGGCTTGCCCGCACTGAAGGCCGCCGCCTGGCCGTCCCATGTCCATCCGGCGTCGTGCGAGTCGCGACCCAATTCGACCAGCGGGGCCAGGGCGATCCATTCGTACTCGTCGGCGGTCGCGCCGGTGGTGGACACGTTGCCGTCGGGCTCGAGCAGCGGGACGGGGGCGTCGGGATCGAACTCATACGCCCCGAAGTCCACCACCTTATGCCTGATCCGGGGGCCGCCAGCGGCGTCAATCGCCTCGTTCATCCAGTCTTCATTCCGTCCGGCATCGATGCATGGCGAGTCGGGCCGCAGGCGGAAGTCGTGATCCGAGACGAAATGCGGATCGTCGGCGCTGGAGTTACGGAGGCTGATGTTGGCGCTTTGGCGGACGAATCCCTGCTCGTTGCCGTAGAGAATCAGGTTGGCCGGATCGTCGCCTCCTCCCCCCATATCGTAGGCGTAAAGACCGGGGCCGCCGTTGTAGGCGATGGTGCAATTCTTGGCGCATCCGCCGTGGTTGAAGTAAATGCCGTGGCCGGCGTTCCGTACGATCACACAGTTCCGCACCATGGCCGTCGTTCCCTCACCGTGACTGAAGCGGACGCCGCCGCCGAATCGAATGATCGTGAAGCCGTCGACGATCGCCCGGTCCGACTGCACTTCAAAGCAATAGCCGTCACCGGGCGAGCCTTTGCCGTCGAGCACGGTCTGTCGCGCCGGCGGCGCTTCGCAGAGTAACCGCTCGGTGAATGACGATCGTACGACCGATCGGATATTTCCCCGGGCCGACGACGATCCCATCTCCGTCGCCGGCCACGTCAAGTGCGCTTTCGATATCGTGGGCGGCCGTCTTCCAGCTGGTAAACGGCGACTCGGCCGAGCCCTCCGAAGAAACGTATCTCGTGTCGCCGGACGCCGCGGCCGCCAGGAGGAGGAACACGCACGGCGCAAGGTACGTTGGGGTCGCGAAGGTTTTCATGTCGGGCTCCATTCGAGGACGTTGAGGCGTTCGGCGCCGAGTCCATTCCAGGACGGATGGTGTTTTGGATGCAGAAACAGATCAGGAAGTTCCGGCTGGGTGGACCGTCCTGAGCTTCCGAGACTTCGTTGGCATGCCAACCATAAGTGCGACCACCAGCCTCCGAGGCATGAGGGACTACTCCGGAAACCTTCCTTTGATCACGCGCTTCGGATGCCTCGATTCTACCAGATTCAATCTGGCGTCTCATGCTGAGAATAAGGTCCTTGGGTGATGTATCGGATCGTCGTATTCCATGGATCGAAGCATCAAACTCCTTCACAGCCTCAGTATTCTGAACAGCACGTGCCAGGCCACCTCCACACAACTCGTCATGCACTTAGCTCCTTAGGTTGACAACAAGCGAACAAGAATACATGGCGAACCCACAAAGTGGGCGGTTTTTGAACGCCTCTGGATGGCTGGTTTTGGACGCTTTGTGACAGCCGAATGGAAATAGCGCAGACCTTTGCACCACGGCGCAACCGAGTGGATTTCCGCTTCGTCCTTGTGTCGACGGCAACGATCGGGACATTCGATGGCAATCTCCATCCGCCGTATGGAAAATCACAAGTGTCGGGGCGACGAAGACTAGCGATACGTCCCGTATGCAGATCTATGGCGGTCTCGCGTGATTTCGATATGCTGGAAGTCACACCAGAATAATTTGCCTTCCCGAACTCGCACTGTTGAATCTATGACCTGCCTGTCAAGCACGCATGCGGACAAACCCTCTCCCTTGTTCCTCTGGGAGGCGCTCTGTCTGGGAAACGATGCCCGCCGGGCGGCATCGCGCGATGTCAATCGCATCATGCAGGAGCTTGCCAATGCCCAGGAACTGGACGCTTCGGGCGATGCTGTGCGGATCGAAGTTACGCGGGAGCAGCTCGAGTCCTTATTGCTGCCGCTGGCATTGGCCACCCAGAATCTGGCGCGTGCCAGGCAGCAACGCGTGCTCGTCGGCGTAACCGGCGGGGGGGGCACGGGGAAGACGATTCTCAGTGCCCTGCTCTGCCGGGTGCTGCGCGTGCTCTCGGGGCAGGAGATCGCTGTTTCTCTGGGCGTGGATGCGTATCATTTCAACAACGCCTTCCTCGACGCAGAGGTTGATATCGAGCAGGGGAAAGAGGTTCCGCTCCGGCACATCAAAGGCCGGCCACCCACATTCGACGTTGAGACGCTGGTCGCGGACCTGCGCCGCCTGCGCTCGTCCGCGGAGCACGAGATTCAGCTGCCAGTCTACGATCGCGGGCGTCACGACCCGGTGCCGGGAGCGCTATGCGTGCGCCCGCATCATCGCATCGTGCTCGTGGAGGGGCTTCACCTCCTGCGACCGGAACAAAGCTGGAAGGACGCGCGCGACTGCCTTGACTTCTGCATGCTACTGGAACTGCCGCTCGAAACCTGCCGCCGCCGCCTGCTGACGCGTAAGATCGCCGGTGGGCGTCTGCCCGCCGATGTGCACGCTCATTTCCAGCGCGTGGACCGTCCGACGCTCGAGGAACTGCAGGATCCCGCCGTGCGTGCGCGAGCCGATCTTGTGATTCAACTGGAGGAAGCGGAGGAGGAAGGCACCGAACTGCGAACTCGCCTACGGGGCTGCGATTGCCGCCAGAGCGTCGTCGAGTCAGTGGAACTCCGCGCGATCCAGCCGGGTACGATTCAGCTGCTTGCCGTGGGTTTGAACCCGGCCCTGCAAAAGACGTTCTTCTTCGACCGCTGGGAGCGGGGGCAGGTCAACCGCGCACGGGAGGTCCTTGTGTCGGTCGGCGGGAAAGGCCAGCAGTTCTCTCGGGCCGCGAGCCATCTGATCCCGGGGATGGTCACCCTCGCGCAGTTCCTCGGCGGTGAGAATGGTGAGCGGCTAGGCCACATGATCGAGCACGCTGGCGTGAACCAGATCACGGTTGTCTCGGCGGGAGAGACGCGCTGCTGCCATACGGTGATTGATGCCGCCGCGGGGGACGCCACGGAGCTCATCGAGCCTTCGGCGCCGATCCAGTCGGGCGAAGTCGAGCAACTCTTGTCACGTACCCTGCAGACCCTGGCGCGGCGAAATCTCTGGTCTGGCCCTGTGCGGCACTTATCCGCCCGGCGTCGATGAGCAGTTCTACGTAAAGCTTGCCCTCGCCAAAGGTAAGGCGTTGCTGCTCCTTGACAGTTACCAGAAGATTGCCGTGACACTTGCGACGAGACAAGTTGACATCCTGAAGATAAACACCCACGAGTTGCGGAGCCTCGCCGGCAGGAGCCGCGGCCGCCATCGGCCGGTCACCGCGGAGGGAGCGGAGTCGATCCCCGAGATGGCGGTCTCCGTTTTCGCCGCGCACCAACTGCGTTGGCTGGCAGTGACGGCGGGTCCCAATACGGCGTGGTTGTTCGAGAGCCCGGGCGTCGGATCTGCGCCTGCCAACCCTGCACCTGGCGGTTCTACGAGTTCCACCTGCCCGCGGTCGAGGGAGTCGTGAACCCGATGGGCGCTGGGGATACGGTAGGGGCGATCTTCCTCGTCCAGCTCTCCGCCGGGGCACGCGCATACGGCTTTCGCCTGCGGACTGGCAGCAGGGAGCGCTCCTGCCGAACGTCTGCGCGCGCCGACTTCACGATGGGCGACCTGCACGAAATCTTGGCCAAGATCGAGGTCTCACGCCCTGCACGCGCGTTGGTGGACCCGCGAGAAGAAATAGGGAGTGGTATAGGCTGCTCAAAAGTCGGTTCTTAGACGCTGTTGTGCCGAGCGCAGTCGGCAATCGTTTTTGTTCCCTCCGTCAGCCTCGCGCCGGCGGATCGACTGGTCAGTTGCGGTGATGCGATCTGCCTGGCAGGCTTCCGCCGGGTTGATCCCGGCGGGGCCACAACTGGCAGCTACCTTGACACCATGACACACTGTCGGTCGCGTCCTCAACGCACCATCACATCGGCTCGTCCTCGCGACCCCGTCAAGCCGCGGCCTGTTTCGGCCTCGGCAGGCCGCCGTTTTGCCTCAGAGCGGTTGGCTCGGCCGACAGACTTCGTGTTTCACTTGCAGTAGCTGGCTAGTCCTCAGTCCGCCGGGATGAACCCGGCGGGGCTGCAGAACCGTGCGGAACAGAAGTGGAATAATTCCTCCGGGCACACAAGGGCAACTTTTTATCGCGCGGAGTGGTACTTTTCCGCCGAACGACTGGGCGGATTGGGAAAGTGCTTACTGCGAGTGCGTGCTCCGTGTACCATGTGACACATATGCGTCACTTTTTATATCCGACTTATGCCCTGCCTATTTTCTTTGTTTTGCCGCGGAAACTGTCCTACTCCCCATTTCTTCTCAAGCCGTTCTCGCCACTACCGCGTCACCAGAGTCCTCTCGGATCGATGTACTTGCCGACCCATCCCAACGGCACCCATTCCACCCGGCCGCATCCATCGACTTCGCCGTCCCTCTACCGGGTCATGGGGTTGTATCTGCAATAATCGGTCCATTGATGAAACATTCATTCTTTTGGGGCCAAGTCCCGTGACTCATCGACCGACCCATTTTGCCGCATCCTTCGAAATGCCTCGAATTCGATTCTCAATCGTGCCTTGGTTCTGTGCGGTATCCGATGCTTCAGAGGTTGCTGGGGAAGGCCCGAACTGGACTTCGGAGTCGTCCGCTTGCCTTTTCACCGTCGCCGACAAAAAACAAAGACTTGAGACTTGCTCCGAATGACGGCTTGGGGGGATCGAAGTCCGGCTCCATTACTTCATGAAAATAAGTAAGCCGTCGAGCCATCTCA
>CAVOXY010000013.1:0-306081 GCA_963700515.1 uncultured Planctomycetota bacterium | reverse complement strand
GTTCGAGCCCCTCGTAAACGTTTTGCAGGCAAACCGTGGCCCAGGGGCCGGCATCTTTGGCCGCCGACTCCGTGGAAGGAATGATCGGGGGCACGTCTCGGGGCATGATCGGTGTGGGACTGATAGTAGCCCATGCCGTCTTTCGGCGCAAGAGCAAGGCCTGACGGGTGCCTTCGTAATTGCGGACGAGAATCGAGCCCCGCTTCGACACCGAGGAAGTACTCGTCGTCGATGGGATAGGGATTCTCGTACGGCCCAGAAACTTGATTCCCGTCCCCCTCGCCGACCAATCCCACCTTGACGTCCGGCGTCAGGTTGCGAATCGCCTCCTGGGCGTTGGGGCCGAAATTCCGGTCGATCCGGCCGATCGCTCCGCGGCAGGGCCGTTGTGGCTGGTCATTACGCACAGCAGATCGTCGCTGCCGGGAATCGATCGGGCTTCCATGAACGTGGCTGGGGTTAGGACCCGATTGCCGAACACGGCCGACAGGGCCGTACCGTCGGGGTTGATACTCCAGAGTCCCTGAATGGGGATTGCCGGGCGGTCGACGTATTCCCAGCGGCTGTAGATGATGCGTCCGTCGTCCATCACGTGCGGCGTGAAGTCATTGAGATAGTTGGCCGACAGTCGCTTGACCTGCTGGCCGTCACGATCCATGCGATACAAGGTCGGCGACGTGGAGACGAAACAGTAGGCAAAAGCCGGCTTGCGATCCGAGAGAAACGCTATGTCACCGTCGGGTAACCAGCATGGATTCATGTTGTTCGACGCGCCGTCGGTGATCGCCGTCAAACCCGTACCGTCGACGTTCATTCGGTAGATGCGATACATGTGCCCCGGGTTTGTGTCGGGTGGAAGACTACGGTCGAATTGGGCGTTATACTCGCGGCCGCCTCCTTTCCAACTGAACAACACCTCGTGCCCGTCATGCGACAGGGCACAATCAAGGATCTGCCCGTCGGGTGACGCAACGAGTTCCTTTAACTGGCCGCCGTCCTTGCCGGGAGTGAACTCGTACAGCCCACCACCCGATTGAAAACCTTCCGAGTGGTACGTGTAAACGTGCGAGGGGTTCAGCTCGTGACGCAGAATCACCAGCATTCTTTCCACTGCCGGCATCCAGTCGGGAAACTCGACTTCCAGTTCACCAAATCGGGCGAACAAATCCTTCGGAGGACTGGTGGCGAAGGCCATTATCTCCGACGCTCCGGCATTCGGTCCTCCAAACGTGCTGGTGAACTTCAAGGTGATCCGCCCCACCGTTGCCGCGGGGAATTCGATGCGCTGAGGACCGTGCAGCATCCCGAACTCGCCTTTCGCAACCGGCGTCTCATCGCCGTCCAGGTATACTTCATACTCTCTCCAGCATTCCTGCATACTCCATCCAGTGCGTCCAAAGTAGACCAGTTCGCATACTTCCACCGGCCTGGGCCACTCGAGCGTGAAGTTGGCCTTGCCTCCCGCTTCTCTTCCTTGGACACACCATGCGTGGCCGACGTCGTCTCGTCCGTCCTGATCGGGTACCACTCCGTCGATAGCGAACCGCGCCAGATACTGTTCGCCATATTCCGAGCTGGCGGAGGCCTGGGCCTGCAGCGCCAGGTTCTCCGGCCTGGGTTCGGCCGCGGTGCCGGACAATGCAAGGCCCATCCAAAGGATAATAGCAGCGGCAAGGTAGACCTTCATGGCACGCTCCCAAAGGCGAGGAAAAAAAGAGCTGGTTTCCTGCCAAGATGGTACACCGCGAGCGAGTTCGTCGTCAATTTACTCTTGCCGCGGGGGGGGGCACACGGCCCGAGAACTCCCGTTTGGCCGGTCAGCACGTATTCGTGGTCTATTCACACTCCACGATGACTCAGCATGGGATGACGGGCCTTTCTTTTGTGCCGAGGGATAAACAACGTTGACATCCGCCACGGCGTTTGTCCTGGGCTGGCATAGCGCGCCCCTTTCAGCGGCTGTCTTCGCTGCCAACCGGTTACTCAGAAATCGTCCTTGCGCTGCACTTCTCGCTCTGCTTGTGGCTTAGATGTCTGTTCTCTATGTACTCTGTTCCGTATCAGGAGATCTTTTTGTCATCCGGTATTTTTGTCCTTGTCTGCCCCGTCCAAGATCTCTTGCATCACCAACGGTTTCTACCGGTCTGGTCAGAAGGGGGACTCCAGCAGACGAATTTGGAACCCCTTACTTCGGAACAACCCAGAGCCAGCGTCCGGAGTCGTTGGGTCCGATTTCGACGACCAGTACGTCTCCCTCGATGCGTGAGCCAACAGCGTGACCGCGACTGCCGGGTGTGGCACCCTCGGCGACGACTTCAATCTGATCCGGCAATCCGGTTCGAGGAATGCGCAGCGTGGCGGTGCCGTGAACCATCAGTTGCAGCAATGCTCCGCGGTCGACGCGGCGCTGCGGGGGCACCGGAGCCCAGGCGACCAGCGGGAGAGGTTTGTCGGCAAAGACAGAAGTCCGGCCGTCGATCGTGATCTGCCGAGACTGCACGCCGGCAAAGGCGATCAAGTCTCCGGCTTCGTTGGCCCGGAACGCGACGGCCTGCTTACCCGTGTAATCAATGGCGTGGCCGTTGACTTTGAAGTCGGCGAGGATCAAATCATCTGGCGGGAGAGGATGCGCGGCAACGTACTGCTGGTCCTGCTCCGGCTTGCGGGCAAAGCCGCCCGGCCAGCCTTCCTCAACATGCCGAAAATGCCGAGCGATCGCGGTCGCTCCGTTGGGGAAGCGGCAGGCCAGATAATCGGTATTGCGTGAGACGAATTCCGTGTTGTCATTGACGTCCGGAAAACGGCCGGTCGGAGCATAAGCTCCCAAGGTGTTGAGAATTTCAAACCAGTTGCGCGTTTCATAACCGAGACTCTGGGACTGGTCATCCCGCGGTCGATAACCGAGAAACGTGGCACTGCCACCGCTGGCGTGTCTGCGAATCGTGCCGACGACCTGGCCCTTGACATGTGCGACGGCTTCGGTCCCTTCGCGCGGCTGCGCAGCGTACGTCCGATCGACGAGGAAGTCGGTGAGAATCGTCTGCGGCGCGACGGCTTGGAACGCACCGCTGAACTGGATCATTTCACCCGGTGACATTACGCCATCGTCCAGGCCGGCATGATAATCGACTCCAAAAAGCTCCTGCCAGCGGCCGGACGCATCTTGATCTTCCCAGGTCACCAGTGGCGGCGGCCCGGACCAAACGACGCGTCCCCCCTGCTCGACCAACTGCTGCATCATGTCGATCAATGCGCGCGAAGGAAACGGCTCGCACAATGCTACGAGCGTCGTGAAACGCCGCCCCGCCAGTTCGACGGCCCCATCGCGCACGGTGCCCCGCTCCAGCAGTTTCGCGCGCGTGACGTAGTTCGCGTACCCGTACTGCGTTGTCCAGCTGCCAAATCGCTCGTCCAGGGCGACCAGATCGAGCGGATAGAGCATCAGGACATCCACATCACGATGCTGGGCATCTTGCACGGCAGCCCAGGCAGGGTGCCCCGAAGCACCGAACGTGCTGACCAGACTCGTACGGCGCTGGTGAATCTCACCAGGCATCCCCCAGTGCGCCGAGTAGGCGTTGGGCACCTCGTTGAGGATACCGATCGAACAAGCCAGCGCGATCGCAAAATAGTCGCGGTCGGCCCAGCCACCTTCCGCGTGATCGCTGCCATTGCCGGTCAAGTAGTCGCCCCACTTGAAGTAATCGGAGCAGGCGGACGCGGTCTGATGCACCGTGCAGGACCAGACGAAGTTGGATGTGTACTCATATTGATGTGGAGCAAGCGGCTGCTGTCCCGTATTCCATTTGTCGATCGTCGGGCTTTCGGCCCACGTCGCGTGAGCACGCGATTCGAGCCGCTTCCCCATCCGCTGTTCGGCGTGATGTTTTGCCGCCACGAACAGATCGACCACCCCATCCTGCAGCAGATGATAATAGTGTGCGCGCAACAACGCCGTCTTGCGGATCGCTTCGGGAGTCGCGCCCATCACATGCATGACGCCTTCTTTCGCTGTCAGATCGTGCGCGAAATCCTCTTGCCCCCGTGTAAAATAAATCAGGTACTTGGCAAAATCCTGGTATTCTCCTCCGTATTGAGCCGCGAAGGCTTTGGCTAGTCCGTCACTGACATAACGCATGGCGAATTCGCCATGATCGTGATGCCCGAAATAGCCCCAGTCTTGCTGGATGTGCATCTCGTCGGAATAGAGTCCGTTGAGCTTAATACCCGCGTCGGCGTATTGATCGACCAGTTGCTTCAAATAAGGGAGCGCTTGGTCGCTGAAGTAATCCATTTCCGGCGTGCGATACACCTGCACGACCAGGACCCGATCCAGCTGGCCAACGTCCGAGCGCCCGGTGCCATGCACGCGGATCCGCTGGGCGACCGGCGTGGTAGTGGCCTCCCACACGTCCACCTTAGCGACGTCGGTGATGTCCACAATCGATTCGGGTTTCACCACGCGATAGGGTGTGCCGGGCAGAACGCGTTCACGAAAGGCAAATACCCGCACACCCGCGTCGCGAATGTCGATCGGGCCCTTGTTATTCGTCCACCGCCGTTGCCGCCATAGCTGAACACTGAACTCGCCAGTCGCAGGATCGCGCAGGCCCTTTCGATAGTGCATCCACGTTCCCGCTTCCCCAGTCGTTCGTTCATAAGCAGGTCCCGTCTCCAACGGGCTGAGTAACGAGAGTTCCAGTCCCAGACCAAACTGTTGTGCAAACTGTCCGATTTTGGCCATCAGGGCGATGTACTCGGGCATGTCGGGCATGAGCTGCCGCGGCTGGTCCTGACCCGGTCGGTACTGTCGAAAGAAATGGTCAAAAGCGACAATCAAGGTCTTGTGGCCCGCCTGTTGAGCCCGCTGGCAGACCTGCCGCAGACTCTCCTCTTGAGGCGTGAAGGTAGTCGCCAAATTAATTACCTTATCGGGATCATTGGCTAACGTCTCCAATTCCTGATCACTCACCAAAATGATTCCGGAGCGGGGCATAAATCCCCACGGTCCGGGAAAGGCAATCAGCTCGCCGCGATACACTTCTTCCGCAGGTCGCTCACCGAGCCCCTCATCTGCTCGTAGTAACGGAAGGGTGTAAACACAAACGAGACAGGTAGCGGCCAGCAGCAGTAGGACTTTCAAACGGGCGAAGTGAGACATTGCGTTTCCTCCGGCTAGTGAATGCGTGGCAACTCGCAAGTGGCCAGCCACATGTAGGGGTGCCTTAAGGGGTTGGTTGGCAATGCATTGTAGCTGATCAGTCACGTCTCCACCGGGATAAACGGCGGTGGACTTGTGGACCAAGACAGGGCTGGCAGCCTGTCCTCTGACTAATTCAACAACCCCGCCTCGCCCTCCCGAGTATCTCGCACCGCAGCGCATCGAATTCCCGGCGGGCTTCAATTACTCTTCCAGCATCGGACCGAACCATCAATCGCGCTCAGGTAGAGGCGACCGCCAGCGGCCGCCATGCCATCGAACACTGGTGGCACATCCAGTTTGTACTCGGCTCGCGTCTGGCCATCGACTGCGGACACGGCCCGCAAGATAGCTCCATGGCGACCGTTCACCGACGCCAATTGATCCATCAACTGCTCCTGAACCCGTGGATCACTGATCCGGCGGAAGGCGGTCTCTTCATTCATCACATCAGGTGGTCCGGCGACAAACAACGTGCCGTCGGCCAGCACCATGGCGCGGGCGAAAAACGGAAGGTCTTCCGTCCAGTGGTGGACGACCGTGTAACCGGCTACACGATTTCCCCCGCCCGCAAACCGCATGGCCTTGCCGATCCGGCCCGCTGTGGGCATCGCTCCTTCCACCGTTCCCGTGTTCTTCTGGTCCGATTGGTCCGTCGCGTCGCCCTGGTCAAAGGAGAAGGCAAGCACCAAGGCCGGATCGTGGGCCAGTGCATCCTGCGTGCCAGCGGCTAACTCGTGGACCTCCTCCGCAGATAACGCCCGGTGGAAGAGTCGTACTTCATCGATCAGGCCGGTGAAGGCACAACGCTCGAGGTAATCTCCTACGTTACTCCCCTCGTCCGCACCGATCTCGAGTGGTTCAGCGGGATCGCCACCGAGCATTCCCGTGGCTTTGCCTTGTCCGGCCAGTTGGCCATCGACATAAACCAGTAGATCATGGTCCGCAGTCAGCAGTACCGGCCAGATGTACCCATTGGCCAACCGTTTTCTTGTTCGCGACCACGCTCTGCAATTCACCGGCCGCCCGGACGCTGAATGTCGGTCGCCCCTGATCGAAATAGAGCGAATAACCGAGGGTCCCGCCACCGCGAGCCAACACCACTCCGTCCGGCTGATCCGCTTTTACCCATGCTGCGACGGTCAGCGGAGTATTTTTGGGATCGAGACTCTTGGATTTGGCCACGCTCACGCGAGTCTCTTCCGGCCCTTTACGCGGCGGACTCATCTTGGGCTGCAATTCCTTGTCAGCTCGGAACAATTGGTGCTCGATCGGTGTCGTCCAGCGGTAATACTGTGGCTTGCGTCCGAAACCGTACACGTTTTCATCGTCGGTGACGAGCAAACGACCGGCGGGGGCAACTTTGCCCGACAGATAGTAGCCGGACCAGCCGCTGACGAATGTGCTGCCGTATAACCAATAGGTGCGATGCCACCAGGTATCATCCAGGAATCCAGTCGGACAGAACAGGTGAGCATGCTCGGCGTTCTGCACGGGCTGGGGAGCGCCCTGGTCGGCATCCTCCCCTCGCGGCATCGCCTCCAACGGCAGGCGACTGCCATCCAATTGAAAGGGCTGCGATCGCATATAAACGAGCTTGCCGTCACTCGAAAGTACATCCGGCAATGCCGTCGGCATGTTCAGCCAGCTGACATAGTCCTGAATCGTTTTGCCAGCGGAATCGATGTTATTGAGGACGGTCTTCGAAAGGATCTCGCCCGTACCCGGATTCAGGCGCCACAGCAACATGCCGTCATCGACAAACATGGACCGTCCGGCCACGCAGTAGGCCACATCGTTTTCGATCAACACGCTCCCGTGAACCGGCCAGACTGATTCGAGTTGCCCGTATGAAACCAATTGCTGGATCATGGGAGACGCGAGAAAACGCCACACCAACTGGCCGTCAGACGCCCTCAGGCAATAGACCGTGCCATCCGCACATCCGAACAACACACACCCTCGATAAACGGTGGGGGGCGAATCAACTCGGCCTCCAGCCTGAAACGTCCAGAGCGGTTGGCCACTGTTGGCATCCAAGGCGTGGACCGTGTGGGTATCGATCGAGCCCACGAAGAGTCGTCCTTGGGCCACCACAGGACTGGTCAGTTTGCCCCCGACCGCGGTGTTCCAGGCGGGGGTCAGTGCAGTTGATACGGTAGTCGTGGCACGCCCGGTGCGTCCCGCATCATGACGAAACGTGGGCCAGTCTTCGCGGGACGCTGACGCATGTGCGTCTTCAGTTGTCGAAACGTCGGCATATCCCGGGCCTTTTTCGAGCCGCTGCGAATCGGTCAACTCCCCGATGACTCGAGAGCCCGTCGCGGCGGGAGCCAAGGCATTGAAACCGGATAATTTCGCTTCAAGATAACAGGCACAGGGGTGACGCGGGGCATAGAGCAAACCATTGGCCGGCATCACTCCGTACAAGCATGCACCACGCACCCAGTCATTGATGTCCCAGTGCTGCTGCCGCACATCCACGAACTCCGTGCCGGTGCGGGACATCAGTAGATAGTTGTCGGTCGCCTTGCCGCGATAGCAGCGGTGGTGGAACCAGTAGGTGGAAACATCCGGTTTGAACTGGCTGACGACTTTCCCCGTGTGTGGATCGCGGCCGGTAAACACACCCACCGCTCGACCACTCGTGGTTTCCCCCGTCCACACAAGACCATTTACCACCAACAGGTCTTCGGGCGAGCGGTAGCCGGATGGCGGATGGGGAGCAGACCAGAGCACTTTACCATCCTGCAGTGACAGTGCCGTCATCGTGTCTTTTCCCGTTTCGTACCATGATCCGGTCTGCAATCCCGCCGTTTCACCGCCGGAAAACAGTACCACGTCCTCGTAGAGAACCAGAATGGGCAAGTAGAACGACTGGATCTCCTTGGCCCGCTCCACCGGCTCGGAACGCCACATTTCGTTGCCGGTGCCGCGGTCCAGACAGACGATGCTGTTCCCGTTGTGCAGTAGCACACGTTGCTCGCCGGCAGCCAGAGTAGCCGGCAGCACCACGGTCTCCTGGGTCCAGACCAGCTCGCCACTCTCGGCGCGAAAGGCCATCAGTTGCCGCGGAGCCTCGTCCCAGAATTTGGCGCCGTAAGCCTTATTGAACCGTTGTGGTTCCGCATATTGCCTCGCATCCAACTGCGGATTGACGACCAGATAGAGGATGCCGTCGCAGAGTACCGCCTCTTCCGTTCCACGAGTTCCTTCGTAGCTCTGGACCGTGGCACCCGTCGCCGCATCGAGGGCCACAAAGGGAGCGTCGATGCCCATGGTGACATAGACGCGATCCCGACTGGCAATCAGTCGGCGCGGCAGAACGGCCGGACCGCTCTTCAACGGCCAGAACTGAGTGAACCACTTTTCGATCGGACGCTGCCACAATGTCTTCCCGTTGAAAGCGTCGCGCGCCGTCAGCATCCACTTGGACGGTAACAGTATGGAAATAGCAGATTGTTCGTCTTCAATGCTGAAGACGCGGCCGCCGGCCGACACCACCGCACTGACGCTCGACATCCGATCGTGATGGCGCGAGTACGTCGGGCCGTCCATCCACTGTATTCGCCGCGGCGGTCCGACGACACGATCATGAGCCACCGCGTTGTTGGAGGCATCGTGCAGATAATGGGTCCACTCGTCAATATCCGCACTGCGCGGTTTGACATGTTTGTGCCATTGGCCACCTTCCTTGATATACGCGACCCCTTGCGGACACAGTACGCGGGTCACCTCGTCCATCGATACGTCACCCGGCTCTTGGACGATCACCAGATTGACTAGATTGTCGATATACGGAAGCCGACGATTCTCCAGCAGACTTATCGACACGGGCCCGTACTGCTGCAAGTTGGTGACATGCTGGCGAGCGCGTCGGACATTTTCGGGGGAAGCGTCCAATCCTTGAACCAGATAGGAGTCGTTCGACCGTAGGGCTGCCGTAAGCTCTCCCGTGCCGCAGCCCAGATGCACGACCACTCCCCCCGCGACCCCAGTTTCTGCGTAGATACGCTGCGCCTCTTGCAGCGGAGTGACTTCTGCCGACAAAACCGGAGCCAAGGTCAGAGCTGAGAGGAACAAGATCGCCGCGAGAATCGCTGGGGTTCCAATCAGTGCAATGTGTGGCGAGTGATTTGTCATCTTGGATCTCCACATGGGCCGTGATTCCAGAGGTAGCTGAAGCCGCCGAGGCTTCAGACGAAGTCGCGATGCCGTATCCCGCTGCTGCTGAGCCCTGGCGGGCTCAGCTACGTAGCTGAAGCCGCCGAGGCTTCAGACGAAGTCGCGATGCCGTGTCCCGCTGCTGCTGAGCCCTGGCGGGCTCAGCTACGTAGCTGAAGCCGCCGAGGCTTCAGACGAAGTCGCGATGCCGTATCCCACTGCTGCTGAGCCCTGGCGGGCTCAGCTACGTAGCTGAAGCCGCCGAGGCTTCAGACGAACGCGATGCCGTGTCCCGCTGCTGCTGAGCCCTGGCGGGCTCAGCTACGTAGCTGAAGCCGCCGAGGCTTCAGATGAAGCGCCGATGCCGTGTCCCGCTGCTGCTGAGCCCTGGCGGGCTCAGCTACGTAGCTGAAGCCGCCGAGGCTTCAGACGAAGTCGCGATGCCGTGTCCCGCTGCTGCTGAGCCCTGGCGGGCTCAGCTACGTAGCTGAAGCCGCCGAGGCTTCAGACGAAGCGCGATGCCGTGTCCCGCTGCTGCTGAGCCCTGGCGGGCTCAGCTACGTAGCTGAAGCCGCCGAGGCTTCAGACGAAGTCGCGATGCCGTGTCCCGCTGCTGCTGAGCCCTGGCGGGCTCAGCTACGTAGCTGAAGCCGCCGAGGCTTCAGATGAATCCGATGCCGTGTCCCGCTGCTGCTGAGCCCTGGCGGGCTCAGCTACGTAGCTGAAGCCGCCGAGGCTTCAGACGAAACGCGATGCCGTGTCCCGCTGCTGCTGAGCCCTGGCGGGCTCAGCTACAACAGAGCCGGGCACGACCAGCAGTACACTGATCGCGCCCGGCAACAAGTACATCTCAGAATTCTTCACACTCTTAGCTGATGTCAGGCAGCTCGTAGCCTTTGCGGCGCGGGCGGTCGAGCATCTTGTTGCCTTCGTCGCAGTTCGTGAACCGCTCGGCCACCGGGTCCCATTTCAGCGGCTTGCCGACCTGGCCGACGTCGCGGACGATATTGACCAGGTAGCAGAGTGTCGAAGAACGCTGGCCGATCTCGATGTCGGCATTGCAGATTGAACGCGATCTTGATGCACTCGATCCAGTTCTCGATGTGATAGGCCGTTTCGGGCCGCTTGTTGGGGCCGGGATTGTCGGGCGAGCGGACGAGCTCCTTCGGATTGCTGGCCAGCTTGTTGCGATTGATCTCGATCTTCTGGCCGTTTTCACCGACGAAGATCGCACCCAGTCCCGGGCCACGATCGCCGTCCAGGTGGAGTCGCAGTTCGGTGCCGCTGGCGAACTTCATCTTCACCCTGGCCCGGGGACCGGTCAGTTTGGCCATGCCGTGATAGTCCGTGCCGGTGTCCTCGTCGCCGGTATCGCCGATCACGACACCGCCGACGGTCTCACGGCCGGCGAACTTGCCCGTCTCGCGATCCGCCACCGGCTCTTCCAACAGCACTTCGACCGGTCCCGTGTCGTCGGTGCCCAGGGCGCGGTTGATCTGGTCGTACGAGTGGGTGCCCCAGCCGGTAACGCCGAAGCAGAGTCCGCCGCCGTCGTAGTCCCACCACTTGGCCCAGCCGTACTGCAGTTCCCCGTCGCGCGGGCGCAGTTCCGCCTGGTTGGTCCAGAGATCCCACCACGGTTCGACCGGTTCTTTCACGTCGGCCGATGTCGTCTTGGTCCAGCGGAAGGGGCCGACGAAGTTCGGCGCCAAGACGGCTCGGATCTTGCCGATGGCACCGTTCTTCACCAGATCGCTGGCCCAGTTGTTGATCGGCATCGAACGCTGCTGCGTGCCGACCTGAGTGACCGTGTTGTACTTGCGTGCCGCTTGCACCATCTTGCGGCCTTCGGCGATCGTCAAGCACATCGGCTTTTCGATGTAGGTGTCGATTCCCATCTGCATGGCTTGCATCGCGATCCAGGCTCGGGCATGAGTCGTCGTCTCGACCATCACGGCGTCGAGTTTTTCTTTCTCGATCATCGCGCGAAAATCGTCGTAGACTCCCCACTTCTTGCCGCCCGAGAGTTCTTCTACATACTTCTGGGCTCGTTCCACAAAACAATCGCAAGCCGCCACGACCTCAAAGCCCTTGACATCCGCACCCTCGCGGATCAGCCGCGAGCGACCACCACAGCCGATCACCCCCACGCGCACCGTCTCGCTCGGCGCGGTGGCTCCG
This sequence comes from uncultured Planctomycetota bacterium, assembly GCA_963700515.1. Taxonomy (GTDB): domain Bacteria; phylum Planctomycetota; class Planctomycetia; order Pirellulales; family Pirellulaceae; genus JAJRVM01. The sequence continues at coordinate 294,536 of CAVOXY010000013.1, read as the reverse complement.
TCGAGTCCCAGGACGCGACCGGGGATAAGTGTCGGAAGGGCCAGCGCAGCGCCGCCTGCCTTAAGCATGTCGCGGCGTGTGAACTTGTGTTTCGTCACGTTATTACTCCTTGTCACGAGGGTGCGTTGTTCGCAACGTTGTTGGCAACGCGTGGTTCAAAACAGCGTAATGAGAATAAGAGGCAAGCGGATTCCACATCCTCAGGTGTGCCATGTCCTGCAACGCACTGACGGCTTAAGGTAGGCATGCCGGACAGCTTTGTTTCCAGGCACGATGCTTGCGGAGGTCAGGCGACACTCTATTCTCGCCTTTCGCGAGGTAAATTGCGATACCTCCTTCATACCAACAATCGCCCGCGAATTCCACAGCTCCAGCCGGAAAAGCGTCCCCGTAGCTGAGCCCGCCAAGGGCTCAGTGCAGTGGGTTAACGTAATGAGATTCCGCTGAAGCCTGGCGGCTTCAGCTACGGTCGTAGCTGAGCCCGCCAAGGGCTCAGTGCAGTGGGTTAACGTAATGAGCTTCCGCTGAAGCCTGGGCGGCTTCAGCTACGGTCGTAGCTGAGCCCGCCAAGGGCTCAGTGCAGTGGGTTAACGTAATGAGATTCCGCTGAAGCCTGGGCGGCTTCAGCTACGGTCGTAGCTGAGCCCGCCAAGGGCTCAGTGCAGTGGGTTAGCGTAATGAGCTTCCGCTGAAGCCTGGGCGGCTTCAGCTACGGTCGTAGCTGAGCCCGCCAAGGGCTCAGTGCAGTGGGTTAACGTAATGAGATTCCGCTGAAGCCTGGGCGGCTTCAGCTACGGTCGTAGCTGAGCCCGCCAAGGGCTCAGTGCAGTGGGTTAGCGTAATGAGCTTCCGCTGAAGCCTGGGCGGCTTCAGCTACGGTCGTAGCTGAGCCCGCCAAGGGCTCAGTGCAGTGGGTTAACGTAATGAGATTCCGCTGAAGCCTGGGCGGCTTCAGCTACGGTCGTAGCTGAGCCCGCCAAGGGCTCAGTGCAGTGGGTTAGCGTAATGAGCTTCCGCTGAAGCCTGGCGGCTTCAGCTACGGTCGTAGCTGAGCCCGCCAAGGGCTCAGTGAAGTGGGTTAACGTAATGAGCTTCCGCTGAAGCCTGGGCGGCTTCAGCTACGGTCGTAGCTGAGCCCGCCAAGGGCTCAGTGAAGTGGGTTAACGTAATGAGCATTCCGCTGAAGCCTGGGCGGCTTCAGCTACGGTCGTAGCTGAGCCCGCCAAGGGCTCAGTGAAGTGGGTTAACGTAATGAGCTTCCGCTGAAGCCTGGGCGGCTTCAGCTACGGTCGTAGCTGAGCCCGCCAAGGGCTCAGTGCAGTGGGTTAACGTAATGAGCTTCCGCTGAAGCCTGGGCGGCTTCAGCTACGGTCGTAGCTGAGCCCGCCAAGGGCTCAGTGAAGTGGGTTAGCGTAATGAGCTTCCGCTGAAGCCTGGGCGGCTTCAGCTACGGTCGTAGCTGAGCCCGCCAAGGGCTCAGTGCAGTGGGTTAGCGTAATGAGCTTCCGCTGAAGCCTAGGCGGCTTCAGCTACGGTCGTCTCATAACCGGATGACCACGCGCCCCACGACCTTGCCTGCCAGCATGTTTGCGACATCGGTCCCGACTGACTCCAGAGTGCTGGTCGTCGCGATGCGGTGGAGCATCTGCCGATCGGCCAGTTTTGCCAGGCGATTCCACACTTCGATGCGCCGCGTCAGATCGCACCACGCCGAGTCAATTCCCGAGAGTGTTACGCCGCGCAGAATGAAGGGATAGACCGTTGTTGACAGATCGGCGCCTCCCACCAGACCACAGCAGGACACACAACCATTGTTCTGCATGCGGCGCAACAGGCTCGCTAACATCTGTCCGCCAACGGTATCGATCGCACCGGCATACTGCGAAGCAAGCAGGGGACGGTTTGAATCGTCCAGTATTTCAACACGACCCAGCACGCGCTGTGCGCCCAATTCCCTGAGCAGTGCGTGGTATTGCGGCTTGCCCGAAACGGCGACGACCGAGTACCCCAGCGTGGCCAGCAGATGGACAGCCAGAATACCTACGCCGCCGGTGGCGCCGGTCACCACGACTTCACCGCCGTCGGGTCGAACGTCGTGTCGCTCCAGAGCTCGCAGGCAGAGCCCGGCTGTAAGTCCGGCCGTACCGACGAGCATGCTCTCTTCGAGTGTCATGGACTCGGGCAACCGCACGATCCACTCGGCGGGGACGCGGATCAATTCGGCCCAGCCTCCCCATCGTTCGACACCGAGTTCGTAGCTGGTTACGAGTACGCTGTCACCCGCGTGAAATTTACTGGAGCTGCTTTCCACCACCGTTCCGGCAGCATCAATGCCCGGTACGTGCGGAAAATGGCGGGCGACGGCGGGGTGTCCCTGCACCGCCAGCGCGTCTTTGTAGTTGAGCGACGAATAGGCGACGCGGATCAGCACATCCCCGGCCGGCAACTCAAACAACGGCCGCCGCTCGATCGACGTCTCAATCCGGTCCTTACCAGTTTTTTTGACCAGGAAACAGCGGAAGGTATCAGGTGTCATGGGTACGATCTTAAGTTAATTAGCCTTGTCCGAACCGCCGCAGCGCGTCGAGCATGGCGCGGTAATTCTCTGGCTTGACGCCATGATGGATGGTGTTGCTGGAGGAGAGGATCAAGCCGCCACCTGGCGCCCCGTCACGGAGGCACTGCTGGACCTCTTCGATGACGTCGGCAGGAGTGCCATCGCACAGCGCTCCGGTGCAATCGATATTGCCTTTCAGGCAAATGCGATCGCCGTACTTCGCCTTCATGCCGGCCATCGTATAGCCAGCGCCCGGGTCGATCGGATCGAGGCAGTCGATGCCGCATTCGACCCAGAAATCGCTCACCGCGTCGATATTTCCATCGCAGTGCTTGATGCACAAGTAACCGAGGTCTTTGTAGCCCTCGATGGCCCGTTTGAACTGAGGACCAATCCGCTCAAACCAGGTTTCCGGGCGCACGAGCATGCCGGTGGCGTTGGCGACGTCGTCGGTCGTGGCGACGATCTTCAGTCCGTACCGCTTTCTGGCGACCGCGGCCAAGCTGCAAGTTGTAGTCAACCGCTCGCTGCAACAAATCACTGTAGGCCGTCGGCTCCAGCAGCAAATTCATCAGCGAGCCCTCGTAGCCCAACAGATCGCGCATGTCGGAGAAGCCGTCGCGGAGGTTGAGAACAATGGCCTTCTCGTCGCCGAACCGCTGCAAAGCCGCCTCGACCGTCTTGAATCGCTGCGGGGCGTCGGGATCGGGAAAAGCGTAGTCTCGATGTCGCGTGATATCGGGGATCGGGCTGTGAAGCAGCGCGGGGAGTGTATCTTCGGTGAGTTGCCGGGTGATGCCCCATTCGTCAACAAAGGTCACATCATCGAGAAAGCGTTTCTGGTAGTTGGGACGCAGATTGACTCCGTCCAGGTCCAGGCCCGCGACGATATCCAGGATGTCTCCGCTACCGACGAGTGCTTCCCCGACGGTGGCGTCGATGAACCATTCGAACGTGGGGACCGCGTCGGGAGTCTCGCGGCGTAGTGCAGAAAGTATCCGTTCCTGTCCATTCATGTCGTGAATTCCTTGAACAAGCGGTGGTTCACAGCTTTCGTGGCCGGATAGAGATCGCGGTAGATTTGGAACCACTGCTGGTATTGGGCAGCGCGTTGCGAATCGGGCTGGAAGGTATGGCCGCCGCGCTGCACGTGATGGTAGGCATCTTCTTCGTCTCTGGTAGAGCCCGACCCCGATCCCGGCCAGGATCGCGGCCCCCAATGGCGTGGCTTCCTCGACGTCATGAACCTCAATAGGTCGGCCGACGACATCCGCCTTGTTTTGCATCCAGAAGGTATTTCGCGTGGCTCCTCCCACCGCGATAAACCGCTCGAGTGTGGTGCCGAGCGACTTTTCCAGGGCCAGCACCATATCGAGAAACTGATAATCCAATCCTTCGATGATGGCCCGCAGCATGTCGCCGCGACTGGCACGTGGCGTGAGGCCGGCGAAGACACCCAAGCTCTGGCTATCGACAACCGGTGAGGCCGTGCCGGACATGTGTGGCAGAAACAGGACCCCGCCAGCTCCCGGCTGCGTCGCAGCGGCTTCTCCGATCAAGGTGTCCCAGTCAAGCCCGGTCGCTGTGACATTCGCCTCGCTGCCGGCTAGTTGCCGTCGGTACCATTCCACCATCTCGCCAGCCACATTGCCTCCCCACACCGCATGCATGTCACGCACCACGTGCGCCTGCACGGTCATGCCCGCCTGCCTCAACGCATCGTTCAGTACCGGTTGTGGCGTGGAGGCGATCACCGTCTCCCAAGTACCGGTTACGTCGAGCGCCACACCTGGGCGAAACGCTCCGACCGGCAATACACCGCAGAGATGGTCGTGACCGCCCAGCACCACCGGTGTGCCTTCCGGCAGGCCGGTGGCGGCGGCCGCCGCGGCGTGCACCTCGCCGATCAAGGTGCCGCTGGGCAGAACGTCGCAGAGCAATTCGACGTTTGATACCCGACAAGGAAATCAACTCGTCAGACCATGTCCGCGTCCGTTGGTCCAGCAGCAAGGTGCACGATGCCATGCTGTAATCCGTCACCGTGACGCCCGCACAGCATGAAATTCAGGAAGTCCTCGATCAAGAGCCACTTGTAGGTCTGCTGGTAGATGTGCGGCTCATGTTCCGCCATCCAGAGAATGCGGAGGGCTGAGTTGATGGGCAAGAGCGGATTGCCGCCAATCGAGAATTGCTTCTCGGCCCCAATATTGTCGATCCACCACTGATGTTGCGGAATCGTGCGCGGATCATGCCAACTGATAAATGGGTAGAGCCAATTCCCTTGCTCATCGATCGGCAGTCCATCCATGCCCATCCCGGTGACCGCCACGGCGCGGAGCTGCGTAGGATCGTTCATCTGCTGCACCGCCTCGCGGATGGCGGCGGCGGTACCGTTCCAAATCTGCTCCGGTTGCCACACGGTCCAGTCAGGATGATCGGCCTGCGGATGAAACCGCTCGGTAGGTCGGCTCCCTCCGGCGACTTTGCGTCCCGCCAGATCGTAGACCACTGCCTTGAGACTGGTAGATCCCAGGTCAATCCCCATCAAGTAATCCATGACAAGTCGTCTCCGGTACGAGCAACGCGGACTTCCAGCTTCACCACGCTCGAATCACCGCATCAGCAACCCACCACTCACGTTGACCGTCGTGCCGGTCATGTAGCTTGCTCGCGGTGAGGCCAGGAAGACCACAACATCGGCGATTTCCCTGGCGTCGGCAATTCGTTTCAAGGGTATGCGCGCGAGGTATTTTGCTTCGTGTGACTTTCAATGTTTCAGCAGTCATATCGGTATAGATCATGCCGGGTGCCACGGCGTTCACCGCGATTCCCCGCTCGGCGAACTCGCGCGCCAGCGAGGTGGTCAAGCGACACAATACCCCCTTTGCTGGCGTCATAAGGGGCATGCCCGGTGGTGGAGCCGAGGAATGCAGCGGTGGACGACAACGTTAACAATCCGTCCGGTACGCTGGACGGTCACCAGGCGTCGCACCATTTCGCGGCTCGTCAAAAACGTGCCGGTCAGGTTCGTACGGATCGTCTCTTCCCACTGGTCCAGGGTCAGGTCCGTCAGTGGGCAAGTTGGGCAACTAGCGGCATTGTTGACCAGGATCTCCACCGTGCCAAGCTGGCGCTGAATCGTGTCGAACAGCGTCACGACATCCGATTCCTGGGAAATATCGCCTTGGACAGCCTATCGCCTCGACAGGCAAAGTCTGCCGCAAATGTTCCACCAATCGATCCGCATCCTTGGCCTGCGTGCGGAAATTGACAGCGACGCGCGCCCCCTCGGCTGCCAGTCCCAGGCAGATGGCGCGGCCCAATCCTCGAGAGCCGCCGGTAACCAGTGCGACTCGGTTCGTCAATTCCATATCCATGTCGAGGCTCCAAGCTGTTTTGAGAGATTGTAACGTCGTGGATGCATCTGCTTCAACAACCGGAGCGGAAGACGCGTCTACTTGGAAAGGATTTCGGCAGTCGCTATATTCGCCACAGCGATACCGATACGCACGAAATGGCGAGATATCATGGATCTTGGTCTCACGGGCAAAGTTGCGCTGGTCACCGGCGGCTCACGCGGGCTGGGAAAAGCTGTCTGCCTGGCGTTGGCGGGCGAAGGGGCTCACGTTGCCGTAAACTATCGTGCCGATCAGCGGCGAGCCGCGGAACTGGTCGATTTGATGACTCGCACACACGGTACGGAGGCCTGGGCGATTCAGGGGGACGTTGCCAGCGGTGAGGATGTCGCGACGATGTTTGACCAGTGCGAGCAGCGACTCTCCGTGCCCGACATACTGGTCAACAATGCCGGCATCTGGCCGTCCGCGTTCGTACACGAACTGACGGAAGAGGGCTGGGACCGCACGATGGCGGTGAACCTGAAAGGGCCGTTCCTTGCCTGTCGTGAGGCGGTCCGCAGATGGCGCAGTGCTCAGCGTGGTGGACGTGTCGTCAATGTCAGTTCCTCGGCCGCGTTTATCGGCTCCACCACGGGACACGCCGACTACGCCGCTTCCAAAGCCGGGCTCGTGAACTTCACCGTCTCCTTGGCTCGTGAGAGTGGCCCCGTATGGGATCTATGTCAACGCTGTGGCACCTGGCATGATGTACACGGATATGGCTCACGATGCGCTCGACGGCGAACGAATCCCTGTACATCAAACGGATTCCGCTGGGACGTATCGGAGATCCTGACGAAATCGCCCAGATGATCGTCTTCCTGGCATCGGATCGAGCAAGCTACACGACGGGTGCAACGATCGACGTGTCCGGAGGATTGTTAATGCGTTGAGGCCGACCGACGACCTACCCGCCTGGTAGAGAATACCGGTGGACTAACCTTGCGGAGCATCGACTGTTGCTAACTACCCTGAAAGAAATTCTCGGGCATGCCCGAGCCCATCACTATGCGGTTCCCGCCTTCGACTGTGTCGAAGATGTCATGGTGCGAGCCATTCTGGAGACGGCTGAAGAACTGCGAGCTCCTGTCATCCTCATGGGACTGCTGCCAGACCTGCAGGGAAACGGCATGGTCTATGTCTCGCGACTGATTCGAGCCGTGGCCGAGCATCACTCCATCCCGGTCGCGCTGCATCTGGACCATGCGACCGATCTGGAGCTGGTACGGGCGGCGATTGATAACGGATTCACTTCCGTCATGGTCGACGGTTCGAGCCTGCCGTTCGACGAAAATGTGGCCTTGACCAAGGCGGCTGTCGAGCTGGCACATCCGCACTCGATCAGCGTGGAAGGCGAACTGGGACACGTGGGAGGGATGGATCTGGATGAGACCGCGTGTGGTGAGAACGTGCTGACGGAACCCGACGAAGTGGCTCGCTTCATCGAACAGACCGGTCTCGATGCGCTGGCCGTCTCGATCGGGACTTCACACGGCGTCTATCGATCACTCCCCAACCTGGCGATCGACCGGTTAAAAGAGTTGTCGCAAGTCAGTTCGATACCTTTGGTGCTGCATGGCGGATCGGGCACGCCTGAAGATCAGATCCGCGCAGCGGTGCGCCACGGTATCTGCAAGCTGAATATCTATGCCGATTGTCGCGTCGGCATGGCGCAGGGCCTGCAGGAATCGGCCCGCAAGATGAAGCGAGAGGATCCTCTGCCGAGAGAAATGTTTGGGCCGATCAAAGCGGGAATTTCACGGGTGGTGGCCGACAAGATTGAGTTACTGTCGGCGCGAGGCAAAGCGTGGTGAAGGGGAGCAGGATCGTGAGACTGTTGGCACTGAGCGACACATATATCCCTTGGGCTTACGTACAGAGTGGTTTGGAGCCTCTCCGCGAGTTGGGGGTCGATGTGGAGGTGCGGCGGTGGGAACACCCGTTGCTGAAACAGTTGCAAGAAGCCAACCTGGCCATCGAGCAAGGTGGGCCGGATGCGGTGTCGTTACCTGAGGAATTGCTCGTCGGCTGCGACGCCTTCGAGATGCTCGTCGTCCAGTTTGCCCCAGTCAGTCGCAGGTTTCTGGAACAAGCGAAGTCTCTGCGGATCATTGGCGTGCTGCGTGGTGGGACCGAAAATGTCGACGTCGCGGCGGCCACCCAGCGAAACATAACGGTCCTCAACACTCCGGGACGCAATGCTCGCGCGGTCGCCGAGTGCACGATGGCACTGATGTTGGCCGAGATACGCAATGTCGCCCGGGCCCACGCCGCGTTGAAACAAGGAGTCTGGCAGCGGGATTTTCCCAACAGCAACGCGATCCCCGAACTGAACCAGAAGACGGTGGGATTGGTCGGATACGGAGCAGTTGGTCAACTCGTCGCTCACTATCTGCAGGCGTTCGGCAGCCGGGTCTTGGCCTATGATCCGTTCTTTGCGGGTGATCCCACGCCGGCAACGCTGGTGGAATTGCCCGAGTTACTGCAGCAATCGGACATTATCTCCTTGCATGCTCGCTTGACCGCCGACAATCACCACCTGATTGGGCGTCGCGAATTGCAGCAGATGAAAAAATCCGCCGTGCTGATCAACACGGCACGTAGCGGTCTGATCGACGAAAAGGCACTCGCCGAGGCGCTGGCTAATCGCGCCATTATGGGTGCCGCGTTGGACGTCTTTGACCAGGAGCCGTTGGCGACTGATCATCCGCTGCTGGCACTCGATAACGTCACTCTCGCTCCACACCTGGCCGGCAGCACCATCGATGCCTTTCTGGGAAGCCCCCGTTTACTGGCGGAGCATCTCGTACGATTGCTCCGGGGCGAGCCGAATGTGCCGATCATCAACGGCATCCGGCCCCAAATCGGCGGTTGATTGACATCGGCAGCCGGCGCTGCGACAACAGGACGAAGACGAACTTGCGGGCCGATCCACAATTGGGTGTCCGGCCGGGACTGGCTGGACGCGATCCTTCTGCATACACAATTTGGGAGTTGAATGAGCCATGAAGAAAGTCCTGATCGCACCGCGGAAGTATATCCAGGGACGCGGTGTATTTGCGGAACTGGGCGATTACCTGAAGTTGCTCGGCACGCGACCGTTGGTCCTCTGGGACGCGCCGGTGAAGGGCATTGTGGGAGCGACGGTGCGGGAGAGTCTGGGCCGAGCGGGGATGGAGCTGATCGAAGTCGACTTTGCCGGCGAGGCGACCGCCGCGGAACGTGCCCGCGTGACCCAGATTGCGCGGGAGTCAAAGGCCGATATGTCAGTCGGAATCGGCGGTGGGAAAGTGCTCGATGTGGCCAAAGCGGTGGCCGTCGATGCCGGGATTAAGATGGTCACGTGCCCCACGATTGCCTCCAACGATTCGCCCACCAGCGCCGCCTCCGTCTGGTACGATGATCAACACAACTTCGTCGGCTTCGACTGCTGGCCATTCAATCCCGATATCGTGCTGGTCGACACGCAAGTCGTTGCGAACGGGCCAGTGAGGGCTTTCGTGGCGGGGATGGGAGATGCCCTGTCTACCTGGATCGAGTGCGATGCGTCGTTCAAATCGCGCGCCGCGAACATCGCCGGTGGGCAGCCGACCATGGCCGCTCTGATGCTGGCTCGACTCTGCTATGAAACGCTCCTCGAACATGGAATCGACGCGAAGCGCGACGTCGAATTGCATCTTGTGACGCCGGCGGTGGAGAAGGTCGTGGAAGCGAATGTCTTGCTGTCCGGACTCGGCTTCGAAAGTGGTGGCCTGGCCACCTCCCACATGGTCGGCAACTTGCTGTCCAACGTACCTCAATGCCAGCAAGCGGGAATGATGCATGGCGAGAAAGTCGCTTTCGGAATTGTCACCCAGCTATGCCTCGACGATGACTTCGACGCCGACGAGAAGGTGGCCATCGTCGATTTCGAAATCGAGATCGGACTCCCCGTCACCTTCGCGGATCTCCACCTGCAAGGAGTGACACGAGAGAGTTTGATGGGCATTGGTGAGGCCTGTGCCGGAGAAGGCTCGCTGTGCCATAACCACCCGTTTGTCGTGACGGCGGAGGATGTCGTCGACGCGATGTTTGCGGCCGATGCGCTGGGCCGCCACCGAAAGGAAATGCTCGGTCAGTAACCGTTCATTGACGAGTGCCACTGCTCAATCCATTGATGTTCCCATTGCGGAGTGTCCGGATCGCGTAATCGGTTCGCGGAGACGGGACCACATGATTTGAGCGGTGCACAGGCCGGCGTTGGGAATACGGTCGACAGGAGTGTCCGCGGGATGAGATAGAAAGTTATGTGGGTCAGAGGGAGGAGTTGTCGCAACATGTGCGGCAGAAGATTGAAGCCTCCCAAGGTGAACTGGGTGATATCCGGCGGCGTTTGCTGGCCCAAACGCGCTCGTAAGGATCAGCCATGTTGCGGTTCTTGGCGGATGAGAACTTCAAGGGTGATATCGTGCGAGGCTTATTGCGCCGAAGTCCCGATTTGGATTTCGTGCGTGTCCAAGATATCGGTTTGATCGGAGCCGATGATCCAGCCGTCGTAGCCTGGGCAGCGGAACGAGGACGCATTATTCTGACTCACGATCGCGCGACGCTACCCGACTTTGCTTATGAGCGTGTTGCTGCGAACGGCCAAATGCCCGGCGATTCATCGTTCCGCGCCGAATGGCCGTCTGCCAAGCCATCGATGAACTCCTGCTGATCGCCACGTGTACAAAAGCCGAAGAATGGGTGGGACGAGTCCTGCATCTCCCGCTGCGAATGGTCGAGTTCTAGCCGTGACTATATCCAGTCTTGACCGAACTTGTCACAACCTTGCCCCAAGTACACTGGTAAACGTTGGACCCTCATTTCCGCACCGAACCGGCTCTGCCAATCAAAGGAATTCGCGTCATGAAACACGGTCGATCCATCCGCCTTGCGCTGACAGTCACGCTTCTGAGTGCCGCAGTGGCTCACGGCCAGTACGATCCGCACCCGACCGGTATCGACTACACGGAAAACTACCGTGGCCAATACCATTTCAGTCCCAAAACAGAATGGATGAATGACATCAACGCCTTGATATATCTCGACGGCAAATACCACATGATCTACCAGTGGGGCGAGCAGATCCGCCACGGCGGCTACGCTACCAGTCCCGACCTGCTGCACTGGACGGATCACGGCGTGGCGTTGATCCCGCAGAATTCGTTTTTGCCCGCAGCCGCAGTTCGTAATGTCAGCGGGGCCGACATTTACTCGGGCAGCGGAGTCGTTGTCTCGGGAGAAACGGCCCGCAAGATCACCGGCTCGTCCAAAGAAGCGATGGTCGCCATCTACACCGGAACGAAGGTCGGTACTTGTCTGGCATGGAGCAACGACGGCGGCCAAAGCTGGCACGACTACGAAGCCAATCCGGTCGCCAATCCGGCGGAGTATGCCGACCCCCGCGATCCTTGCGTGTTTTGGCATGAGGCCACCAAGAAGTGGATATTAGCCCTGTATGAAAACGGTACGACGTTCTACGGTTCAACAGATCTGATTCACTGGGAGCTGTTGAGTAATATCCGCTTTGGATACGAGTGCCCCGATGTGTATGAACTGCCCCTCGACGGTGACGAGCGGAATACGAAGTGGATCCTTCAGGACGCGAACGGTACCTACCTGGTCGGTGATTTTGACGGCACGAAGTTCACGTCCCAACAGGACGGGCTGATCATGGATGTCGGCCCCGATTTCTATGCCGCTCAGACATTTTTTCGCCCCAACTTTCCCGGTGGCAAACTGGTCCAGATCGCGTGGATGGATCACTGGAACGGCGGCATCGGCGAATCGCCCTGGCAACGAAATGCCACGTTCCCAGTGGAAGTCGGCCTCGTGACGTACCACGGCAAAATGCGTTTGACGCGCACCCCGATCGCCGCGATCAAGAACCTGTATGAAAGCACGAAGAGGTGGTCCGACGAGACTATTTACTGCTCGTGCCAGCACAAGAACATCCTGGCCGACGTGGAATCGAAAAAGTTCGATCTGACTGCTGTATTTGACCTGCAAGGCGCCACGGCTCGGGAGTTCGAGTTCAAGATCGCGAACAAGGCGATCAACTACAGTATCGAGAGGCAGGAGTTGATGGGCAAAAGCCTGACGCCGGACGACGATCACAGGCTGACGATCCGGATGCTTGTCGACTGGAGCCAACTGGAAGTGTTCGCCGCAAACGGCGTGTTTTCCTACAGCGAGCAATTCGCTTTCACACCCGAGAACGGCAGCCTGAATCTGTACGCCAACGGCGGAGAAGTGAGGCTGATCTCACTGGAGTTGAGCGAAGTCGCTCGCACTTGGCCCGACTGACAAGACCGCGGCCACTCCGGGAAATCAAACGGCGCGTGGCATGGTACGACAGGACTCGGCATATCAGCACAGACGGTTCTCCTTCGTCCCTGCTGACCGTGCATCCCATCCGGTTCGAAACCTCCCGTCGCCGGCCAAGCAACGGGAGGCTGGCGTGGCGGTCAGCGAGGTGGCCTGCACCGGACGGAGTGGCAAGCCAGATTGGACCCCGGCTTCAGGGGGGGGGATGGTTGTCAGGGCAGGTGAACTGGGGTAGGTTAACCGCCGTTGGTCTGGTGGTGACGGTGGGTGATTGAGCCGTTGGTTGCGGTAAGGACACCCATAACACAAGTTGACGCACTAGCCTTGACGGCCGCCATGTTGAGGAGCCGAGGGACCGCACACGCGGACACCAGGTGATACCGTTTTCGTCGAGTAGAAACGGCGAGTCGCCGCTTGGGCACCCCATATTCCGCGGGAATTTTTCGAGCAACTGTTTGCTTTGTTTACCACTCGGATGTAGAAGTGAAGCGTGCGTCCTGAATCACCCAATCGTCAACCTCTGATTTTGCATTTTCTCGAGGAGTGTCATCCATGAGGTGGTCACGGGTTCTGGCGTCGTTGTTTGGCTGTGCTCTCTGCGTCGTGGCTGGGACTGCAGGGGCCGAATTGATTACGAATGGCGACTTCTCCCTGGGAGGCGTCGGGTTTGGCAGCGATTATCAATTTGCATCCTCCAATAAAAACGGCGGAGTTGTCCAAGGTACACTGGCAAAAGCGGGCTGGTGCAAATGGACCTGCAAGTCGATTTCCACAGCGTCCGCTGGAACCGGCCTGGCGGACGAAGGCCAATTCTCCGTCACTCCAGCGGTGAATGCGTGGAACTCCAATTTCGTGACGCCCCATTCGGCGCAGCTACCCGTTGGCAACACCATGCTGGTCGCCAACGGCAGCGGCGACAGTTGGAACCGCGTCTGGTACCAGAATATCTCGGTGGTGGCGGGAAAAACGTACGACGTATCATTCTCAGCGGCTAGTCTTTTCCCTGACAATCCTGCCATACTGCGTTTTTTCGCCGGTCTCGACCCGAGCGATCCATTTGCCGTGCAGAACGTGGCGACGATCGCGCTGGCCGGTGCCACAGGTGCGGATGCCTGGTTAACGGGAACTGGTCAATTCACGGCGACCCACAGCGGCTCCGTGCGGATGTTCATTAGTGACATGATCACCGCTGCCACGGGGAATGATTTTGCCATCGACAATATCAGCGTCGTGGAGGCTGTTCCCGAACCGTGCTCGCTGATGCTCTTGGGAATCGGGTCGGTGATTGGGCTAGGCGTGTGCAGACGCCGCCGTCAAGCGAAGAACTGAATATCCTGTTCGCATCTTAAAGCACGGTCCAGGCATTAGCGTTGCGCTGGCAGTCACCCGCGGCCGCACGAGGGCAAATCACTCCTGGGCGGGCTGAGTAAGATAGACATAGACTCGGCCGCTGGGATAGTAGCTTTGTGTCGACGGATAGTAGGCTGGAAAGATGGCCACCGTCCGGCGGCTCGACCAGTCGTGGACGCGGCTCCCTTCATAGGCGTCCCACAGGTCGGCAAGTCCGACCGGAAGGAACTTGGCATCGGGCTCGAACAGCACGCGTTTGCCTGACCGGGTCACTACGACGAATCCATTCTCGGTAGTAGCGCACGACGGCGTCAGGTGTCTCGACGAACTGCTTCTCGAGCGGCTCCCCCAGGTCCAAGAAATAGACATCGTCCTTTCCGTAACCTTCGGCGTACCAGTCGCTGGCGAACACGTGCCCGCCCACGAGTTTCGTGACGGCATAACTGTAGTAGATCGCCGGCCGGTCGGTTCGCTCGGTGAAGACGGCGACGCGCCGCTGGCCAACTTCCATCGTTTCGCCAGTGGGTACTCGCCAGGGTTGGAGGTAGTTGATGTCGCAAACGTCGACCCGGGGGTTCTTGGCGGTCATGGCCAGACGGTCGCGGGCTGCCTCCTTGTAACCGCCAGCGCCATCCCAGGAACGGTAGAATGTGTCGAGCACCTTTCTTTCGCCGCGGTTCTCCATGTGGAGCACGGCTTCCTTGCCCCACACGAAGCTGGTAGCGAGGCTTTCGCTGGCGTCGTAGTCGATGAGGTTGTAGTAGCCTTCGAACCCGCGAAAGGCCTGGTTGCCGAAGATACGCTTGGCGCCGATCGCCGCCCGAAGCTCCTGGAGGAACTCCATACTCGCTTCGTCATAGGTCGTGCCGGGATGTTTCGTCTGCCAAGCCGCTTTCATCTCCGCCGGCAAAGCCCAACTGCCAATGTAGTCGAAGAAAACGCCGTCGTATTGCGCCTCGTCAAGATCACGCTTGATCGATGCCGCGTAGAAACGCCGAAACTCTGGGGCGCCGTAGTCGTAGAAGAAGGCGGGGTGTTCCGCGCCGCCTCCCTGGATCGCTGTCTCAGGATTCAGCAGCCAGGCGGGATGCGCGTCGATTTCCCGAAAGAGCTTGGCCATGCCGGGAAACTCATTGATGTACGCCTCGGCCTGGACGGACGCCTGCTCCGCGATCAGTTCCGACTCATAGTATCCGTTGAACCAGCGGTAAAGGAACAACTCGCACCCGGCCTGGTGGAGTTCGCGAAGGTCCTGGTCCGAAAAAGTCTGGTACCCGTTGGTCAGGCAGATTCGAAACCGCTTGATCCACTCCAGGTGTTCCTTCCGCTGTCGGGCCTGAGCCTCATCGGCAGGCTTCTGGAAGACACGGGGAGAAAAGAACAGGAAATCGCCCTGCGGCAGGGTCGGGATTCCGGCAGGAAAGCAGTGAGAGGGTTCGTCAGCCCTCAGCGGCAAGGCAATCGCGCACAGCATCACCACCAGCGGGATTGCCGTAGAGAATTGTCTTGGTCGGGTCATCTTCGACGGTCTCTGCAACATTGGCACTCATTCCAGCGTGGGATAGGCAATTTCTCCCCGCAGCTGAGCTTGGCCTCGGTCACGTTCGTACACGCCGTAGAACATGGATGAGCAGTCGAGCCAGAGTGTCAAACGGTGCATTTCCTCCGGGGTGAGCGCGACCTCATAGTGGCCGGCTTGCAGCAGTTTGTACAGCTGCGAGGCACGAGCGCCGAAGTGACCGGGTGTGGTGCGGTAATCGTCCTGATAGTCATAGAACCCGAATTTCTGGATCAAGTTGTTGTAGGACGCGTACCAGTTGTTCACAAATGGTTCTCGCGCCAGATTGATCGGTTTGTCGGCATGTTCGGCGTGGCAAGCGACACAGTGTTTGTCGAGCACGGGCTGCACCAAGCGCGGGTAACTGAAGGGGCGCGATCCATCGACGTCTGGTTCCAGTTGCGATGGCTTGCGGCGGAAGGCCATCGGTACCGATGCAAGGGGTGTGGAAACCTGGTGCCGCGGGTTATGACAACCGGCACAGACCAGTCGTTCACCTTGCCGCACTTGCGTGGCGGAACGCATCGATTGAACGGCCAGACCCTGTTCGTCGACGGCCTGAAAGAAAAGCTCCTTGTCGGCGGGCACCTCAAAGAAGACGCTCCCGTCTTCTTCGACTGGTACCGTCCCCAGCACGTGCCTCACGGGTACCACCGAATCACCGGCCGAAGCCACGCGCAGTCCGGTCTCATGCGGAGGTGCACCGGAGGGGACGCTCATGGGAAATACCTGCAGGACGCGCAAAGCGGCTATTTTCGTCCCTTCCGGCCAGGGCTTAAGACTCTCGTAGACATTGATCACACCGACCGTGCCGCTGGCCACTTGGCTCGTTGCTGACTCACGTGCTCGTGTGGCCGGATTCGTGCCCGTGCCGCGGTAGTCTGTTTCGGCAGGCACTGGTGGAACTGGGCGAGGACGCACCGGAATCGGACTGGAACAGCCAATCTCCGGGTCGCGAAAGAGTAGTTCTCGATTGCCGAAAGCGTCGACCAGATAAATGCCGTAGTCGCCTCGCAGAATTTCTCCGCCCTGGTTGCCATTCTCAGGACGCATGCGCGCGTCGTAGACACAGAGATAGTAATCTTCGCTCAGCGGCCACGGCGAGCCATAGACCTGACTTCCCCCTTGGCTCTCCGGAAAACCGACTTCTGGCGTAATCCGCCGCACCGGTCCCATCGCGTCGTCATCCCGCACATGCGGGTCAATGAGAATTAATGAACCGTAGGCCTGGCCGTGGTGCGGTGCGGCTGTGGCAATGAACTTGTGCGAACCGGGAATCGCCTGGCAATCGAGTTCCATATCGGGACGTGTCGGGCGTGGCGCGAAATTGCCGTGCACCGCCCGCGGGTCGCGACCGTCCAACGTCGTCAGCCACGGCATGTGCGCCGTGCAGCCGTGTCGATCGACGTAGTCCCAGCGCGTCCAGATGATCATCCCGTCGTTCGTGACGCTCGGCTGCCACTCGTTCGTCTCATGGAAACTGAGGCACTGCATGTCGTTGCCGTCGGCTGCCATGTCGAACAGCGTATAGGTCGGGCAGACACGCCCACAGCGTAAATATCCGCCACGCCGCTCGCTGATGAAGGCAATCCGCCCGTTCGGCAACCAGCACGGATCAAAATCGTTCCAGGTTCCGTCAGTCAGCTGCGCCAGGTTGGTGCCATCGATATGGACCGAGAATATGTGAAAGCAGTGCCCCGCGTCCCAGTGCCCTTGGCTGGGGTCAACATGATGATGGTGCAACGGGTCACCCCGGTTCTCGACATAGGCAAACAGAATGCGGGAAGCATCATAGGAAAGATCAGGCGAGAGGAACGTCCCCCCCTGGCCTTCCGTACCCTGACGGTTTCCCATCCCGTCAAACGACATCGTGGGGGCCACATTCGGTCCGCCCGAGAGGGGTTGTCCCGCCAAGCGAGCCGGAGCAGAGACGGTCGAGTTGGCCAGCACATCGATGACCTGTGGCTGCGGGCCAAACGCGCCCGCGCAAGATGCACAGGGCGCCACCCGGAGTGGCAGCCATGCCGTAGTACTGGTCGCACATGTGATTGTACAGAGCGCGGTGATGCTTGATGAACAGTATGTCACTAAAGTCCAGCAGCGGGTTACTCAACGACATCTCGCGGCGCAGTCGGCAAATGTCCATGAACAGTGCGAGGCGAGCTTCCGACTGGACCGGTGAAACATTGGCACTGGCAGCGGTCAGATCCGCCAGACGTCGGGCCAACGTGTCAAGGTTCGCTAGGTTGCCGGCCTTCCGTAAATCGGCAAGCAGAGCTGCCGTACGTCGCAGGATCACATCGAGCGGGTCTCGGTCCCCCGCGATAATCAAGGACTCCCTGCGATACGCCTCGGCCGCCACGCGATCAAAGTGTGCCCGGTTGGCGATGTCGGTGGCCAGCTGGTTGTACTGCTGATTCCAGTCCGCCTGGACGGCAGCCGTCGATTGCGTGCTTAGCTGCACAGCTTCGTCCGCCACAGCAGGTACTCGATCCGCGGTCAGCACACAGGATGCGAGCAGAAAGGCGAGCAAACGTCGAGCAAGCGAGCGGCGTGTGTGATGCAGAAACCTCATCAGAGACAATCTCCTTTGGCCATCAATCGGCTTGGCGATCGCGCCGACTCAGGTATCGAGCGTGCGGTCGGCGCAGTAGGCAAACGCAGCGGTGACTGCGGCGTGACGATTCAGCCGTACAGCACATATCGGCCAGGATGTCGTACTCGCAGCGGATGTTCGGTGGCATGCTGTCCCACTGAAATTGACAGCACTTATTGTAACGCAATCGCCGAATTCGTTCCAATAGAGAGCCCCAGATATCCCTGACACGGGCGACACCCACAGCCAAGAGGGTCCCGTGCCAGGGCTTCCACGGACTGAGACACGCATGCGTGTTGGGAACGAACAGGGATTGGCTCAGATACTGGCAATTGCGGCTCACAGAGCATAGGATAGAGTCGATTCGAACCTGCCATCCTACCTGGCTTCGGCTCCAGCAAGATGCTAACGAGGTTGGAGTTCGAAGCAAAACGAACTACCGCTCGAGTTTTAGTGACCCGCTCCCGTTGGTTGCTGCAACTCGACTTAAATGAGTGCATTCTCGCGGTAGGCAGACAAACGGACCCACCGCATAGCGACGTGCAAGGAGATTGCCGTGAAACACTCGACCGCCTTGATCGGCCTTGTCACCACTCTTTCTTTGCTCATTGGCACCTGGGATCCATTGGTCGCCGCGGACTCGGCAGACTCCGGCAGTGGCGATGAAGCGGCGATGATGCGGCAGTTGGACGCGCCGCTGTTGTTTGTGAAACGCCATTCGTACACGGGGATCCACATCTACGACACGTATTACAAATGGCCGCCGGGAGGTGGTGGGATCTACGTGCTGGAAAACCCTTCCGCGCCGCGATCCGAATGGGTGATTCGGCCGCTGATCGACCCCACGACGCCCGAAACCCTGGGCGTCGGCGTCTACAGTGATCCGGAACTGTCGTGGGATGCCCAGAAGCTGTTGTTTTGTTTCAAGGGCGAGCCGACCGGAAGCACAAGCATCTACGAGATCGGCATCGACGGCCACGGCCTGCGGCGACTGACCGATCCGACACCGGCCTGTGCCGACTATCACGGCAGTCTCAACGGTCAGCACGATGTCACGCCCGCCTACTTGGCCGACGGTCGCATTGCTTTTCTTGTCGACGCGTCCCAGCGGCCTGGTACCCTGCAACAATACGGGCGTGGCGATTCTGCACGTCATGAACGCCGACGGATCGGACATGCATCCGATTTCGGTGAACAATGTCAACGAATTCGATCCCTGTCCGCTACCCGACGGCCGCCTGCTGTTGGGGCGTTGGGAGTACGTTGACAAGAACGCGCTCACGATTCAGTCGCTCTGGACGATGAATCCGGATGGCACGCAGGAGACAGCGTTTTTTGCCAACAACATGGTCTTTCCGGAAGCGATTCTGGACTGCGCGTCCCGTCCCCGATTCACATCTGATTGTCGGTACGTTTGCCAAGCACAACAGCACGCCGCGTGGTTCGATCGCCATGATCGATCCACGACGCGGCAAGAACAATGTGGAGGCGATTTTCAATTTTGAACATCCGGAAAATCCGACATTCGATCAAGGTGATTCGTGTGAACCGTGGCCGTTATCGGAAGAACTGGTGCTCTTCAGTGGCCGTCCGCAAGGAAGCAGCCGTAACGTCATCCAGATGATGGATCGCGCGGGTCACCGCATCGTGGTCTACTCGGATCCCGGAGATCTGCCTCCATTCGCCCATGCTCGTGAAGCCCCGCCCGCGACCACCCGTCATTGCCGACATCGTTGATCGCACGGCGCGGAGCGGGCGTTTCTATCTCCAGGACATTTATCAGGGACTCGCGGGCGTTGAGCGGGGCGAAGTCAAATGGTTGCGGGTGCTCGAAGAGACGTCACGGATCAGTGAGCGGACCGATGGCCCGAATCCGTATAATCAGACGTTTCTTTTGAGCAGCGCGTTGGCCTTCAGCGTGAAGAACTATCTGGGCGTCGTGCCGGTCCGACGCGGACGGATCAGCCTACTTCGAGGTGCCGGCGGGGCGTGCCATCTATCTGCAGGCGTTGGATCAGGATGGACGCCTGGTGCAGAGCATGCGCACGTTCGTGCAAGCCGCGCCGGGGACGACCCGGTCCTGCATCGGGTGCCATGAGCACAAATTCACCGCCAGCAAGACGACCGATGCGTTTCCGGGGATACTGCAAAGCGCCCCCAGTCAATTGGAGCCGGAATCGTGGGGGAGCGGTTTCATGGACTATGCCAGCATGGTCCAGCCGATTCTCGATCGCCGTTGTGTGCGCTGCCACGGCGGCGAAGAAGGAATTGCCGGCGGGATGGATCTGTCGGGCGGCTGGACCGAACACTTCAATATCAGCTACGAAAACCTGACCAACCGCAGCAGCACGCAGTTGATCGCCCATTGGATTTCCGGCATCGATTGCATGAACGGCACGGCACTCTGGTCCGCGCAGATCTTTCCACCTCGGTCCCATGGATCGGGTGCCGCGCCGCTGGCCGAAGTGCTGGTCAGCGGTCACGAGGGCCAGATTCCCGATCTGACGCGTCCCGAGCGAGACCTGTTGATGGCCTGGATCGATTCCAACGGGTTGTACTACGGTACCTGGAACCGCACGGACAGCGGCTGTGCTCTCGCTTGCTGGGCAACCATGAAGAGCGCGCTGGCCAGTGAGATGCAGCGCGCTGGCTGCCTGCAGTGCCACGGCCAGAACGGTCAACTAACCTACTTTGAAAATGACTGGGTCAATCTGGAAACACCCGAACTGAGCCGGATTCTCCGCGCTCCGTTGGGTGTCGCCGGCGCGGGGTTGGGACTAGCTTGGTGCCGCGATCGCCAGGTGACTGCCGATCGTCAGCGCCTGCACTTGCTCTGGAATGGATACGCTCATGCCGTGCAGCCACCCGACGCGTTCACCAGGCATGAGCTGGTGCGGCCCGATCGCGGCGGCCAGCCGGTCACTCCGTTTGCCGCAAATGACGATCCCCATTATCAGGCGATGCTGGCCATCATTCGCGACGCGCGGGAAGCCGCCACGGCGGTCCCGCGTGTCGACATGCCGGGTGCTCTGGTCCTGCCGGGATCTTGCCGATTGCTGCTGCCGCCCGAACTGCCTGAAGCACGTATTCAATTGAGTGCCAGCGTCGATCGCGACGGCGCTGTTTCACTGGATTGGGACAACTCAGCGCAATGGCTTGGGCTGGAGTTTGAAGTGCACCGAAGCGACCAGCCCAGCTTTACGCCGAATCCCCAGACACTGGTCGCGCACACACCGCTCTCTTCTCACGTCGACTGGGAGGCTCCCGCCGGACCACAGTACTACGGTGTGCGTGCAGTCTCCGGTACGCGGGTCGGTGATGTCACTTACGCCAACGTAGACATCCCGCCACCGAGTCCTCCCGCTGCGCCGCTCGATCTTCATGTCGTGACCGCCTCAGGCGCAGTCCGTCTCAAATGGCACACTCCAACGGGATATGTGGCGGGTTATCACGTCTACCGAACGGACGCAGAAACGGAAACGTTCACCCGACTCACCTCGCAGCCCCACCGGCAGACGACGTTTGCGGATTTCCAGGTTGAGACGGGCAAGCGGTACCGCTATTTGGTGCGCTCGCTGAGTCGGCGAAATGTGGAAAGTAATCCATCGGAATCGGTAGAGGCTGCTCCCAGTGTGATAACGGAGCCGGTGTTCGAGGCACCGTTACGGGAGAGTCTCGATGCCACGCTTTGTTCTGGTGAATCCACTGCCGGTCACACAACTGGTCCAGCGACATTGGTGGACGGCACGGCGCTGGACCTCAGCCAAGGCGGGCACGTGACGTATGCCCATGACAGCTGCTTTGAGTTGGTGCAGCCTCTCACGATTTCGTGCTGCGTCAAGTTCGACGCTCCCGGCACCATGCCGGTCGTGTTGAGTTGCGGTGCCTGGGGACAGGAGGGTTGGTTCCTGCAATCGATCGGCGGACGCTGGAGGTGGTACGTGGGCGGAATCAATTGTGATGGTGGTAGCCCGGCCGTCGGCAGCTGGATCCATGTGGTGGCCACGTTCGATGGCGAAAATGCGCGCCTGTTCGAAAATGGCCGTCTGGTTGCTCAGCAGACGGGTGCTTTCAACACTGCCATTTGGCCCGGAGATCTGTTCGTGGGTCAGTACAGTGGACCGGCTTCTGCGTACCAAGTGCACGGCTTGATTAAGGACGTAAAAATCTACCACCGTGTTGTGGGTGAAGCAGAGATTCAACAGGCGGCCGCCGCCGCGCTCGAGCAGTGATGACGAATATCAAGGAGAGGGGACAAAAGGATCGAGTGATAAGAAGACAAGATATTGTGCCGCACCGTCTTTTTTTGTCAGCCGATTTTTTTGTCCTCAAGAATTGCTGCTCGAATCGCTTTGAGCGGAATATTACGCGATGGTACTGTCTCTTCTTCCCTCTCGGTGGCTAGACCGGGCCGCTGTTTGGATTTCACCTTTGCACGCAGGCAGTGGCCCTGAATTGTACATGTCGACTGGGAAGTGGGGAGTCCGTTTCCCTACTCCTTCGTCGGCGACACAGCCGGCTCGTCATACTGAGGGACTTTGAGTGACTCGCCGCCGCGGAGCGCTGACTGGTGAGCGACAATACCTGGAATGGTCATGGCCAGCGCCTCGTAGATGTTTACCAGCGGTTGTCGATCCTCCAGGATGGCCGTGACAAATTCGTGGGACAGATGCCCGTGTGAGCCGCCATGGCCGCCGGCTGCCACACCCGGCGGGAGCGGCGGGCGGGCGACGTCGGGCAGTTCTTTCAGGGCCCCGTGATACGCGAGCCCATCCATCCAGCCTCGTTCGCCCGCCACTCGGCCAGTATCTTCGATGCGGTCCTGGATAGCTTTGCACATACACATCCGCGAGGCCCCGCCTTCGCTCGTTTGAAACAGTGCGATCTCGTCTGTGAACCGGTTGTTGTATTGGTTCGCTCCCGGCTGAAAGGCTTCGAAGTTCCCTTCGAAGCCAATGCACGACACGCTGGTGAAGCGTTGGCCGGTCACGCCGATGTAGTAAGCGGTGGAGTGTGTGGGGTACCAGAGTGGCGGGCAACCAACTCGCCAACCTTTGAAGGAATCGATGGGCGTAGGCACGTAATGGAAGTATTCCCCTTCGGAATAGATCACTCGGCCGAATCCACCCGCGCGGTAAATCTGTCGCATGGCGTAGCAATCGTCATGGAAGAAGCTGGTCTCAGCCATCATGTACTTCAAACCGGTTGTCCGCACGGTTTCGAGCAGTTCTTCTCCCATTTCGATGGAGCCGAACGTGGCAGGAACGGCTGTCATCACGTGCTTACCGTGTCGCAAAACCTCCATGCAGTGCTGCGGGTGACTGGGAGCATCCGTCGCCACAAATACCGCCTCGATCTGCGGATTCTTGACCAATTCCTCCAACGAGTCGTAGGACTTGCTGCAACGGCAGGCTTTCATCAGACCGTCACGCCGCTCGGGGATCAGGTCGCTCACTGCTATCACTTCCACGTTGGGGTGGTCTTGGAAGCCGAATTGCGCCCCAAACTTGCAGACGCCGTACCCCACGATGCCCAGTCGGATCTTGCGATCCGAGACAGGTACCCAGTTCGTTTTCGGCTCCACCGCTTCCTGGCCCAACACGCGTGCCGGGAAATTTCCGGCCAGCATGGCACCTAGGCCACTCGCACCCAGACCGCCGAGAAAATGCCGTCGATAGATCAATGCATCGGACATCATGAGAAATCCTCCCGGGCTGGAATCAGAAAATACGGTCTAGGACTCAAGTCTGTCGCATCGGTCAATTCGTCCCCCGCTCGCACGGCGCATCCGCTATAATGCCGGACGCCGAGCAGCTTTCGGTCGGACCTGCGCGAGGCTCGTTTCGTGCATCACGCCAGGCAGGGGACTGCAGCCGAGCTTCACCCGTCAGGTGTTCGGTTCTTACGTGCGTGCACAGTGCGTGCCTTTGTGCCGCCATGGACGCACCCGCAGTGCTGCGACGAGACGTCGCAGCCACGTATTGTTGGCGGCCCACGGCCGCCCTAAGGGAATCACGTTCATGGCGTGGGAACTGGCATATCCGCTCTACCTGGTGCCGCTCGAAGCGGGATACGTGTCCGTCGTCGAGCCAGGTGAGGGAGACTCGCAGACATATTATCTAGCCATTTTCACCACCGAGCAAGCTGCGGAGGAGTTTATTCTGGGGTGTGGCATCGCGAGTGAACCGCGCGGACTGCACAACCCTCGCGAATTAGCCTGGTTGCTGCAAAGCCTACGAGACCCCGTCAATCGTGTGGCGTTCGACCCCGTGGCGGACTGCACAACCGTCGATTCACCCTGGAAAGTAACCGTCAGCTGAATTGCTCGCCAAGCATATTGTGGTGGACCATTCTCCCTGGAATTACCCGGTGTTCATCATTGAGCAGTCGAACGGATTCGTGTCTATCGAGGGCTCGGCCAGCGATGGGAGGGAGATGCGAGCCGTCGGTTTGTTCACAAAACGGGAGAAGGCACAGGCGTATCTCAACGATATCGCTGAGGATGGAGCGATCGTCAGCCTGGATGATATGGAGCAGACGCGCAATTTCCTCCACAGCGTCTTGCCAGACGCGACGGCGGTGGCGTTGGATCTGGTGATCGAAGATGGACATCAGACCGCCAAATACTGCTTCTCGATCCGGACCGTGCTAGACAAATACCTGGTGAAAAGATTGCGCCCCGACGCCTGATGCTCCGCTGCGGCGGGCACCTTCCTTCCGGTGGTAGTCCGTCACGGCAACTCGGGATGGTCAGGCTCAGTGATTGATTGCGTCGCATCCAAGGGGCCCGATTCGAAACGTATCGGTTCGAGTCGTCGACGACATACCGACAGCTGGAACACGTCGAATCGATTGTATCCGCCGGACAGATCGTGGAATTGCTTCGCCTCCACGCATGCCGCCAGGTCAATATCGGCGTAGAGAATCCCCTCCGCCTGGCAATATTCCTCGCTGATCCGCGTCCCCGATGGGTCCATCACGAGCGACACCCCGCGCGGACTCTGTTCGAGAATCGTGGCCGCCTCGGGTGCGAGCGAGGCCAGCAGGCCGAACAGCTCCGTATCCAGGAATCCCGAGACGACAACATTGAAGGCCTTCGCCTCGAACGAATGAGCACCGGCGCGAAAACGGATCGCTTCGGCCAGGTCGTATCGGCTGCTCGCCCCGGGTGGATGGGTGGGCCAGACGGGTGGAAAGGTGGCAATGTGTATCTGCTCGCCTTGGGCGATCAGCGTGAACCGGGCGAGCGGGTTGGTATTCTCGCCACAAATCAACACCCCGATCTTGCCGCAGGATGTCGGCAAAACCTCCAGGCCATGGCCGTCACCGGGGGACCAGGTCAGCTTCTCGTAGAAAGTGGGTACGAGTTTTCGCCGGTGATTGAGGATGACACCCCGCTGGTCAATCAGCACGTTGCTATTGAAGAGACAGCCGACGCTCGCGGGCGTCCTCTCGTTGAAACCCATGGACACAATGATTTCGTGTTCGCGGGCGGTGTCGCAGAGACGTGTTAGTTCTGGGCCGTCAAGATAAATGGAACTGTCGACGAGGCGGCAGAAGAGTTCGTGGTTGTGAATCGGCGAGCGCAGGGCGCTCCAGACGGGAAAGGCCGGTACGTACACCTCGGGGAACGCAATCAGCTGCGCCGTGGCGGGCCGCCTCGGCCATCAACTGGCAGGCCTTGTTGACCGTGCCCTGGGCATCCAACCACACGGGGGCCACATGCGCCGCCGCTACTCGGAGCAAGTTCTTTTCAGTCACTTCAGTCACGGTAGTCACTTCAGTCACGGTAGGGAGCACCTCGATTGGAGGGTCAAACGGGGTAACCAGGAACCGCCATTCTAAATCGGCTTGCATGATTCGGGGAGTTGTGGGCGTTGGGATTATTGCCCCCCCCGTGCAAATTACGCCACCGATACTTTACAGTGCACCGGAATTGTGTGTAAATTCTCCGCACGGATGAATTGGCCAGAGTCGCGGTCGATCAGCAATGTGTGGGGCGACCGTCTGGGAAACGTGTAGCCGAGTGTCAAAGTGAACAGTGCAGGTGACCGCGACACGGAGAAGACGGGATTTGGCACGCTGGCCGGGGTATTCACGCCTTGCACCCTGACGATTCTGGGCGTGATCATGTTCCTGCGGTTCGGCTATGTGGTCGGCCAGGCGGGACTTTGGTACGGGCTGATCATTGTGATCGCCGCCAAAGTCATCACCACCATGACCAGCTTGTCGCTCGCCGCCATCGCGACCAACACGCAGGTCAAAGGGGGCGGGGCCTATTTTCTGATCAGTCGCAGTCTGGGTGTCGAATTTGGCGGAGCGATCGGCTTGGTGTTCTTTCTGGCGCAGGCCATCTCGGTCGCGCTGTACGTGATCGGCTTCGCCGAGGCGGCCATCGCCGTTCTGCCGCCGGGCAAATACTCGCCAACCACCGTGGCAACCATCACGAACGTGGTGGTTTTTGTCTGCGTCTATATTGGTGCCAGCTGGGCCATCAAGATCCAATACGCCATTCTGGCCCTGTTGGGCATGTCGTTGGTATCGTTCTACGCCGGTGCCATACCGGCGCTGGATGCGAGTACATTGTGGGCGAATGCCGGGCCCCATTTCTCGGCGGGGGAGAACTTCTTTACCGTCTTCGCACTCTTCTTTCCCGCGGTGACGGGCATCATGGCTGGCGCGAATATGTCGGGAGACCTGCGCGATCCGGCGCGCTCGATCCCGCGCGGTACGTTGGCTGCTGTGGGTGTGACGGCAGTGATTTACCTGAGCCAGGCGGTTCTGCTGGCCGGATCCAGAGACTCAGCGCAGCTGACCAGTGACAATCTGGTGATGTCGGAGATTTCCCGCTGGCCGGTCTTCATCACTCTGGGCGTGTTCGCGGCGACCCTCTCTTCCGCGTTAGGGAGCATGATGGGAGCACCGCGGATCTTGCAGGCTTTTGCCCGCGACAATGTGTTTCCTTCCTTACGTATCTTCGCCGTCGGGAGTGGGTTGAGACACGAACCACGTCGAGCCATTGTGGTCACATTCGTGATTGCGCAAGTTTGCATCGTCAGCGCTGATCTGAATACCATCGCTCCGCTCATCACGATGTTCTTCCTGATCACCTACGGACTGCTCAACCTGGCGACTTTCTACGAATCGATCACGAAGAATCCGAGTTACCGGCCGCGGTTTCGCTTCTGCCATTGGACGACATCGTTGGCCGGGGCGATTGGTTGTCTGGCGGCCATGTTCTTGATCGATTGGAAATGGGCTGCTCGCCTCGATGCTGGTGATGGGCCTGTTGCACTGGTGGATCGGCCGCAAGGAAGTGGAAGCGCGGTGGGGTGACGTGCACAGCGGACTGCTGTTCGAACGGACTCGTCAGAACCTCTTGCGATTGGAAGAGGAATTGCACCACCCCAAGAATTGGCGTCCCATCATTCTGGCTCTCAGCGGTGCCGGTTGGGATCGACCGCACCTGGCCATCTACGGCCATTGGTTCACGTCGGGACACGGGATCCTGACGCTGGGACAGGTCATCCAGGGCGAGATCGAGAACCGACTGGAACGACGCACGAACCAGGAGCGAATCCTTCACAGCTTCATCCGCGAACAAGGACTGGCCGCCTTTCCCGCCATCGTGGTCGCCCCCTATCTGTCAGACGGAATCGAGTCGCTGGCGCAATGCCAGGGACTCGGATCGCTGCGGCCCAATACCTTGCTGCTGGGCTGGCCGAGCGATCCTCAGCGCGCCGGCGCGTTCGGTGCGACTTTGCGGACCGTGGCGGCGCTGAACCTGAGTATCATTGCGGTGCGGATTCCCGAGGAGGCGGACGATCCCTGGATCACGCCACCTGGCACCGTTGACGTGTGGTGGCGCGGTCACGAGAACGGCGAACTGATGCTGCTGCTGGCCTACCTGCTGACGAAGAACAACGAGTGGCGGTCGCGTCCCGTTCGACTGCTCCGCGTCGTCGAGAAGGAGGCGGGGCGTGAGACGGTCCGCGAACATCTCCAGCAACTGATTGAAAGAGTCCAGGATTCGCGCCACGCCGGAAGTGGTTGTGGCCACCGATGCTCCCGCCGCGATCCAGCGAACTTCCGCTCAGGCAGCCCTTGTGCTCCTCGGCTTCGAGGCTCCCGCGGAAGGCGATGAGGAACAGTTTTTCCAACGCATGGAATTTCTGGCAGGTCGTCTGCCCCGCGTCGTGTTCGTCGACAGTATCGGGGGCATGTCCCTGGAGTCCTAGTGTAGAACGGAATTCATTCCGTTTGCGCACCTCCCATGGCCCCCCCACTTCCTCGACGTTGCACACGACCCCATCATATCCCATGCTGCGCACCGCACGGCGCGCACGTTACCAACGAACACTCAAACCATCTCGCGGCCTGCCGCCATCCTACAGAGCCGTTGCCTGTGATGCGGAGACCTGCGACGTACCGATGGGAGTCTCGAGGAGACGTCACAACCACATCGAAGTCACCGGCCGGAAAGTCGAGGGTCACCGGGCAATTGCTCGGTTCAATCCGACCGAAACGCCACAGCAATCTCTTCCGCAGCGGCAGTCCGGCTTCCCAACGTTTGATCGCAGCTTGCAGTCGTTGGACGGCTGGATGTGTCGCGTCCCTTGTCTCAGAGAGAATTTCCTGACAGCCGGCCGGATGCCCTCCCAACAACAGGGCCGTGGCAAAATTCGACCTTATAGACGGTCGGCCCCTCCGGCCGGACCCACGTGCAACCGGGACTCAATGCCAGATCACGCAACACACGGATCGCATCATCAAAGCGTCCCAAGCGAAGCAAACAGACACCCAACGCGTTGCGAAGCTGGGGGTTGGATCCCGCGCTGCGCAGTAGATCCAGGGCCTTCTGGTAATTCTCCGCGGAGATGTGCCGAATGACGCGGCTCAGTACGACTTCCACATGATTGGGGATCCCGGCCGAAGCGGAATTCGCTTCGCGTGCCCCACCCGCTGGAGAACCGTTCTTTCGAAGTATGATTCGTCTTCTTGCGCTGACTCATAATGACTTTCTTTCTCAAATGAAGTGTTCCTGCTTGCTCGTCGACCGAACGAAGTGTGCACCGACAAGCAAAGAGCCTGTGACAAGTAGGAGAGGGACAATCGCGTAACACCCATGAACCTCGCGATCGAGGGCTGAGCCAAGGACGCTGCCCTTAATATCCGAAGTACGAAATCTCCACGTCCGAAATGCGATCGAGAACGCGCACGGAAATGACGTTCTGGGGCGTACAGAGGGATAGTCAGTCGACGTGTGGCGAGAAACGCGATTGCTGCGAGTCACGTTCTCGCGACCGACGGAACGGACTGCATCACAGCCGTCTTCCCGGTCCGGCGAGCGGCCCTGTCGACCTAGATTTGGAGCCGAACGTGTTGCGCAGTGAGAGAAGGAAGCTCCGACGAGTATCCGACAACCAACGCCGGCCAACTCGAGTGACAGCCAGAGCGATGTCCAGGAACCGTCACGACGCACGTGATGCCACCGCCGCCCAACCGGGGCCACGCATGAACGCGCGGAAGCAGGAGTGAGACCGTGTCCGTGTCGCACCGCATGGCGGATTGCGTGTGCGGTACCGCACTATCGTTGCGAGCGTGCAGCGACAGGGCGAGTGCTGTAGCAGCAGTGCCGTATCGGCGTGCCACGAACCGCAGGTCAGCCCGAGCAGGCTGATCAGAGCAAGATTCGCCGCCTTTCTCTGCAGACAGTCCATTTCTTCTGGAGCCCTCTCACCCCCCGGTGTGTGACATGTTTTCCGGCCAAACGCACGGAGTCGCGATGCCGCAACCCGCCAGATTCCCGACGACGTCCGAACCTACGTGCAAAACGCGTACCATCTTCGGGGAACTTGCCAGTGCTCCCCGACGGTGGCGAAAACCGTGCCGCTGCGGCATTTGGTGGACGCCGCAAGCGGTCAAATTCTGGCCGGTACAGTCCTTCACTTGACCAGTTATTGGCCATTTCGCTGGCTACTGACTTCGCTGGGCGACCGGCGATGCGTGCGAGATGACGGATTCGAGAATCGCCACGGCGTCGTCATAACTGGTTACGTGCTCGAGGTCTTCCCGGTAGACAAGCAGTACCTGGCGGCCGAGCAATTCGAGCACTTTTGCCAATCGAACGACGCTCTGTGGCGGGACCGTGGTGTCTTTTCCCGACGCCGTCATGGCGACGGGCATCGTCAGCTTTTCGGGCCAGTATTCGGCACTTCGCTGTTTGTATTGGAGTGGAACCTCGGCTTTGGTCCCACCGAACGAAGCACGAATCGCGTCCTGGAAGTTCTCGTATTCCAACAGATTGGCGGTGCCGTTCATCGACGCGACTCCGTCGATGAGTTCTGGATGCATTGCGGCGAACGACAAGCTGGCGGTTCCCCCCATGGACCCGCCACAGAGAAACACGCGCAAGACCTTGAATTGTTTCCTGATCAGGGAAATGATTTGCACCAGGTCGGATTCAGCGGCAGGGCCCATCCAGGAAGTCGGAGCACGGTAGTCGGGCGAGACGAAGATCATCCCGTGCCTCGTGGCCACGTCGCGCGCGGCACGGCACTCATCGCGTGGTTCTTTCACAAACTGCCAGCGGTTGGACCCGTGACCATGTAACGCGATCAGCACGTCATGAGCAACGTCGCTTTGAAAGGCCACCGGAAGAACCAGCACATATTCCTGCGAAGAGCCATCCGCGGTCGCGATAAAGGTCACTTCGGCGACCGTACCTTCCTGAGCCTCTGCGAGTGCACTGCTGAAGCAGAGGAAGGCCACGACAATTACACTAGAACGGATTAAGGCCGTGCTGCTCACCGATTACCTCCTCGGCGGGTGTTTTCGTCAGGCAGTTTCCAACTCACTGATCGTATCTGGTGCCGAGGCAGCGTCAAGTCTTGGCTCAGGCAAACCCGGCTCGGCCCGCAGGCGATATTTTCGCGACGGCCGAAAGGCCTTGCCGAGTGGTCCCCCGAGCAGCGCCGGGAGCAGCACGAGTTCGGCAATCACACCGGCCAGAAGGATGGTCAGCATGAGGTACCCGAGTTGTTTGGTGGGATTGAACGTGCTGAACACGAAGACGGATAGCCCCAGGCCGCTGATCAGTCCGGCTTGCAGCGTCGGAGTTGCACAGCGTCGATAGGCGGCCAGAATGGCCGTGTGACGATTGCCGGTGCGGTTCAGATCCTCGCGAAACCAGGTCAGGTAGTGAATCGTGTCGTCAACAGCGACCCCCAAGGCAATACTGGCTGACATCATCGATCCGATATCGACGGGCAACCCCAACCATCCCATGCCGCCGAACACCACGAGCACCGGCAGCGCGTTGGGCAACATGGCGACGATGCCGGCTCCAAAACCGCGTGAGACGAACATCAGCAGCGGCGTGATGGTCAGGAACGACCAGACGGTACTGCTGATAAGACTGTTGAGCAATGCGCGTTGAGCCTTATAGACAATGGGGATAACACCTGTGTACACGGCGGACAACCGCGAGTCGGCTGGGGGAACGGCTGCGTTTTCAACAGCGACAATCGGGTCAACCACTCCCCGCACGTCGTCGGCAAAGTGCCCGTAATCAACATCTCGAAAGGCTGCTACGCGCAGACTGATGCGCCACAGTTCATCACCGGATTGAGGGTCCACACGCAGGTAGCCACTGTCGCGTAAGGCATCGTAACTCCCCTGCAAGCGGGAATTCGCCACCGCCCGCCGCACGATCGTGCTCATGCCACGCTGTTTAGCTGGAAGTGCGGGGAGGAAGGAGACCGCGGAAAGTGGCGGGCCAATCACATCCTGTACCACCCGGGCCGAAACTGTTTTCGATCGCCCCTTGCACTTTGGCCACCAGGTCTTGCCGCTCCAACAGCGATAGACGTTGGCGGTCTGCCGGCGCGTGTGTCTCGCCGCGTATCGCGTCATGGTCGAAGCAAAGCACGACCTCCATGGGAACCAGGCGGCCGATATTTGCTTCCAGCCACTCGTAGTCCTCCAGAATCCTGGCTCGACCCCGGAAGAACTTCATCAAATCCACCGATGTGTGAACACGCGTCACACCCCAGCCAACGGAGCCAATGATCAGGAAGCCGATGATGGAGACCCTGGCATGATGTCGAATGACCCAACTGCCAAAATGGTCCCAGAAAGTCCCCAGACCCGGCTGGGACATGCCTCTCCAAGTCATCTTCGGCCGGCTCGGCCCGTGGCGACACGGCGCGGAGTGGAAACCGCTGCAGTGCCGCCGGCAGAAACACAAACAGCACGATCAGCATCAGCATCATGGCCAAGGCCGAAAACATCCCGAACTTTCGCACGGGCGTCAGGTCACTGGTGCAGAGCGATAGCAGTCCGAACGCCGTCGTGACGCTGCACAGCAAGGCAGGTTTCCAGCCATGCGCGATGGCACGCTGCGGGGCATCTTGGACTCCCACTTCATCGATTGCGTCGCGGTAATAGTTGATCAGATGCACGGCGCCGGAGATGGCCAGGATATAGATCAAGGTCGGCATCGACAGAACGACGGCATCAGCCGTGGTGCCACTCAGCCACACCGCGGCCAGGCCCGCCGCCGCGCTGAGGATGCCACACGCGAACACAATCAGCGTTAACGTGATGCTCCGCAAAGACCACCAGGAGAGTCCCAAACCGAGCAGGCAGGCCAAGACGGCCAACCGAACCATCGTCCGCTCGCCTTCCTCATCAATCGCCACGTTGTCGACGGGAGGTCCACCCAGGTGGACCGTGGAGACGTCGATGCCGCATTTCCGCATCGCCTGCCAGAGCAGTCCTTCGCCATGGCGAAAGCGAAAGAGCCCGCCGTTCGCGTGTCCGAGAATACCGCGGAACTGTGAAGAAGCTTCGCGAGCGAGCGAAACCAAGATACAAGTTCGGATGCCCGTCCCGACCAATTAACGACCCTTGCAGTCGCTCCACCGCGGTCGAGTAGGGGAGATTGATGGCGGGAGAAGTAAGTCGATTCAGCAAGCGGCGACCCGTGGTGACCGACTTGAAATGCTCCGCTGCACGATCGAGCGGGAATGCAGCTTCGACCACTTCAGTGGACACGTCACGATGCTCGCCCACAGCCTTCTCGGCTGTGCCCGTCGCGACTCGTGGCGTCACTGGAAGGGACCAGTAGTTCCGCCAATTGCTCAATCCGCGGGTCATCCGGCTCGGCGCCAGGCTCGCTCGGATCGCCCCCCAATCGACAGCCGTCCCAGCTAATGATCACAAATTGATCGGCCGGAAAATGCTCGCGAAACCAATCGAGCTGAGTGGTTTCGTTGTAGGAAGCAGGAAGCCAATCGGCGATTTCGTTCGCGTTGCTGCGGATGGTCCTGTAGGCCGAGTAAATCAAGCCGGGAGTAGCCACGGCAAAGCCGAGCAGCAGCCATCCGGAAAATCGCCGGAAGAAATGCGATGTTGGGCGAGCCAAGGGAGGGTACCTTTGCAGGATCGCGCTCGCGGAATACGGTTCAGCCAACAGCAGTCGCCCGTGCCGCGGGCGTCTGCCATGCGGCCGATCGGATCTAGCCCCCACGGCACGTGCAGTCAGGCACCGGTGAGGTTGGCTCCATCGGGTCCCGATGAACGCTTACTAACCCTGACCGCCGGAGCGTCGCGCGACGGCCAGTCATTGCCGCAAGCAAATCATGTACCACATTTGCGATGCTGCAACCACTGCGGACCCGTGGCGACATTTTTCCAGCTGCCGGGTGCCGCTTGGGAAGTTTCTGGTCAATTCGCAAGGCGCATGGACAGAATCTGGCCACAGCGTTGGTTGCGAGATTCCCCCTACGTAAAACGGAATTCATTCCGTTGGAAGATCCGTCTCATCCCGCGTAGCGAATCATGCAGCGTGCACTCCCCGCCGGGCGCAGGCAGCCCGAGGCGCAGGCCCCCCGAAGGAGAGGATCAGATTGCTCGAAAGTCGGCAGAAGAAGTCGCATCACGGCGAGGTCTAATAGCGGTCGCGACGTCCACCGCCACCACCACCACCACCACCCGACCGGAGACCGTTCGGTGCGAGGCCGAGCTTCGTTGACCGTCAGCGTCGCGACCTTCAAAGTCCCTGCCGTTCAAGCCGTCGATGGCCGCTTCGCCGCCACTGTCCATCTCCACAAAACCGAAACCGCGCGAACGGCCGGTGTCGCGGTCCATGACCACCGAAGCGGATGTGACCGTGCCGTACTGCTCAAACAAATCGCGCAGCGAGTCCGAAGTCACTTTGAAGGACAGATTCCCCACATACAAATTCTTGCTCATCGTCATCCCTTGCGAGCCACAACGGCTCTGAAAAACACAGCTCTAACGACCACTCGAGGGCGGTCCCAATTTCGAAGCGAACTCAGCTCAAGCAGGCCAGCAGCGTCTGGATGAAAATCCCGATCAGCTTCCCAACGACCTTGCGGTAGACCCCAACCGGGGCTGACCGGTCGCGGTTCTCGAACAGTGCCAGTCTGAGATCTTGAACGCAGTGAGAACGGATGACTCAAAGCAGAAGACCCGACGGATCAGTCGAGCGATGCGGCACTCGCGCGTGCTCTCTTCATTTTCCCCGCAGGCCTACAACCCAAGGGGACCGCTAATTATAGCAGCAGTTCTGCGGTCAGCTAGGCCAATTGCCCTCTTCCGGAACGGTAATACCGCGGTGGGGGGGATTTCCCTGGCCCGCACAACGGTCGACCGTCGAGCCGCAGTCGGCGTCTGGGAGGCAGGAAATGCCGTACCTCGCAGCCGGGTATTTTGCACGATAAAAACCTGTCGATGCGTGGCAATATGCACGATTATGCAGTAGTCTGAAGGGCAAATAAGCATGTCAGGAGTGGTGCATAATGGACGGTTCCGAGGAATTGAGGCAACGCGAAGTCACCATTCTCGATTCGGTCAACGAAGGTGTCTTCACCGTCGATCTGGACTGGCGGATCACGGCCTTCAACAAGGCCGCCGAGCGGATTACGGGAGTGTCGCGAGAACTCGCGATCGGCAGTCCCTGCTGCGACGTCTTCCGGGCCAACATCTGCGAGACGAAACTGCGCCCTGCGGCGGACGATGGCCAGCGGTCGACCCGTCGTCAACGCCACGGCCCATATCGTCAACCAGCAAGGTCAGCGAGTGCCGATCCGGATCTCCACGGCGCTTCTGCAGGATGATGCAGGAGCGGTGGTGGGCGGAGTCGAGACGTTTCAGGACCTGACCCAGGTCGAGCAACTCCAGAAGGAACTGCAGGCCAAGTACACCTTCGAAGACATCATTGGCCGAAGTCCGGCCATGATGCGGCTGTTCGAAATCCTGCCGCAGATCTGCGGCCAGCAGCAGCACGGTGCTGATCGAGGGACCCAGCGGCACCGGCAAGGAACTGTTCGCCCGCGCCATTCACAACCTGTCGCCTCGCAAGCGGAAACGATTTGTGGCCGTCAACTGCGCGGCGCTGCCGGATACGCTGCTGGAGAGCGAGCTGTTCGGGCACAAAGCGGGGGCGTTTACCGACGCCAAGCGGGACAAGCCCGGACGGTTCGCGCTGGCCGATGGCGGCACGATCTTTCTGGATGAAATCGGCGACATCTCGCCGGCGATGCAGGTCCGCTTGTTACGGGTGCTCCAGGAGCGGATCATCGAGCCCTTGGGAGGCGTCCGCGGGATTCCCGTGGATGTCCGCGTACTGGCCGCCACCAACAAGGACTTGGCTGAGTTGGTCCAGACCGGCACGTTCCGCCACGATCTGTACTATCGCATTCGAGTCATCCATCTGAAACTGCCCAGCCTGCAGCAGCGGCGCGAAGACATGCCCCTGCTGGTCAACCACTTGATCGCGAAGTTCAACCACTTGCAGGACAAGGACATCGCGGGTGTCTCCGATGAGGTCATGGCGCGGCTGATGGAACACGACTATCCGGGAAATGTCCGTGAATTGGAGAACATCATCGAGCAAGCCTTCGTCCTCTGCCGCGGTGGCGTCATCGAACTGAATCACTTGCCGCCGGAACTGCGGCCAGCCGTGACCGCCGGCCTCGGCAAGCCGCCGAACATGAGCCTTCAGGCGATGGAAAGATACTTGATCTGCGAAGCACTCCAGCGTCGCAAAGGTAATCGAAAGGGTGCGGCGAAAGACCTGGGCATCAACGTCAGCACGCTCTATCGGAAGATCAACACGCTTCAGATCGAATCACCCGAAGTGGATGGCCGAGGACGGCGCGGATGACGTCTCGAGAAATGGTGTGATTTCAAAGAGCATCGAGCAACTCAGTGTCGAGGGCTGCGTGGAGGGAAGTCCGGTGGGCCACAAGCGGTATTACCGGGCAACTCGACAGCACTCCGACTGAAGGCCTTGTGGCAGCCAGGCCCCGCAAGCCTACCGACCCACTACGGAGGGGAACTCGGGATCATCTCACGCGGCTCGACGGTCAGTTTCATCACGCCCCAAGGGCCCTTTTCTACATCGCATTATGCGCTGTTATAGAATGCGACAAGTTGCATATTGCACGATCATGTGCCGATTGCAGTCCTGACGAGATCTCTATAAGTGTAATTACAGTAGTGCGTTACGTGTATTAACGTGTTGAAACACAGATGTGGCACGTTTTGTGCTTCCTATTACGAACGTCCCAGCTGTGGTGCCGGGCGGTCCCGGCCACTGGATCCAATTCGGATGTGGCCACAGCGGACGTGGCAACGGGAAGAGATATGACGACGTCCCGATTCGGATGTCCAAAAATTTTCCCGGACAGATCGAGTCAAACGCGGCAACATCCGGACGCCGAAGCACAAAATCCCCACTCTACGTCGGGGAAAACGGAGGACGATGGGTGCCGCACAAACGCCGTGTATTTGGTTCTACATTGGCTGCGGCCGACGGCTGCGTCAACCGTGCACGGGATTCACACAAGGAGACAGACGATGCCAGGCGGAAGTGGAATGGGAAGTGGAATGGGACGTGGAGGTGGAGGTGGACGCGGCATGGGACGCGGCGGTGGACGCGGCGGTGGACGCGGCCTGGGACGCGGCGGCGAGTTGGCCACTGCGCCTCCCAATCTGGCACCGTTGGCAGCCCCGCAGCTCCAACCTGACTTGGCTGAAGAACTTGCCGCCCTGAAAGCTCAAGTTCGAGCGTTGGAGGAACAACTCGCGACTTTAAATGAGCGAATCATGCCCTCATGAAAGTCGCCGTACCAGACTGGCAGGGCCGCGTATCACCGGTGTTCGACGTCGCGGAGCAGGTGGTGCTGATCGACCTCGACGACCAGCCAGACGGGAGTCGGCATACGGAAAGCCTCTGGAGCACGACACTGCACGAACGGGCGCAGCAACTCACGAAAATGGGAGTCGATGTGCTCGTCTGTGGCGCCATTTCGTGGCCCCTGGAGGCGCTCCTGACGGCCAATGGAATTCGCGTTATTCCGCTGGTTTGCGGGGAGGTGGCGGAAGTTGTGCAAGCCTTCCGCGATGGGACATTCAGTGAGGAACGGTTCGCCATGCCTGGCTGCTGCCGACAGAGGCGGCAGACTTGCCATCGCCGCCGCGGAAGCGGTGGCTCAACATCAGAGGAGACCCGATGAAAATAGTCGTTACGGCTCAAGGTCCTGACCTGGAGAGCCTCGTTGATCCGCGGTTCGGGCGTGCCCGGTATTTCCTGTTGGTCGACACGCAAACCAGTCAATTCACCGCACATGACAACGTGCAGAACATGAACGCGCCGCAGGGCGCTGGAATTCAGGCGGCACAAACGGTCGTACAGTTGGGGGCCGAGGCCGTGCTGACCGGCCATGTTGGTCCCAAGGCTTTTGCCACCTTGCAGGCTGGACAGGTAGCGGTCCATCCGGGTGCCACAGGCACGGTACAGCAGACGTTGGAAGACTTGCGTGCCGGGCGTCTGCAACTGGCCGCTAAAGCTAACGTGGAAGGGCACTGGAGTTGAGGGCAAAGTGCTGCTTAAAGATTGCCATCGCCAGCGGCAAAGGGGGCACCGGGAAAACGACCGTTGCCACGAGCCTGGCTCATGTGGCCGCATTGAATGGCTGCACGGTGGCCTATCTGGATTGCGACGTTGAGGAGCCTAACGGGCACCTTTTCCTCAAGCCGCGGATCGTGCGTGAAGTGCCCATCAACAAGCCGATCCCGGTCGTTGATCAGGCGCGCTGCACGCACTGCGGCCTGTGCAGCCAGGCCTGCCGCTATGGGGCAATTGCCTGCGTCGGCCAGCAAACGTTGATCTTCGCGGAACTGTGCCACTCCTGCGGTGGCTGCGTGTTGGTCTGCCCACAGGATGCGATCCGCGAGGAGCCCAGGCCGATCGGTCTGCTGAGAACCGGCAACAGCGGACGACTGCAGTTCGTCGAGGGCGTGCTCAACGTCGGTGAGGCCATGAGTCCACCGGCCATCCGAGCGGTGAAAGATGCGGCACCGCGTGTGGAACTGACGATTCTCGACTGCCCGCCAGGCACCTCCTGTGCCGTCATCGAGAGCGTGCGTGGCTGTGACCTGCTGTTGCTCGTGACCGAGCCCACGCCCTTCGGCCTGCATGACCTGAAACTGGCGGTAGAAATGGCCCGGGTCCTGGGATTGAAGTTCGCCGTGGTGGTCAACCGTGCTGACGGCGGAGACCGCGAGGTGTGGGACTACTGCCGGCAGCAGCGGATTGCCATCCTGGCCGAGATTCCCGACGATCGCGCCGTCGCTGAAGCGTACTCTCGGGGCGAAGTGGCCGCGGACTCCATCCCGCACATTGCCGAGCGAGTACGCAGCTTGCTGGAAACCATTTCGTCAGGAGCACCCGCATGAAGGAACTGGTGGTCATCAGTGGCAAGGGAGGCACGGGCAAGACTTCGGTGGTCGCCTCGTTTGCTTCGCTGGCCGAGAACGCAGTGGTTGTCGATTGCGACGTGGATGCGGCCGATTTGCACCTGATCCTGCAACCGCAGGTCGTGCAGCGTCAGGATTTCCCGGGCGGCAGCAAGGCGCGGATCAAGCCGGGCCACTGCACGGCGTGTGGCAAGTGCGAGGAGTTGTGCCGCTTTGACGCCATCTACTTCGATGGGCCGGGCAACGGCAGACTGCCAAAGACCTTTCGGGTGGATACGATCGCCTGCGAGGGGTGCGGCGTTTGCTTCGATTACTGTGCGGAGAAAGCGATTCAGTTCGAGCCGGCCGTCTGTGGCCAGTGGTTTGTATCGCAAACGCGGTGCGGACCGCTGATCCACGCTCGGTTGGGCGTGGCGGCCGAGAACTCCGGCAAACTGGTCACACAGCTGCGTCGCACGGCCCAACAAGTGGCCACGCAGCAGCACCGACATGTGATTCTGTGCGACGGTTCGCCGGGGATCGGTTGTCCGGTCATTGCCTCGCTGACCGGAGCCAGTTTAGCTCTGTTCATCGTCGAGCCGACCGTCTCCGGGCAACACGACTTCATCCGCGTGGCTCAGCTGGCGAGGCAGTTGGGAGTACCCGGCATCATGGCGGTCAACAAGGCTGATTTGAACGAAGAGGTAACAAGGAGCCTTGAGGAATTGGCCAGCCAGCGGGGAATTGCCGTTGTCGGACGCATTCCGTACGACCGGGCAGTGACGCGAGCGCAGATCGCTCGCCAGACGGTAGTCGAGGCCTCGGACGGGCCCGCGGCCCAGGCGATCCGCAGCCTGTGGGCTGAAACGCACGCTCGCCTGCGTCTGAGCCTGCCAGCGGCTGTCGGGGGTCTCGTCCAATTGGCTGGTCAGGAGTAGGAGCACGAAGCATGAGTACTGAGCCAGCTTTTCAAGACTACTATCCGGACGAGGTGAGTCATTGTTACGGCTGCGGTCGGCTCAATGAACATGGCCTGAAAGTCAAAAGCTATTGGGATGGCGAAGAAACGGTGGCGACCTTCGAGCCACAATCGTATCACATGGCGGTTCCGGGCTATGTCTATGGCGGGCTGCTGGCGTCACTGGTGGATTGCCATGGCACAGGCACGGCTGCCGCGGCCATGTATCGTGCCCAACAGTGCGCGATGGACACGGCCCCCTCCATTCGCTTCCTCACCGCCTCGTTGCACGTGGACTATGTCCGCCCCACGCCGTTAGGTGTGCCTTTGGAAATCCGTGGCAGAGTGAAGCAGATCAAGGGACGCCGGGTGGTCGTGAGCGTCACCGTGTCGGCAGGTGGAGGGGAGTGCGTTCGTGGCGATGTTGTGGCCGTGCAGGTGCCCGAAGGCTGGATACCGAGAAGTGATGCTTCCTGACGTCGGCAAGCCGTGTGTGCCTGGTAAGTGGATGTTCGTCGGACGGGATCCCATCCCGTCCGTGCTCGCGCGCAGAATTACGATCCATTTTGGTAGAGCGTTGCTCCATGACGTGCGTGCATTTTTGTGACGCTGACTGCTCGGGCACGAATCGGGAATGCGCAATGGGCAATGTGGAATGAAAAATCTCGTGAAAGGCGTAATTGCGATTCCGCATTCCGCGCTCCGCATTCCGCATTCCGCACTCCCTAATCGTTTCGGTCGTCCAAGTCAGCACAGCCAGACGCTTTGACAACCCTTTTGGTAGCGGCCCAAGGCCGCCATACCAGGAATGACCATGAAAACATTTATTGACTGCATCCCCTGCTTGATTCGGCAATCGCTCGATTCGGTGCGCCGGGCAACGGCTGACCAACAGATTCATGAGCAAGTTGTGCGTGAAGTACTCCACGCGACGAGCAAGATGGACCTGAATCAGCCGCCAGCTACCATGGCGCAAATCGTTCATCGACGAATTCGCGAGCTTTGCCGAAACAAAGATCCCTATCACGCGAGCAAGGATAGCTTCAATCAACTGGCTCTGCGGCTTCTGCCCGCCTACGAGCGTTGTGTGGAGCAAGCCGCCGACCCCTGGGATGTGGCCGTGCGATTGGCCATCGCCGGCAACGTGATGGACTTGGGTGTCAAAAGTGGCTTGAGCGAAGCGGACATCCGAGTCTCCATCGATCAGTCCTTAAGCGAACCTCTCGCAGGCAGCTCCGTTGAATTGGCAGCCGCCGTGGCGGAGGCAAGGGACATTCTCTATTTAACGGACAATGCCGGCGAGATCGTGTTCGACCGATTGCTCATCGAGCGGATGCCACGCGCGAAGGTGACGATGGCCGTCAAAGGATTTCCAGTAATCAACGATGCCACCCTGGAGGATGCGGAAACCGCTGGCCTCACCCGACTCGTGCACGTGATCGACAACGGCTCCGATGCGCCCGGGACGATCCTGGCCGATTGTAGTCAGACGTTTCAACAGCATTTTGCCGAGGCCGATTTGGTCATCGCCAAGGGCCAGGGTAATTACGAAACACTGAGGGAATCCTCCCAGCGAATCTTCTTCCTGCTACGGGTCAAGTGCCCCGTCATCGCCCGAGATATTGGCAGTCCGGTTGGCAGCATGGTGCTGCAGCCATCGCTGGCCTGGCGGACTCAACCAGAGGCCGGGATTCGTTCATCATGAAGCCCTGCCCATCCGGATGTTCGCGGAAGGAGAGTACTATGAAATTGCGTCTTGTGACCGATATCGCCTTCGCTGCTTTTCTGGCGATAACTTGTTCGTGTGCGAAGGAATCATCATCGACCATCGATGATGCTCCGGCGCTTGCCGTGCGGCCGCCGACCGCCCCAGCCGATACCGCCCCAGCCGATACCGCCCCAGTTGATGTCGAGAACGAGTCAACATGGACGCCCCTGCGTTCCGCCGACTACCCGGATGTGCCGACCGGCTTGCCTGTGGATCTGCCGCTCACCGCCCCGGGCGACGACTACCTCGTACTGGCCTGGAACGACTTGGGCATGCATTGCTACCAGGCGGATTTTTCGAGATTTCAGATTCTGCCCCCGTATAACGTATTTTGGTGCAGGTCGTGGCACGAGGCGATAAGCCGGCGGTTGTCAGCGATGGCATCCAAGTCCAATACCGGACACTGAAAGTCGACGATCCGGCACGGCACACCAATTTCTGGAAGTACGCCGGTGGTTATGGGTGGCAGATCGAACCGGGGGTTGGCTTAAAGGGCCACCGCACTTCCGGATCGATGACGGTCGACCAAGATCACTTCGTCGCGGAAGGCGTGCCGGTAGTGGACTTCAACGATGACGGCACCTGGGACCCGTTCCCGATGTTCACCGTTTCGGTCAAAGATGGTGTGGGCGAGACAGTTGCCGAAACACTCAATGTCGCCCCCACATCGACCGAGATGGCTTGCGATCTCTGTCACACCGCCGATTCCATGCAGGGGACAATGAGTGCCATTCTCAAGGTTCACGACAAGAACGAACAAACGGATCTTCTCGCCCAGGCAGAATCGGGCAAGCCGGTGATGTGCAGCTCCTGTCATGCTGATCCGGCCTTGGGTGTCACCGAGAACAAGGATTGCGAGC
This sequence comes from uncultured Planctomycetota bacterium, assembly GCA_963700515.1. GTDB lineage: Bacteria > Planctomycetota > Planctomycetia > Pirellulales > Pirellulaceae > JAJRVM01. The sequence continues at coordinate 252,374 of CAVOXY010000013.1, read as the reverse complement.
TGACCCTATCGGCCGCGATGCACGGGTTTCACGCCCAGAAGCTGGCTGAAACCGAAGCCAAATTACCCCAGAATCACTGCCAGGCTTGCCACCCGGGCCCGAAGACGAAATGCTTGCGAGACGTAATGTCGCAGTCGGGGATCACCTGCACGAATTGCCACGGCAGCATGCAGGACGTGGGCAGTCCTGAGCGTACTCCGTGGGTCACCATGCCGACATGCAACACGTGCCACACGGACGCCCTAACGGACCCGATTATCTTCCGCATTGAGAAACCGAATGCGCATCTGACACCCGATGCGTCCTCCCTCTATCGCAACCGCCAGGCCCACGGTGGTGCAGGAATCTATTGTGCTGCCTGTCACGGATCCCCTCATGCCGTCACACCGGCAGGCACACGACGCGATAATGAGCAGGCGATACGACTCCAAGGGCATGAAGGGCCGATCGATCAATGCACGCTCTGTCACCGGCAGAAACCTGACAAAGAGTTTTGGCATTTCACGGCCGCAGAGTGAGTCTGCGTACCGTCGATCAAGGACATGGGTAAGGGCATGCATCATACCAACGTACAGAATTGCGTGGGACAGTCCTTAAGCCTTGTCGACCTCCACAAGTCCATTACCGGGTCTATCCCGGTGGAGAATCTCGTGATGTGGGTCAGGACAAAGACGACAGGGTGCGGGTTGGTGTATCGTTTTGTGCCGCCGCGTGAACAGGTTCGCGCGGCGGATCGTAAAGATCAGTTAGCGAGTGAAGGACCTGTGCGTCGACTTCCCCGGACGACGTGCGGATGACTCAAGATCAAGCCTTAGCGATCAGCTGAAGCAGACTGGCCATTTTCGAGCGACAGCTCGAAGTGGTTTGCGGTCTACTGCGCTTTCGCTCTTTGTGCGACGACCTTATGAATACGCACCGCGACACTTCGGGGATGCCGCCTGGCGGCAGCCAGCAGACTGGACTTATCACCGCGTCAGCCGCATGTTTGCTGGTGGCAGCCGTGCTGGTTGGCGGCTATGCCCTGTGGCAACGCGACGCGTTACTGGGCGGCTTGGGCCTACAGCTGTCGCTCTCTGCCATGAGCGTATTGGCCACATGGCATGCCATTCGACTCCGCCAGGGTTTCTCAACCGCTCGCGATTCTGCTGAGTCGTCGCGGGCGTCATTACCGCAGCGCCGCAGCTCACGCTGGGGCGACGAGGACGAATACGAAGCGGATGCCGAGCATCTGCGGCAGGCATTGCAGGAAGACACCCTGCACGACCGGAACGTCCATTTCTTATTGCTGGAAGTGGGACCGGCTCTGGTCAGCGGGGTAATCGCGATCGGCCTGCTGGCGCGGACGAGAGTGGTCGAGGAAGCTGCGGGCCACACCGAACAGCTCGTATTTGGACTTCTCTGCCTGGCTGTCTCTTGTGTGTGGATTGTCTTGGCACGTTCCTTTGAAGCGTTTTCGGCAGTCGAGTGTCCTGACGCCCGCAAGCTGGGCATGCAATTGCGCGAGACGCAGTGGGCCAGCCTGCTGGGTGCCGCCGCGCTGCTGGGCTCGCTGCTCTGGGCACCCCTCGAGATGTGGGTGGCTCGACTCTTGGCGATCTGGATCGTGGCCATCTGTGTGGAACAGTTGATTCGGGCGGTCCTGGCGTGGCGGCAGGCGTTTACGCTCAGCGGTGATCCCATCCCCTCGTATCCGCTGGCCATCCGGCAATCCCTGCTGGTACACGGTAACCCTTTAACCAGTCTGTTCGAATCGTTTGAGCGGCGGTTCGGAGTGAGTTTTCGTTCCTCGTGGACAATCTGGTTTGTACGGCGAGCATTCTTGCCAATCCTGTTGCTGTCGGGCTGCTTGGTACTGGGGCCTGACGAGCCTGACGTTGATCGGGCCGAGCGAGGTCGGGTTACGGGAGAGTTTTGGCGTGGTGGATGGGAGGCTGGGATCTGGCTTGCATTGGAAGCTGCCGTGGCCCTTTGGGGAAGTGCGGCGTTATGAGGTCAAGCGGATCTATGCCGCGCGCGTGGGTGCCCAGGCGGGCGAAGAAATTCATCGTCCCCGAGCGATCCTCTGGAGCAAGTCGCACGCCCACGAAGAGTTCCCCTTGGTGCTGGGAACCGGGACCGATGCCATCTCGGTGGATGCCTTGATCTACTACAAGATTCGGGAGGATACGGAGGGTTTGCTGGACTACGCATATCACTCCCAGAACCCTGTTGCCGCGCTGCAGGGCTACGCCATGCGTTGCTTAATGGAACACACACGCAGTGCCACGCTGGAGGAGGTGTTATCGGTCGATCGCGCCGAGTACGCCAACCGTCTGGAGTCTGACTTGCGGCAATACGTCAGTGATAATCATCTCGGCATCGAGATCGTCGATCTGCCGCTCATCAATCTCCATCCTCCCATCGCCTCTGCCGCAGCTTACCTCGATGTAATCAGTGCGGAGATCGACGCCCTGCGTTTGCCGCTCGAGGCGGCAGGGGAAAAGAAGGCCCGTCTCCAGGAAGCGGAGAAGGAGAGTGGTCGATTGATCGCGGAAGCGAAAGCGCAGGGGGCGCGGCGCGTGGGGGAAGCGATCGAGGAATCGGCCCAGTTCGTGGCAGTCGGCGAAGCATTTACCCTGGCACCGGAAGCATACAAATTGCGGATGAGCGGCGATACGGTCGCGGAAGTGCTCGGTGCCAAACCACTGATGCTCGTCGATCCTGCCTTTGTTGATGGTGACAATCCCATGATGCTCGATCTCCGCCCAGGCAAGCGACAGACCGACAGTGCAGAGTTGCATTAGTCAACTTAGGGGGCCGAACGCAAACATTTTGAGACAAGGTCGAGAAACCAACGGGAGCGGGTGAACGGCGTTCGAGCGGCAGCTCATTTTGGTTTGAGGTCCTGCCTCGTGAGATCGAATTCCGGGTTTCCTCGCCTTAGCCAGCCTCGTTGCTGTGAACGGGAGAACAGTATGGACAACCGCGACGATCGAGTAACTCGGCGCAAGTCGCCTCTGACCACCGTCTGGCAGTTGCTACTCGGTGGCACTGTGATTGCCTTGATTCTGGCCTACGGATCGACCTATCAGGTTTCCGAGGGGCGGAGCGCCGTCGTCACCAGGTTTGGAGAGCCGGTGCGAGTTGTCACGCAGGCGGGCCTCCGCTGGAAGTGGCCGTGGCCGATCGAAACGGCTCATGGGATCGACATGCGTAAGCGTTTCTTCGATACGCCTTTCACCGCCACCTTCACCCGCGATCGGCGTAATGTCGTACTCCTATCGTATGTCGTATGGTCCGTGGAAGACCCCCTGCTCTTCTTTCAGTCGTTAGGGACGGCGGAGTCTGCCGAGCAGAAACTTGATGGGATGGTGACGGCCGGCAAAAACTTTCATTTCGGGCGTTATGATCTCACGGCAATTGTCTCCACCAAGAAGGATGACATCCGACTCGACCAAATCGAACAAGCCATCTTGGACGACGTGCGGAAGCCGGCCCAGGAGAAGTTCGGCGTGTGCGTGGAGCAGGTGGGTGTCAAGCGGATCGCCTATCCAGAAGAAAATATCTCGGCTGTCTTGGCTCAAATGCGTTCGGAACGCAATGCCGAGGCCCAGGAACTGCGTGCCCGCGGCACCAAGGAGGCACAACGGATTCGGGACGATGCCATGGTACGGGCGGACGAGATTCTGGCGGAAGGGAAGAAGCAGTCGGGTGACATACTTGGCGCAGCCGAGAAGCAAAGCGCGGCGATCTACGCCCAAGCCCATCGACTCGATCCCGACTTCTACCGCTTCTGGCGCTCGATGCAAGTGATCAGAAAGACCCTCGGCGCCCAGGCCACGGTGGTTCTACGCAACGATCAAGAGCCGTTCAATGAGTTGTTTCACACCCATGAACCGGCGCGGTTGGGCACCGTCACAGGCGGCGGCACCATGCCCCAACCGGTCGGCGCGACAGCGGAGGGAAGTCATTGAGCGTGTTCCGTTTTCGTTTGTGAGATACACGTACGTTCGTGGCTGCCGTCTGCGCCGCAACGAGACGTCGCAGCCAGGCTTGACAGACACTAGCAGCGACGTCGGGAAAGTCCGTCTGCTCAAGCCACAGAGGACGGCTGCTAGATTTGGTCGACATTCATAACGTTCCGCAGGAAATCACCATGACTCGCAGGAATTCCACTCCGGTTATCTTTCAAGGCTTGCAGGTTGGCCTGAAGATGTTCCGGTGGGTCGTGATCCTGATGCTGCTCCTGTTCTTGGGATCAGGAATCACCCAAGTCGAATCGGAAAGTGTGGGTCTTCAACTGCGTTTCGGTCGGCTCATGGGGCCACCCCACGAACCGGGCCTTGTACCGGCACTCCCCTTTCCGATCGACGAGGTTATTCAAGTGCCGACCAGGCAGGAAGGGGAGGTGGTGGTCGACGAGTTATGGAGGAAATCGGGGGAGGGCGCCGGGCAGAACAAGATCGACCCCACGGTCGAAGGTTACTGCCTGACCGGCGATCAGAACATTGTCCAGGCACGTATCGTGGCCAAGTACCGGATCGTCGACCCGATCCGTTTCCAGCTCTGGTTCACGACTCCGGAAAAGTTATTACGGGACGTGGTCATGGCGGCTACGAACCACACGATTGCTCAGTGGCGAGTCGATGATGTACTACGTCTGCAGCGAAGTCTCGGCGATGCAACGGACGTCACGGAGAGTCTGGCTGAAACCGTTCGCCAACGAGCTCAGGAACGATTGGATGCCCTGAATATTGGCCTCCGCTTGTTGGCGATCGAGTTCAATGAGATGAGCCCGCCGCGACATGTGGTCACAGCGTTCCGCGACGTGCAGAGCGCCAAGATTGAGATCGAAACGGCGCAACGGGAAGCCGAAGGATTTCGCGCCGGCGAGATTCCCAAGGCGGAAACCGCCACGAATCGCATGATTCAGGAAGCGACCGCTTATCGGAGTTCCGCGCTGGCAGAAGCCGAGGCCGAATTAGCTGTGTTTCGGGAATTGTACGTCGAATATCAGAAGTACCCGGAGTTGGTTGGCCAGCGGATTTTCATGGAGACTTTGGAAGCTGTCATGGAAGGGGCGGGACAACTGCGCTTCGTGACGCCGCACACGCGCGTGATCGTTTCCGATCAGCCAGCGCGGAAATCGGAAGGAGAGTGATCTTGAACGAAGTTGCCAATTCCGTCGCGTCGCCGGTCGCCTCAGCACTCGAAGCACCGTTAACTTGGGTCGAGCGCGTTCGTATCGTCTCACAAGTTGGAACCGCCATGGTCGCCGGAGCACTGCTGCTGATTGGGTGGCTCCAATGGCGCTATGGTTCACCCGACTTACAGAACGTGGCGGAGCTAATCATTGCCCTGGCGGCTGGTATTGTAGCCGTGCCGATCTTCTGGGAAGCGATTGTCGGCGTTTGCACCGGCAACAGGGAATCGGCGACGTACCAGTTAGTCGGCCTCGCCATCTTGGCGGCCATGATGATGGGTACGCTCAGTTCCTTTTGCACGGCCGCCTTGATCGCCGTCATTATGAATCTGGGACGGTTCCTGGAGGAACGGAGCATCTTGGGCGCGCAGGCGGCTATCGAGGGGCTGAAGAAGTTACACACCACTCGAGCGATGCGACTCAGTGGGGGGGGCGAGTGCGAGGTGGAGGCAAGTAGCCTGCAACCGGGGGACAAGATTGTCGTACGGCCGGGAGATGTGATTGCCGCAGATGGCGAAGTGACGATGGGGGAGTCGTCGCTCGACCAGTCCTCCATCACCGGCGAATCGATTCCCGCGGATGTGGCAGGGCGGGATAAAGTGTTTGCCGGCAGCATCAATCTCACTGGTTTGCTGCATATACGCGTGACGAGCGCGGGAGCACAGACCGCCTTGGGCCGGATCGTGCAGTTGCTCCACCAAGCGGAACGCTCCAAGACGCCCGCCATGAAATTGATGGAAACGTATGCAGGCTACTACGTGCCGCTGATTCTGATCGTGACTGCCGTGGTTCTCTTCATCACCCGCGACATGCAGCGAGCAATCACCGTTCTCGTGGTAGCGTGTCCCAGCGCGTTGGTGCTTGCCGGCCCCATGGCGATGGTCAGCGCGCTCTCCACCGCGTCGCGTCTGGGTGTGCTGATTAAGAATACTCGTTTCCTCGAATCGTTGGGCGACGTGAACTCGGTCGTGCTGGACAAGACGGGGACCGTCACCTTGGGCCGCCTGCAACTTGTGCACGCGCTTCCCCACGATGGCTATCCAGAGGATGAGTTGCTCTCGACCTGCCTCGTCTGCGCCGCGGGTTCACGTCATCCGGTTTCTCGGGCGATTGTGCAAGCTGCCGCAGAGGCCAACGTGCAGGCCAACACGACGGCGTTGCGTATTGAGGAAGTGCACGGGAAAGGGGTACGTGCGGAATGTGACGGCTTCACGTTGTTTTTGGGGAGACGTCCATGGCTGATTGAGCAGGGGTGCCGCGTGCCCGAGGAGCCTCATCACTTGGGTCCCATTGTCTGGCTAGGACGCGTCGACAACCGTCCCGAAGGGACGGAGCCACGGACGCTTGGTTGCCTGCTGTTGGCCGATATACCGCGTGCCGAAGCCCGACAGGCTTTCGCCGACTTGCGCGCGGTGGGAGTTTCACGCATCGTGTTACTCACTGGGGATCGCCGGCATGTCGCGGAAGAAATCGGCAACCGTTTGGAAATGGATGAAGTCGTGGCGGAAGTCCTCCCGCGGCAGAAGCTGGAAATTATCGAGCGGGAGTGTGACAGCCACACCGTCATGATGGTGGGTGACGGTGTCAACGATGCACTGGCCCTGGCACGCGGTGACGTCGGTGTCGCAATTGGTGCGGCCGGCTCGGACATTGCGCTGCGAAGTGCGGATGTGGCCCTGATGAGCGACGATTTGAGACGATTGCCGACCACGATCAAGTTGGCGCCGTACGCGGCGCACGATTCACCAGAACGTACTAGTCGGTGCCGGGCTGTCATTTGCCTTCGTCTATCTCGCGGCGGTGGGTGCTTTCGGACCGGTCGCAGGTGGTTTGCTTCATTTTACCGGTCCATTGTTTGTCGTCTGCAATAGTGCGCGTCTACTGGGACTAGGGCAACCAGAATGATCCCCTCGCCACAACTTCCTCTGACTCGGCAGTGGCGACAACGGGCAGGGATTGGCTTGCTACTGGCGTGGATGGGCTGGCAGGTGATCGGCTGCGCGGCCCGCGACACGTCCCAACCCCACACGGCCCGGAAGTCCGAGCACGCCAGCGTGACGGTTGAACGGTCGGATTTCAACCAGCTGTTCGAGGAGTGGACCCGCATGCTCGGCGAATTACGCGATCTGGAACTGGCTTTCCACACGGCGCCAGCCGGCCGGCAAGAAGTAGTGGCACGACAACATGCGCAGAAGTTGGGGGAAGGGTATTCATTGGAGAATGAGCTGATCAGCGCCGCGCTGCGTGCGTTTGTCTCGGATCCGAAGGAAAACGAAGATTTGCAGGTGTTTTTGATCCAGATCTCGTCCCTCCTGTTGGCGGCCGAATATTACGAGGATTCGTTGCGCGTCTCCCAACTGTTGGTGGACAACGACGTGGACGATGATCGTGTCTATCAGAACGCGGCGGATGCAGCCTTTGCGTGTGCCGAATTCGACTTGATGGAACAACTCGTGAAGACCATCTCGAAACGGATCGGAGAGGCGGCGCCAAGCTCCGAGCGGCTGAGTTTTCTTGGTCGCTATAAGAAGGAATGGGAAAGGGAACGGAGACTGCGTGAAGCAGAGCAACTGGCGGGTGACCTGCCACGAGTCCTGCTGGTTACGGCGCGCGGAGAAATCGAGCTGGAATTGTTCGAAAACGAGGCACCCAATACCGTGGCCAATTTCATTACGCTGGTAGAGAAGGGATTCTACGACGAACTGGTATTTCATGAAGTGACCCCCAGACTCGGGGCTCGAACCGGGTGTCCCCTCGGAGACGGCAGCGGTAGCCCGGGATACTACATTCCTCACGAATATGATCATCCCAGACGGCGAGGTCACTTCCGCGGCAGTGTGACCACCGTGCCCGAAGGACTTGTTGCCAACGGCTCGCAGTTCTACCTGACATTTGTGCCCACGCCACAGTGGGACGACCAAAATACCGTGTTCGGCCGCGTCGTGCGCGGCCTCGACGTGCTTGCCAGTCTGCAACGCCGTAGCACCGACAACTTGTCCGCGCTGGTCAGCCCGGATCCGATTTATGCCGCGAAAGTCTTGCGAAAACGAAACCATCCGTACCAAGCCGATGTTGTGCCCGACCCGATGGCTAAGCGACGTGAAGAGATCTCGCAGACATTACGCAAGCTAGGTTCGCGGTAGCGAGTCGGCACGTGCGTTGATCAACACTAGAACCGGAGAAATCAATCAATACCCAACGGCACTTGCCAGTTTTCGCTGTTGGCCAGTAACCAGTTGGCATTTTTTCATTCGTCGCATGCAACCGGTCGTGCGCCGGTTTTGCAGCAACACAACCATATGGGAGAAACGTGTGCCAGCCACTTATCTGTTGCCATGCCAATGCGGGGGTCGTGTGCGCGTCACTTCGTCGCAAGCAGGTGAGTTGCTGCAGTGTGCCGCCTGTGGGGCCTCCCTGACGGCCCCGACGCTACGCACCATGAGGCAGCTGGAAGTGGTTAAACGCCCGCCTGGCCGCCGGAACGCCTCGCGCTGGGGAGCACGCAAGATCTGGATTGTGCTGGGACTCTACCTCGCCGCCGGCGCACTCATCACGCTGGCCGTGCTGTGGGCCAGACGCCCCACGCCGCCCGACGCATCGAAACTTTCGCCACTCGAAAGTTGGCAGGTGTGGATGGCCTTGCGTCAGGGTCTGAATCGGCGGGTTTCCTGGTACACCGGCCAACTCATCGAATCCCAAAACAGTCTCCGGTTGCACACCTACATCTGCCTCGGCGCAGCGGTGTTGGGAATCGCTATTTCGCTCCTAGCCTTCGTGTTTCGCAAGAGACGCGCGGTGTATGGTGACGGTTAATGTCGGGGCCTCACCCCTCATCGCCAGAGTGTTCTTGGACGATCGCCCGCAGCTGGCGCAGATACTGACGTTCGTTGAACGGCCGCTTCTCTTGCAGCATGTGCCAGATCTGCTCGCTCAGCGGACCAGCGATCAGGTGCCGAATCTCATGGTGATCGATTTTCAATTCCTCCAATTGCGCGGCGACGCCGACAATCCCCCGCGGTTCATCCATGGCAATCTGCCGCTCGATCACGGCGTGCAGATCCAAATGGCTCCGAGGGTTCCAGACATTGCCATCGTCATCCAGCATTTCTTCCGGCAGCGAGTCGCTCAGAAAAAGGTCCCGGAGTTCCGGGTGATCGCCCAGCGCAATCTGGAACGCTTCGGATTCCGTCATCGACTCCTCATCGTCTGTCCACGTATCGTCGTCGGAAAGCGGTTTATCGTCAGGCGTCACGGCGAGACTCCCCTGTCAAGCGATGGTCCATGAATACAACCGGTTGAATGCCCAGTGTCAACTGCCGTCTAGTAGACCATAATGTGGATCGCGCGTACACGAGTGACGTGGCAGGACGAGCACCCCACAGAGTGGGGTGCTCACTTTCCTGATGTCGTCGACCAGTTGCGACTACTTCTCCGACAGTCGGCGACTGACCTGCAGAAGCTCCAATTCCAGGCGTTTGACTTCGCGACACATGGCGTTCTTGCTCAGTTCTATCATGAACAAGATCTTGAAACTCCCCATGGCAATGATGGCCCACAGGAAGCCGGTGGCCCAGCCGATCATAGCGCGCGTACTTTCCGCCTGAAAGAACTGGTAAGCGAAAATCGGAATCGCGACAACCAGCACGAAAGGCATGAGGAACATAACCATGTTCAACCATCGATGCCGGCTTCGAAATGACTCGACAATCATCTCGCGCAGCGATTGCTCACCGCGGACGTCCTCCATCAACTCGGTATCTTCCTGTTGCAGCGCTTCGCGTATTTTCTGATCGAGATCATCCATCACGTGCTCCTTTCAAGTACCTGTTTGAGCTGTTTGCGGGCGTGGAACAATCGCGACTTGACGGTTCCCGCGGGCAAGGAAAGTGACTGGGCAATTTCCCGGATCGACATGTCGTCCAGGTAAAACAGCGACAGGATCGTGCGATGCTGTGTCGGCAGATGGGCGAGTGCCATCCGCAACGCTTCGATTTCGTCTCGCGGCTGACTGCCCGGCGGCGGATGGCCCGCTGGCTCCTGATCCAACGGGCGCATGTCGCGCCGGCTGCGAACACGGTGTCGTACCCAATCGGCGCATTTATTGCCCACGATGCGGTATGCCCACCTGCGGAAGCAAGCCGGGTCGTCGAGTCGGCGGATGCGGCGAACGATGGCCAGCCAGGCTTCCTGCACAGCGTCGCCCGCAGCTTCCCTGTCCCCGGTCAACCGCCAGGCGTGACGCAAGAGCTGGGGTTGCCATTGTTCGACCAAGGCACTCATCGCACGTTGATCGCCACCTTGAGCTCGCAGCACGAGCAATTCCCCATAGGCCTCCGCGTCAGAACGTGTCATCCGCTCATTCTCCCCCAACGGCCAGGCCGCCAACCACAAAAGGTGCTGCGCACGCCTGCGGTGTGTTTCCGTTGCTCACCACCCTAACATGTGTGTGTGCCGTTCACATGTCACGATCCGAGTCTACTTCCTGGTCGTTCCCGGCCCCCCATGGTTCAGGGAATTTCGGGAGAAAATGGTAATGTCTCGGCAAAGAACCGTGGTTTTGGCAAATACATAGCCTTGTATCCACTGTCCGTTCAGGTGCCGCCATCACGCAACAGAATGCAATGAGCCTCACGACGGGCCAGCCCGCCACGTGTTCGCCTGCGCTGCCCCCTTTGCTGCCCGCCGCGCTCACGATGGCGGGAGCAACAATACCGATTCACACCGCGACCGATGCGACTGATCCGGATCACGCAAACCTACCACGCAGCCAACAGCGGTCGGCACCTGGTGGCAGCCATGGCCTACGCGAGATAGCCGAAAAGGCCCTGGACTATCTCACCAGCGGGTGATCGCCGCCCGCTCCAATCTCAGCACGATGCTGCCGTCGTGAAACACACTGACGGTTCCCGTAGATTGGCTGACGGTGATCGCCATCGCTCGCGTGTCGGCGGTGATGCCCGCAGCCGCCTGGTGGCGGGTCCCGAGTCCACCTGGCAGATCGCTCACGCGCGAGTCGGGGATGAGGTAGGTGCCGGCGGCAAGGGCTGTCCCATCGTCATCGATCACGAAGGCGCCATCGATGAGCGAGAACTCTTTGATTGTTTCGGCCAGGCTGGGATCGAGCACATTGCGCAGCCGGCGGGGAATCCCATAAAAAGGATTCAGCACTAGTTGTTGCGCATGGCGCAGTACCGCGCGGGTATCACCGATCACAAACATGGCTCCGATCGGTTGCCCCTCGCGTCCCTCCGACCCCAGTTCGACGGCCAGCGACAGCACGCGCAAAATGACGGCCGGCGAGATGCCGGAGCCGCCCGCAGTGGTTGGGCGGGAGAACATGGCGTGGAAATGGGCTCGCGGCTTCGTGACGGTGACGCTGTCCAGCTGCCGACCGGGAGCGCCGGTAACGCATACCACCTCCGTCACGTCGTTGACCAGTCCTTCCGCAGCGGCCAGCAACAGGCCAAGATTGGCCCGATCCAGGCGCGAGAGAGCGGCATGGGGAATCTTGAAAAAGTGCGTGTCGGTGCGCTCGACTTGCGGGGCGTCCGAACTGTCGCAGGTGACGATCAACAGCTGTCCGGTCCAGGCTGCCAAGGACTCCCACGGCACACTCGAAGAGCGATCCACGGCGAGCAATAACGCCTGTGCGTCAAGCGATTTCGCCAGCTGCGAGGCATGACTGACGAGTACGACGTTGAGCTGCGGAATCGGCTCGGCGATCCGCGGGCGATCAACCGGCTGCCGGACTGCCTGCTGCATCAGTAACTGGGCTATCTCAGTACTGTCGCCGGCTGTGATCAACGATTGTCGAAACTCGTCCGACTTCAGCAATTCGGCGATTCGGGCCAGAATCTGGAGATGTGCATGCTTCCCTTTTCGGCCGACGACCAGTAGCACAATCAGGTGCACAACATCGCCCGCCGCACCATATTGCACACCCTCTCGGCTGCGTCCCAGCACGAGTCGATAATTGCCGTCCCAAAGAAGCGCGGCGTGGGGAAGCGCGATGTCCGGCGCGATGACCGTTTGCGCCGCCGCTTCGCGCGCTTCAATGGCCTCCACCACGCTCTCCACCGTAATTCCTTCATCTTCCCACTGGCCGGCTCGCGCCAATTCCAGCACGGCGGCGCTCCGTTTGGTCGCCGTCAGTTCCACAATCTGCATCTGACGGACAAGTTCGTCCATGTCCACGTCGGATCCCCTGTGCTGGTCGACGGGAACAGTCTGGTCACGACATTTCCGCCGAACTCTCGACCGGCGCATGCTTGCGCACAGAGAGCTTCACTTCGTTGCCCTGCTCGTTGTAGCGTACCTCGTCCATCAGATATCGTATCAAAGTGAGGCCTCGATTTCGACCTTTTTCGAACACATCCTGCGGATCGTTCGTGAGCTGCAGCAGGAGGCCCGGGCAGCCGCTGCCATCATCACGAATAACGAACTGAGCGCCGTCACGCGAGATACTCATTTTGAAAGTTATCCGGCGGTGGCAAAACGGATCTTCTTTGCGTCGCGCGGCAGTCAGTTGATCCCCCTCGCCGCTCTGGCGAGCTTGGGCATAAGAGACCTCGTCGAACGAGAGATTTCCATGATATAACGCGTTCAGAAGAGCTTCCTCCAACGCTACTCCGACGCGCACCTGCTGCGTCTCGTCCGTTAAACCGACGCTGGCGAGAATGTTCTCGACCATATCAATCAGCGGTTTCAACAAGGATGGATCGTTTTCCAGCACGTAGGAAGACTCGATGCGATCGAGGCACATTTCCAGACGTCTCTGGCCTTTCACAGCTTCCGCACGCTCCAGCACTTGGCGTACAGCCGGTAGCAGCGTGGCAGCACGCAGCGACTTCGAAACATAACTGACGGCTCCTTCTGCCAATGCCTCACCGGCAATCGCCTCGTTACCGTAAGCCGTCATCAGAATGACCGGCACCGGAGGGCTCAACTTGCGCAGTGCACGCAACAGTCCGAGCCCGTCCAGTTCGGGCATGACCAGGTCTGTGACCACCACGTCGGGCCGCGCTCGGGCCACACATTCCAGTGCCTCTCGGCCGTTCTCGGCATACTGGAGCACCAAATCGGAAGATCCTTGGAGCAACCCGCCGGCTAATCGACGCTCTAACGCTGAATCGTCCACAATGAGAATGGTGAACATGGGAAGACCTCCAACTGGACGGGGCTGGGATTGGGTCAAGCCGGCGATCTGAATGCCGGTTTCCCCGGCGAGGCTTTCAGCGTGCAGGCACCCGAGCCGGCTCAGTACGCGCTAGTGGTGATAAGACCGCGCAAGTTTAACGTCGAGTCTTGGAGATTCAACGCCGGAGCAACAAAACCCTTGACCAGTACATGACTTACGACAATGGCCGTGGGTCGACACACGGGGGATGGCGTTGGTCGTTGGTCATTGTTTGGCCGTTGGCAGTAGGGGCAGCAAAGAAACCGAGGAAGATTTCTGAGCTGACGGTGCCGGATGCACGATGCACGATGCATGGCTCCCGAGTCAATAATTAATGGTGAATGGTGGATGGTGAATAATTGACGGTTCGTGATTCGCCCTTTTCCTGTTCTTGCACCGCAGCGGAACGCCCCGAAGTTTGGCTTTCTCATCCACCTTCCCCTGGTTAATTATTCACCATTCACCATTCACCATTCACCATTCGCTATTCCGGTCTGTCTACCCCCTGGCACGCCTTACCTGGTGAAAACAAAGGCACCGTGCACTGCACACGGCTAAAGTGTTACGCTATTGGTTATTGGGCGTTGGGTGGTTAGCTGTGCGTACGGTGCGCGCATCCCCGCAAAGTTTATCGCTGGATCGGGAATGACATCAGGAGTGGGTAATGCGCAATACGGAAGCACAAAACCGCGTAAAAGGAGCAATTCCGCACTCCGCAATCCCGATTCGTTGTCTCTGCGCGCGAGACAAGAACGTCGCTGGCTGCTGTGCAGAGGACTGCCGAACAACTTCGCCGCCAGCATTCAATCACGACCCCGTGGCGCCGACCGACTCGGCAGTTCGCCCGCCGACGACCGATGCCAACACACCCACGCCCAGGATGGCGGCAATCACGGTCAGCGAGACGAGATTGGGGATCGGATAGTGGTGTGACGCCAGCATCTTAATTCCGACATAAGCGAGGACGAAGACAAGACTCGTTTTCAGGTGGCGAAACTTGCCCATGACTCCCGAGAGCACGAAGTACAGCGAACGAAGTCCGAGTATCGCAAAGATGTTGGAGGTGAAGACCAGAAACGGATCACGAGTCACCGCGAAGACCGCCGGTATCGAGTCGAAGGCGAACATAATGTCGCTGGTCTCCACGAGGACCAGGGCGAGCAGCAAGGGAGTCACTGCCCGCCGACCGTTCCAAGGCAGGAAGAATCTACCGCTGTGAACGTCGGGACAGACCGGATAGAATCGCCGGACTATACGCACCATCAGGTTCTTGTCCGGATCGACACTGTCCTGTTTCATCATCAGCATCTTTACTGCCGATAGCAGCAGTAGTACACCAAACAGGTAGATGACCCATTCGAATCGTGCGATCAGCGCGGCACCCAACCCGATCATCAACCCGCGCAGCACCACCGCACCCAGGATGCCCCAGAAAAGCAGACGATGCTGATGCTTGAGCGGTACGGAAAAGAAGGCGAAGATCATGGCGATCACAAAGATGTTGTCGATGGACAAGGACTTTTCCAGCAGGTAGCCCGTAAAGAACTGCATGGCGGCTTCGCTCCCTGCCAAGGGAGGGGTTCCCGTATTCGTCCCGCCACTCCAATTCCCTTGGTAAAGAAAGAAGATAAACACGTTGAACACTAAGGCGAGCAAGATCCACACCAACGTCCACGCGAACGCCTCTTGCATGCGAACCACATGCGACTTGCGGTGAAACACACCCAGGTCGAGTAAAATCATGAAAAGAATGAACGACAGGAACCCAATCCACACAGAATAACCCATCACCTTACCTCTGTAGCCGTTGTCCTAAGCGTAGTGCGGAAACCCGGCACGATGCAGGTGCTTTCCGCCCTACGTGGCCTGTTCACGAAAAATCACACTGGTCACGCCGCGGTGCGCAAGTTGGGACCAGATGGCTTCTCGGTCGGTGTATCGGGCATCACCACGCTCGTCTCAAACTCACCTGGCGGGAAATCGATCGGAATGTGGCAATTCCGCGGCTCGATCTTGCCCAGCCACCAGTTCAGCCTCTGCCAAAATGAGAGACTCACTTCCCAGCGACGCATCGCGGCGCGAAGTCTCTGCACTGTGGGGTTTGACTCGGCCGATAGCTCGGACAGCAGTTCAAGTGCGCCCGTGGGATGCCCACCCAGCAGTAACGCCGTGGCAAAATTCGTCTTGTACTCAATCGGCAATTCGGGACGCATCCAGGTGCAACCGGCCTTGAGAACCAGCTCACGATACACGCGTATCGCTTCGTCAATACGTCCCAATCGCAAGTTACAGACGCCCACCGCGTTACGGAGCTGTGGATCCCGGCCGGCGTTTCGCAGCAGGTCCAGCGCCTTCTGGTAGTTCCCGGCCGAGACGTGACGAATTACGCGATGTAACGTGGTTTCACTAGCCCCCGGCTGAGTAGCGGGCCGTCCGGCCGATTCTCCGCTCTTCTCGGCGGTCGTAGCGACGGGTTTCTGGAGTTCAAATTGTCTGCGGTAACTCATGGGGAAATACTTCTTTCTTTGAGTGCCGTTCGCCGCGGAACTTACCCCTTGGGGCGCACGCGGAAAACGGGAATGAGCGAAATGGAGAGAGGCGACACAAAGGGCAAGAAACCAGCTATCAGCGGAGCAGGTTAGATCTGTAGCCGAATGTGCTGTGTCACCAAAGAAAGAGAGCACTTGTCGCACGCACTCCGCATCACCAAGCCCGCGGGCGTCGAAAGAAAATAGCCGGCCGCCGCCACCGCTGTGGTTACGACGCCAGCCCCAGTCGGATGACTCGTTCGCGCCACGGACGCCGAAGGTGTCTCAACGTCGGACCGATATGCCGACTGTGTGTGTGAGTCTGACTGAAAAGAAACTGCCGGGCCGGTAGCACCGCATATCGCAGTGCGTGAGCCAGAAGCGGCACGATCCAGGCTCCACGACAGCAGGGAACCGCTCGTGCCGATCAGCACCACAAGCAAAACGAACGCGAGATTTTTGATCGACTTTTCTGCCAAAGCCATGTCGCATCCCACTGGCCGCGGACCAGCCACCAACGGTCCGCGTAAGTTGCCTCGATTCCGCTGCCGCTGCCTTCGGTCAGCCGCGTCAGCGTGCTCCGGGGCCCCGGCATGCCCAAGGGACCCGCTGGAGCACAACTCCTCAACAAGTCATCGTCCGTCCACTGCAAACGGCATACCGGATGTCGAATTTCTCTTCAACTGCCGTGAATACCGGGGATCTGCCCCACGGGGTCCCATGTGCGCGGCAGGGACAGGAGACAGCATCATGCGACTGGCCAATTTCTGAACAGTTGGCCCCTTCGCTAGTGGGCGACTCTGTACTGCGGGGACCCGGTGGCAGCACGCTGGCGGCACGACAGCGAAGCTCCATCAGCGGGTGATCGCGCTGCCCGGAATCGGCAGCCAAACATTCTATTTCGGTCAGAAACAAAGGTGAGGCTTGGTCGAGTGGCTGTGGAGAGCACCGCACCTGTTCGTTAACATGGAGTTCCACGTCTTTCGCATGTTCAGTCGTATGAGCGGGCAGCCGGTTGTCGCCCAGAGCGACCACGCTATGCCGCTGGACGCGGTGCGCAGAGAAGGTGTGCCCAGAGAAGGTGTGCGAGGTGAACCAGACGTCGCGGCGTTGGCCAATCGCGATAGTAACCAGTTGTCTGTGCTCGCATGGCACTACCCTGATGATGATTTGCCTGGCCCGGACGCCGACGTGCAACTTGACGTGAAAGGCTTCCCGATGGAGATCGCAAAGGTGCAGCTCCAGCATTTCCGGATCGATGACCAACACAGCAACGCTTACGCCGCCTGGAAGAGAATGGGAACGCCTGCCACACCGACGGCGGAGCGATATGCGCAGCGTGAGGAGGCTGGCCCGTTGGCCGCGATGAACGAACCGGTGAGTCTCGACATGCACGAGGGAAGGCTACAGATCGGCTTTCAACTTCCGCGCCAAGCGGTTTCACTGTTGATATTGAGCTGGTAGCGATGTTGTGTTTTCATATTTCGAGCGCACGGGTAGTGTGCAGCGCTGCAGAAATAATGTCAAATTAGAGAGATAGGACCGGGCGCGGATTTCGGTCCTGTAAAATTAGCAGCGTGGGAAGAAGAACTTGGGCCGACGCCGATTTCCGCCGGGCTTGCCCCGGTCGGCATCGCAACTGGGCAGTTAGCGGCGAGGGCGGAAATTCCTCCTCCGACTATCCTTTCGACTCGTGAAACGCGGGGGCGGGAAGAAATTACCCGAGCAGCAAATACAGAAGTTTTTGTCCCGCGCACTTGAGCGGAAGCACACATTGACACTCGCGCACATGACGCTTTGCTGCGCGTGCATTTCGGTCACTATGAGAGGATGAGCCAATGAACGAGAACAGGGCGAATCGTCGTGAGTTCCTGGGGACGGTGGGAGCGATTGGTGCTGCATCGATATTGGCGGGATCGGCGGTGGCCGCTCCGCTCGCCAAAGACGCTGCTCGGCTGGCCATCGATGGGGGCAAGCCGGTGCGGGAGAATCCGCTGCATTCTCAGCCGTACGGACCCCAATTCTACGATGACGTCGAGAAGCAAGAACTGATCGACGTGCTGGAATCGCGGTATCCATTCCGCTGGTGGGGCGAGAATTCCAAAGTCCTCCAGTTCGAACAGGCGTACGCCGAGCACATCGGCGTCAAGTACGCGTTGGGGGTAACCTCCGGGACGACAGCCCTGTTCACCGCGATGGCGGCGCTCGGAAATCGGGCCAGGTGACGAAGTCATTCTCCCCGCTTGGACCTGGTACGCCGACTACGATGCCATCGTCCTGGCGGGAGCCTTGCCGGTCTTTGCCGAGATCGACGAGTCGTTTGACATCGATCCCGCAGACATCGAATCCAAGATCACGCCACGCACCAAGGCGATCATGGCCATCCACCTCCAGGGGTGTCCGGCCGACATGGATCCGATCCTGGAGATCGCACGCAAACACAAGATCCGCGTGCTGGAAGATTGTGCTCAATGCTTGGGAGGCAAGTACAAGGGCAAATACGTGGGATCGATCGGCGACATTGGCATCAACAGCTTCCAGCTCAGCAAGAGCATCACGTCGGGCGAAGGGGGTGCCGTGGTCAGCAATGATCCGGAACTCTTCGAGCGGGCGGTGCGATTCCACGACGTGGGCGTTCTCCGTTCGCCTTATACAGAAAGCCTCGGTGGTGGATTGCTGGCCGCCTTTGCCTCCTGCAACTTCCGCATGAACGAGTTCACCGGAGCGGTCCTCAAAGGACAGTTGCAGAAACTGGAGACCATTTGCGGGGGATTGCGCAAGAACGCCCGCAAAGTGCGTCAGGGAATCGCCGACCTGCCGGGGCTCAAGCTGCGCAAGACCCCGGACGTGGAGGGAGATTTGGGCGTGGGCGTCTTCCTGGAGTTCGACAGCCCGGAGCGGCGCGACAAGTTCCTGCGGGCGATGCGTGCGGAAGGTATCGGGGCGTCGCCGCCAGGAGGCTCGGCTATTCTGCCGATTGACGAGCGGATCGAAAACAAAGTCACCGTCCATTCCGCCTGGCCGTCCTTCCAAAGTCCCGAAGGGAAGGCCATTCGCTACGGACATGAGTGTTGTCCGCGGACCATCGATATCCTGAGCCGGGCGGGCGGCGTGATCATGGATCCCAATTTCACCGATGACGACGTGCACGACATCGTGCTCGCCATTCGCAAGGTCTACCTGGCCATGGGAAAAGCGTAGCCCTTCGAGAATTTGATGTGATCGACGACCAGCAGGCAAATAGAACGGATATTCTCGTGAACGAACCCAAAAAAATCTCACGTCGCCGGCTCCTCGGACAGGCTGCCGGCGTGGCCTTGGCCGGGATGGCACTGCCGTCCTGCAAAGAACCGCCCAAGAACCGCCAAAGAGTCGCCTCCCGCCAAGAAGAAGCCGAGTGCCCAGGCCGTCGCGAAAGCCTCGGCACCCAGTAACGAGATCGGCGTGGGGATCATCGGCTGTGGACGGCGCAACGGGCAACTTGCCATCGGCAAGGGAGGCCAGGGTGCGCCGCCCGAGTACGCTCGGATCGTCGCCGTGGCCGATCTCAACACGCGACGGGCCGACGCGTGGGCCAAGTACTACAAGTGCCCGGTCATGCGCTACCAGGACTACCGGGCGCTGCTGGATCGCAAGGACGTGGACGTCGTCGTCTACGCCACGCCGGAGCACTGGCACTACTTGCCCTGCATCCATGCCGCTCAGGCGGGCAAGGACATCTACGGCGAACAGCCGCTGTCGCACACGATCCGCGAGGGTCGCGTGATGGTCGATGCGGTCCGCAAGTACAAACGCGTGTTCCAGACCGGCGAACAGCAGCGATCCAATCCCAAGAACGCGCAAAGCCGTGGAACTGATCCTCAACGGCCGCATCGGCAAGATCCAATCGATCATCGCCTACAACTTTCCCAGTCCCTTCGAGTGCAATTTCCCAGCCCAGCCGGTCCCGGAGACGCTCGATTGGGATCGGTGGTGCGGCCCGAACGAAGTCGTGCCCTACAACGTGAATCTCTATGTGTCGCGCGTCCCCTACGAGCCCGAACCGACCTTCCCGCCCCAGCCGGCAGAGAAGTACGCCGTTGGTCCGGGCTGGATGTCGTTCCGGCCCTATTCGGGCGGCGAACTGCTCAATTGGGGCTGCCATGGGCTGAGCATGGTCCAGTGGGCTCTGCAGATGGACAACAGCGGTCCGGTCGAGGTCTGGGTCGACCCGGCCGAGAAGATGGAGACGGTCGTCTACGACACGACCGGAAACGCGAGATCGCGGGGATGCGGCCTGCAGCAAGTCCGTCATCAACTACAAGTATGCCAACGGTGTGGTGTTGACCCTGAGCTCCCTCAATCCCAGGGTGGGAGGAGGCGCAACCTTCATCGGAGACAAAGGCGAAATCACGATCATTCGCGGAAGTTACGAGTGCGATCCGAAGGGACTCGACAAAGACCCGCTTCCGGCCGATGCGATCCGTGTCTACGAGAGCGACAACCACATGCAGAATTTCTACGATTGCGTGACAGTCGCGGAAAGACCCGATCATGAATGTCGAGAACGGGCATCGCGTCGCCACCTTGTGCCATCTGGGCAACATTGCCCGCTGGCTCGGACGCCCGCTCAAGTGGGATCCGGAGAAGGAAATCTTCCCCGGAGACGACGAGGCAAACGGTTCCTCGACATCCCAAGACGCAAAGGCTTCGAACTGCCCGAGCAGGTCTAGTCGTAAGCCACACTCACCGAGGAGCACAAACATGACAGGACGATCTGTTACGGGGACTGGATTTCCCAGACGGACAGGGTTCTCCTTGAGCACGGCTTGCGACGGCCGTCCCGGTCAGGCCGGATATCTGTCGCGGCTGGCGATTTTTGTCGCCGGAGTCATCCTGTTGCTGTGCGGCCGGCGGCGTCAAATTGGGCAACCGCGCGGCGGCTGAGGACCAGCCTGTGCAGGAAACGCTCGCAGGACGCGTCTGGCTCGCCAGTCCAATACCTTCCGCTCGATGCCCCGCCGGGAATGTCGCAGGCCGTGGTCGTGCAAGGCCAACCGCTGCGTGCACACGCGGCAGCTCCTGCCCTTGGATCGCGAAGGAAAGCTGGTGGGCGAGGGTTCGGTCGACAAGCAGATCGAGCAAGTCCTGGACAACCTGGACGCCGTGCTGACGGCCGCGGGATCGGGCCTTGGCCAACTGGTGCGTCTGAACGTCTACGCGATCGCGCCGCCGACGGTCGACCGCGTGCGCGAGCAGTTGAGTAAGCGGCTGGAGCCTGCCGTCCGTCCGGCGATCACCGCGGTCCTGACGCCCCTGCCGCACCGCGACGCGCTGGTGGCCGTCGATGCGGTCGCGGTGGCGGCGGACAAGGGCCAAGCCGTGGCCTTGCAGCGATGCGAAGCCGTGGCCGGCGACCAAGGACTGCGCCGACGCGGCCGTGTTGCCACGCGGTGGTGTGGCGTATCTGTCCGGCGTGCCGGCCGAAGGCGGACTCACCGAGTCGGCCGTCACCAAGTCGATGTCCGGCCTGTGGAAGACGCTGGAGCAATTGCAGCTCTCGCCGGCGCACGTGGTGCAGTTGAAGGTGTTTCTGAGGCCGGCCACGTCGGCGGATGAGGTGCTGCCGGGAACTGAAGAAGTTCTTCCCCGGTCAAATGACTCCGCCCGTGGTCTTCGTGGAGTGGCTTGCCCCGCCTCCGGTCGAGATCGAATTGATCGCCCAGTTGCCTCCCAGCGGACGAATCGGCCGAGAGTGTGCAGTACTACAACCCGCCCGAGGTGAGACCCATGCAGATCTTCAGCCGCGTGGCCCTGGTCCGCAGCGAACGGCAGATCTACGTCTCCGGCCTGTTTGCGCGAGAAGCCGGGCCGCGGTCAAGCAGCAGGCCCTCGACGTGTTTGACCAATTGCAGGCCATCCTCGACCAGACGGGCAGCGACCTGCGTCCATCTGGCCAAGGCGACGTACTATGTGTGCGACGACGACGCGGCGAGGGGCATGGACAGAGTCGCGTCTCTGGCTCTACGACCAGGAGCGCCCTCCGGCCGCGTCGAAGGTCATGGTGCATGGCGTCGGGCAATCGGGCCGCACGCTGACGATGGACATGATCGCGGTTCCCCGTAGCTGAAGCCGCCCAGGCTTCAGCGGCGGCTCATTACGTCAAGCCACTTCTCTGAGCCCTGGGCGGGCTCAGCTACGCGTCGTAGCTGAAGCCGCCCAGGCTTCAGCGGCGGCTCATTACGTCAAGCCACTTCACTGAGCCCTGGGCGGGCTCAGCTACGTGTCGTAGCTGAAGCCGCCCAGGCTTCAGCGGCGGCTCATTACGTCAAGCCACTTCTCTGAGCCCTGGGCGGGCTCAGCTACGCGTCGTAGCTGAAGCCGCCCAGGCTTCAGCGGCGGCTCATTACGTCAAGCCACTTCACTGAGCCCTGGGCGGGCTCAGCTACGCGTCGTAGCTGAAGCCGCCCAGGCTTCAGCGGCGGCTCATTACGTTAAGCCACTTCTCTGAGCCCTGGGCGGGCTCAGCTACGCGTCGTAGCTGAAGCCGCCCAGGCTTCAGCGGCGGCTCATTACGTTCAAGCCACTTCTCTGAGCCCTGGGCGGGCTCAGCTACGCGTCGTAGCTGAAGCCGCCCAGGCTTCAGCGGAGGCTCATTACGTTAAGCCACTTCTCTGAGCCCTGGGCGGGCTCAGCTACGCGTCGTAGCTGAAGCCGCCCAGGCTTCAGCGGAGGCTCATTACGTTAAGCCACTTCTCTGAGCCCTGGGCGGGCTCAGCTACGTGTCGTAGCTGAAGCCGCCCAGGCTTCAGCGGAGGCTCATTACGTCAAGCCACTTCTCTGAGCCCTGGGCGGGCTCAGCTACGCGTCGTAGCTGAAGCCGCCCAGGCTTCAGCGGAGGCTCATTACGTTAAGCCACTTCTCTGAGCCCTGGGCGGGCTCAGCTACGCGTCGTAGCTGAAGCCGCCCAGGCTTCAGCGGAGGCTCATTACGTTAAGCCACTTCTCTGAGCCCTGGGCGGGCTCAGCTACGCGTCGTAGCTGAAGCCGCCCAGGCTTCAGCGGCGGCTCATTACGTCAAGCCACTTCAGCTGGGCCTACTGGCGTAGCTGGCTGAGCCCTGGCGGGCTCAGCTACGCGTCGTAGCTGAAGCCGCCCAGGCTTCAGCGGAGGCTCATTACGTTAAGCCACTTCTCTGAGCCCTGGGCGGGCTCAGCTACGCGTCGTAGCTGAAGCCGCCCAGGCTTCAGCGGAGGCTCATTACGTTAAGCCACTTCACTGAGCCCTGGGCGGGCTCAGCTACGCGTCGTAGCTGAAGCCGCCCAGGCTTCAGCGGAGGCTCATTACGTCAAGCCACTTCACTGAGCCCTGGGCGGGCTCAGCTACGCGTCGTAGCTGAAGCCGCCGAGGCTTCAGCGGAGGCTCATTACGTTAAGCCACTTCACTGAGCCCTGGGCGGGCTCAGCTACGCGTCGTAGCTGAAGCCGCCGAGGCTTCAGCGGAGGCTCATTACGTCAAGCCACTTCACTGAGCCCTGGGCGGGCTCAGCTACGCGTCGTAGCTGAAGCCGCCCAGGCTTCAGCGGAGGCTCATTACGTTAAGCCACTTCTCTGAGCCCTGGGCGGGCTCAGCTACGCGAGGGAGCGAGTCCATGGCGTCGCGGCAGAAAACAGTGCTGGTGCTGGGAGCAGGTATCAACGGCGTGGCGATCGCGCGCGAGCTACTGCTGAACGGTATACCGGTCTGTCTGGTTGATCGGTGGGACGTGGCTGCAGCGGCACGACGGCTTACTCATCGAGACTGATTCATGGGGGCCTGCGGTACCTCGAGTATGGCGATTTCAAGCTGGTTCGCGAATCACTCAGCGAGCGCGAGAGACTCTTGCGATTGGCTCCGCAGTTTGTGCGTCCGCTGCAGCTATTTATTCCCATGCGGTGGCGGGCCACGGGTGTTGTTTCCGCAGCCCGCAAATTTCTCGGGTGGCCGCCGCCTGAGAGTGCCGAGCCTGTGTCACGGGGAATGTGGCTCGTGCGTCTGGGGCTGCAACTATATGATTGGTCGGCAGGCCGGTCATCGCTGCCACGTCATCAGATCCACCGCTTAGACGACCCGCGGGTGCCGCCGGTTGACAGCCGCCGGTTTCGCTGGCTGGGGTCCTACTACGACGCGCAGATTCAATTTCCCGAGCGGTTTGTTCTCGCAATGCTCGAGGATCGCGCGACGCCTGGCCCTGGAACAGGGCGTGACGCTGGATGTGTACACATATCACTTCGCCAGCCGACGGGGAGAGCAGGTCACGCTGCAAAGGGTCGCCGAGATGGAGGGTCCCCAATCGCCGGCATTCCAATGCCGCGAACCGATTTCGGTGTCGCCGGCCGCGATCATCAACGCCACGGGAGCCTGGGTCGACCGGACGCTGGCCCAACTCCAGATTCCCGGACCGCAACTCCTTGGCGGGACCAAGGGAAGTCATTTACTGACATCCAATCCCCAGTTGCGTGAGGCGTTGTCAGGCCACGGCGTCTATGCTGAAGCGGGCGATGGTCGCCCAGTGTTCTTGCTGCCGTTTGGCCCGTTCTCGCTCGTCGGAACCACCGATCTGCCATTCCAACACGAGCCGGAGACGGCCGTCGCTGACCGCGATGAACTACAGTATCTGCTGCGGGCGGTCGGGGAGGTGTTTCCCCCTATTCAGCTGACTGGTGATGACATCGTGCTGCATTACAGCGGCGTACGACCGCTTCCCCATACATCGCCGACGTCACCCGCTTCCATTACGCGCCGGCATTTGCTTTACGAGCATACCGGCAGCGGCCTTCCGATCGTCTCGATCATCGGCGGGAAATTGACCACGTGCCGTTCGCTGGCCGAAGAAACCGCTCAACTTGTGCTGGGGAAACTCGCCTTGAAGGCTCACGCGAATTCACGCGACCGCACGATTCCGGGTGGCGAGAGTTACCCCGCTTCCGAACAGCAGCAGACCGAATACCAGACTCGTCTGGCCAACCGGTTGCATCTAACGTACGCTCAGGTGTGCGCCGTCTGGCAACTGTGCGGTACGCGGACCGAGTCGCTGCTGGCTCCCACGTCGAGTGACCCTCCCGATTCTGACGGTCTCGCAAATCTCACGGGTACCGATCTTCCGCTGCGATTCGTGCAGCGCGTCATTCGTGACGAGTGGTGCTGCCGGCTGACCGATTTGATTGAGCGGCGTTTGATGCTGCTGTATGCGCCCCAGTTATCGGTCGACGCCCTCCGCCACCTGGCTCAATTGATGGTGGCAGAAGGACTATTGAGCCAGGCGTCTGTTGATGTCGAGGTGGAACAGTGCGTGGATCGACTGCGCAGTCATTTCGGACGCACGATCTGATGCGGTAGAGGAACGAATCGAGAATGCGCGGCACGCAGTGCGGAATTGTCAATGTTCCGCACGAAGGTCAACCTGAGCCACTGCCGGAGTGTTTGGCCTCCGCCATTCCGCATTCCCGATTCGTTCTCCATCGAGCCGTCGACGTCACAAACATGCGTGCATGTTAGCGAGTAACACTCGAACTAATACGGTGCCGATCCGCTGCCACTAGCCGTCGAGCGTCCAACCGGGTCGGTACTCACGGCTCAGTAACGGATTGGCTTCGTCGCAGTTCGTGACGCGCCCCGCGATACCGTCATACTCGATCTTTTTGCCGACGCGATAGGAGACATGAGCCAGCAGCATCTGTTCGATCAGCGTGCCGCTGTAGTCAAAGTCGCAGGTGGTCTTGAGGTTTCCTTTGCAGGCGTCGGTCCATTCTTTCTGGAAGTGGCCCAGCGGAGGAATGAGCTGATCTTTCGAGCGCGGCTTGTAGTAAGTGAAATTGGCTTCGTCGCCGTAGGGGATTACCAGGCGCGTGTCAAAGTTGGCAATCACAAACCCACGTTCGCCTTTGAACATTGCTCCGTGGTCAATCTTGGTCAAATCAACGTAGGGTCTCGGCGAGTTTGGCATGTCACCACCCTGGTACCAGGTGACGCCGATAGCGGGGCGCCAATCGTTCGCCGGGTGTTCAAAGGTAGCGGTCATTCTCACAGGGGTGACTTCCGGATTGTACTCTTCACCGGTGGCCGAGGCGGATGTTGGGAGTCCCGCGTCAATGGCGTTCCAGGCCAGGTCCATGGTATGACTGCCCATGTCGCCCAGTTGGCCACTGCCGAAATCCCAGTACATGTTCCAACTCAGGCAATTCATACCGGGCCCACCGGCGAAATATCCGGGGTTATACGGATGGAACGGAGACGGTCCGATCCACAGGTCGTAGTGCAAGCCCGTCGGAGGTTCGCCTTCCGCCGGCAAGTATCCTGGTCGGGGAATTTGCCGGTCTCCCCACACGTGGACATGGGAAAGTTCACCGATTGCGCCGTCTCGAATCAACTCGCGAACACGATTGAAATTCTCGATCGCATGGCGTTGGGTCCCGCATTGCGTGGCCAGTTTCTCCTTGTTCTTCAAGTACGTGGCCCGCACCAACCGAGCTTCTTGCACGGAGTTGGCCAAAGGCTTTTCACAATAGACATGTAGTCCACGATTCATGGCCCAATTGGCAATGAAGGCATGCGTGTGATCGGTCGTGCAGCAAATGACGGCATCAATATCTTTCTGATCGAGGCACTTTCGCCAATCCACATACTGCTTGGCTTGCGGGAATTGCTTGGCGCCAAACGCCAGATGGTCTTCATTCACATCGCAAAGTGCCACGACATTCTCGCTCGAAATCGCGCTGAAATGCGCCTCGGCTCGCCCCCATGTGCCGATCATGGCAACGTTCAACTTGTTGCTCGGTGCATTGGCACCCGACAACACGCCACTGGGCAAGATCATGAAGCCCGCACCTGCCACTGCGGCACTCTTGAGAAACTGACGTCTTTCGATCTTACCTGCAGCCATGGGTTGGTTTGCTACACACTGTTTGGACTTTGTCATTGTGAGGCCTCCGTTGGCGGATATCGCTCCGGCAGTTAAGGGAAACGAGGCAGTGAGCCCTGCCATAGCACTAAGTTAAGCTTGATTCCCGGCCGATGCAACAAGCCTCAGGTCGGCGGCATCTGAGGATCCATGAGTGGACGACTTCTTCCACTCTCGCTTGTTTTCTTCGGATGCTGCGGTACCACGCCCCTCGCCGACGCGATCCCGCCAACCCTGAGCGTGTGAACGCGGGCACCTTTCGCGTCGGTTGGTTCGCGGCATGTTGCCCTGGCGGCGGTCGTCTGCAATGGTCTCTGTGGGGGGATCGCCAGTTGGGAACAACATGGACAACCCAGCGCGTCATTTGGCAGAATAGGAAGTGTGGCGGTTTTCCAGGGAGTCTCGCAGAGATCCCCATTGTCCGGTGACACAGCTTGCTGGGTGACACGGCTATGTCTAATCGTTTGCCAATCTTCGTCCTGGCCGGCAGCGATGTGTCACCCGATGACACTCCGCGCAAACTGCAACCAACCGACGCGCTGGCTGGTCCGAAAGGGACGATACAACTCGGCTCCGGGCGATGCCTGGCGGCGGAGTTGGTTGAGCGGATCCGCAACAGTGAGTGTTTTACCGACCCGCTGCTGGTGGGGCCGCGCGATTGGTATGACGGGAAAGTCGACTGCGAGCTGATTCCTGTCGAAGGATCACTGGTGCAGACGCTTCGCCAGCTGGTGAAAACGGTGACAGATCGCCTCGACGTGCAGCAGCCATTTGCGGTAGCGACCTGCGATATTCTACCCTCGGGGAACGACTTTCGGCGGTTGCTCGAGAACGACTACGCGCCGCACGCCGAATCGCTGTTCTGGTGGCAGATGATCGAGGCGGAACGCGAGAGAATGGGGGCGAGTGCCTGGAAGCCGTCCTATCGCCTGCCGCTGGGCGTTGGTCAGACGCCCCGCCAGCTCTACCCGGGACACCTCGTCATCGCCCGCGCCCATGCCCTGCGATTCCCGCTCATGAACCGGCTCCTCGAACTGGCTTATCGATCTCGTAACCGGGTGCTGGAGAAGCGGTACCTGGGAGTGACGATAGGAGCGATCGGGACACTCCTGGCACAAGATTTGCGCAACGTGCTGCGGCGGCAACTGCCCGTACTCACGCTGGGCGTTCCATACCGGGGTCTGCGAGGTTACGTCCGCTATCGGCGAGGCACGGCGACGTTGCGTGACGTCGAGGATTTTCTGACCCACGCATTTCTTCACCGCCGCTGTCACGGCCTCTCCGGCGGCCGCCCGCTGGTGATTTCTGTCAGCTCGCTAGTTGCATTTGCCAAGGATATCGATACAAAAGCTGAACTGGAGGAGTTGCAGCTGCGATGAGAGGCGGCGGCCGGAGTGCGGTACGTGCCTTACCTGTACGGATTTCCACTAGCTCTGGCGGTGGAAATGCGGCTGCAATGGCGTGGAGCAGCGGATATTTCGTCGGCTCCGCGTGAACGGCCGCTCTGTCGAGGTCTTGACACGCTCCAAAATTTAACTTGGTATTTTTCAGCTGGGGTGACTTTCTCGTGGCGAGTGCTCGACAAAGCCCGGCGAGTCTTCAAACGATTGAAAGGTGTGCGATGAAGAAGACATGTGGATGGTTGTTGAGCGTTCTGGCAGTCGTCGTTCTTACCGGTGCGATTGCCCGTGCTGCGGATGAGGAAAAATCCGCTCCAAAACACACGACTAAGGAAGTTATGGAGAAGGCCCACAAAGCAGGATTGTTGAAGAAGGTTGTGGGTGGTGAAGCATCGCAAGATGAGAAGCTGGCGCTGCTGGACCTGTACGTCAGTCTGGTCGAGAACAAGCCGAACAAGGGAACAACCGAGAGCTGGCACGAAAAGGCGGGCACCGTTGCCTTGGCTGCCGCCAAAGTGGCAGTGGGACGGGATGGGGCCGCGGCAGAGTTGAAAGAAGCAGCCAATTGCGCGGCGTGCCACGGCGCACACAAATAGCCCGCAGTCGAGTCCGCGGTGCGACAAATCGCTGAACACCGCTTGTGCCGGCCCTGGTGCCGGTGCGGGCGGTGTTTGGCTAGTTGCCGTTTCAAAACCGTCTTCGCCAAAAAGTCGGTGCTCCCGTTCCTCGAACTGTTCCCCCAACTCAACTATTTCGCCGGCAGACGGGACTTTGTGAAGCATCGGAAAAACAATCGTGTCTTCGCGCGCTTCATGCGGGCGATACATCCGTAACGATCGTGCACGAAGATCGCCAACGCAGGCGTGCTGCTCCTTCCGCGGACGCTCGCAGAAAACCAGACGCTCGACGGCAGCCGAGCGACCAGGGAATGATTCCGCACGCCGCGCTCACTGGGCATTTGTCGCAGCGCATCCTGCCGCGCTGTGCGGGATGTCCTCGTTCCGGTTCCCCCGTGGCCGCCTCTTTTGTCGGTAGGCGACCCCATCGCGCTGTGGACTTTTCGGCAACGAAGAAAGAACGACGATGACGAACAAACGAGTAACCATGCTCACCGTTGAGCAGCTGAGCTCAGCAGCGGCGTGGCAAAGAGCCGCCGCAGCTATTGGATTGCCGAGAAACGAGCGAGTGGGAGTTCTGTCGGATTACCGGTGCGCGGCACATTCCGATGCGGCAGGTTCCACAACGCTGTGGAGAGTTGGATGCGTCCCTGCCTGTAGTAGTCTACTGTCACCACGGAGTACGTTCGCAAGCCGTAGCGGAATTCTTGGTGCGACAAGGTTTTGCCCAAGTGGCGAATCTCGCGGGGGGCATCGATGCCTGGTCCTGCCACGTCGAAACGGATGTGCCGCGTTATTGACGGTGAGTCGCCCACACTCGAATACGTGGGCGACTCGCGACGTTGGCGCGTCGACAAATAGACTACTGTTCCGGTGAGAGTTTCCCGTCGACAGTCCTGAGCAAGTACTCGCGCCGCTGTTGTACGAAGCTGCGCAGGCTCGCCAGACGGCCCTCCACATTCTCCTCGGTGCTATCCGCCGTGGCGCTGAGGAAGGCCTCGGTCGTCGACAGTTTGC
Organism: uncultured Planctomycetota bacterium; assembly: GCA_963700515.1. Lineage (GTDB taxonomy): Bacteria > Planctomycetota > Planctomycetia > Pirellulales > Pirellulaceae > JAJRVM01. The sequence goes on along the minus strand of CAVOXY010000013.1, from coordinate 222,537 downwards.
GTGTGTCCGCTGCCACTTCGTCTGCAATCAGTGTTCGGTATTGCCCAACGAGCGGGCCGAGTTTGCTCCAATCGAGTGATGACTGCGCGAGCGTGCGAACACATTGCAGGTACTTTGCCCGCAAGCCGGGCACCGCCAGCAGTTTGCTCCGCAGCGGCATGCGCGGATCATCCACGGCTACCAGCGGATCCAGCTCAACTCCACCTTCCGCGAAGCCTGGTCTACCGGGCCCTCGCCGACCACCCGGTCCACCGGCTCCTCGCGGACCACCTGGGCCACCAGGTCCGAATCCTCGACCATTGCGACCACCGCCCGGGCCAACGCCAGAACCGCCTGGGCCGAAACTCGGATTGCGTCGCACATCGCGTTGCGCAAGGTCCCCCGCCGCCCCTTCCGCGCCGCTCGCAGCGGGCACTCCACCGCCCGCACCTTCGTCCCTCGCGCTGCCCGGGAAACCAAATCCGCCGGGAGGACCAAAGCCACCGGGTCTTCCTGGTCCTCCGCCTGGCGGGCCGAATCCCGTCGACCCGTGAAAGGCCTCGTTCATGTCGTGCGGAGTAATGTGAAAGACGCCGTTCCGGTCCTCGAAAATGCTGTAGTCGCTGGCCCGCGTCCAGTATCCGTCGCTGTTGACCAATGCCACATCGAGGGCCAGAAACCACAGCACACGATCGATATCGAGCATGGGAGCCAACGTCTGCTCCAATTGGTCGGCGGGAGTCTCGTTGAGTGTCTGGCAGAGTTTGATCAAGTCGTGCCACGATTGCTCATCGTCTTTGGATTTGATCTCAAAGCGTCGTCGGTAATCCTCGATATTGTCTCCCAAGTACCTCAATCCACCATCGGCGCCGGGGTTGCCGAGTACCTTCCAACGAGCCCCTGTGGACGATTCGTAATTCTCGTCGAGGAACTCCTTGTTGAACTGTTGCACATTGACGTAGACTCCCCAACTTTCGCCATTGATTACTAGCTTGACGAAGTTCGCTTTCGGTGCCGGGATGTATTGGCGCGCGATGTGCGAGTAGAGCACGGTACTCATCAGCGACGGATCGCCAGCGCAATTCAGCAGATTCAGCGTCTTGTAGCCATAGAGCCTCTGTTTGGCGTCGACGAGGTCGAGCGACACATTGAGCGACCGTTTATACCCGGCCGGTACCATCATGTAGGACGACATGCCGCGGAAGCGGACACCGACATTCGGATAGATCTTTCCGTCGACGGTCAATTTGGCCGGGACGTCCACATCCGTGTTCTTGAAATCAGCCATTTCCGTTTCCCAGTCATCGTTTTCGAAGTCGAGAAACAGAGTCCGCAGTACGCTGGGATCGTAGAGAGGTGCATCGCCGCACGAGGGAACGTCGGCGGATGACACTCGTGCACCTGGCTGGGCCGGTTCCCGATTGCCTCTTCCGCCCGGCCCTCCAGGCGGCCCAAAACCGCGCCCCCCTGGCCGACCATTGGCCGCTCCATCACTGAGGGACTGGCGGGCGGCCTGGCGTTCTTCGGCATTGAGCAGTCCATCACCGTCCTTGTCAAAATCCTGGACGAGTTTCCTGTCCTGCCCCATCGGTCCGCCAAAGCCACTCGGACCGCCAGGTCCGCCGAAGCCACCGCGTGCTGGGCCGCCTCTGGGAAAACCGCCCATCTCAGGCATCATTTCCTCCTCGCTCAAGATGCCGTCCTCGTTTCGATCGAGTTTTTTGAGTGCGGCGGGAGCTGCTTCGATTTCTTCGGCCGATAGCTCCCCATCACCGTCTTGGTCGAGCGATTGCAGAATCGGTGGCAGGCCCGGACGAAACGGCATGCCGGGGCTGGGGAAACCACCGCCGCGCGGTCCTGGTTCACCGAACCGTTCCTGTTGTGGCCCGGGCCCCTCCCCTGCCCCACTCGGCAGTTGCGACCGGACACTCCGGGGCACACAAATCGCGGCGCCCAGCACCGCAGCAACGATCATACCCACAACGAATTTGTGCATTGATTGTCTCCTGCAAGTTATATCTTCTGCGGTATCAATCCCAATAATCTGCAGCCGTGAACATATTTCGAGCAGCGGCCCACGCGCAACGAGAAGGGATGGAGGAGTTCTTTCAATTCCGACTCGCGGCCCACCGGCGATTTGCCTTCAATCACAACCAGGTTGTGCAGGCGTTGCGGGAAGGAAGTGGAGATGTATTGCTGCCCCGTCTGATCGTAGAACACCATATTGTAGTCCAAGGTGACCCGCAAACAGCCGTCGTCGGAAGCAAAATGTTCCCGTTGATATTCAACCAGCGCGATCGGTTCACTGCTGCCCAAAACTGCACCGACGTATTGCGGCGGCAGCGAGTCGATCAATCCATCGACGATCTGCCGGAAATGCATCTCGATCAGCGGATAGTCGCACTGCAAATGCAACCGATACTTGCCAGTGATTCGGTTGTCACGCCACTTGATTTCAAAGTAACAGTCGCGCGTGGGTTGCAGGCAGTCATACCACCGGAGCCGGACTTTATGTCGTCGTCCGACGCCGTCCAAATTCGCATGGCAGGCGGATAACCGGACATCGTCGAAGTAGATACTGCGGACTGTCGAGATCGCCTGGTTAAAGGTCAGTCGACGGCAGTTGCTGCCGAGCAATCCCCGAAGTTTTCCCAAGTCGGCGCGGGGCAGCGTGAATTTCACTTCGCGGCGCGAGGCCAAGTCGGCGCGATTTGTCCCTTGGTCCAGCACGCGAAATACCCCACCCCTATCGAGCGTCTGCAAGTGTCGATTCAGTAGCATCACGCAGTGGGCTCCTACAGCGTCGAGTTCAGGTTCACGTACGAGAATTCGCAATCTGGCAAGCGTTCGCGGAGTCGCGTGATCAGCGCTGTTGTTTCCCGTCCGCCGGTGCGCGGCAACACGATGCGCACCTGACCGCGATCTTGCGTCAGATCGAACCGCTGCAGCGAGTAGCGATCAGCCAGTTCGTCGATCGCCGACAGCACTCCCGATCCGTCACCACCAAAATGCTCTTCCGACGTGCCGGTGATCGTCAGCAGCAGGTTTTGGTGGCGTTTGCCGCGGTGCGTCGCGAACATGCCGAGAATGAAGATCGTCGCGATCCCCAGCAAAACCACGGCCAAGAGCGGCTGACCGGCACCGAAAGCCAGTCCCACGCCAATGCACAGAAACAGGTAAACCAGTTCCTCTGGCTCCTTGATGGCAGCCCGAAAACGGATGATCGACAGCGATCCGACCAACCCGAGTGACAACGCCAGTGATGACTTGACGATCGCAATGACCCCAATGGTCACCAATGTCAGAAGCGGGAAGACGCGCGTGATCGAGTCGCTGTCGGACGGTGACGAACTGCAGCGGCGGAACAGGAATCGGACGTACAGAGCACAGACTCCGCCGAGCAGCATATAGACTGCCAGGCTCACCACCTCGAGGTTCTGACCGATCGAAACGGACCCTTGGAGTTGTTTCCAGGCCTCGTGAAGACTTCTCTTGCATGAATGTGATCTCCTCGGGAAAAAGAACGGACACCTCCGCTTGTCCTCCACTGCGGGGCGTTTTTTTCGTTCTGGACTCGCCTTCACCAACGAACAGTTCAATAGGCCCTCTGGGGTTAGCGGAACGAACTCGTAATACTGGGGTTGAAGAAACAACTGTGCGGTCACCGCGCCCCCTCGAGTGGGCCAGTCACGCTTGCGGACATGCTGCAGTACCGCCCAGGCTTCCAATGTGTGGACGATGCGTGGCATTTTCGTACTTCTAACTGAGTGTTCGAGACATGCAGGATTCCGAGATACGGCAGCAATTAGCGGCCAACGCCGAAGTGACGCTGGCAGCGGAGTTCTCACGGCACCGCGACCGCTTATGGCGGATGGTCGATTTCCGGCTCGACCCGGTGCTTTCGGGCGCGTGGACCCGGACGACGTGTTGCAGGAGGCCTGGCTCTCCGCGGCCCAGCGGGTGGATAGCTTCCTGGCAAATGAATCCTTGTCGTTTTTCGTGTGGCTGCGGTTGATCGTCGGGCAGACCCTGGTCGATCTGCAGCGGCGGCACCTTGGAGCGCAGATGCGAGACGCTTATCGCGAACGATCGATCGACCACGCCGCGCTGTCCCGCACCACCTGCGTGTCGTTGGTAGCCAAGTTGCTGGGATCCTTCACGTCGCCCAGTCAGGCGATGACGCGAGACGAACGAGCGGCGCAATTACGTAACGCGATTGACGGCATGGACGCGATCGATCGCGAAGTGCTTGCGCTGCGCCATTTTGAAGAGCTGACGAACAGTGAAACGGCGCAGGTGCTGGGAATCCAAGAAACGGCCGCCAGCAATCGGTATGTGCGAGCCGTGCGCCGTCTGAAGACGATTCTCGATTCCCTGTCGGGATTTTCCGAGCGAGAACCATGAACGAGTCATCTGAGCGTGATCCGATTGAGTTATTGGCGGACGCAGTTCGTGCAGTGTTACCGTCGGGGTGAGCAACCTACGATCGAGCAATTCGCCTTGCAGCACCCCGATTTCGCCGACGACATACGTAATCTTTTTCCGCTACTGCTCAATATCGAACAATTGAAGAACAGCCACTTGCATGCCGGAGGTAAGCCCGCATCGATCGGTGCGACACCGATTGAGCGGTTAGGTGACTTCAGGATCGTGCGCGAAGTGGGCCGCGGCGGCATGGGGATCGTCTTCGAAGCCGAGCAGCAGTCGTTGTCCAGGCGAGTCGCGTTGAAAGTACTCGGCAGCCACGTAGCTCCATCGGAAAAGCAGATCCGCCGGTTTCGGCGTGAGGCGGAGGCGGCAGCCCGCTTACACCACACCAACATCGTGCCCGTCTATGGTGTCGGTCAGGAAAATGGCCTGCATTTCTATGCCATGCAATTCATCGACGGCGTGGGGCTCGACATCGTCATGGAAGTGCTCAACGGCGATCTTCCTTCCGGCAACACGCCGCCGACATCGAAATCCGATCATGTCGCGGCGGTCCAGTCGACATCTCTCTCGGCAGCCATCATCGCGGCCAATTCCCTGCGCGACGGATCGTTTGCGCAAGGGAAAGATCCAGGCAGTGGAGGAAATGGCGGACATGCGAGAAACGGTCTGGATGCTCACCGTGCCAGCGAAGGGAAAACTGCCTCCGGCGATGGGCTGGCGTCGCCCGCCAGCACGCAAGGCCTGCCGCTGGCTCTGCCACCCGAGGAGTCCGTCGCAAACGGCCCGCGACCGACGAAACGGCCGTTGGGGAACCGCTACTGGAAAAGCGTGGCTCGCTTGGGAAGGGACATCGCCGAGGCCCTCGATTACGCCCACATGCACGGGATCCTCCATCGGGATGTAAAACCCTCCAACCTGCTGTTGGACCAGGAAGGAAACGTCTGGATCACCGATTTCGGGTTGGCCAAACAGATCGACAGCGACAATCTGACCAAATCGGGAGACATTGTCGGCACGTTGCGGTACATGGCTCCGGAACAGTTCGATGGAACGACTGATCGCCGCAGCGATATTTACAGTCTGGGATTGACACTTTGTGAGATGTTGACGCTGGAACCCGCCTTCGGTGACACGCAACAAGGCCGATTGATACAGCAGAAGATGCAAGGAGTGATCCCTCACCCCCGTACCCGCAACCCAAATATCCCGCGTGATCTGGAGACCATCGCCTTGAAGGCTGTCGCCGCCGATCCGTCGCACCGGTATCAAACAGCTGGCGAGCTGGCGGCGGATCTGCAACGGTTCTTGGAAGACCGGCCGGTAGCTGCCGCTCGAACTCGTCCGCTCGCGCGACTGTGGCGCTGGTGCCGTCGCAACCCGGCCATTGCCGTTTCCAGCGGCACAGCCCTGTTGTTGTTGATCACCGTGGCGGTCGTGGCCGTGATCAGCGATGTAACCACGCGCACCGCCCTGCAGGCCACGAAGCGGGCCAGAGCCGACGCAGTCGAATCACAACAGCGAGCAGAAAGCAACCTGAGTCTAGCCATCGAAGCCTTCGAGAGCATTTTCGACAACATTGCCACACGCGGCGTCCCTCAGTCACTGGAATTGGAGTATGAAGATGAAGCGGCACCTCGGTTCCAGTCGGCATTGACCGAAGCCGATGCCGACCTGCTGCGGCAACTGCTGACGTTCTACGAACAATTTGCCCAGCAGAACAGTTCCGACCTCCAGCTCCGCGCTAAGAACGCGGCCGCACACCATCGCATTGGCCAGATCCATCAACGGCTGGGGCACGTCGCAGACGCCGCAGTGCATTTAGCGACGCATTAGCGATCTATGACCAGTTGCTGGTGGAGCATTCGGAGCAGGTCGACTTGATTGTGGCCAAAGCTCATCTGCTCAATGACCATGGAGTACTGTTGGGCGAGAACATGTGGCCGTTGGATGATGTTGTAGCTCTACACGATCAGGCGATTCAGTTGCTGGTCAACCAATCCGCTGAGGTAGTGGCTGCGAAAGCGATTCGTTACGAACTGGCACGCGGCCACGATCTGGTCGGGTCGATCCTCTTCCGTAGTGATCTTGCCGACCTGGGTTTCGCAGATTCCGATGGGCCACCAGGTGCCGGCCCGCCACCGGGTGCACCAGGTGGCCGGTGGAATCCGCTGCCAGGGAAGCCGAAACCGAAACCTGATAGTCCGCAGTGGGAGAACGAACTGGGGCCGCCCGATCCGGCGGGACTCGGGAAACGGTTGGGACGCCCCGGTCGTCCTGCCGGCCCCCCCGGTTTTGGCGGAAAAGACCTCGCGCAATTCAACGAAAACCATCTGACGCAAGCACGCGATACTCTGACGTCGCTGTTGGCGGAGGAACCGGACAATTCGCAATTCCGCCTGCTACTGGCCCAGGTGGAACGGCACAGGCTGGTCCACTTGCTGCGCAGCTCCATGCGCGACGACGCGGGCGACGCTTTTCGCACCGCCCGCCGGATTCTCGAGAAGTTGGTCGCCGACTTTCCTCAAGAACCACAATATCGCCTGGAACTGGCCGATACTCTGTCGCTGGTCAGTACGCGATTGACATCGATTTCGGATGAGGAGGCCGAGCGTGATTTGAACAAGGCCATCAGCTACTGCCAGCAACTGGCAACAGCATTTCCCAATGTCGCCCAATACCAGGCGCTGCTGGCGACCTCCTACCGCAACTTGGCGCGTGTCCAGCAATCAACCTCGAATCTCAAGGGTGCTGAAGAGAACTTGAGCTTGGCTCAAGAACAATTGCTGTCGCTCGCGACAGACCACCCGGCACAGCCCTTCTATGAGATCGGCTTGGCCTTTACGGTCATCGAACTGGCCGCGGTCAAGCGGAGGATTGGCGCAGGATGAACAGGATCCACAGCGTTTCGCGGCGGCTCGCGTTGCCTTGACGAGCGAGATCGCTCGCTTTGACGAGGATCGTCCGTCCGAAGCCGATCCATTTCGCCGCCGCATTAAGGCGGCACTCTATGCGAGTTTAGGAAAGACCTTGAAGTTGCTTGGGGAGGATCCGGAGCCAGCCAACGAGCAATCTCGCCGACTGAGCGATGACCCTTTCTGGCCTCCATTGGGCCGATTTCGCCCCGGCTTCGGCCCGCCGCCCGACAGTCGCTTTCCGCCACATGAGTAAGCCTGGAGTGGTGGAGTGTTGGAGTAACAGGCACGAAGCTATACTTGGTGACGCGATTTGTGCCTTGTGCGATGGGAGGTCGGGCGGTTTCTCCAATCCTCCAATCCTCCAATCCTCCAATCCTCCAATCCTCCAATCCTCCAATCCTCCAATCCTCCAATCCTCGATGATCCTCGGTGAAAATGAGCCTTGATGGCACCTTCTCGCATTCGCGTCGGGCCGACATAATAGGCGATTCTAAATCGGCCAAATCGCCGCTGATCGAGGGATTTCCGGCAGCTTGAACGTCGTGGCGGGCTGGCCACCTATTCCGCGCTCGGGTGCGGAATCCTCGGCATCGGAGGCGAACACATGATCTGTCGAAGGAGTTCAGGATGCGCAGGGCGGTCATCACAGGATATGGCATCATCTCGAGCATCGGAGCCAACAAGCAACAAGTGGCGCAGTCGCTGCGCGACGGTAGTTCCGGCATCGAACGTGTCGAGGAGTATTGCGAGAAGGGATTCCGCTCCCAGGTTGCCGGCACGATCCACGTCGATCTCGAGAATCGGATTGACCGACGCTTCGCACGGTTCATGGGGGATGGGGCGGCGTACAGTTACCTGGCCATGCAGGAAGCCATCGAGCACGCGGGCCTGTCAGAGGGCGAGATCTCTCATCCCCGCACGGGGGTCGTCGTGGGAACCGGCGGAACATCGACCAAGAACCTGCTGGAGGTCATCCGGGTCTTTGATGCTCGCGGAGCGCGCAGGGTGAAGCCCTTCATGGTCTCGCGGACCATGAATAGTACGATCTCCGCCTGCCTGGCCACGGCCTACCGGATCAAGGGCATCAACTATTCGATCAGTTCCGCCTGTGCCACCAGCGCGCATTGCATTGGCCATGCGGCCGCTCTGGTCAGGCAGGGCGAGCAAGACGTTGTGTTCGCCGGTGGAGGTGAGGAGTTGTTCTGGGTGTCGACCGTGATGTTTGACAGCATGGGCGCGCTTTCGAGCAAATACAACGATAATCCTCCGGCCGCGTCGCGTCCCTATGATCTGAACAGGGATGGGTTCGTGATCTCTGGTGGTGGCGGCATGGTGGTAGTCGAAGATTATGACCATGCCAGGGCTCGCGGTGCCAGAATAGAGGCCGAGATTGTCGGCTACGGCGCCACATCGGACGGCGAGGACATGGTCGTCCCCTCCGGGGAAGGCGCGGTGCGATGTATGCAACAGGCACTTCAAACCGTCCGCGACCCAATCCAATACATCAACACGCACGGGACCAGCACGCCAACTGGCGACATCGCTGAGCTGCACGCAATTCGTGAAGTCTTCGGCGATGCGATACCACACATCAGTTCCACGAAATCGCTGACGGGACATGCCTTGGGAGCGGCCGGCGCGAATGAGGCTGTCTACTGCTTGCTCATGATGGAACATGGTTTCCTCGCAGCGTCCGCGAATATCGAGCAGCTTGATCCCGCCGTGGATGGCTTTCCCGTCCTGCGGGAAAACGTGGCGTATCCCACACTCCGCACCGCGATGAGCAACAGTTTTGGATTTGGGGGCACCAATGCCACGCTCGTATTACAGAAAGTGTGAGTGGCAACGGGGCAAATCGATTTGATTTACAGGTGTCAGGGAGACACAATGACAGCGGCCGGTGGAGGCCCGGTCGATTGGTGAAACAACGGTCGATCCGTAGCTCGTGACCAACCTTGGGTCGGTGCCCGTTCGATGTCCGGCCTCGTTAGCGACTCTATTGAAAGCAATCGACGTGCCGAAACTGCTATCCCTGATTGTGCTGCTGATTCTTGCCCCTGCCGGTTTTGCGGCGCCACCTCACAGCCAACTGCTCGACGCGGATGTCCCGCTGGCCAACGTTGTCGATCGACTTGTGCCGCGCGGTCACCCCAAACAATTGCCCATCCCCGTGGAGCCGTTCGTCGAACACGTCCGCGAAGCGGTACCGGGGGCGCCGAGCGTGGGAGTCACGTCGCTGTATTTCGACCAGTCCGGCGCGCTGGTCGTGGTCACCGGCACCGGTTCATTCCGCCGTGATCGAGACAATCAGTGGACCAGACTTGACGGCACGGGTCCTCAGCCAGATGGCTTCCCCACCGACGTGCAGGTTACCTCTTGGGCGCGCACCAACCAAGGTACGTGGTTCGCGTCTCTGAGCGGACTCTACTTTGCCGCGTCGTCAGGCACGGCGGCAGTCAAACACGAGCAGTACGGAGTGGACGGACCGTTGTCCACCTGCATTGCAGCGCTCGCCACGGACGCTCAGGGCAACCTGTGGGTCGGCACTCCGCTGGGACTCAGTGTGCGGTCACCGCTGGGCAAGTGGCGCCACATTCGCGGTCGCGAAGGACTGCCCGTGGAGAACGTCACGGCGATCGCGGTAGACGAACAAAATCAACTCTGGATTGGCACGTCGGAAGGAGCAGTGCTGTACCGCCCAACCGCCGCCGATCGCAAATGGTTCTACCGAGCAGGACCACGATATCTGCCTGACGATCACGTGCTGGCTGTGGCCTGTGCTCCCGACGGAACTCCTTACTTCGCTACATCCGCGGGGATAAGTCGCATTGCCCTGCGGCAAACATCACTCTTGGAGAAGGCGCAAACCATTGAGAATCGCATCAATGAGCGTCACCGTCGATTCGGCCTGGTATCCGAATGCTCCCTGAACGACGCTGAAAACCCCACGTCTCATACGATCGGCGACAACGATAACGATGGTTTGTGGACCGCCTATCACGTGGCAGCCATGTCACTCCGCTACGGAGCGACGAAGGACCCGGCGGCGAAAGCATCCGCCCTGCAAGGGATGCAGGCGATTTACCTGTTGCAGGACGCCTCCGGGATACCGGGCCTGGTGGCGCGCAGCGTCGTGACCGCGGAACAGGGCCGGCAGAAGGACCAACAGTGGCGCCCCACTCCCGACGCCGCCATGTATTGGAAAAGCGATACGTCGAGCGACGAGATCGATGGACATTATCTGGCGTTTTTCACGTTTTGGCAGCACATCGCCCGCACCGACCCGGCACTACGCGACCGCTGTATCGAGCAGGTACGTGAAGTCACCGACTATATCGTCGATCACAACTATCAGCTCATCGACTGGACGGGCAAACGCACAACCTGGGGTTTCTGGGATCCTGAGAGCTTGAATAATGACCCGGAACATTACTTGGAAAGCGGCTTGAATTCACTGCAGATGCTCTCCTTCTTGCGCGTCGCTCACCACATAACCGGCGATGCCAAATACTTTGAGCACTACAAGAAACTGATCGTCGACCATCACTATCTCAGTAATGTCTTGTTGCAGAAGAAGCTCTTTCCGGACGAGAACAATCATTCCGATGACCAGTTGGGGTTCGTCGCCTGGTACCCCATCCTGCAGTTGGAGCACGATCCTACATTGCAGGCAGCGCTGCACGCCGCCGTGCGGCGCCATTACGAGGTGGTGGCCCCCGAGAGATCGAGCTTCTACATCTTCACCTATGCCACGATCGATCCCCATCACGCCGACATCGAGGCGGGTGTTCAGAACCTGCGCGAGATACCGACCGATCGCCGCACCTGGCGAATGCGGAACAGCCACCGTGCGGACGTGGTCTTCGAGAAACGTTCCGACCGATTCGGCAAGTCGCAACTCGCTCACGTGCTGCCGGCGGATGAACGCAATATCCAGAAATGGAACCAGAATCCGTACATTGCTGACGCCGGAGGCGACGGACGACACGAAGACGATGGAGCCGCCTGGCTGCTCCCCTACTGGATGGCGCGATACCACGGATTCATCGACTAAATTTCGCGATACCTGAGACCGCCAGGCATGGCGGCTCATCGACAAGATTGTCGTGCCCCCCCCGCACTTGGCAGTTGGACCTCGCCGCCCTCTCCGGTTATGATCCTGGTGGGCGACCCCACCTGCTTCGAATCAATCACGCACTGAGCACGATTCGCGAGCGTCTGGCCATGCACCCCGACCAAGCCACCTACGCCTTCTCGACACGCATGGGTGTCGAAAACCAGTTACCGACCACGGCCACTGTTTTCAGAATCATAATCCTACTCTTACTCATAATCTTTTTCGCAGACAGTCCAAGTTCGTGCTGAGGTGAGTTGACTGTGAGTGAGGCGGAGGCGAGTAAGAGTATGAGTAAGAGTGGACGAATACCGAGCGTCTGCCCGGCCGGAACTCCGCGAAAGGTTACAAACCCAGTAACCAGTAACCAGTAACCAATGACCAATGACCAATGACCAATGACCAATGACCACCAACGAGGAGACTCCCCGATGCCACCACGGTCGCGACAGAGTCGCTCAAGCTGGCTCCTTCTTCTGCTATTAGCCTGCTCGTGCTGCGGCGGTTGGGCAACAGCCAACGCGCAGGAGAACTGGCCTGAGTTCCGCGGCCCGCTGGGCGATGGTAGTTCCGCTGCGACGGCATTGCCACTCCACTGGAGTGAGACGCAGAATGTCTGCTGGAAGACGCCCATCCACGGCCATGGTTGGTCTTCGCCCGTGATCTGGCAAGGCCAAATCTGGGTCACCACCGCCACGGAGGATGGGAAGCAATTGTATGTCGTGTGCGTGGATCGGCAGACCGGCCAGATCGTGCACGACGTGAAGGTTTTTGACGTTGCCGAGCCCGAGCACATTGCCGTGGTGAACAGCTACGCTTCCCCCACGCCGGCCATTGAAGTGGGGCGCGTATACGTCCATTACGGCACGTACGGCACAGCCTGTCTCGACACGGCGTCGGGTCAGGTACTTTGGACGCGGCGCGATCTGAATTGCGATCATCATGAGGGGCCCGGATCGTCGCCGATTCTATTCGACAAGCTGCTGATCGTGCATGTGGACGGCCGAGATGTGCAATATGTGGTCGCCCTGGACAAAGAGACCGGCAAAACCGTTTGGAAGACTGACCGCTCCATCGACTACAGCCCTTACCACATCAATTTGCGCAAGGGATTCTGCACACCGACCGTCGTCGGCACGCCCACGCGTCAGGAGCTGATCAGCCCTGGTGCCAAAGCGGTCATGGGTTATGACCCGGGGACGGGCGAAGAATTGTGGAAGATCCGCTACAACGGTTGGTCGATGGTTCCGCGACCACTGGCCGGTCATGGCTTGGTGTTTCTGGTCAACGATTACGAACGCCCGGAGCTATGGGCTGTTCGGCCGGGTGGACAAGGCGATGTGACCGATACTCACGTCGTGTGGAAGATTGTGCAGGGCATACCGGCGCAGCCCTCGCTGCTGTTGATCGGTACCTCGTTGTATGCCGTCACGGACGGGGGTGTGGCCATCTGCATCAACGCGCAGACCGGCGAAATCAACTGGAAGCACCGCCTGGGTGGCAACTTTGCCGCCTCGCCCGTCCACGCTGATGGCCGCATGTACTTTTTCAGTCAAGATGCCACCACCACGGTGCTCGAACCCGGTCCTGCATACAAGGTCCTGGCCGAAAACCACTTGGAGGGCGAATTAAAGGCTAGTCCGGCCGTTGCGGGCCGGGCATTTTTCATCCGCACGCGGTCGCATTTATATCGGATCGAGCGTGTCGCGGACCAATAGAGTTTTAGAGTCTTCCGCGGTATCATGCGCGCACGGTGCGCGCATGTTTGTGATGCCGACCGGTGGATGGAGAACGAATCGGGAATGCGCGAATGCGGAATGAGAGATGGCGTTGAAAGTGCAAAGGGGTGGCGAACACTTCGACAGTGTGCACAGTGAACATGCTACTGCTGATTCCGCATTGCGCATTCCGCATTCCCTAATCATTCCGGTGAACCAAGTCAGCAGAACCGGACACTTTCAAACCCTGTTTTATTCGCGGCCGCAGGCCGCGTTAGGAAAGATGACTATGAATCGCCAAGAACGTCGGGTTACTGATCGACTCCCGTCGCGACGCGAGTTCCTGCAAACCGCGACCGGCGTAGCGGCGGTGGCGGCGGCCAGCACGTTACCGGTTTGTCGCGCCGCGCACCCAGGTGGCTCAGACATTCTGAAGGTGGGATTGATCGGGTGCGGAGGACGAGGCTGTGGCGCGGCGGTCAACGCCGTGAACGCCGACGCCCAAGCCCGGCTAACGGCCGTGGCCGACGCGTTCGATTGGCGGATCTCCGAGGGCCTGAAAGTGCTCTCGACGGAAAAACCTGCTCAAGTGAATGTCGACCCGGATCACCAGTTTGTGGGACTCCAGGCGTATCGCCAATTGCTCGATAGTGACGTCGATGTGGTACTGATCACGGTGCCGTCACACTTCTCTCCGCTCTACCTGAAGGCCGCCGTCGATGCCGGCAAGCACGTCTTTTGCGAGAAGACGCACGCGGTCGACGCTCCCGGGGTGAGAATGGTGCTGGAAGCTGGTGAAACCGCGCGCCGCAAAGGGCTCTGCATCGTCTCCGGGCTGGCGTGGCGATATCACACGGGGGTGCGGGAAACGATGCAGAGAGTCCATGACGGAGCGATCGGCGAGATTCACACGATCCAGGAGATCTGCAACACCGGATCGTTGCGTAGCCTGCCGCGCCGACCGGGGATGACCGAGATGGAATACCAGATTTACAACTGGTACGACTTCAACTGGCTCTCAGCCGATCTGCCCGGGCTGAATCTGGTGCACGATTTAGACAAGGGCGCTTGGGCGCTACACGATGAGCCACCGGTGAAAGCCTGGGGGATGGGAGGGCGCGAAGTCCGCAAAGGCCCCACGTTCGGTGACGTATATGACCATCATGCTACGGTCTTCCACTACGGCAACGGCGTGCAGATGTATGCCTACTGTCGCCAAATCAACGGTACGTTGACCGAAGTCTCCGATGTGTTTATCGGCACAAAGGGACGTTGCGATCTGTTGCGACATACGATCGAAGGAGAGACGAATTGGCGTTATGAAGGACCCGCCTGCAACCGCTTTGACCTGGAACATGTGGCATTGTTTTCCGCCATCCGCTCCGGCCAGCCCATTAACAACAGTACGTACATGGCCCGCAGCAGTCTCATGGCCCTGATGTCGACCTGGTGTTCGCACACGGGCGAAGAGCTGACCTGGCAGCAGTGTTTCGACTCGAACCGGCAAGCAAACCCCACGGCCTACTCGTTTGACGCCACCCCTCCCACGTTGCCCGATGCCGACGGCAACTACCGCCTTGAGGTGCCGGGGATCAGCAGATTCAGTTAGATGAAATCCGGCATGTGACATGCGCTGTTTGATTACCGGACTTCACGGAAGCGATTCAGATCTTCGTGCGCGCCGACCATCATGAGAATCTGGTCGCCGGTAAAGCGAATGTTCGGATCAGGGAACATCTGCAGATGGCCGGTCAGGGCTTCCTTTATGGCGATGATCCAGACGTTGTATTTGCGGCGCAGATCGGCCTCCAACAGGGTCTTGCCCACCACGGCGTCGGGCACCGCCATCTCCACAAAGCTGTAATCCGGATCGATCGGCAGGTAATCCAGCACATTGGGCCAGGTGGTACGGTCAGCCAGCTCGACAGCGATTTCCGATTCGGGAAAGACCACGCGTTCGACCCCCAACGTCTTCAGGATCTTGCCGTGTTCGACGCTCAGTCCTTTCACGACCAGCCGCCGCGCTCGCAATTCCTTGGCATGCAAGACCGCCATTAACGAGGGCGACATGTCAGCGCCTTCGCCCAGGCTGATGAAGACGGTATCGGCGTCCGGCAGATCGATGTGTTCCAACGCCGCCCGTTCCGTGACATCGGCCACAATCGCTTCGTAAAGCTCATTCTTGAGCGACTCGACCTTCTGTTTGTTCTTATCGACGCCGGTGACGCGGCACCCATTTTCACACAATCGGCGTGCCAGAGATTCGCCGAACGTGCCGAGGCCCAGGACGATAAAATGCTTCTTGTTGGCCATGTGGTTCCTCTGCAATCACGACGCTCAGTTATACGTCGCTACTCAACTAACCTATTAACGGCTCTTCTTCTGCGTATTCGATCGGTTCGGCCTGTTCGCCGCGCGACAGGGCGGCGAATACCGAGATCGGTCCCAGGCGGCCCATGAACATGAGTATGATGATGACTACCCGTCCGGCATTCGTCAAATGCTGCGTCATTCCCGTGCTCAAACCAACCGTTCCGAGCGCCGAAACGACTTCGAAGATGGCATCCATGAACAGCCCCTGCGACTGAGCATGGGGCGTTTCCGATTGTTCGAGCATCAGCAGCACGGTGAGCGCTACGACGGCGACGACGCCAAATAGCACGGCGGCCGTGATCGCGCGGTCCGTCACCTCACGCGGGATGGTGCGGCGGCCGACGAAGATCCGCTGGCGACCGCGAAACGTCGACCAGCCGCGGAGGACGAGCACCGAGAGTGTGGACACCTTGAAACCACCGGCCGTCGAACAGGGACCCGCTCCCACGGCCATGAGCAAGATCGAAATAAACAACGTCGCATTCGTGAGCGACCCGATTTCAATCGTGTTGAAACCCGCGGTGCGGCAAGTCACTGATTGAAACAGTGCCACCATCAATCTGCGCGGCAGTGACATGCTGGCCAGCGCATCGTTCCACTCCAGCACCAGGACCAACAACGTGCCCATCGTAATCAAGCAGGCAGTCCCCACCAGGATCAGCTTCGAATGGAGCATTAACCGATTCCACCGTTCCCGCCAGGGTCGGTACCAATTGCGTGAAACGTCCATCATCACGGGAAATCCAATGCCGCCGCACACAATCAAAATGATAATGGTCGCGTTCACCAACGGGTCGCCCTGATAGTCCATCAGACTATTATCATTCAGGCTGAAGCCGGCGTTGCAGAACGCCGAGATGCAGTGAAACAGGGCATGCCACAGCGCCTGGCCAAAAGGGTGATCAAACAGGAACCGAATAGCCAGCAATACGAATCCAATTCCTTCGAAAGCAATCGTGAACAGGATCACTCGCTTCAGTACCCACCGCAAATCCGGTTCGCGGCCAGCTCCCAACGATTCCGCCAGGACCGCGCGCCGTCGCAGACTCTGCCTCCCACCCAACCAGAAGGTGATGACCGTCGTGACGGTCATGATGCCGATGCCACCGAACTGTATCAGAAGCAGAATCACCACCTGACCAAAAAGCGAAAAGTCGTTCCCCGTTGAACGGACGGCCAGTCCCGTCACGCAAACGGCGCTGGTCGACGTGAACGCCGCATCCAAAGGCGTCACCGGATTGTCGTCGGACACGCGAGAAATCGGCAGTGTCAGCAGCACGCCGCCCAAGATGATCACCGCCAGGTACCACACAAACGACACGCGCCGGGTGGTGTACCAGCGAGCCCATGACTTTGGTCATCGATCAAATCCCGCACAAACAACGAAGTCCAGGACGCACCAATTCACGCAATTCCTCGCCGCAAAACGTCCTGGGATGTGCTGAGTTGTGCACGGTAGAGAGTGAACAGGGGGCTTCGGGCAAATTGGCAAGGTTCCCGGCCCAGTTCAAATACCGCACGGCGGTAAAGACCGGCCTCTGCCAGGAATCGGCCATGAGTATACACAAGTTTACCGGCCTTGCCAGGGAGGCTGCGCGCGGGCGGCCGTGGAAGGTCGGCGGGCGGAAAACTGAAGTGATTCCGGGTCGGCGGGCGGTGCCGCCTGTGCGGATGGCGCGGGCCGATGCCGTGCGCTGCCACACGACCTGTCGCCGATCCTTTGGCCGGCCCCTCGTCCCGCTCCTGTCCGCACTGTCGTTCTGGTCCGTCACCGATTCTTGCCGCCACAGTCGTCCGAGCGTCGACGGTCTCTCAGAACACGGTCCAAACACCAACCGGTCAGCAGCGTGATGGCCGACCAGGCGGTGAGCATGAAGAGCGCTGCCGATATCGTCATCGCGGTTCGTCTCCTTCGGTCAGGACCTTTCCGTGCAAACGACCGGCACGCCACGCCACCGCCACCAACAACCCGGCAACCACGATTACCGAAGCGATCGTGCCACGCGCCAACCATTGGTAGGGAACATTCTGGCTCGGAACGCCGCGCATGAGAATGGCGTCGTCCCACGACTGCCAGACCCAGCCAGCCAGCAATACCATTAAATAGGCCGGCACGACATACCGGATGATGTAGTAAAACGCTTTGGGAATGCGAATGTCGGCAGCGTGGCAGAGTTCGCTCCACATGTTCGTACCGCCATAGAGCCAGGCGAAGGCCAAGACTTCCAAGAGTGCGAACACCACCAGCCCAAACGTGCCGATCCAGAAATCGTATTGGTCCATGTAGCCGGTTCCCAGGAACAGCACGATTGGCAGACCGAGTAACAACATCGCGCTCCCGCACACCAGGGCCGCACTCCGCCGGCTTACGCCGAACGAGTCTTGCAGAAACGCGACCAGGGGCTGGCAGAGTGCGACGGACGAGGTGAGCCCGGCGAAGAACAGCAGCGCGAACCACATTGTCCCAAATAGGCGTCCCATTGGAAGCTGTTCGAATATAATCGGCATCGCCACGAAACCCAGATCAAACGATCCTTGCGCTGCAATCTGTTGGGTAGTCGTCAGGCCGAACGTGGCGACGGCGATCGGGATGGCAATCGTCGCTCCTAATACAACCTCGGCAAACTCGTTGGTCGCCGCCGTCGTCAAGCCCGTCAGCGCGCAATCGTCGTCGGGCCTCAAGTAACTGGCATAGCACTGAATTGCCCCCGTGCCGATCGAGAGTGTGAAAAAGACCTGCCCGGCTGCCATGAGCCAGACATTGAAATCGGCCAACGCACTGAAGTTGGGCTGCCACACGTAATTCAGTCCGGCCCAGACCGAATTCGCTGGTCTGGTCGGATCGGGTGTGCCGCAGGTCAGCACGCGCACAACGAGGATTGACGCGAAGAGAAACAACAGTGGCATGGCAATCTTCGCCAACCGCTCGACACCACCCGCAATGCCGCGCGAAATGATCCAAGTGTTCAACGCCACGGTAATCAGCCAAAACGTCATGGCCGGCCACAGCGACCGGAAAAATCGCCGACCCGTCGGCGGCGTGACTCCCTGATAGTCGCGCAGGAACTGATTGGTGTGGGCCTCGGCCAACGGATTGGCGGAATCGTCGGCCGCTGCCAGACGCGACGCGGGGACCTCCTGACCAAGAATGTTCTCCTCAGTTTGATCCTTAGGGACGACATAAGCACCTGTCGCAGAAAAGCAGGCATAACCAAGCGTCCAGGACTCAATGTACGTGTAATAAACCGCAAACAGTAATGGCAAAGAAAGTCCAAGCGAGCCAAAGTACTTGGTGACTGGGGACCGCCACATCTGCGCAAACATGCCGGGAGCCGTGGAATAGCCGAACCGCCCCCCAAAACGCCCCATGTTCCACTCCAGCCACATGAGGGGAATTCCCAAGAGCAGGAGAGCGACGAGGTACGGGATCATGAACGCCCCGCCCCCGTACTGCGCCGCCAAACGCGGGAACCGCAAGAAGTTTCCCAACCCGATGGCGTTTCCCGCCATGGCCAAAACCAGACCGATGCGTGAGTTCCAGCGCTCGCGTGCCACGATTATTGGCCTTGAAAAGAACCAGCGGCAGTTCGCGGCAGCCGCTGGTGACAAGCAGAGGCGATCGGCACGACGGCAATCTAGGAACTACCGCGAACTCGCCATGCGCGATCGGTGTTAGAACCTCCCAGACGAGTCCCGGGCACCCGTCTGCGGCAACTCCGCAGGCGGCTGCGCAGGCCCTCGGAAGGTTCGCGGCTCTTGCTGTGCAAAATCCACGCCGTCGAGCTGTCGCACGACAACTTATTTGTTTCGTCCTTCGGCGACCGGCCCCAGCGGCACTCGCTCCCAGCCAGCTTCCATCGGCTTGATCCGCAGCTGGACAGTATGGTTCAGATTCTGTACAGCCCACGCGGTTCGCGGACACGAAATCGACCGACAAGGTGCAATTTCGCGTCTTGAAATGACTGGCATGCCACTTGCTCGTGGCAATTCTTCAGCCATCTCGCACCGGGATGCCGCTGCCCGTGTCCGGCCACTGCGGGGTCAAACCGCGATGAATACGGCGTTGCCAGGCCAGGGCAGGTTGAATCGACAGTCGCCGACATTTGGATCCCACACGGTTGAGGAGAAACACCCATGTTCGGAGTCGGGCATTTCGAGTTGATGGTCGTAGTATTCGTGGCTCTATTGCTATTTGGCAATCGCCTCCCCAAAGTCATGCGGAGTATGGGGCAAGGCATCACCGAATTCAAACGCGGTCTGCATTCCACCGGCGCCGAAGTCGAGCAGCAGCAGACAGCAGCCCTTGGGGAGCCGGAACTAGCAAATCGTCACTGAACAAGTCACTCCGTCGCTGCGGGGCTCGCCACGAAGTTGTGCAATGGACACGCACAGGGCACTTGCTCTTGAGGCGCCCCTCTAGTCAACCAGTTCCACCGCATACTCGGCGATCGTCACCCCGAACCGATTTTCCAGGTGGGGCGTAAACGCGGTGATGGTCGGCTTGCGCGGACTGGGGATCGACGCGGCGGCAGTCGCCTCAGCCACGTCGCGATACTCGTGCAACATGAACCAATCGCCGCCGTCGACGGCCGGGACACGTACGACAATATTCAAGGATTGGCCGGGCTTCACGTGCGACGGCGGCAGTCGCAGAACGTAAACGCCGCTGATACCAAACGTGGTCGTTTCGTTGCGGATGTCGCCGCCGTGGAGGTAACGAAGTTCGACTCCGTCGGCCTCCCAGTGGCAATCTGTCGGCCTGGACGTCTCGAACTCAAGTAGTTTCTGGCCGTCGCACCAGAGCTCTGCCTTTCCGGGGCCATAACCCGTTCCCCCAACGAACGCCACGGCCGTCGGCCTCTTTTCCGTCACCGCAGCGGTTAGCCACGACACTTCGCCGTCTTGACGGGCGTAGACCCAGCCCGATTCCACCGAACCCAGGTAACAGCGATAGAGTCCAAGTTGGGGAGGCTGTTGCACCCAGCTCGCGAACCCTTCGACCCACTGCCACGCACTCCCCTCTCCCGACTTCAGCTTGGCGATGATTCCCGCATCCGCACAACTGAAGGTCGCCCCCGTCGAATCCGTCCCGGGGCGGTCGAAAGGTCTTTCCCGGCCATCGTCGTCGAGGCGCACGAGTGCTTGGGCACGATCGATGTCCTTCACGAAGTCGTACCGCACGCGGCGGTGGCCGTCTGCCTCCACCTCGATCACTTGCGGTTCGCCCCAGAGTGCCCACTTCCAACTGGGCGCACTGCGATCCTGGGCGCGGGAGTAGGAGTCGGTCATGAAGCGAAGCTTCATGTTGCCCGACTCGAGCGTGATCGCTTTATTTCCTGACGCGGAATCCGGTCTCGGAATGACCGTAGCACCTGGCACGCCTGAGAGCGGGATGTCCCAGTGCTCCCAACCGCCGGCCCTCCGCGTCACGTCTTTGCGGAAGATGGTCCGCCACATTCCCTCCGGCCCTTGGATTTGGACCGTGAAGACCACGCCCAGGCGATAGAAATCGTACTTGCCATTGCAGCCGATGTCGGTGCTCAGATAGAGCCCTGGCCTCGTGGCTTGGCACGAATCCGGGACGACATCGCGTTGCTTCTCCCAAGGGATGAAAAGCGGATGGGAGACCGAGCGGCGAACCGAATCAGGCACGGGCCGGGCAAGATCGGCCGGCGAAAGTGTGTTTGCCTCGGGAAATCGGCGGACGCGAATGGCAGCGATCCGCACGTTCGCTTTCTCGGGCACGTCGATGCGAAGTTTGGCCAGTGTGCCGTGCCAGTCGGGAGTGAGTTGGTAAACCCTGAACTCGCTTGATGCGACGACCTCGGTATTGCGAACTCGCGCCTCGGAAAAGGGATAGGCCTCTGCGGGCTGCGGTGCCAGATCCGCTTGGGTCGCCCAGAACAGGCGGAGCCGGCCGCTCTGATCGGACGCCATCTCAAGCTCGAGAAAACACCGCTGGTCGACTGGGACCGCTAACGTCTGACTCTGAACTACGAATGGGCCCGTGCCGACTGCCTGGCTCACCAGCGCCCCTTGCCCGCGTGCATCCTTTTCGCCGGTGTCTTTTTCGACTGTGGGTGGAGTCATTTGGTGCACTTCGGTCCATCCCTGGGGCTCGCCGGGCCGATCGAACGTCCACGCCTGCAGGGGCTTCGTGTCCGCGCTCATCGAGGCAGCGAACTGGTCGCGTTGCGCCTGGAGTGTTTCGGTCACCCTGGCGCAGAGCCCGTCGGTCCAATCGTAATCGTCATCGTAGTTGAGCTGGTAGATGAGTTGATTTGCCTTGGCGGCTTCGAGTGCACGTTCGAACTGCGCCAGCACCTCACCGGCGGGAGCGCCTTCGGCCGTCAACCGCTGCGCCAAGCGATGTGCCAGTACCGCATCACACATCTTCTGCGATCGCCGCGTCGACACATAGAGCAATCGCAGCCGTTCGGCATGGAACGACTTGTTGGCCTGCTGATCAAAGCCGTTCCAGTGAAAGTCGTCCGGTTCGTAAACAGGTCGATACAGTTCCGGCTCGCGTCCGGCAAACAGCTGAAAGGCCTCACTCGCCAGATCCACGGCACGATCCGCCTGCACGGCCAGGTACTGGTAGTCGCGGTGCAGAGGAGCACCGGTCGAGGGGTACTGTGAGCCGTAAACTCCTTCGAGCATCATCGCGTCGTTGACGCACGAACTCTCATCCATGATCCGCGCCACCAGGCTTCCCACTTTGTCGCCATAGTGAATGCGATACGAGTAGTCGAGGAAATCGGTCTGGTTGTCGTTGTCGATGCCGGGTACGCCCGCGTTGCGCCACAGGTACTGGGCGGAAAGGTAACCGAACACCTCCGTATTGGTCCACTCGAAGATATAGCCCATGGCCCCGAACCCGCCGGCCTCATAGATGCGTTTCTGGCACTGTCGCTCGTAGGCCAAATCGCCCCCCATTCCGCCGCCGCACCAGTTGTTGTTGATGCTGGCGATTCGCCGCATGGCGTTGGTGCACGATCCGCCGCGCCCACCGAGACTGGCGACTCGATCATGGCCGAGGAAGCTTACGTACTTCTCTTCATCGGCCTCCATGATGATGAAACGCACATTCTGCCCCTGCTTCTGGTCGATGTAAGCGAACCACTTGTCGCGCTCGGCCTGCGTCTTGCTCTCAGAAACCATGCGCGAAAGGAGGACGTGTGAGATGAGGTAGATCTCCTGCGGCCGAGCCGGTCTGGGCTGCGTACTGCTGGATCATCTCGTCGAAGATCTTGAAGAGCCAGGAGTAGTACTCGACCTGAACGCCTAGTGGAGGATTGTTCTGGTCGGTTTCGGCCACCGACTGGAAACCATACGCCTTCGCCCAGGGCTCCCAGAAAGTTGTATAGCACATGGCGTTCTGGTTCGGCACGTGCATCGCCTCGGGATCCTCGAACACGAAGCCGTCAAAGCCGATCTCAATGATCCTGCGGATAAACGCCTCCCAATACTCGTGCACGCCGGGGTGGAAGGGAATCAGCTCCGCCGCACCGCCCGCACTGGCATCCGGATGCTTGATGCCGTAGGTCCCGTTGAACGAGTTCTTGCCGATATAAGCGTAGATCTTCACCCCGCGTTGGTTCGCGTAGCGAATCAGCTCCGGCAGGAATTCCTGCTTGATGTTCCGGTGCGTGAAGCGATGCGGTTCTTTCTTGCCCGTTTGCGGGTTGAGGAAGAAGGAGTCAACATCCAGAGTGGTTTCCTCATATCCGGGCAATGTAAAGGGCCAGTTGCCATACATGCACAAAGCCCAGCCGTTGCACTTGTGTAAGAGCGACCAATCCACCAGCCATTTCCACTGGTCGAGGGTCCAATTGCCGTTGTCGTAGCCCTCCAGGCGATTGTAGCCGGAGTACCACGTCATTTGCGGCGAGAGGCAACGCCAGGGGAGGTCGGGCCAGTCCCGCATGGTCAGGCAGGGAAGGCTCGTGTTCATTCTCCAGAGGCCCTGCACCGTCTCCGTTCCACGGATCAATTGGTTGACGGTCTGCACGCCGTAGAGCATTCCCCACTTGCCCTTCCCAACGACCGTGATGCCATCGTCCGAGATGCTCAATACCGAAGCCTCCTGGCTGGTGCTTGGGTCAGCCAGGAACTCGCGGTCCTTCTGCAAGAGCCATGGTGACTCGTATCCTTCCTCGACCGAGCCCAATCGCACGGGCAGGGGCTTACCGTGGCGGGGAAGATAGCTGTCCAGCGACTTGCGACGACCTGCTCGGTTTCTGAAGGACTCCCCGCGACAGCGTACTCGGCGGGCCCCAGCGGCAACCTCCCCGCCTGATGTTCGACATCCTGCGGATAGGGGAGCAGGCTCAGCTTGTCCGGTGGCGCGGCCAGAATCAGACTGACGGACAACCCGACATGCATCGAGAGCACCAGTTGGAGCAAACGTGCGGACTTCATCGTCGTCCTCTCCCTTGTGTTGTGGCGTCCTAAAGTGAGGTATTTGGCAGCCGAACACTGCTCAAGTCGTGGTTTCTGATTCCAGTTGGTGAGGTTCTTTGCGTTAGACTCCCACTGTTGGACTCCTGTTATGGTTGAGCAGTGGCACAGGTTTGTAAAGCAACCAACGATTTTTCCCATTTTCTGATTTTTCTTGAGGGGTTTTCGCTCCAAACCGTGATTCTTTGGGTAGGGGGGCCTGTGAAATCAAGCTCCTGGGCCACCTGGCCGCCACTGCGGAGCGATGCTGTTTGGCAGGGCCACGGCTGGTCACATTGTGCCAAGGTTGGCTTTATGATCCGTTTTCACGATGGACTGACAATGTGGAGGTAGCGATTATCAACTGGCCATGCGATTGCTTCCCAGAAAGCTTTTTTTTGGGATCGGTTGTTGCGGCGCCAATCTGCCACGCCCTGCGATGGGCCGTCGAGCCGCTGGCCATCCGAACGCCGGTTGACTCTAATGACGCTGCGGTCCAATCGTCCCATCCAGGCGAGACATTCCTTGGCGTCAACGAGTTTCATCATGACGGGCGAACATTCCTTGTCAGAGACCCTGCAGGTCTTTACGATCGGACATTCCAACCACGGCGAGCGGGAGTTTATTGAGCTGTTGCGGCAGCATGACATCGACGTAGTGGTTGACGTGCGTTCGCAGCCGTATTCCAGCTACGCGACGCACTTCAACGCCGGACAGATTCAGCCGATGTTGGTCGACGCCGGAATTCAGTACGTGTTTTTGGGCGCAGCACTCGGCGGCCGGCCAACGGGTGCTGAGTTCTATGACGGGGAAGGACATGTGTTATATGATCGCGTGGCCGAATCAACACTTTTTCTACACGGCATCGAACGGCTCGAATTGGGCATCCAGCGCTTCCGCGTGGCCATGATGTGCAGCGAGGAGAATCCCGCCGACTGCCATCGCAACCTGTTGGTCGGTCGTGTCTTGGCGGGCCGCGGTCTCGAACTATGGCACATCCGAGCCGACGGCCGATTGCAGAGCCAAGCCGACTTGGATCGCGAATCAGGCAAGGGGGATGACCGGCAATATCTGCTGTTTGAAGAGTTGAAGGAAATGCCATGGAGATCTATACGATCGGTTTTACCCAAACCACCGCCGAGAGATTCTTCGGAAAGTTGAGGCAGGCAGGCATCCGCCGGTTAGTCGATGTGCGGCTGAACAACGCCTCGCAGCTTGCCGGTTTCGCCAAACGAGGCGACCTGGAGTATTTTCTAGCCGAAATCTGCGGGGCTCAGTACGTGCATATTCCGCAATTGGCTCCCACTCAAGAGATCCTCGACGCGTACAAGAAACAAAAAGGGAGCTGGGAGCAATACGAAGACCAGTTTCTCCAGCTCATGGCGGAGCGCAAGATCGAAGAGATCAGTCGCTCTGAGCTCTTCGACGTGCCAGCCGTGCTGCTGTGTAGCGAGCTGACCGCTGACTATTGTCATCGGCGGCTAGTGCTGGAATATCTCGACCGTCAATGGGGCAACGTGCAGGCGATTCATCTGTGAAGTGCTCACGTGAAGATTGTCGTCAACCATCTGACCAGGATGCAGAAGGGCTTTATCTGCGTGGCCGGCGTCGACCTGGCGACGGGACAACACGTGCGGCCTATGCTGCGTTCGCCACTGCGCAAGGATCTGTTGACGCGGTACGGCGGTCCGTTCGATATCGGCTGTGTGGTCGACCTGGGCTGGACCCGATACGTCGGCACGCGGCCGGAGACGGAAGACTACTTGTTCCATCAGAGCGAGGTCCGCCGCGTGGGCGACATGTCGGCAAGTGAGTTCTGGGAACGGCTGAAACATCTCGCCAAGCCCAAATTCGGCGAGATTTTCGGCAAGGATTTGCGACCGCGCGGCCCCTGTTCGTACGCCGTGGACGTGGGGCGGGGAACTGCCTCCCTCGGCTGTTACGTGGCAGCCGATCAAGCGCGTCTGTTCCTCCAACGACGTGACGCGCAAAGCCGCGGCCGCGTGAGAATGACATTCCAGTCGGGCGAGCATCCGTTCGAACTTAGTGTCACCGATGTCCGCCTGTACCGCGACGATCACGTTACCCCTGACTCCGAAATAATTGATCGCGTCAGCCAGCGGCTCTGTAACGGGTCCGAAGTGATTCTTGGTGTGGGCCTGACGCGTGCTTTTCGAGGTAAGCCCGACGAACCGGCCTTACACTGGCTGCAAGTGAACAATATCCATTTTGCAGATGAGCCGCTCTGGCGGTTGGGGTAAGTCGCCGATACGGCGGACAGTTGTCCATGGCCTCGTAAGGATAACGTGCGAACGATGACTCCGTGCGACACGACTGCGAAAGCTCCTGCTCGTCTGCTAGACGTGTTGCGCACCTACTGGGGCTACAACAGCTTTCTGCCGTTGCAGGCTGAAGCGATGAACTCCGTGTTGCAGGGGCGGGATTCCCTGGTGGTCTTGCCGACTGGGGGGGGCAAGTCACTCTGCTTTCAGGCACCCGCCACGTTGCTCGACGGGTTGGCAGTGGTCGTCTCACCGCTGATCTCGCTGATGAAGGACCAAGTTGATGCGCTGCGCAATTGCGGCGTAGCGGCGGCGTTTGCCAACAGTACTTTGTCGGCAGTCGAGCGGCGAAGGTTGGCCGACGATGTGCGTGCCGGCCGGCTACGGTTACTATATCTGGCGCCCGAACGGTTGCTGGCGGAGGGGACACTGGAGTTCCTGAAAGCAACTCGCGTTTCACTGGTGGCGATCGATGAAGCCCATTGCATCAGTGCCTGGGGGCACGACTTCCGGCCTGAGTATCGAGAACTCGGGATGCTCAAGCAGGTGTTCCCCGAAGTCGGAATCCACGCCTACACAGCAACGGCATCGGACAAGGTGCGGAGGGATATCGCCGAGCAACTGCGGCTCGACAATCCTCAAATCCTGGTCGGTTCCTTCGACCGGCCGAACTTGATCTATAAAGTGGAACGTCGAGCCGGACTGTTGAAGCAGATTCGACAGGTACTGGATCAGCATCCGGGTGACTCGGGGATCATCTATTGCATTACGCGCAAGGACGTCGAACGATCAGCGAACGCCTTGAAGGAATTGGGCTACCGAGTGCTGCCCTATCACGCTGGGATGGCAGATGACAACCGCCGTCGCAACCAAGACGCGTTCATGGAAGAGCGGATTGATACGATTGTCGCCACGGTGGCTTTTGGCATGGGGATCGATAAGTCAAATGTGCGATATGTAATTCACGCCGGCATGCCCAAATCGCTGGAAGCTTACCAACAAGAAAGCGGCCGCGCGGGACGGGACGGGTTGGACGCCGATTGCTCGCTGATCTTCTCTGGTCAAGACTACGGTGTTTGGAAGCGCATCATTGAGGAATCGGAACCGGCGGCTCGCGCCGGTGCGATGAAGTCCTTGGCCGCGATGTTAGATTTCTGCAATAGTGTCCAGTGCCGACACAGGGCCATCGTCGAGTATTTCGGGCAGGTGCTGAGCGGTGAGTCGTGCGGCGCCTGCGACGTCTGCCTGGGTCAACTTGATCTGGTCGATGAGCCGCTGGCCGCCGCCCAGAAAATATTGTCGTGTGTGTTGCGGTTGAAGGAGCGGTTCGGCGGCGATTATACCGCCAAGGTCCTCCACGGCTGCGAAGAGCAGCGGATCGTCCATCAAGGACATGACCAGCTGAGCACCTGGGGTTTGCTGAGCCACGAAACGCTCCGTACCAGTCGGGATTGGATCGAGCAATTGGTGAGCCAAGGGTTTCTTGTCAAGGAGGGCGAGTACAACCTGCTGCGCGTCACTCCCGCAGGGCATCGTTTATTGAGTGGCCAAGTCGTACCGCGGCTATTGCGACCGGCCAAGTCCGCAGTCACGGCAAAGGCCCGGGCGGCTCGCGACGTGGATGCTTGGGAAGGTGTCGATCGTGGTTTGTTTGAAGAACTGCGCCGTTTGAGGCACGAGCAGGCTGCGGCGCAAGACGTGCCCGCGTACATCATCTTCAGCGACGCTTCACTCCGCGAACTGGCGAGGCGACGACCGTCGACGCTGAATGCGTTCCGCCAAGTTCCTGGTGTCGGCGACAAGAAGCTGGCGGACTATGGCCAGGCGTTCGTCGGACGCATCAGCGATTATTGCCGCGCCCAGCAACTCGCCATGGACGTGCTGCTTCCAGAGACGGTTGCCGCGACGTCATGCCTTCCGGCGGCTGATATTACCCCCAGTATGTCCGCCATCAGCGCTTTTCCGTTGTTCCGCCAAGGGCTGAGCGTGCAACAGGTGGCCCAGCGGATGGGCCGAGCGTCATCCACTGTACACCGGTACCTGGTTGACTACCTGCGAAACGAACGAATTTGCGATCCGACTTTGTGGGTCGATGCCACGATCGTCCAACGCGTTACCTCGGCGGCGGAACAAACCGGCATGGAACGTCTGAAGCCGATCTATGAATTGCTTGGCGGCCAAGTCGATTATGACCAGATTCGGATCGTCGTTGTCTGCCGACAAAACGCAGTGACGCAGCACGGGGACTGATCGGCTCACGTGGAACACTCAGACAGTGGAGGCCCACTACACGCTTCACGCTGCGTGCCTGGGGTGGCGGTCTGTTGGTGGGTTGTCGCGTGCTGAACGGGGACCCTGTCTTTGATACGCGTTTGCGCACACCGTGGCACGGTCGTTGGAATGGATGCCCAACACCTGCGTTACGCCTAGGGTGCTCGCTGCAGCCACAAATATTGCCAACCGCCGGAGGGTAATGTTACGGGCAAAATACCGTCCTTCAGTGGCAGCGCGGCGCGGGTGAGACCATCCAGCACGGGACCGGGGACTTCGATCCCGAGTGTTTTCCAGTCGGGCGTCAGTGCGGCATGTCGCTGCTCCCGCCCCAGGTTGGAGACGATCACCAACGCGCCGTGACTTGGATGGCGGTACATCGACGCGATCCAATCAGCGGGCAGGCCCTGCAGGGGACGTAGTGGGCTGTAATAGGGCGTGAACTGTGCTTGCGAGCGCCCAAAGTCGTCCGCCAGTTTCCAAATTGTCTGGCCAAGCATGGCTTCGTTTTCCCCCGCATCCACCGGGATCTCATCCTGTCGGAATCGGACCAAGATGTCGTGCGGCAGGCTCACAGCGAGCGACTTTCTGTAGCTCCCCAGTTTGTACGACAGCAGATCGCAGGGCACGCCCCAATTGGAACCCGTGAACTCCGTGCGAAAACGGTCCAGCGGCAGAGCGTCCGTCGGGTTCTCGGCCGACGACAACTGTTCGCCATTCCAGTAACTGGTTGCAAAGGCCAAGGCACCGCTGTTCATGCAGTCGAAGACATGGTTGTCCACAATCCCGTCGGCCTTCCGGTCCTTCACCACCGTATAGACTCGGCGGAAGGTGTCGCGGACGGCGAAAACAGGATAGACGGGGACCCGCGTGCCATCCAAGAGCCGGGCTTCGCACCCGTGAAGTTCGTTCATGCACGGAAACGGCAAGTTACCGCTATCCATATAAACGCCGTCAATGTCAAACTCTTCCATCATGCGGCTGACGTGGTCCACCAAGGCGTCTTGCCAGACACTTCGCAAGCACACGGCGCTGACCATTTGCGACGGTTTGCCGGGATACTTGTCGGAGTTTGTTGACGCCGGGGATGTCACAACCTCCTCACGCACATAGGGGAACTCGGGCGCCTTCTCCGAGATCTGGTATCCCAGGTACGGGATAACACGAATACCTTGTGCGTGACAAGCTTCGACCAACGCCTTGAATTCAGCCGCTCGTTGCAGCGGCCACGGATAGGCGAGCGCCGGTGTCCAGTTCCAGGCGATCAACGTGCGTACACCCAGTTCCTTCAACTTGATCAGCCCGGGTTGGCCCAGAAATTGGCGGTCCGTCAGCAGATCATAGTCGTCGCCATACCAGGGGCAACTGCCAAACCGCAGCGTCCAGCCGTCATCTCCCATCGGTTTGAGCGGTGTCGCCTGGAACGCAAACACGTATTTGAGCGGCTGATCCGGACTGAGTACGGTCGGTTTCCCGATGAGGCGAATCCGAAGAGTTACCTCGCCGTTACCGGGGACGACTTGAATCACCTGAGCTCTGTCGTCGGGTGCCCACCCGTTCTCGGACTCGCACATCCACGAAAGCCCGCAGGCCTCGTCGCCAATCCACACGATCGGATGGAAACTGAACTGCATCGGCCTGGAAAGTTCTCCGGAGTATCCGCCGCCACCAAACGATGTCGGCCACGTGTAAAGGTACCGGGCATGCTCCCGCTGGATGGGTATCTCCAGGGCAAGCGACTGAACCTGCACCGGCGACGCGCCGGCCAGGGTGATGTCGGTTCGCAGGAAACCGTCGTATTCGAGCCGCACTTGGCTCTGCAACGTCAGCGGTCCATCCGAGGCGTGCTGCGTCACCGTCACGTGCGTTGGGCTTTGCTGGTCAAGCCGCGGTGCTGTACCCCGCCACGACAATTCCTTCCCGTCAACCACGGCCCTCAGGCGTACCGGGCCGCGCAACAACGGAGAGTCACGACTGTCAACCTGGTCGAGCAGCGGCACATCGCTGAAGCGGTAGGTGCGGCCCCACACGCTCAGGGACGCGCTCTGCGGCGTGCGGCTGACCTGAACCGGCGTGTAGGGTGGCAGGACAGTATCGGAGATGCCGGCTTGCGAGCCAAACCATGCCGGAGGCTCGGGAATCACCACTTCTTTCCGCCCGGGTACTTCCTCCGCGGGTGAGATTACTTTTCCTGTGGCATCGTGCGGCATTACGGTCAGCAGGTATGTGCCGCGCGACAGTCCTGTCAGGGGAATCGTGGTTTGAGCGAACGCGCACTCCGAATGGGGCCTGGTGGCAATGAGCGGCGCCGAGAAGACGCGGCAGGCCTGTGACTCGCCCTTCAGGGTCAACTCGCACCGCAGCGTCGCATCGCTAACGGTCATCTGCGTGAACAATGCCGAAAATGACAACACTCCCGCCTTCAGCCGAGGAGCCAGTGAGATCCGTGTTGTTTGATCAGCGGCCGCAGCCGGCAGTTTAGCGACAGCCAGGATCTCTCGTTCACTCAGCGCCCGGTGGTACAAACGGACTTCGTCCAGCACGCCCTTGAAATACCCCGCGAACCATCCACCGATGGCACGGCCGGCCCCATGAGTGCGCGATACGGGTAATGTGAGTTCCCCAGTCTCGCAGAGGGTGCCGTTGACGTACAGGAAGTAACGGGGATACTCCATGATGAGGGCCAAGTGCTTCCAGTCGCCCTCAAATTTCAGTCCTGGACTGAAACTCTCGTATTGAGTGTCGTTGCCATGGCCGACATACAGATCCCCACGATCAAGTTCGATGGTGATATGGCGATTTACCGCCCGCCCAGCGGTATCGCCGAAGATTAGTTGATCGCGACTGTCGTCCGAGCTGGTCTGAACCCAAGCCATGAACGTCAGATCGCCTTCAAGGTTCAGGTCCTCCGGGTGGGCAATTTCCACCAGTGCATCGACGCCGTTCAGCTCCAGCGCGGTCCCGGCGCGTCCCGGTACCCATTTCGCACCGCCCCGAATGCTACCGTGATGGTTGTGGCCCGAGTCGTCACGCACTTCCAAGCCTTGCCCCTCATCGAAGCTCCAATAGGCGACAGGCCCCTGCTCAACCTGAGCCCAAGCCTGCCTGGAGATCATCAACGCAATCAGGATTGTTGCGGACCGAATCATAAGGGTTCCCCTTCTCGACAGCTGCTGGACATCGGACAATGCCGCTTCAGCTCATTGCACGAGCACCTTTCCCAGAACGTATCGCCGGTGCGCATCGCCACCCTCCAGCGGCAATGCCAGTTCCGGCGAGCCCGTATTATCACCGAGAGAAACGCGCAGTTCATACTCCCCAGGACGTCGCCGGGACCGATTTCGTGCTCGGCTTTGGCTAATCTGGCAAGGCAGGAGGTGGCAATCATGGCCGCCTCAGAATATCTTGAAGCGTAGGGGATGGCTATTCCTTCGGAAAGGTCCATGGGATGACGGAAAAATGGTCGCCGACGTCTTGGCGAGACAAGCCGATGAGTCAGCGAGTGACGTATCCGGATCCGGATGCGCTGGCGGAAGTGCTCTCTGCGCTGGCCCGACTGCCACCGCTGGTAACCAGCTGGGAGGTGCAGGCACTCAGGCGGCAACTGGCCGAAGCAGAGCGTGGCGATCGATTCCTCTTGCAGGGGGGTGACTGTGCCGAGCGTTTCAGCGATTGCCGCTCCGAGTCGATCGCAAGCAAACTGAAAGTGCTGCTGAAGATGGGTATGGTCCTGGGGTACGGCACCCAGAAGCGGATCACACGCGTGGGGCGTTTCGCCGGTCAATACGCCAAACCACGGTCGGCCGAGACGGAGACGCGCGACGGCGTGACCTTACCGAGCTATCGGGGTGACCTGATCAATCGGAGCGGTTTCACACTTGAGCAACGGACGCCCGACCCGACGCTGCTGCTCCGCGGCTATGAGCGAGCCGCGTTGACACTGAACTTTATTCGCAGCCTGGTCCAAGCCGGGTTTGCTGATTTTCACCACCCGGAGTTGTGGGATCTTGACTTCGTCAATCACGCGCGCGAGTCGACAGAATTTGGCCACATCATGAGTGCGATCGGCAACTCGATCCGCTTTATGGAGACGATCGCGGAGCGGCCGCTCGTGGAACTCAACCGTGTCGAGTTCTTCACTAGCCACGAGGCTCTCCATTTGCCGTATGAAACGGCTCAGACCAGACGGGTCCCACGCAGACGCGGTTGGTACAATCTCAACACACATTTGCCCTGGATTGGCAATCGCACGCGTGCAGTGGACGGAGCGCACGTGGAATATGCCCGTGGCATCGTCAACCCCGTCGGTGTGAAGATCGGGCCCGACATGATCCCCGACGAACTGCTCGCTCTTACCGAGCGACTCGATCCCGACAACCAGCCGGGCAAGTTGATGCTGATCCACCGCTTTGGTAGCGGTCAGATCGCCCAGTTCTTACCACCATTAATCGACACGATACGACGCAACAACCGGACAGTACTCTGGTGCTGCGACCCAATGCATGGCAACACGATTGGCACGAGCAACGGATTCAAGACACGCAATTTCGACGATATTCTCAGTGAACTTAGCCAGGCCTTCGACATTCACAGCGATTCGGGCTCCGTTCTCGGCGGCGTACATTTCGAATTGACCGGCGAAAACGTCACGGAATGCATCGGCGGTGCCCGGGGACTCAAAGAAGCGGATCTGGCACTCGCGTACGAAAGCGATATCGACCCGCGTCTCAACTACGAACAGGCCCTCGAGATGGCCTTGCTGATTGCCCGGCGCACGATTAGTGCGCGTTGAAATCGCGTGCCGGAAACCACTTGCCCCGCGTGCTATCACCCATCGGCCGCCTATGCTTCCACAGGGTTTCCGAGCCGTTGATTTAGTCTACCGAGAGCATGTGGGATAGGCTTCCAGCCTGTCAGGATCTCCCATTTTCAAACGCCGATTCCACGCGGCTTTCCCAGATGACCGGCCGGGAGCTGGTCCGGCGACTGAGTCAATAAGTCGCTTGTGCCACGCGGCAATTTTGCAGGAAAAGGCTCAGCCGCCGTCACGACAGCTGTTAGAAATCAGTACGAATGAACGCAACCTGAAGGCTTGGATGTTCCGTTCGCGACAATAGGCGAGCGACATGGGCGGGGGTCCGGAGGCGGATGAATTCGCTCGTTCAGGCGTCTGAACGATAGGGAGGTAGGAGCCAACGATGAGAATATCGGAACTGAAGCCTGGCGACGTGATTTTCACGATGCTGGGTCAGAAACCACCGGCACTCCATACGCAGATGTTTGTTGGACAAGCACATTTCCAGGCCACCACTCTGCATGCCGTGGATGGAGGAAAGTTTAGCAAGCTCATGGCGACCAGTTTGCGAGCCGATGAAAATGCCTTGGTTTTTCGCTGCATTGGCAATGATGGCTTGGTGAGCAAAGCAACAAAGCACGCGTTTCGCTGGGCGCAGTATGAGACGCCGTACGACCAGGAGCGAAAGATTCTCAAAGAGGGATATAGGAATTACATTTCCGTAACCGGGCAGGATCGCAATATTCCCGCATTGCAGAGCACCCTGTTCAAAACGATCGGCAAGTTCAGGGCGATCAAATATGCCGCCAGAAGGAATGGTATTCTGTGCTACCCGAACGACGAGGGAGGTAGTCGCGGACTAACGTGCACCATGTTCGTCATATTGTGTTATCAAGTCGCCGGGATTGGGAGATCGGTTCGAAAGACGCACCAGTTCCCAGGAGGCATGGTTCGCGTCTCAGACAAGAAACTAAACACTGAAGAGCAGAAGATGCTGGATCTGCTGGTGGACAAACACCTGCTCAACGCCCAAGACGTCAGGCAGTACAAGGACTATCTGCGGAAAATCCAATCGGGAAACGAATTCGAAATCGATTGGTCAGTCGCTGCGAGGGATCCTTCAACTCGCCCGGCATCACCCCGCCGAGCCGGATACCAGTACGTTCCTTCGATCCTTTGCTGGGACCATCCTACGGCGATCTCCGCGTTTAATTTCGGGGCGGCCATGACGCCTGCCTTGCTGGTTGACGCGAAGATTACAACTTCCGATCAACTGCGGATCTGCATGGAGGCCGACAGGAGGAATTGGGAATGCAAAGGTTACATTGACACAGGTGAACAAGCTCCCTTTGAGTCCGACTACAAGAAAAAAGTCGCCTATTTTGAAAACCGAGCGAACGAGCTTCGCAAGGGTTATGCGCCGCGGTCGCCGATGCACATCCAGAAACCGCCACTGGGTAAGTAACCACAAGCAGAGCACGATTGCCCCGCACTTCGTGACCCGTTTTTCTGAAGAAACGGCCGGAATAGTCGACGAGCGTCACTGCCGCATGATGATATTCCCTGGGAAATGATCGCCGATTCGAATAGCGCACTCTCCCTGGACCGAGGTGAAGATCTCCCTCTCCATGCCGCCCGGCTGCTGGCGGATTCGGCTACGGCAATGCTTCACAGCGTTGCCAGCACCGTGTCAAACGTTACGGCCGTACACCTTCACACGCGGCGGAAGACCGTTGCGTAGCCGTCGCCGCACGATACCAGATTTGAGCTAGGATCGTACCGGTCAACATGCAGCCGAAAGTGTAGATGGCCGGAGCAATGGCGGCTGCAGAATGAGCGCCAAAGAAACTGGCGGCCAGCACGGCTCCCAGCCCTGCGTTCTGCATGCCGATCTCCAATGTCAAGGCACGTCGCATCGGCTCCGGAAGACGCATCACGAATCCCCCGGCGTAACCAGACAGATAGCCCAGTATGTTGAGCGTCAACAACGCCAACAATAAGTCCGCGGGAACCTGCGCCGATCTTGTCGCGATTCTGCCCCACAACCGCCGCAATGATCCAGAGGATGGCCAGGTTCGCGATCGTGGACCCGATGCGTTGCGCATGGCGTTCCCATTTCGGAGACAGCCGACCAAAGATGTGACCCGTCACCACCGGCAGGACGACCGTCAGTAGCAGGTCACGACTGACATGGATAAAAAACGAGTTCGGCATCGGCACGCTCGTCGACAAGAACACGCGCAGGACCAACGGCACCGCCAGCGGCGAAAGCAACGTGGAAAGCGTTGTCAGGCTCACCGAATAACTCGCATTGCCGCGGGCCAACAACGTCAACACATTCGAGGCCATGGCGCCGGGCACACTGCCGACCATCACAATTCCTATCAAGTGATCGCCCGTAAGTCCGAACATCCGTCCACATAGGTAAGCCAAGAGTGGCATCGTGGCGTATTGCAGCGCGCTTCCCGCCAGCACCATCGGCCACCGTGAGGCGACTTGACGGATTTCGTCCCGGGGTAACATCCAGCCAATCGCGAACATGGTCACCACGATCAACCACTTGAGGACGACCGCGTTCACCGCCGCGCTGAAGGGATCCGGCATGCTCGGAAACCAAGTCGTCCAAAAGAAGGCCACCAGTGATGAGATGGTGAGCCAGAGAAATAGCAGTTTCACTTGCCAATCGCCTGAGACTCGAGGAGCGTCCCGTCTGGGCTTGGCGGTGCGAGGGGCAACGTGAGCCATGCCAGTCCGATGTTGCGACGCATGTGGCTGACACTGCTGCCACCTGGCCCGTCGTAGAGCAGCGCCAGGCGGTCTTGCACTCGCACAACGGTGGGCATCCCAATACAATCCGGACTCCACGTGCAGTTGTGGAAGTCCAGCACCACCGCCTTATTCCTGGCGTCCCAGCGATTCAGATCCTTGGACCAATAGACCCACACGCCATCCGTGTACTCGCCACGCGCATCCACACCGACATGGTTCGTAAACAGGAACCAGGTCTGATTGGCAGGCTCGAAGTAGAGTGACGAGTTCTCGATTTGCTCGTCCAATGGCACGATGGGCTGCGGATCGACCTGCCACGCTCCATTCAGGTCACGAGTCCGCGCGATACCGAGCGTTCGCCGAAACGGTGGGCCCGTCGCAGCGCTGAAGAACATCAGGTACTCCTCACCCTGCTTCACGACGTCGCCCGCACTGGCCGTGTCCGAATAATAGGTGTCGGGCTGAGGACGAAATGGAACGACGTCTTTCTGTTTGACCCACGGTCCACCCGGTGCATTGCTGCGGGCCTTGCAGGTCAGGTAGGGCACGGCCGGAATGAAATCGGGCGCCGGCGTGGCCAACGGTGTGGCGACATAGAACATATGCCACACGCTGCCGTCGAAGTACACCCACGGCGCACAGCGCAGGCCGAGTCCGGTTCGCCGGGAGCGCCAAAGTCCAGAATCGGGCCTTTCTTCGTCCAGTGCACCAGGTCGTCGCTCTCCGCCAGACAGGCTCGCCACCCGCGCGGCCCGGCACCGTCGTAGTGCAGGTAGTATTTCCCTCCCGACTGGAACACAATCGCCTCTCGCGCCCCGAGCTTATCGCAGTCCTCGGGACCATCGCCGTAACGCAATACAACTCCCTGGTCCCGAGCGTCGATGCGCAGTGTGGCGCCCGGACGACCGTCTGTATAGGGTGCCTTCACAGGTTGATCCTCGCTCGTGGCTATCGCCGTGCGCGGCAAAGGAGCGGTCGCGGTGACAACTGCCCCGGCGAAATCGTCAACTAGGCCGACCGTGATATTCGATTCGC
This sequence comes from uncultured Planctomycetota bacterium, assembly GCA_963700515.1. Taxonomy (GTDB): domain Bacteria; phylum Planctomycetota; class Planctomycetia; order Pirellulales; family Pirellulaceae; genus JAJRVM01. The sequence goes on along the minus strand of CAVOXY010000013.1, from coordinate 185,416 downwards.
CTTCAGCATTAGCATGCGACCAAATGAGAGTCCACAGCGGGAGCAACAACAGGAGTGTACAGGAAGTGCGGATCATGGAGTACCTCTCGGGTCAATTGTAGTGCGCCGTGACGGCAGTGGCTGAGGGACACATTCGCCAAGGAAGAGGTGGCGGAACCACCGGCAATCGTACCTCTTCTGTGACTCGTCGCGAGATTTCCTCTCCCTATTCGGCGAAATCCCTTCACGAATCTACCGTGAGTTGACAGGTTAGGGATTCCAAACAATCCTGTGCCACTGCTCAATCATAACAGTATTCCCACAGCGGGACTACAACACAAAGACCTTCACCGATTGGAACGTGAAACCATCACTTGAGCAGTGCGCGGCTGCAGCAGCGATGTGTTGGCAAGTTGTCACGTCGTGATGGGTTGAGTTTGTCGTCGACACGCGTTGTCGCACACAATGGCACGTAGGTCGGACAGAACTTTGGGATATTCTGCCTGATGTGGTTGCTACAATGGATCAACCTGGGGTACCTTTCCAAAGTATTTGTCGGCAATGCGAGCAACGCGTATCAGAGAGCGCTTCCTTCGCATCCGAGAGCCGGGTCCGTAATAAGTGGAATTCCTGCCGTGATCTTTTGTGCCTGGAGAGAATCCGTGCCTTCCAAGATGATAACGCTAACGACAAGCGTGCTGGCGGCGCTGGCGGCGTGCACTTGCTCTGCCGCACAGATTGCCGGTGACACCACCGGGATGGATATCGCACCGTTCGCCCGCGTAGTGACTTGCGACCCGCAGCGCGTGGATGGAACGCACGCCAAACGTCTGGAGGAATTTCCCGCCGGGGATCTGTTCCTGGAATCGCAGATACGCGCCTCGCGTAACGGGTGGTTACGATCTTCCGATGTGGGAAAAGAGCCTGGGCTGTATTGGCCTCCAGTGGGCGGAACGCCGCGTTTTGACTGAGGTATCCATTCGCTTTGCCGACCCGGAGTCGGTGCCGTCGCTCGCTGGCATGCAGGTACAGTATTGGTCGTCGCAAGGTCGTGTGGATGAGTGGTCGACAATCGGCCAGACCCTCTGGCAAGGGAAATGGGAGCCGCTCCCTGGTCGATTGGAAAAACACGAAAATAGGTGGGTTCTGCATGTCGACAAGAACGTGCCCGAGTTCAAGGACAAGTCCGGGGTACAGAAGATTCGCTGGATCATACCGGCTGCGTCTCAGAGTCTCGTCGTGGAGGGGCTATCCGCGCTGAGTGATTGCGGAATCTCCACCGGTAAGTTCCACATACAACGCGATGGCCGGGATGCTGGAGAGTTAGCCTCGATAGCAGTGTACAATGGTTTCTTTCTCGAACCGGACCGTGTCCCATCTTCGCGACAACGAACATGGGATACTGGATCGGCACTTGATATCAACTTGTCTTACGCCACTCCGCCGGCGCTGGGCAACCGGACCGTGATTCGCCTCCAACTCCCTGAAGCCGCGTTTGGCATCAACGTGGAAGATGTGTTGGCAAAGGGATGCGTCTATGTTCCAGATTTTGGCGTGTTCGTCACGTCGGATCGGGCGAAGGCGACTCTGGCCGAGTACAAGGCGAAGATTGCAGGACAAAGGACGACGCTGGAAAAGGTCCGGGAATTGCCGGACCAGACTTTCGAACACGCACGGGCGACGCTGTTGGATCCGAATTCCACGCGGGATCCGATTCTCTTGTCGTTGGCATGTGATAACGCGAAAGTCGTCGTGCAGCGCAATGGCGTGCTGGAGGTCCCCAAGACGTGGTCTGTGGAAACCACCTACGAAATGACCCCGCAGTTCGGCTTGGGCAAGAACGAAGGAATTCGTCGCCATCTCGATGAGCGTTGGATGCCGATCCCCGTGATCACCGTGGCGGATGGCGGAGCGGTATACACGGAGCGCGCGTTTGTGGCACCCTTTGGCCAGCAGCCCGCACCGGGTTCGCCCAACCAGTGGCTGAACCCGAAGCCTCTAGGGGTCGTCGAGTTCAGCGTGCGGAACCCGACGACTGCTGCAGTCCATGCGTCGCTCGCGCTTTCATTCACGCTCAAGGACCGCCAGGAAGGAACGAGCGAGTATACCAGGACGCCCTTCGCGGCACTGCGGCAAGTTCCCAGCGGAGTCGTGGTGACCAAGCAGCAGCAACTGTTTGCGTTGGCGGACACCAGAGGTATGCCGGGGTGGAACGTAGACGTGAAAGACAATGGGATCGCGCTGAGCGGCGGGATTCCGGCCGGTGGGAGTGCACGATGCTTCGTATATATTCCCCGGTGGGATGCGAAGCCGGAAGACCACGAGTCCCTCACCGGTGGAGATGATCTGCTGCGAGAAACAAAGGCGTACTGGGAGCGACTGCTGGCCCCGGCGATGGGTATATCGGTGCCGGAACCGCTTATTAACGACGTATTCAAAGCCAATCAGGCGCACATGATGCTGGCCGCCCGTAACGAACTGGACGGCAACCTGGTGGTACCTTGGTGTGCGGCCATGACATATGGCCCACTCGATACCGAAGCTCAGCCTGTGATCCTGGCGATGGACCTGTTGGGACACCACGACTTTGCGCCAAGTCTCTCGATTACTTTTTCAGCAAATACGACGCCAGAGGTTGTCTCGCGAATGGTTACACGCTGATGGGGACCGGACAGAATCTCTGGACCGTCGGCGAGCACTATAAACTTACCAACGATCAGGACTGGCTGAGAAGCGTGGCCGGCAAGGTCGATCAGGCATGCCAATGGATCGTCCGGGAACGTGGGAAGACAATGAAAATGGATGCGGATGGCGAAAAAATGCCGGAATACGGACTGCTGCCGCCGGGCGTGCTCGCGGATTGGGAACGATACGCTTACTACTTCTACGCGAACGGCTACTATTACGCGGGGCTTCGCGCCATGGCCGATGCGTTGTCGGACATCCACTATCCGGGGGCTCCCGCCATTGCCGAGTTCGCCTCCGACTACAAACAGGACATTCTGCGTGCCTATCGCTGGAACCAGGCTCGCATGCCCGTACTGCCTCTCTCCAACGGGACCTGGGTCCCGGCGTATCCTTCAAGTCTCTACTGCTTTGGACTGACGAAGGATTTCTACAAAGGTGTCAGTTCCATCGGGCACGATGTCGAAGTTGGCTCAAACCACCTACTGGAGCTTGGTATTTTCGACCCTGGAAGCAGGGACGGTAAGTGGATCACGAACTACATGGAAGACGCTTGGTTCTTCCTCCATCCTGGGCTCGCCAATTATTCGCCGGAGGAAATGAAGAAGGATTGGTTCACGTATGGTGGTTTCGCGAAGCTGCAGCCTTACTATACTCGTTACGCGGATGTCCTGGCTCACAATGACGACGTGAAACCGTTCATTCGAAACTACTTCAACACGTTCTTTCCCATGCTCAGTACGGAGACTCTGGCGCTGTGGGAACATTTTCATCAGGTAGGGGCGTGGAACAAGACGCACGAAACCGCCTGGCTGTTGGAACAGACGCGGACCATGCTGTTAATGGAGCGCGGAGACGACCTGTGGCTGGCACCCTTTGTCACCAACAACTGGCTGCAAGACGGGATGGAGGTTTCGGTGACGAATGCTCCGTCGCATTTCGGTGTGGTGAGTTACGCCATCACGTCCCACGTGGACCAAGGCTACATCGAAGCCGTTATCGATCCTCCTTCACGCCAAGCCTGTCGAATGCTCGTTTTACGCTTGCGACATCCGGAAGGAAAGAAGCCAGTGTCCATTGTGGTAAACGGCCAACCCGCTGAATTCGATTCGGCCAGAGAATGCGTGTGTTTGAAAGCGGCTAGCGGCAAGGTCGTGATTCGCGCCGACTATTAGAATTTTAGAAATAGGTGAGCACAGGTTAGCCCACGACCCGCTTTGGCAGTGGCCAACGGCCACCTTAGGAACTTGAGGTCATTCGCGATTACTTGCTGCCGCAGCCAGGCAAATGCGGCACGCACATAAGGTCCCACGGATCGTCTACGAAGAACTGTAGCAGTTGGAAAAGAAGAAGCTGGTGCGGGAAGAACTTGGCCAGACTCGAGGTTGCGCGTCCATTTCCCGTTTTCGTTTTGACGGGCACCGACCTACAGACCTGTTTTACTGCTGGATGTCGTCGCTGGTGGCTCGGCGGATGCCCTGGATGGTGATGGACGAAACGGCGGTGTCAAGCGCACCCCAGAATCGCATCGACTGGCCGCTGGGAAACTCCGTGAAAGGGGCCTGGCGAACGCGTTGATAGACCGGATTGCCGTCCGTTCGAAGCGTGACGCTGTACTGCGTCGCATTGTGATGGATGGTGACGGTGCCCTGGGCAGCGTTGACAGCCGCAATCCACGCATCGAATTCTCGGATGGGAGGTGTCGCAATGCAGCCTGTTGCCATCAGGCCAAGCTGGGCGGTAGCCACGCAGAGCGCGACAATCCACAGCATGCGACCGGCCATTTTTCCCCTCCCAAACAAGTGGGAATCAACCTTCAGCTGACTGTCTGCAACCCAAAGGACACTGAAGTTGCTGTAAGTCATTGCGGCTGACATTGGTATAGACATACACGGCTTCACTTGCCCTCACACAGAATCACGACCTCGAGACTGTGGTTTTGTTTACGTCCGATCAGACCGATGATGATTATTCTATGGGGTCTCAGTACCGATAAATGACCACTCCTGGGTATTGCTGTCATCTATGTCGGTGTTCGTATCCGATAAAGGAAAAGAGCTCGGGGGCAGTTTTTGCTGTGGCTACGCCATCAGACCAGAGCCGCAGGTCCATCAACGTCCCCGCGACTCCATTTTCTTCCCTTGGCAGTGAACATCGGGGTGGACTCATGACAACATGTTTGTATTGGGAGTGCCTTCGCAAACAGGCACTGGAGAGACTCGCGCTCAGCGAAACCGGGCGTCAGTTGATTACGCAGCAGTATCGCCAACTGTCGGAAGGTGAGCCCGCGTTCGAGCACGACATTACGCTCGACGACATGATTACAGCGATCATCCACCACGAGCTCCGGGAGACGCATTCGGTTCTTTGAGGTGCTTCTGCGCACCGCCCGCAGCGGGCATTCTCTCAGGTCAGCCGCTTGGCTGGTCCTGCCGGGTCGTTGCTCGGCCTGTAACCACTCGATCAATTCCGCGTTGCGGCAGCCGGTTCACCGGCCGTAGGTGATCGGTCGAAAGCACGTGTAGCGGAAATCCTCTGGAAGAGATCGCGTCTGACTGCGAAGCGTCAGCACGGAGAACGGGCCCGATACCCAAGTCCCCAAGGTGTCGTCCATGCCCCGCCGAATTCTCATCGCCCTGCTGGTCGCCATCGCGGGAACCGCCACTTGTTGCCTCCTCGACACGACCTGGATCCGCCTCTGGCCCCCCGTCGCCGCCTTCGTGGTCATCATCGCCACCCGCCAGGCCCTCTTCGGCCTGCTGGCGGGTGGCCTGACCGGCGCCGTGTTGCTGGCTGGAGGCAATCCGGCGGCTGCGACCTGGTCCGTCCTGGCCGACCACCTCGCGCCCAGCCTGCGAAGTTCCTGGAAGCAGGGCGCCATCGTCTTTACGCTCGTCCTGGGAGGATTCGCCGCGCTTCTCGAGGCTGGCGGCGGCTTCCGTACGCTGCTGCTGCGTGTCGCCCGGCCGGGACGCGATCGAGCTCGCCAGATGGAAACCGCCGCGGCGGGCCTGGGCCTGCTCTGCTTCTTCGACGGGCTGGCCAGCGGCCTGGTGGTGGGTCGTGTGGGACGCGACCTGGCCGATCGCAGCGGCGTGGCGCGGGTCAAGCTGGCCTACATCGCCGACTCGACCTCGTCGGCTGTGGCCTGCGTGGCCGTCATCTCGACCTGGATCGCGTTTCAACTGTCCATGATCGAAGAGGCCTACGCCTTGACGGGCCGTGAGGTGAATCCCTACTCGGTGTTCCTGGCGTCGATGCCCTACAACTTCTACTGCTGGTTCGCCCTGGTGTTGGTGTTCGTGGCCATCCGCAGACAGTATCACCCCGGGCCGATGCGGAATTTCGTCAGCCAGACCGCTCCGGCCGACGCGCCGCAGTCCGCGCCCGAGCCGGGCGGCGGCGTCGCCTCCGCCTTGATTCCACTGGGTGTGCTGCTGGCCTCCTTCTTTTTCTTCTTTCTGGCCCTGGGCAGCCCGCGACCCGTGTTGCCACTGGGATGGGACAAGCTCGTGGCCGCCTTCGGCTCGGACGCCGGGCCCCTCGTGCTGGTACTGGCCGGTGTCACGTCCAGCGTGGCGGCGGCGATGCTCTTTCCGCGCCGGGAGCGTGGACGCCTGCGATCGGTCGCCCGCGCCTTCGCCAGCGGGGTGCGGACCATGGTCGGCCCCGTGTTCATCCTGCTGGCGGCCTGGATCCTGGGCAGCGTCATTGGTGCTCTGGGTACGGCCGAGCTGATCGCGGGACTGGCCGCGCGGACGGGTTCAACGGTGCTGTTGCCCTCCCTGGTATTCCTCACCGGAGCGGCGGTTTCCTTCTCCACGGGCACCTCCTGGGGCACGATGGGACTGCTCTTTCCCCTGGCCGTTCCGGCGGCGGCCGAGATGGGCTTGCCAGAGAGCCAGTGGCCGATCATCGTGGCGGCGGTATTCAGTGGCGCGGTGTTTGGCGACCATTGCTCGCCCTTCAGCGACACGACCATCGTCACTTCTATCTCCTGCGGCGTGGAACCCTACGACCACGTCCGTACCCAGATTCCCTACGCGTTGATCACCGCCGTGGCCGCCATCGGGCTGGGGTTCCTGCCGATAGGTTTTGGTGTCCCGGCCCTCGTTTGCCTGGTCGCGGGGACCCTGGGGCTGCTCTTGCTGCCGACCTTGGCTCGTCGATTCCGCCGAAGGCCTTCCGGCGGTGTGAGGCCATCTTGAGTAACTTGTCTTTCTGCATCACCATCTTCTTGAATCACCTACAATTCCGCGACCCGCCGCCGAATCCACCCAGCGCAAGGCCGCTGCGACGGCCTTCCGAGGAGTTCCCTCTTGAGCGAGAAGACCCCCAGCCGCCGTAAATCCGACAACGCGCCGACCACCGCCTGGCGGAGCGACCTGACCACGGCGCCTATTCCCCAACTCATCCGCCGGCTGGCGATTCCCGCCTCCGTGGGATTCCTGTTCAACACCCTGTTCAACGTGGTGGATACGTTTTGGGCCGGCCGTTACTCCACGGACGCCCTGGCAGCCCTCTCGCTGTCCTTCCCCATCTTCTTCCTGATGCTGGCCATGGGGATGGGCTTTTCCACCGGCGTCACGGCGCTGATGGGCCATGCTCTCGGTGCCGGCGATCGGCCTAAAGCGGCGCGCATTGCCAGCCAGGGACTCATCCTCAGCCTGCTGGTGTCGGCCCTGGTTATGGCCTTCGGCTACGCCACCGTGCCGGCGCTCTTCCGGTTGTTGGGAGCCAGCGAGCAATACCTACGAATCTGTCTGGACTACATGTTCGTGATCCTGGCCGGCACACCCATCGTGCTGCAGGTGTTCATGGTCAACGGGATTCTCAACGCGCAGGGAGACATGTTTGCTTTCCGCAATTACCTGATTGTGGCGACGGTGGCGAACATCGCCCTCGATCCATGGTTTATGTACGGCGGCTTCGGGGTGCCTGCCATGGGTATGAAGGGCGTGGCGGCGGCCACGATCCTGGTGCAGATCTTCGGGTTGGTCTACCTGCTCCTGCGGGCCCGGGCCACGGGCATGCTCCACATCCGCGAGGGCGCGCATTACCGGCCTGACCGGCGGGTGCTGGCAGCCATCACGGGCCAGGGGATCCCGTCGAGCCTGAACATGATGACTGTGGCCCTGGGCATCTTCGTGATCACCTACTATCTCAGTCGCTTTGGTCAGGAGGCCGTGGCGGCCTATGGCGTCGCAACGCGCATCGAGCAGCTGGTGTTGTTGCCGACCATCGGCCTGCACACGGCGGCCCTGGCCCTGGCGGCGCAGAACGGTGGTGCCGGCCTCTACGACCGGGTGCGGCAGACCGTCCACAAGGCCCTGATCTACGGCGGATTCATGGCGGCCGGCGGTGCGGTCCTACTCTTTTTCGGAGCGGAGTTTCTCATGGGATTATTCACCAACGATATTGCGGTCGTCGCCACCGGCGCCCATTATTTACAGATCGCGGCGTTTATCGAGTATGCCTACGTGATCCTGTTCGTGAACACTTCTGTGTTGCAGGGGCTCAAGCGGCCCACCTTCGCCTTGTGGATCGGGTTGTACCGGCAGCTCGCTGCACCCTTGGCCGTTTTCTACCTGGCCACTCGGGTCTGGAACTTCGGCCTGGACGGGATCTGGGCCGGCGTTTTCGTGATCACTTGGTCGGCGGCGTTGGTGGCCGTGGTCTTCGCGCAGCGTGTGGTGAGGGGGCTGGCCGCCCGTTGACGCGAGCCCGCCAGACCTTTCGGGCCACGTTTGGCACATTGGCCAAGAGCTTTGGCTTGGAGTCCGGTTTGCAGCCGCGAGCGTGAAACTCCGCAGGGCAAGCCCGCGGCATTGGAAAAAAACGGACGTGTGCCCCAATCCGAATATCGACATGACACTTTCGCTAACGCGGCCAGTGGCCGCAACCAGATAGGGCGTCACGGAATCTGGTTTTGCCAACCTGGACCACCTGAACGATTAGGGAATGCGGAATGCGCAATGCGGAGTGCGGAATCAGCATGAGACTTTCACCCGGTTTCTCATTCCTAATTGCGCATTCCGCAGTCCCGCTTCGTTTTTGCACGGCCTGAGCATTTCTTCTGGCACCCGGCTCCCACTATTCCGAGCGCCGCTTGTACGCCACCGTGTCCGATGCGCCACAACGCCCGCCAAGTGCTTTGGCATCGAATTGAAGTCGATGACAATTGCGTCGTGCCGGGATTAGGCCAAAACCCAGCCTGGTGGAGAAGGAAAGTTCCCGCCAACTGACATAGAAGGGTATGCTGACGGTGAAAGGCTGAGATCTCCGGAGCCCGAGGGGAGGGCCGGCTTGGTCGCAAGTCCGGCCACAATCCATGATCGGCCACAACAACAAGCGCCCGTCAAAGTGAAGGAACGCCGGATGCAGGGTGAGACGAGTCACGGAGGTAGAGAAACGAGCCGCGGTGGCGCTTTCGATCAGCGTTGGAAGTGTGCGGCAGTGAGCGGCGAGGAGGCTGCCATCAAGCGATTGGCCGAGTTTGCCCTTGGGCCCGTCTATCGGTTCTGCCTTTACCGGCTGGGCGGCGATGAACACCTGACCGAAGATGTGGTCCAGGAAACGCTGGTCCGCTCGATTCGCGAGCTCGACAAATATCAGCCGCAGCGCTGTGGCGACAACATTTACGCTTGGCTGACCGGCCTGGCCCGCAACGAAATCCGCCGCGCGTTGGGACGCGAAAGCTCGGCGGCCAGCCTGCTGACCCGCTGGGATTGGCTGGACGAAGAGTTGCGGGCCGTGTACTCGCAACTGGAATCGGCTCCGCTGGCGGAGGACGTGCTTCAACGCGAGGAAACTCGCGAGATGGTCAACGCGACGATGGCGCAGCTTCCGCAGCGCTATCGCGAGGCGCTCGAGGCCAAGTATGTGGCGGGCAAGACCATTCGTGATCTGGCCGAATTGTGGCAGATCTCCGAGAAGGCGGCCGAGAGCCAGCTGACGCGAGCCCGCCAAGCCTTTCGGGCCACGTTTGGCACATTGGCCAAGAGCTTCGGCTTGGAGTCCGGTTTGTAGCCGCGAGCGTGAACGTCCGCAGGGCAAGCCTGCGGTATTGGAAAAGGACGGACATATGACCCAATCCGAATATCAGGGTGGCACCTTCCGCGAGGTGGCCGTTGGCCCCAACCAAAACGAAGTCATACGTCGGGAGGTACGCTCTTGGTCGACCCGAAAGATTAGGGAATGCGGAATGCGCGATGCGCAATGCGGAATCAGTATGAGACTTTCATCCGGTTTCTCATTCCGAATTGCGCATTCCGCATTCCGCATTCCCGATTCGTTCCCCATCGAGCGGTTGGCGTCATAGGCATGTGCGCACGGTGCGCGCATGATACCGATCGACGCTCTAACGGCAGGCTTCCATCTTGCTTTGTTGAGGTTCGGAGATGAACGACTCTCATATCCCTTCCGATAGCGATCGTACCGATGGCGTAGCGGATCGGAACGTGGAACGATTGTTGGCCACGGCCTATCGCCCCCAAGGACCGAGCGCGGAATTCGCACAGCGAGCCACGCAGGCGATGGTCGCCGAGGGTACGCGGCAGGTACGGAGTTCGACCGTGCGGCCGAGGCCATCGCTGGTGCGGATCGCCAGCTGGAGCGTGGCTGCCGCACTGCTGATCGCGGCGGGATTCGCCCTCGAGCGACTGAGCGAGACATCGTTCTGGCAACACCTGACCGGTCATCAGGCACAGAATTCCCAGGCACTGCCCGGAGAATCGAGCACACGCCGTGCCGCCCGCTTGGAGATGGCAACCCCTGACCGGTTGATCGCACAAGCCATGACTGCACGACCACGAGACGCTTCCCCGTCCGCAACGCTGTTGGGCGTAGGCCAGTCGCTCGAGACCAACGATTCCGCACGTCGCCGAGTCGAATTGCCAGACGGCTCGATCCTGTACCTGAACCGCGACACGGCGGTCACGCTTACGGAGTCTCGCCGTATCAGGCTTGACCGCGGCGAGATCTACGTCGACGTGGCCCCACGGTACGAATCGACGCCGGACCAGGTTAGCCCGGCCGGCGATCCGCGTTTTGTCGTCATCACCCCAAATCGCGAGCTAATCGCCTTGGGCACCAAATTCAACGTGCAGGCCGAACCGCAACGCACGTCGGTGGCCGTGATCCAAGGCCGCGTGCAGGTTAGTGGAGTCGATCGCCCGTTGAACGCCGGCCAGCGGATAGCGCTGACGGACGAGCACCCGGACGACTTGACCGTGGCGCCGTTGGGGCCGACCACTCATACCATCGATTGGACGCGCGACCTGATGGTCGCCGCCGAATCGCCGCTGGTGCCGGCCAGTCTCTACACAGGCGGCGCACTGGTCGCCAAACGCCCCGACGGCAAGGAAACCAGTCTCAGTATGCGGCGATACCACATCGACGTGTACATCGAAGATGGTTTCGCCCGTACGACCATCGACCAGACCTATTTCAATCAGGAAACATGGCGGATGGAAGGCACCTTCTTCTTTCCCCTGCCACCGGATGCGTCGCTGTCGCGGCTGGCCATGTACGTCAACGGCGAATTGATGGAAGGGGGCATGGCCGAACGCGAACATGCGCGCAACGTGTTCGAGTCGATCGTCCGCCGCCAGAAGGATCCGGCGTTGTTGGAGTGGATCGATGGCAGCACGTTTCGCATGCGCGTCTTCCCACTGGAGGCTCGCCAGGAGAAGCGGATCGTGTTGAGCTACACGCAACGCCTTGCGCGGTTGGGCAATCGCACCGAATACCGCTTCCCCGGCGGACACAACATGCCCAACGTGGATCAATGGTCGTGTCGCGTCCAGGCGGCCGGCGCTGCCCGTTGCCGCTGGGAAGCCGATGCCTATGACTTTCAAGCTTCGAAAGACAAGGCCGACCTGATATTGAATGCCTCCGCGAAAAGCATTCAGCCGGATCGCAACGTGGTGATCCAGCTGTGGGACGCGCAGTCCGATCAGGCCGCCGCGGACGGGGACAGGGACGGGAAAAACTCCCCAACAGGCCAGGTACGATTCGTATCGGCCGAACACGAAGATCATCGCTACCTGGCGCTGCGATACCGGCTCGAGCCGTCCCAGCAGCCGGCCCCGCGCCGCCGCGACTGGGTGTTTCTGTTCGAGGCCTCCGCCGACCGGAATCCGGTGCTGGCCCGTGTGCAAGTGGACGTGGTCAAGACACTGCTGGAAAACGCCGAGCGCGACGATACGTTCACGATCCTGGCGGCCAGCAGCCGGATTCGCCGCCTGGCTGATCGGCCGCTGGCGGCGACACCCAGGAACGTGGCGCGAGCCGCGCGGTTCCTGGACAAGACACAGTTGGTCGGAGCATTGGACTTGGACGCCGCCTTCGGAGCCGCGGCGGAAGCGATCGCCGGTTTAGAAAACCCCTGCCTGGTGCACCTGGGCTCAGGCTATGCCAGCTTGGGCACTACGGACCAGGATTCGCTGGTCCGCAAGCTGCCCGAGACCGCTGGCTATGTGGGTGTTGGCGTTGGCAATCGCTGGAACCGGACCTTGATGCAGCAAGCGGTGGCGCGAACCGGCGGATATCTGACACAGATCAATCCCGACGAACCCGTGACCTGGCGGACGATCGAATTACTCTCGCGGCTCAATGCATCGCGGCTGGTAGCCGCGCGCGTCGTGGACGATCGCGAGCAGCTGGCGTTTTTGACGGCGACCGACGTGATTTGCGAAGGCGAGGAGTTGTTTGCTGTCGCCCGTCTGGACGCCAATGCGACACTTCCCAAGTTCGTGGAAATCACCGGGCAGCAGGATGGCCAGGCTTTTGTCCAGCGCGTGCCCGTAACCGATGTTTCGACGAAGGCCGATTACCTGCCGCGGACCTGGGCCAAGCTGGAGATCGACCGCTTGGTTGCCGCGGACGCCTTCGCGCACCACGATGAAATTGTGCGGCTGAGCATGGCCATGTACGTGATGTCGCCGTTCACTTCGCTGCTGGTGCTGGAAAACGAGCAGATGTACCAGGAGTTCCACGTCGACCGCGGCCGCAAGGACCATTGGGCGCTGTACCCGTGCCCCACCAAGATCCCGGTCGTGCAGGAACCGCTGGCCAACGTGCCGGTGACTCCGACGGACCAGAAAGCCCAGCCCGAGGCGGCCAGGCCCGGCGTCGCCCAGGTCCTGCAGACGATCTTGGTTCGCTTGCCGGGGCAGACGCGGGCGAGTTCCCTGGCGGCAGAGCCAAATCCGACACATGCGATGAGCGTCGGGCAACTGTACCAGTCGTATTACGCACTCGGTCCCAACTCAAATTATTTGAACTACTGGGGCGAGGTTGATGGCCGCCGGCAGGGACAGCCGGCCGATTGGTATTGGAGCGTTCACGCAGTGCCCTTGGGATGGCGCAATGTGGACTTGACCGAAAAGTGGGTCCTACCGTGGCCCATCTACTCAAGCACCTCAGGTGTCTCCGTTCCGGACGGCGGCACGCTGATGCTGGGCGGGATTCGCCCCAGCGGTTTCGGCAATAGCTTGCACCGCATGTTCAAATCATGGAATGGAAATTACGACGCAGTTTACGACGCTTTCGATGCACAAAACCCCCTCCTGATGGTCACTCCACGGATCATCCTGACAGAGGAAGAGGAACCGCTGATCCTGTGGAACGACCAAACCAGGTCTAATCGGAGTCGGCGCGAGGATAGCGACAGGACGTTTGGGACCGGGACGACGGATGAAGACTTCGACAGTCTGATCCAGCTGATCCAGTCGACCATCGCTCCTGACGCGTGGGCCGAAGCAGGTGGGCCAGGTAGCATCGACGCATTCCCTGCCAATCTGAGCCTGATCATCAGCCAGACTCAGAAAATCAGGGGCCCGCGAGATTTTCTTTTGGACGCCAACGGTGACCTTGCTCAAAAGATGTGGGAAGTGGTCGATTCTTCGGTGCACTTCATCACGCCTATAGAGGGAGTGAGCTTCTCGGCCGACGGGCGCAGTTTGTCGACGACAGCCGGTGATTCGACCATTCGGCTCTGGGATTGGGAGACGCCGGTCCGTCGCGGTTTTCTCTCGCTTGTCGGCGAACCGCCGCTCGCCTACCCCACACCGGGAGACTGGGCCAAACTGACCGCTCGCCGCCGCCACTATCGATCGATCGATCTGGCGACGAATCCTGCAACCACTCAGGACTTGCTCGCGATCCTGGCAAGTCACGTCTCTTGCGATTTCCCAGGAATGGCACTCCGCGATGTTCTGAAGAAACTGGGCGAGCAACACGGCGTCGCGTTTCAGATCGATGAAGAAGGACTGTCACAGGTCGGCGTCGCGGTCGATAAATTGGTGACGCTCCAGTTGGGCGATACGCCGTTGCTTGAAGTACTGCAGCGACTGCTGTCGCCGCTGAAGTTGACGTTTGTCGTGAGCCGTGGACAAGTGCGGATCGTGCCCTTGCAGCGGGCGGACATCGTGGCCGACCTCCTTCAAGATCTATTGGCCCTGGCTCCTGGCATGCAGACCAACATGGCGGACGTCCAAGCGGTGCTGGACTCCGAGGCTCAGCTCGAGCCGCAGCCTGCCAACGGCACCATCGATCGCCGGGCCAGGAAGCTTGTCGAGCGGGCTCGCCGCGGAGGGTGGCAACGGGTGGTTTTCGGCGATGCGACCGCAGCCGAATCAAGCTTGGCGTTCGATGGCCGCGGACGCTGGCGGATGGAGAGCCGCACTCCGCTGGGCTTGCGCGAACAAATCCTCTGCGACGCGGAACAACTCTGGCATCTGTATCCGGAAATCGGCGTCGGGGCTGAGCGTCGCAATAGCCGCTTTCATGCTGCCACGGTGTACCGCATGATTCCTTGGTTGGTGCCCGCCGTCGACCAGTTGGCTGTTGGAGCGGATGTGCGCACAATCGACGACCATACCGTAGCGATCGTTCCCCTTGATTCTGTGGATTCGTCAGACGAGCCGAAGGCCGCGGCCGAGCGAATTGAACTGCGGCTGGTGTTTGCGGCCGACGGCCGTTTGGCTGAACGGCAGTGGGTCCGCAGCCAATCGAGCAAACCGTTGCTGCGCGAGACATACGCACTTGACGGTACCGTCCAGCGGATGGACACCGACGGGCGGGTATTGCTGCGGTACAAGATACCCGTCGATGCCTGCGACCCACCGCACTTGACGCCGGATCCGACGCTGGTCATTGTGCCGCTGCCGTGGCGAACGCGGGAACACATCTTCCAGACTCGCGGATTGAAGGACGACGGTGTTCATGACGGCTGGAGCGACGAAGACGCGCTGGCCGTGCTCGCGGCCGAGACAGCCGTGGGCAGCGAATCAATGCTCTCGACAATTCTCTGGTGCTTTCTGGATGAAGGGGACCAGCGACTGGGCTTCTACACCTTGCTGCTGGCCGCCGGCATCGATTGGCACGGCCAGCCCGAGGCGAGCCCGGCGGGCGATCTGGACGTCCGCCGGCTGTTCCGTGGATTGGACCAGCCAGCCACGCCATTGGCCCACTACCTGGCTGCGGAGAATCGCGCACGCAAGGCGGTCAACCCCGCGGCGATCGGCTCGTTCGAGGCGCCCACCGGCAGCTTCCTCCCGCAAATCGCCATGCTGCACGACTTGCACCTCGGCTGGCAGCAGTTGGAACCAGGTGATTCCGGGCAGAAGCGGCGAGGCCGGCTGGAACGCCAAACCGTGCGATTCCTAAAGCAGACGTCGAGCCTGCCGCTGAGCAACGCGGTGCTGACCGCCGTCCGCCTGTACGGCGGTGATGACGCGTTTATCCGTGTGATGGATGCAGCCGGCGATGCGTTTTCCGATCGCACGGCGCACGCCTACTTCCTGCGTTTGGATCATGCCCGGGCGGTCGCGCGAACCGGTGACGCCGGTCGGGGTCGAAGCTTGTTCGATGCGTTGCTTGACGACATGCTGCAGGCGGGCGTCACTCCGATGATCGATAAGGAGATCAAGACTACTTTCTTTGCCGACGACAAAGACGGCCAGGCATGGAATGCGGTTGTGCGGCGGATCACCGACGCGCTGCTGGCTGAAGACATCAACCCATCTGCCCTGGTGATCGCATGGCGTCTGCATCAGTTGGACCAGCGGGACGCCGCGGAGCGTATCCTGGCGGCGGTCACCGCGTCTCTGCGGCCGCGCGCACGGCTTGCCTGGACATTGCCGTGCATCGCGTATCTCTGGACCACCGACCAGAGAGCCCGAGCCGCCGCGATGCTGGATGCACTACTGGCGGACGAAGACTACGCCAAGATGCCGAGACTGTGGCGCATGGCCGCCGAGATGGCAGCACAGAACGATCATCTGGCGCGGGCCGCCGAATGTCTCGAACGAGCCTTGGACCTGGAATATGCCGCCGTGCCGAACGAGGTCAACCTGGATCGCATTCGTGTGGACTACGGTCGTTTATTGCAGTGGTGGGCCGACGCCGCCGACCGTGCCGGTCCGCTGGATCAGCACGAGTTGCAACGATGGGTCGGACGGATCGTTCGCACCGCCGATCGCTGGCGATCGCTCGACGCGGATAATCAGCAGGCGTGCCGACTGGCAGCCGCGGCCCTGGCTCCGCTGGGTGAGGACGAACTGGCCTGGGACTATGCCACGTCGCCTTTAGCAGGCGATTCGGCAGCGTCGATCGAGTGGCACGAGCGAGCCCGCGAGTATCATCGCGCGGGCCGGTATGCCTTGGCCCAGCGAGCTTATGCTCTGGCGTTGGCTGCCGCGCCAGGCAACGCCGAGATTCTCTGGCAGCACGCCCAGGTGCTCATGGAAGCCGGCCACGAGGTTGAGGCCCGCCAGCTGTTCCAGCTGCTGACTGACGGCACATGGGATCCTGCTTATGACGGGATCAAACGGCTCGCCGAGCAGGCGCTAAGCGAAAACTGACGCGGCGGGGAATCGCGCCGTGATGTGAGTCGCGTTGCAGCATTTATGCCGCATGACATCCCTGTTTTCCTCACAAATGTTTTCCGATTTCCGCAGGGCTTGGCCCGGGCGGAATCACAATTGGCCCAGCTACCGGCGAGGGCGTAAATCCCTTCCCCAACATTCCTTCCCACTAACTTCGCGAGTGGGAAGGAGAGTTGGGGAGGAGGGGTCGTTCGGTAATGCGGTAGCAGATCAGTTGTCGCTCCGCTGGGACCAGCCCAGCGGAAGCGGAGGGCGGGAAGAGATGATCCGAGTATCAAATACCGAGATTGCTCTTCCCAGGATCCTTGGCGACAAAGCGTCGCTGTCGGACATCAAATTCCGCCCGGATCTCTGCGATGTCGCTGAGACGTCTGGAAAACGCGTCGATTGCCGTGTCCATGCATTGCCGGTCATAAATATGGATGGTGGCTTTGCCGACGGTCCTTTCGCGAAACGTCACGGAGCCTTGATAATTGTCACCGTAAAGAAATCGCTCGAACGCATCAGGAGGCTCAATACGCGCCCATTTTATGTCGTCGTATCGGGCTACAAAACTCCGCTTGCGCTCGCGGGCTGAGCTCGACGACTTCTTCATTGCCGAGCATGGCACTGGACAGATCCAGCGCTGCTTCGTACCTTGCGATCCTTCTCGCCATGAATACCTGAGCGATAATCGCCAGCGGGCCGAACCAAATCGCAGCCAGCCAACGAAAAAACGCCGGTGGACCAGAATTGCCACGTTTCCTGTAAGTTAGTTCCAGGCATAAGAAGCCCGTTCGACAGGTGAAAACCTGAAAGAAGCGGGAACGTCGCAGCCCGCGGGACAGTCGACCGTGAAAGACGGGTCGATCTTCTCCGAATTTCTCCAATAGCCTGCGCAATTCCAGCTCGATCACGGGAATGCTCATGAATCCACCATGGTGGGTTAATGAATGAATACGCGGCCCGGATCGGCCCCGTGACACCAACTTTGCGGCTTATCAGCTATGTAGCTTGTCCGCGGGCGTAGTCAAACGAGGCATTGCGGAAAGACCTGGGAAACCGAATACCGTGACGGCGATCAAGCGATGCCCATATAACGCGGGCGTTCGAACTAACGGACCGAGACGCGGGCGCGTGGCGAGGTCCGGGCGGCTGCGTACGACGAAACCGAGAACTTCGACGAGGCAGTCTGTTCATTGCCGTTGATTTTCTGTTGCAGGCAGCCCACACCGACCAAGATCGCGTATCCGCTAAGCTGCCATAGGGCAGCGGATTTCGCTTTGGGACGGTGCACCAACGCCCGCCCTTCTGACATGTCGTAGCAACAGCCTCCACCCGTCCTGAGTTCGTGTGACGATCCTTCGAGATCCAATGACGCTCTTCTCCGTTTATTATGGCCTGTGCTGGATATTCATGTTGTACTGCCTTCGCCACGCGCTAGATCGCGTACGCCGTGCGGGCCGGTTGATGGACAAGCGGGTTGGCTCAACTTGGTGGCGACGCGGCAGAGGTGCATCGCCGGGGTAGCCGGACGACCCGTTCGAGCCATCGACACCGCAAGCTACATTTGACTGGTTAATTGCTGCAAGCGATGGGGGAGCAAACCCATGTTTTGGACCTTGAATGACCTGCTGGGCAAGGCACTGTTGATTGTCGTGCTGGCCACCACCGCCGTCTGCATGTTGAGCCCTTTCTGGGAGTTTGGAGTCGCCTGGCGCCAGGGTCAACAGGACGTGGACCAGTACAATCGATGGGCTGAGAAACAGCGGCCCGTCGGCGTCCTCAACGGCAAAATCTACTACTCGCAAGAGGAATTCGAAGCAGATTGTGAGGAATTGCACCTTGATCACTTGGAGGAGTGGGTGGAGCAAAACGAGCGAATGCTTCAGGACGTCCGCGATAGGTGCTCCGACCTCGGATACGGCCGCTGAGGCGGTCGAGTCCACTTGATTCCTGGGGCATGCGAGTGCTCAATCGCGATTGGCAGAGCTTCCGTCGTAGAGTGTTACTCGGCAATATGCGGGCACGGCGCGTCCCATGTTCGTGGCTGCAGGCCGCGTTGGAGATCAGAAGAGGTTAAATTCGCATTTTTCCCGCGCACCTTAACGTAACCACCGCAGACTGTTTACCATGAAAGAAGCACTACAATGCATTAAGTCGTTTGACTTCCACGATGGCCGGATTGTCAGTGTTCAGCTGACGCAAGGTGACGCCTTCCTGACATTCCTGGACTGGCGTGAACGATCCTACACGCTTCATTTCAAGACCGTGGTCTATTTTCAAGCATGTGAGTTCGGAGATGTGATTGCCCGTACCGTGCGGACACGGTCACCAGAGATCGAAAAAGCGATCGAGGCCATCGAGATCGCGAAGGGCACATCCGAGGGGTACGAGGATTATGCATTCATTCATCTGGAACTCCTCGACGATGGCTTGCCACTGAATATCGTTTTTCTCGACTGCACGGTGACGGAGAACTTACCCGCCAATCAACACCCATCAGCGGAAGATGGCGAGTCAGCGGCGAAATCGGAATAGCTGTCGCGATCTCGACACGGCGACGCGACGTGTCCGAATGCGCGGCCGGATCAATGGCTTCGGTCATCGGATCGCCTGCGATTCGTTTCAAAAATGGTTTGGCGCGGGGACAGACCAGATGCGGATGTCGCACCTGAGCGGGCATGCGATGGGGGCGGCTGATTCAAGGGCGACGCTTACGCCGCGCGAAGTGCAGAATGATGAGCACAACGCCGATGATGACAAAGAGCAGCGTGGCCAGCCCGCGTCCGAAAGCCTGGCCCCGCTGTGCGGCCGTGAGCGAGCCCGTGGCCGGTTGCAAGGCCATGGTCACGACGTTCGCCAGCAGGCCCCCGACGATCAGCAGCAGGCCCCACTGCCACAACGCAAAACGTTTCATGCGATCCCAGGGCGACTGCGGTTTTCGGGCCATGGTCGGCTCCTTTCTCAAGTCTTCCGGTCAGTAATCCACTTCGCGCCAAGTAACACGGTTGCATTTATAGCACGGTGGGAACCCGTCGCCAGTGATTTTTGGCATGCGGTGCACAGCAACTTGAGGATAGAAGGTTGCTCGCGGGTGTTGAGATTTCGATAGATGACGTGACGGCGATTGAAGGGGACGCTACGGGAGTGTTCGTCGATCAGCTCCTGCCTGCTCCTGGACTCGCCGGAGCATTGGAGTGGGCGGAGGACTTCTTGGTGGGAGATGATGGGAACATCCACATCACCAGCAGCGAGACTGACGAGATCTTGAGATACGATCAACTTGAAGGTGATTTGATCGACGTGTTTGTCTCCGCCGGGTCGGGAGGCCTAAACTGTCCGCGCGGCCTTGCTTTTGGGACAGACGGATTTCTTTATGTCAGCAGCTACAACACAAATGAGATCTTGCGATTTGATGCCCTGACAGGTGAATACGCTGGCACGGCGTTATCAGGTGGCAACATTAGCGAACCAGACGCCTTGCTCTCGACGGACGACGGTTCGTTGTATATCGCCAACATTGGTACAAACGAAGTTCTTCGCTACGACACAGGAAGCGGTGCCCTTGATGCTGTGATGTCAGAGAGCGATGGACTCCTTGTTCCACAGGAGTTGTACTCGCACAACGACATTCTGTACGTCGCCAGTTTCGAGAATGATCAAGTGCTGCGATTTGACGGGCAGGCGACGAGTGTTTTGAGAGATAGACAGCAGACACGCTGCTCTCGATCTGTTTGCGGGCGTCATTCCTTGCGGCCAGGACAATTTGATCAGCACCAGCGAGCGTAGCGCGGCGTGTCTCGACGCGGCCCGTCGGATGGAGGGGGCCAGAGGCGGCTTGATGAGACGTCGATTTACCCAGGCGGCGCGCACGCTGAGCGCGAATACTCGGGGTCAACGAGAGTTATAGCGGCCGGTCGAGCCAGCCGGCAAGCGGAAACCAGGCTAGGCGAAGAGACGTCGACTAGCTCTCATTTGAGCCTTGCCTTGACGTTCCTGCTGCGATAGGTCGGCCGTGCTCCCCGCGTAGATACGAGGATAGGGCGGAACTACGAGCCGACTAGCTTCTGCCGGCGATGCGCGATAATGCTTCGGACTCTGCCGCCGAGCACCATCGGGCAGCGGAGCGGCCGATAATCCTGCCGCTTGCAGCACGGCGTCACGCCATTGCTTCTTCTCAGGTAGGATTGGCGGCATCGGCGCGTCGGCGGGGGGCTCGGTCGGCGGAGCGATCGATTGCTTGCGGTCGGTGGCGGCCCCCCGCTTCATGAACAGGTTGTAGATCGCCCACTGGAGCCGGTTCCGCGACCAATGAGCGGGAAGCGGCGGGCCAGCGACGTGAGGGAATAGAACCGCTCGTAGGCCGCGATCTGACCCAGCCGAAGCTCCTCGGGCGCGAGCCGCGCCGGCCGATACACCACGTTGCCCTGATCGTACTTCTCCCAATCGTACGACACAATGCGGCCGGCCTTCTTCATCTCGTACCAGGTGAGCGTGCCTGGGTACGGCGTGAGCACCGAGTAGGCGCAGACGTCGTAGCCGGCCTCGATGTTGAATCGGGCGGTCTCCTCGAAGGCCGTCGGGTCGTCGCCGTCGAAACCGAACATGAACAGTCCGAACACCATGATGCCGTGCGAGTGGACCTTTTCGACCAGTGCTGCGAAGGTCTCGGGCCGGTTCACGTGCTTGTGCACACTCTTGAGCGTCTCGCGGGAGATCGACTCGAACCCGATACTCAAAAGCGTGCAGCCGCTCTCGGCGGCCAGTTCGAGCATGTGGTCGTCCTGGGCGAGCTTCGAGGTAACGCCCGCCTGCCAGCGCAGCCCCCGGCCCCGCATAGCCCGCATGATCTCCTTGGGCTGCTCGGTCGTCGCGAAGAAGTCGGCGTCGTTGATCGAGATGGTCCGCGCGCCGCAGCTCTCGATCTCGCGGATCACCTCGTCGACCGGTCGGTAGCGAACCCGCGGACCGTTCATCAGCGGCTCGGCGCAGAACGTGCAGCCTTGATGGCAGCCCCGCGAAGTCTGCACAAATGTGCGGTTCACGTAGCGGTGCTTCTTGATCAGGTCGTACCGCGGCATGGGCAGGCCGGCCATCGGATGCAGCCGGTCGGCCCGGTAGGTCCCGTTCATACGGCCGTCTGCGAGGTCGTCGAGGAGCCTTTCGATCACCAACTCGCTCTCACCGATAACCACCGCGTCACAGTGCTTGAGGGCCTCTTGCGGCATGAAGCTGGGATGCACGCCCCCCATCACGACCGGCACGCCGCGGGCGCGAAACTCGTCGGCGATCGCATAGCCGCGGTTCACGTAACTGGTCATGGCCGAGATGCCGACCAGGTCGGCCCGTAGATCGAAGTCGATCGGCTCGATGTTCTCGTCGGTGAGCACCACTTCGTAGCGATCGCGGGGGATGGCGGCGGCGACGGCCAGCAGGCCCGCCAGCGGCGAGTAGAGGGCCCGATTGAGGTACAAGGTCCGGGTGGTGAGCGAATCGGTCTGGGGATTAATGAGATGGACCAGCCGGTGGCGCATGGGCCTGACTCCGTACAGCGGTCTGTCGACTGGCGGGGAATCCGTTCAGCCTGCCGCCAGCATAGCAGGAATGGGGCTTGCGAGATAGCCAAGCCCGCGGGCCGAGCAGGTGGCCATGTGAACACGCTGTGTCGTCGACTCCCTGACAAACAGCAAACAACAGAGTCAGCCACGAGACAGCAGACATCTCGCGACCTGTTTGCGGGAGTCATTTTTTACGGCCTGAATTATTCGCTTATTTCGCCAGCACAAGTACGCGTAACGCGGCACGTCTCGACGTGGCAAGATGGATGGAGGGGCCAGGAGCGGTTGCCTTCACCGCCCGCTCGCATCTTTGACGCCGATGGATGACTCGTCGGCGGCATACGTCAGGAAATTCTCCGCCAGAGAGTCACACATTCGTTTGTCAGACGACACCTGGGATGAAGCGATACTTTGTCTTTTGCATGTATGCCTGGTAGTCTGGAAATCGACGGAGAAACCTCTCTTCGACGAAAGCCCTGCAAATATAGATCGCCATCCAGGACACGTAACAGAGTAACCAGTCTATCGAATAGGCGGGGGCAAAACGATAAAACGCCAACGTAAACCAGATGACCTTAAAGGTAATTGCCGGATGCCGAATGATGTGGTAAAGACCTTTTGTCTGGATCTTCTTGTAGGAGAGATTGGAGAAGGAAAATGCCAAAGCACTTCCGCTGGCCATGTATAACAGCAGGACCGTTACCATCACGATATCAATAGCGCTATTCACTCCTGCCTGGCTGAACACCCGTTGGGAGTCCTCTGGCAAAGTAGGGAAAAGCACGACGAATGCGTTGACACAATAAATGAATGGAATATAGCACGCCAGGGTCACAATCCAATGACTCGGGTGCGGATCCATTGCACGAAAACAGGTTTTTGTAAACGGAGATTCCCAGAAATAGCCAATACCGGCATTGTTGGAATCGATGAGCCATGCCAAAGTCGTAAGCATGAGCACCATGGAATAGGGCTGAATTTGCGCCTGCAGCGTAAGTGCCGTGACGCCGAAATACACCTGCTCGAACATGACAGGAATGAAGTGCACTCTCAGTGCCGCGGAGATCAACATGCGTTTGGTCTGCCTGGTGGCTAATCTCCGCTTGAAAAGTTGAAAGCGTTTTCTCTTTAGACACCGGAGGAGCACGGCAATCGTAATATAATGGTCTACCATTACATTTGTCGGGCAATACCGAAATTTATCTGCGAGGAAGAAGTAGGGCCATCCGCACACGGCAAAAGCATAGAAGAAATGCTCAAAGAAGAGCCGCGTATTCGTTGTCATCGCTCGATAGCCGGGATGGAATTGATACAACCCGATGATCGCCAAGAGAATGAAGCCCCAGAGAAGATACTTGCCTGTGGCTGTCAAAATGGACTGCTTAAAGCTCCGTTTGTGATATGTCTGCTTGTCGGTTACGACGGCATGAACGGTATAGAAGGCAATAAGCAGAACAATAGGCAAATAGAAAAATGTCCGTTCGTCCAGTGTGCCGGATACAAACAGAGTGAGCGACAGCGCAAAGGAGAAGGCAATGCCCAGGTAACAAAAAATCGGGTGAATCATATCGTGTCTTAACCTGGCGAGAATCACAATGTCTTGCTGCTGATGGAACTGGCAGTGTGTCGTCGGTGCGTAAGCATAACCCAATCGAACGGAAGATTCCATGAGCCGAAGTCGACGAATATTTGCGGGCACGTTCAAGGCTGATGGCAGAGCGATACTGAATCGCCTCCTTCGTCTGGACTTTCTTTCCCACTTCCACCACGTCGAACACGAACCACTGGAACCGATCCCGGAGATACGCGGAAACGCCCCCCTTCATCGGCTCAGAGATGGAGCGGTTATCGACGCCTGCCCGGGGCAGGTAATTTGCCAGGAACGTTGCCACCGGACCAAAAAAGGCCGAGTCTTTTGTTCAGGCCCGTCGAATGCCCCAACCACATGCGAGAATTCCTGCACGATCCGAAACTGGACGGAAATGGGACCCGGTTTGGCGTGATAAAAACTTGCCCTTGTGTGCATGGCGGAATTATTCCACTTCTGTTCCACTCGGTTCTGCGGCCCCGCCGGGTTCATCCCGGCAGACTGAGGACTAGCCAGCTACTGCAAGTGAAACACGAAGTCTGTCGGCCGAGCCAACCGCTGGGAGGCAAAACGGCGGCTCGCCGAGGCCGAAACAGACTCGGCTTGACTGGGTCGCGAAGGAGAGTCGGCATGATGGTGCGTTGAGGACGCGACCGACAGCGTGTCATGGTGTGAAGGTAGCTCGTCAGTCGTGGCCCCGCCGAGATCAACCCGGCGGAAGCCTGCAAGGCAGATCGCATCACCGCAGCTGACCAGTCGATCCGCCGCCGGCGAAAGGCTGACGGAGGGAACAAAAATGATCACGACTGCGCCGGGCAAAACAGGGTCCAAGAACCGGATTGTTAACAGCCCATACCACTCCCCATTCTTCGTGCAGGAGTTGTCGCCCTGCGTCACAAAGGCTTTCGGACTCGGCGACACATGACACGCCCACCGGTGCACTCTGGCTTGCTGCGGTTTCCTGTTTCGGTCGCGATCACCGACGGCTCGTAGCGAATCGCGTTGTATCATTGTGACCGCGCGGTCTGGACAGATTTCGCCCGACCTGATTGATCAAATTGATGGCGCGAAGGTGTGGGCCACCGGTGCGCGTTGGCGAAGGGCACAACACATCATATAATCATTCCTCGCACGGGCTGTTTGGGTCATCAGTCATAGGGAGTTAGGGTCGAATGCCGCTGCCGGGGCGGCGGTGGCGTGAATGGAAGGCATTTCGAATAATCTCGAGAAGGTGGCAGAGACCTTGGACGGGGCAGATAACGACAAAAAATCGGATGACAAAAAGATCTCCGGTGCCGACTTATCTTTTTGTCACCCAGTCTTCTTGTCGTTCAAACAAATCGCGATGGAACATCTGTCGCCGCTGCTGCTGAGCCCTTGGCGGTCTCAGCTACGGCGGTCTCAGTTGCATCTGTCGCCGCTGCTGCTGAGCCCTTGGCGGTCTCAGCTGCATCTGTCGCCGCTGCTGCTGAGCCCTTGGCGGTCTCAGCTACGGCGGTCTCAGCTACGACTTCCGTACATCTCACTTCCCGCTTCATTTTGAGTCTGGTTTCCCCTGGGTACATCCCAGGGGGACCACAACTGGCCAGCTACCGACCGGCCCCCCACCGATGAGCGGCCGAGCCCAGCAGCAACCATCACGCCGGCGTTGTGCCGAGGCCGCCACGCAACCGCGTCTGGCGTTCGTGCCGCCTGGTGGCGCGCGAGGTCAGCCTCAGCCGATTTCCGTCGGCCAGCGCGGCGACTTGACGCGATCTCTCGGACACGCTCAGGAACAGGGACATGGGCCACAGGCAGAGCAAGTAGGGAAGCGCGAGAACGAGCCCTGAGAGATCGGTTGCTGCCCCGCCGAAGAATTGTCGCATCAGCTCGTCGGCATGCCGAGGTTCTTGGGGCTCATCATAATACGACCGATTGATGAATTGAGCGGGCCCAACTCCGGAGAGGCGTACCGTGGTAGATGCTTGAGGGCGGAACACCACCGGGTAAAATGAAGCCATCGGCGGTTCCCGGAAATGGAAAGATCTGTTCGGCAGCAAGGGGGGCTGTGTCGTTCAATTCCTGTAAGTGCCTCATCTGCCGGCGGATCGAAGTCCGTGTTGCGGAAAAGAAGGGTTTGTTTGAATGCGAAGACCCCTGCTAGTTTCCATCACCGTTCTCCTGGTCGTATTTGGGGCGTTTCATTGGTATGAAACCGAGAAGCGCGAGCAACTGATTCGTTCGGAGATCAAGGAACTTGAACACCGTAGCTCCGCTGAGGCATTAATGAAGGCCGCGACGACGTTGGGACGGATGGGACCGGACGCTGAAGACGCGATTCCAGCTCTGATTGAACTCCTAATGCTCAATGCACCGACGGAACCGGGTCGTCCGACATTGTTGGAAGATGTAAAGCCCACCGTCGCCAGAGCACTGGTGGCCATCGGTCCGGCGTCTGTTGAACCGCTTCTGAACGCGGTACGTGATCCTAAACACCGGGAGCGAGGTTGGGGAATTCCGCCGCCGGGGGATAATCTTCGCGTGCCGCCCCTGTTTAATGCGATTGGCAGTATGAGAACGCAGTTCGGCCCGAAATTCGATCCGAGCGCGATTGACGAGACACTTAACGAGCTGATGACCAATCATGAATGTGACGACGTTCGGCTCTGGGCCGGACGGACATTGGCGCTGTCGAGGTGAGTGTTGGCAAGCCGATTCATCTTCCTCCGCGGCCACCATCTAATTCCGAGCGAAAGAAGATTGTGTACTGGACCAAGAATTTGGAGCACGAGGATCCTTTCGCAAGAGCGTGGGGAGCTGCATATTCTCGGCGAAAATGCAACCGTCCTTCGATTTGAAGTCGCTGTCTGGTTGGAGGCTCTGCCGGCGGTCGCGGCCCTGCTTGAGGACGGCGACAAATTGGTTCGCGAGGAAAGTGCTCATTCTCTGCAACAATTAATTCGACAAGCCGGGGAAGAGGCGCGCGATGTGGTGCCGGCACTCATTAGTGCGCTACAACACGTGGGAACGAAACCAGATTCTCCGTGGAGCTTTTATGAACAGGACCTTATTTCGTGTCTTGGAGACATTGGTTCGGAAGCACGTGCCGCCGTTCCACTTCTGTTGACGATTCTCCAAGATAATGAAAGCGCCTTTCGGTGCCAGGCCGCATGCACCCTCGGGAAAATTGGACATGCGGACGCGATTCCCGCGCTCGTCAACGCACTCGATGAGTCCGACCATCCCGAACTTGTTGGCGCCAGTTCTGATGCGCTCGGACGATTCGGATCGCACGCGAAACAGGCGGTACCACAACTGGTCAGACTGCTCGACGACGACCGTACGCATGCAATAGAGACTTCCGGTGAGCACCCAGAAGGCAAGCCGATTACCATTCGCGAAACCGTTTTTGAAACGCTCAAGAGGATTGATCCGGAGGCAGCACAAGGCAGGGTCCGCGACTGAATGGTATGCAGTCGTGATCCGCACGATGAATGCGTCGCGCGTGTGACTGTTCAGTAAACCATCCGTTCTTGCTCGACGGGAAGGTGCCTTGTTAGAGGCATCGCCAGTTCGATGTGGAGAAGCCGGATGATGGCGGCTAAGATCGGGTTTCAGCGTACCACAACAATGTGACTGTCCCGGCAGGGCTGGCTTCAGCCATTGTGACTTGTTTAACAGGGAACCGATGGCCACATCCACCGCAATTGCACTCGGATTTGCGATGGCGTTGTGCACGGCTGGTGCGGTGGCCGCCGTGGCGTACACCATGTGGACGATTAGCCGCTGGCCCAAGGTTACTGCCCAGGTTGTCCGTTATCGCATCACGCAAAGCGAAGGTGACCACGGGCAGAGTCTCTTTCACCCCGTGTACCGCTTCCAAACCGTTGAGGGCGGGACAATCACGTCGATGTCCAGTTGGGGCAGTTGGCATTGTCCGTGGAAACGGGAGACAACGATCTCTATTCGGTACTGCCTGGAAAACCCACGCCGCACGCGCGTACAGTGCTTCACGACAAACTGGGGAGGTGCCGCAACTCTAGCCGGATCGGCGATTATGTTTTGGTTTGTGCTCTGTTGGCTGCCTCGGTGGTGGGGAATGTCAGCAGCGTGGTAGATCGAATCGTGTCGCAAGAGGTAACCGTAAGACCACCGATTAACGGGCGAGCAGTATGAGTGAAACCGTTCAGCAGGTGTGCTGCGTACGATATGGGGCAATCATGGAGGCCGGTTACACAACCGCAATAGGCCTTGTGGGCGGCAATCCACCAACAGATGATCCGAGGCCAGTCTGGCCAAACCGATCGAGGTAGATGTGGTACTCCAGAACCTGCCGTTTTCGCAGCGGAAGCGAACCACTTTGTGCACGTATGCCACATCGCCCGAGGGCTCCAATCGCAGGCCACTAAGGCGACTTGGTCGCCCCGACCAGGTGCTCGAAACGACGGAAAGCCCCTGGGCCACTGTCGTCATATCGGCGGCGCGCTGACGCGGTCCTGCGACTGCGTTCGGGGTCGTCCGCACCGGCGTCGGTCGACAACGCGAGTTAAGCGGGCGGGTCTGCCCGCTCAGGAGTATCCGTCCGCAGGCAGATGCTGCATGCCGCTTTCGCTCAGGACAAAACGTCCTTGGCGTATTGGGCTTTCGAGCCAATCTGACGGCGGAGTTGTCGTCCTGGAGCCATGGCCTCGGCTATTGCACGCGATGCGTGCATCACGCGAGACCGAATTGGCCGCAGAATACCCGCTGCACGTCGTGACCGCTTGGCTGGGTAACACGCCGAAGATCGCACTGCAGTATTATCTCCAGCCGGGCGAGCTGCGTTGGCTCGTGTTTCCTGGCTGCTCTACCAGGCAAATGCATTTGGCGGGGAGAAGGGTGACGGAAAAAAACAGAAAAACACGGGTGCGTTTCGCAACCGGCTTCCGCCGTTTGCGACTGCCGACCACCGTTGCTAGAATGGAACGACCGTTCGGGCGGCACATGAATTGGGGGTATGACCATGACCGCTGGTGAGTCGTTTGGCGACGCGATAGTTCAACTGCACCTCGGGAACGAGCAGGCTGCGGCGGAGATCTACCAGCGTTTCGCTCGCCGCCTTATCGGCCTGGCACGCGGACGCCTGGATGCGACCTTGCAGGCGAAAGCGGATCCGGAAAGCGTCGTGCAGTCCGTGTTTCGGACGTTCTTTGCACGTCAAGCCCAGGGGCAGTTCGCGTTGGAGAACTGGGATGGTCTGTGGAGTCTCCTCGTGCGCATTACGGTGCGCAAATGTTGTCGCCGTGCCACGACCTACCATGCTGAGTGTCGCGACGTGCGACGTGAAGTTGGTCGCGGGCCGTCGGACGAACTCTCGCCCGACTGCGGGCAGGCGTTGGCGCGTGACCCCACGCCACAGGAAGCGGCGAGCCTGGCTGATTTGCTCGAACAGTTGATGCAGGGTCTCGATGAGACGCAGCAGACGATCGTGGCGCAACGGCTGGAGGGGTATACAGTGCGCGAGATCAGTGAAAGCGTGCGGCGGACCGAACGGACGGTGCACCGCGTCCTCGCGCAGGTGCGGGAGGCCCTGCAGAGACTCATCACGATTCCTCAGTCGCCTTAACACGCCTGGGTGGGAGAGAGCGCATGTCGGACGCCGGCGACAAGCCTATTCGAGTCTTCAGCCAGTGGGCGGCGGAGCGTGAACAGATTGTAGGCGACTTCGAGGAGGCGTGGCGGGGCGGGCTGACGCCGGCGATCGACGATTACCTGACAGGTGACGGGGAAGCGCGACGGCACTTGCTGGCGGAACTCGTGCACGCTGACTTGGAGTGTCGACTGAAGTCGGGGGATGCGGCCCGCGTGGAAGAGTACCTGACGCGGTATCCGGAACTGACGCGCGACGCCGACGGTCTCGTCTCGCTGATTGAGGCGGAGTATCGCTTGCGTGGCCGGCGGGAGTCGCCATTGGGCATCGACCAGTACGTTGCCAGGTTTCCCGCCTACCGTGAACAGCTGATCGCCCTGGGCAGCCATGCGGCGGACGCGCGACGAGCAGGAGCATGGTGACCAGGTCCTGGAAGATGTCACCACAGATCCCACGGCGCTGGACACGCCCGACGGTCGTGGCACCGAGCGATCGGCGTCAGAATCCACACCGCTACCTGCGCATTGGTCGTTATCGCGTGAGCAAGGTGATTGGCCGCGGCGGCTTCGGCCTCGTCTACCTCGCCCACGATGACGAACTGGATCGTCCCGTGGCGATCAAAGTGCCGCACGCCAGACAGATCGCGGATCGCCAAGGAGCCGCACCCTACTTGGCCGAAGCACGCGCGGCGGCTCATCTCGAGCACCCGAACATCGTGCCCGTGTACGATGTCGGGAGCAGCGACGACATCCCCTTTTACATGGTCTCGAAGTTCATTGCGGGACAGAGTCTGCAGCAGCGCGGCCAGGACGCACCGCGCAGTCACGAGCAGTCGGCGGAGTTGACTGCCACACTGGCCGATGCACTGCATCACGCCCACAAACTCGGCGTGGTGCACCGAGACATCAAACCTGGCAACATTCTGGTGGAGGACACCGGCAGGCCATTTCTCGTGGATTTCGGATTGGCTCTGCGCGAAGCAGACTATGGCCGGAGCGGGCGGCACGCCGGAACGCCGGCGTACATGAGCCCGGAGCAGGCGCGGGGGGAAGGTCACCGGGTCGACGGGCGCTCGGACATTTTCAGTCTGGGCATCGTCTTCTATGAGCTGCTGGTAAACCGGCATCCGTTTCGCAGCGGACCGCGCGCTCAGTGGATTGAACACATCGTGTCGGTCGAACCGCGGCCGCCCCGGCAAATCGACGATTCGATCCCCAAGGAATTGGAGCGCATCTGCCTCAAGGCTTTGAGTAAGCGGGCTGCCGACCGCTACACCACCGCCAAGGACATGGCAGACGACCTGCGTTACTTCCTGGCGGGACGCGAGATCCTCGCACAACCACCCGGGATTGCCGCACGACAGTCCACAGTCGCTGACGGGGGGAGCGCGAAGGCGGGTACGTCGGGCATGACCGTGGACGTGGCACGGGTGCGAATCGTCCCCAAGGGTCTGCGTTCCTTTGACGAACATGATGCCGACTTTTTTCTGGAGCTGCTGCCCGGACCGCGCGATCGGCAGGGCTTGCCGGAGAGCATCCGTTTCTGGAAGACACGGATTGAGGAGCGCGCAGCGGAACTGACCTTTCCGGTGAGCTTACTCTACGGCCCCTCCGGCTGCGGCAAGTCTTCCCTCGTCAAGGCGGGCTTGTTGCCACATCTGGCCGATCACGTGCTTCACGTGTTTGTGGAAGCCACGCCGCACGAGACGGAGTCGCGTCTGCTTGCCCGCGTGCGCCGCCTCTGCCCCGCTCTGCCGGGAGACTTGAGCTTGCAGCAGACATTCGCCGCGCTGCGACGAGGCGCCGGGATCCCTGACGGCTGGAAGACGCTGGTCGTGCTCGACCAGTTCGAACAATGGCTGCATGCTCAGGGGGGGCACGAGAACACGGAATTGGCGGTGGCGCTGCGACAGTGCGACGGCGGACGACTGCAGGCCCTGATCATGGTCAGGGACGACTTCTGGGTCCCCGCCACGCGGTTCATGCAGGAACTCGAGGTGCGCGTGGTCGAAGGTCACAACGCCGCGCTCATCGATCTGTTTGACACATTGCACGCGCGCAAGGTCTTGGAGGAGTATGGCAGAGTATACGGGCGTTTGCCGGCAGACCCGGCCCAGATGGGTCCGGAACTCCATCGATTTCTCGACACGACCGTGCAGGGACTCGCCCAGGACGGCAAAGTCATTTGTGTGCGTTTGGCTCTCTTGGCGGAGATGCTCAAGGGCAGACTCTGGAACCTGGCCACGCTCGCCCAGGTCGGTGGGGCCGAAGGGTTGGGAGTGACATTTCTCGAAGAGACCTTCTGTTCCGCCACCGCCCCGGCTGCGCATCGTTATCATCAGGAGGCCGCGCAGGCCGTTCTCAGCGCACTGTTGCCTCCTGCGGGGACGAATATCCGAGGTAACCGACAGCCGTCCGACGTGCTGCGTGCCACTTCCGGCTATGCGGAGCGGCCGAGCGATTTTGCCGATCTGATCCAGATTCTCGACAAGGAAGTACGTCTGATTACTCCCGCTGTTGCGGACGAGGAGGATATTGATGCAGCCGCCAGGCTAATTGCCACAACCGGCCCTGGTCTGCAACACTACCAGCTGACACACGACTATCTGGTGCCCTCGCTGTGCGACCGGTTGACCCGCAAACAGCGTGAGACACGCCGAGGCCGCGCTGCACTACGGCTGGCGGAACGCACCGCCCTGTGGAGCGCGAAGCCGGAAAACCGGCACCTGCCTTCGTGTGTCGAGTTTGTCAATATTTCCTTGCTGACACGGCGCAAAGACTGGAACGATGCGCCGCGCAAGGTGATGACGACGGCGCGGCGTGTCCACGCCAGGCGGGCAGCCATCACCATGATCGTCCTGTTGCTGTTGGCCTGGGGAGTCTTCGAATCGTATGGACGCATCCAGGTCCAGAATCTGCTGACCACGGACGCGGCCAACCTGCGGATTGCCATGGAACGATTGTCGCCATGGCAGTTGTGGGCCCGGTCTCGACTGCACGCGATTGTCGAGGACGGTCCGAGCGAAGACGAACCGCAGCACGAACTGCACGCCCGCCTTGCCCATGCTGCTTTGACGCGCACCTGCGATCCAGAGCTCGTTGCCAGGTTGTTAGAATGCCCGATACCCTATCTTGGTGTGGTCCGAGATGTTCTGCAGCCGCATAGCGACCTGGTGACAGGGTCGCTGTGGGAATCGCTCGAGGACGCGACACAGAAGGACGATCGGCGCCTCTGCGCTGGGTTCGCATTGGCTTCCTACGCCACGGAGTCGGAACGCTGGACGGACGAGGAATATGCACTGCTGGCCCGACAACTGGTGTGGGCCACGCGAGACGACCAGTCGGTGCTGCTCGAGGGACTGCAGCCGCTCGCGTTCAAGCTGATTCCTGAATTGGAGAAGTTGTTTGCGGACGAGTCCCTGTCGGAAAACCATCAGGAGTCCGTCGCGAAAGCACTGGCACGGTTTGCCGGCGCTGAAGTTGCCCCGATCGCGGGCTTGTTGCCTACAGGCAGCCCGACACAGTTTGCCGTGCTGTATCCGGTCGTGTCACAGAGGCCTGATGAAACCACTGAGGACCTGCTGGCGCGGACAGTCGCCGAACCACCGGCCGACGGACTGTCGGACGACGAACGTGTGGCACTGGGTCGTCGCCGCGCCGGCGCGGCGATCAGCCTTCTGCGACTGGGCGACGTCAAGCTCAGCCTGGACGTGTTTCGCATTCAGGACGATCCGGAGGCACTTACCCAGTTTGTGCACCGGGCTCGAGATCGCGGCGTCACGACGAAGCAACTGTTGGCACGTCTCGCTTCCACAACGGACGTGCATGTCCGTTTTGCGATGTTGTTGACGCTGGGAGACTATGCGCGGCCGAAGTGGATCAGGACAAGCAAGCAGCACTCATTGCACAACTGACGGAATCGTACCGCAGCGACCCGAGTCGCCGCGATCCACGGGGCAACCGGCTGGTTGCTACGCAAATGGGGATTCGAAAAGGAAGTGACGCAGGTTGATCATACGCCAGTGCCTTACGACCCGACCGGGACACGCCAGTGGTTTGTGCTCGAAATCAATGCCAAACCGGACCGACCACGCTATTACATTCCCGTGCTGCGCCGTGACCGGCCGGCTCTATGCAGATACGAGGATCTACTTCACGTTCGTCGTCTTTCCCGAGGGCGACTTCCTGATGGGCGACGCCGCCCGGCATACGCCAGATCGCCTGCGCGGGTGCGGCTGACGAAACCGCTCGCCGTGAGTATTCACGAGGTGACGTGGGAGCAGTATGATCCGATTGACCACGGATGGAAACACTTCTATTGGAATGCCTGGACTCATGACGAGTATCCCGCTCAGGCACCCGCTACGGGAGTGAGCTGGTTTGACGCCGTGCGGTATTGCCTCACGCTGACCGAGCAAGCTGGTTTTGACGAGTCAGACGAGTGTTACGACGATCCCGCATCGAGCGCGGGATAGCGACGGCAATCCCCAGGCGTGGACCATCCGGCTGGGCCGGCGCGGATTTCGCCTGTTGACCGAGGCGGAATGGGAGTACGCGTGTCGTTCAGGAACCCGGACCACGTTCAGTTTTGGCAGCGACCATCGATTGCTCGAGCACTATGGGTGGTACTTGCGAAGTCCGGGAGAGGCTTCGCCGCGCCGCGTCGGACAACTGCGGCCCAATCTGCGGGGGATGTTCGACATGCACGGAAATGTAATCGAATGGTGCCATGATTGGGCCGGCGTCGGTACGACGGACGTCGATCCGACCGGAACCCCCATCGGTACGAACAGAGTAGTCCGCGGTGGCAGCTTTACAGAACTACCCGATTACGTCAAATCGGCACGACAGCTTGGTGGTAGCCCGAGTGCTCACAACAATAACCTGGGATTCCGCATTGCCATGTTCCCAACGCCGGGTCCCGCGCGACTTCCGGCCTCCACGCAGCGTCAGGACTAAATGGCGTTGCGCGATTCGGCTCCCGTGGGTAGGACGGGCTTCGTTATTCCTCAGCTGTGGCCTCGGCGAAGGGACGCACGACGGTGACGGATCGTCTCAGGTAAGTGTCTGGTTCGGTGCCGGTCTGTACGACGGTGGCTCTGGCTTCGAGGAAGTCGAGCTTGCGCGACGATCTGCGCTACGTGAGGGAGCAGCGAGAGAACCTCCAGGACGGGCCTGCGCTCAGCTTGCTTCGCGTTCGCTCCGGCCATGCCCATCAACATGGACACGGTGAAGCCGACTCGGCCGAGCGCCTTCGCGGCGTTTCGCGTCTTCTCGGCGGAATTGGCATACGCGATGGAATTGACGGGCCCTTCCACGTCCAGTCCGAGTCGCTGGAACGCCTCTGTCCCTTCGATGGTCGGGCCATTGCCGGCCTTCGCGTCGAGCACTTTCTGGACGGTGCCGACACTGGTTCCGATGTACAGCCAGCCGTCCTGAAAACCGATGACCGGCCGTCATCTGCAAGATGACGAGAAATGCTGCAGACAGTTCTTCGAAGCCTCGGCATTCCCTGCATTCCACGAGTTTCAACTGAAGCGCCTGCACTTGCGGGACATCGACCTGCTGCGCGGCCGCGATGGCGCGGTGGATCAGTTCCTGGATCCGTCCCGGCTTCGCGCAGCGCAGCGCCATGACAAAGTCCGACTGACCGCTGCCGGTCGCCGGCACGGAGACCAACACGTACTGGCCACTGAAAGCCTGCAGGATATCCGCGTCCAGATGCACGTCGTATTGCTCTTGGATCGCCTCGAACCGCGCAAGCAGCTCGGCCGATGCCGGCACATCTTCCTTCAAGATGGCCATGATTCGTTCGTAGAGCAGGTGCAGGTTTACGCCTTGGCCCAACGAGCAGGACAGGCATTTGCGGGGACCCATGCGTACCATTTCTCGAATGGCTGAGCGCCGAACATCACCTTGCGCAACGTGGCGTCGCCAGTGTTCGGCAGCAGCTTGCCGTAGCTCGCCGATCGGTTCAGGTTTCCCTCGGTGTACCCTACCGTGACCTCATAATCGAGGATCTCCGTGTCGTCCCAGACCTTGTCGAGGATCTTCACAAAACGCTCAACGTTCTCATCGCCGTCACTGACCGCTTGGAGGAACGGGCCAAACCCGCGCAGGGCTGCCAGCCTCAGCCTTGCCATCGTAGAACACGAGATGATCTTCCATTTCCGGCAATTGTCTGAGGGCGGCGGCCAGTCGCGGATCGTCGAACTTCGACGCTCCAGTACCGCTGACCAGCATCGCGAGGCTTTTCCGGAGCATGTCTTTCGACGAGCTGAAAACAAGCAGATCGCCCATCTGAGCAACGGCCGGCTGCAGGGGCAAGTGAGCTGGCAGCGCGATACCACAGACGTTCGCCTCGCCTTCCGTGCTCTCCACCAGTTCCGCAAACTTGCCGTCCGTATAATCTTCGGCCACGGCAAACAGGTTCTTCATTCCCGCAGCAGTCGAGGCGATGACCTCGGGAGTCGCACGTACGAGGATCAGGTGATGGAAGAACGGCACGGGCGACATCTGCACCGACCGCGCGTAGATCACTTCCTTCGCGTCCATCAGCGCCGCGAAGTCGATCGGCTTGACCGCCTTACGCAGCCGGGTCATGACCCCTTGGGCCTGCTCGCGACGTTCGGCCGCCATGCCCGCCGTCACGACCTCGAACAGGCGATCAATAATCTGCGTCTCCCAGATGGTTTTCCACACTTCTGCGTAGTGTCGGTACTGGCCAGCCCGCTCTGGGTTCTGCCTGCTATAGACGACCAGGTACACATCGTCGGGTACGCCGCGGCGCACGTCCACCATGTCCGTCGCGACCGCGCGACGTAACGGCCAACAACGTAATACACAAACCGTATAACAACCTCCACATCGGTCGATCCTCACCCAGTTCGTCGTCGCAGGTCGCTCGCTCCGGGTCGCGACGTGAGGCAACCCGGTGTCTCCACGTCCGTCGCGCATTTCATGAATCGTTCCGCCGATCGGACGCAGCGGACACGCTGATTTTACCCGCCTTCGCGTCGCCTTCCAACATGGATCGCCGGCTGCCTCTGCCGAGTGAGTCCAGATCGATTCGTCATACGGCGGTTATTCCCCGTCTTTCGACTATTGCGGCTGCTTCAGAAGAAGACGTCGACTAGCTGTTGCGCCTTTCAGGCAACGGGCCCCCAAGCGCTGGGCTACTTCCGCCAGCGCCGACGGTGAGCCGACGGCGTGACAGAACGCGGTTTGGTAATTCTGCAGCGTATCGAGCCACGCTTCTTCCTTGGCAAGGGAGAAGGCAATGCCCAGGTAACAAAAAATCGGGTGAATCATATCGTGTCTTAACCTGGCGAGAATCACAATGTCTTGCTGCTGATGGAACTGGCAGTGTGTCGTCGGTGCGTAAGCATAACCCAATCGAACAGAAGATTCCATGAGCCGAAGTCGACGAATATTTGCGGGCACGTTCAAGGCTGATGGCAGAGCGATACTGAATCACCTCCTTCGTCTGGACTTTCTTTCCCACTTCCACCACGTCGAACACGAACCACTGGAACCGATCCCGGAGATACGCGGAAACGCCCCCCTTCATCGGCTCAGGGATGGAGCGGTTATCGACGCCTGCCCGGGGCAGGTAATTTGCCAGGAACGTTGCCACCGGACCAAAAAAGGCCGAGTCTTTTGTTAGGCCCGTCGAATGTCCCAACCACATGCGAGAATTCCTGCAGGAGTTGTCGTCCTGCGTCACAAAGGCTTTCGGACTCGGCGACACATGACACGCCCACCGGTGCACTCTGGCTTGCTGCGGTTTCCTGTTTCGGTCGCGATCACCGACGGCTCGTAGCGAATCGCGTTGTATCATTGTGACCGCGCGGTCGGGACAGATTTCGCCCGACCTTATTGATCAAATTGATGGCGCGGAGGTGTGGGCCACCGGTGCGCGTTGGCAAGATGGGACTCGGCCGAAAGAGCTTACGGCAAAATACGGCTGCCGCGTCGCTTCTTGCGGCAAACGAAAGTGTTGCGAATAATCTCGAAATGGTGCCAGAGACCTTGGACGGGGCAGATGAAGGACAAAAAAATCGGATGACAAAAAGATCTCCGGTGCCAACTTATCTTTTTGGCACCCCATCTTCTTGTCCTTCAAACGAATCGCGATAGAACATCTGTTGCCGCTGCCGCTGAGCCCTTGGCGGTCTCAGCTACGACTGCCGCACATCTTACTTCCCGCTTCTCCCTGAATTTGGTTTCCCCTGGGTATATCCCAGGAGGACCACAACTGGCCAGCTACCGACCCGGCGACACTCCCTCTGGTTTCCCCTGGGTACATCCCAGGGGGACCACAACTGGCCAGCTACCTACCCGCCGACACTCCCTCTGGTTTCCCCTGGGTACATCCCAGGGGGACCACAACTGGCCAGCTACCTACCCGCCGACACTCCCTCTGGTTTCCCCTGGGTACATCCCAGGGGGACCACAACTGGCCAGCTACCTACCGGCCCCACACCGATGAGCGGCCGAGCCCAGCAGCAACCATCACGCCGGCGTTGTGCCGAGGCCGCAACGCATCCGCGTCTGGCGTTCGTGCCGCCTGATGGTGCGCAAGGTCAGCCGCAGTCGCTTTCGGTCGGCCAGCGCGGCGGCTTGACGCGATCTCTGGGACTCGCTCAGGAACAGGGAAATGGGCTACAGGCAGAGCAAGGAGGGAAACGCGAGAACGACACCTGAGAGATCGATTGCTGCCGCGCCGAGGGATTGGCTCATCAACTCGTCGGAGTGCTGACGTTCTTTGGACTCGCCGGAAATCGACCGACGTTCGCGCGCCGCGACGGACCTGTTAACTGCTGTCGGTCACATCGACCGAGCAGTCTGCAGCCGGATGAAGCTACGCGCGGCTGAATCAAAATGATGGCGCGGCGGGCTCCGGGAGATACGCGTTTCTTCATTGGCCGAGATGCACGAGGTGTGCTTCACCCGAGCAGGTTGCGCCATTCCGTCTACCGGGTGGGTTTTACGAACAGAATGTCGAGTACGCGACCCCGTGGGCGATGGGGCCAAAATATTCAGCCGAAGCGAAAACCCTGGAAATCACGCTGGTTTCACCGTCTCGCGGGGGCACGGATTTCGGCCGAATGTGCCGGCGAGCGAATGCGGAATATCTTTTACAAGCCCCACAACCTGCACGCCGTGGACGAGTTCTCGGCTCCGCAACGAGCCTTGCCCATGGCGTCGCGGATCACTTCTCGAAACCAGAAACGTCGACACCCGTATCGGCCAACGCGCTGCCGACCGCTGAAATCCACCTGGGCAAGGACGACGGAATTGCCGTGCAGGCCGACAGCTTCCAATCCTCTCCGGTTGCCAAGTTCGTGGATTTCCCGAGTGTCGAAGCCGGCGCGCCGCAGTGGGGCCAGCCGATCGACAAGTCGGCTCATGACGGTGGTCTTCCCGCAGCCAGGCCGGCCAACAGGATGTTCTTGGCAATGGGTGGCGATGTATTCATAGTGACGGGCGTCTCCCGCAGCATTATCGTGCTACCAGAGCTGATTGGCCAGAGTCGAGGCGAGCGGAAGTCGCAATGGTGGTTTCGCATCTCACAACATTCTCGCACTGATCTGTTACACTGGTTAGAACATCCATTCCCCACGACCTTTGTCTTGCCAATGGTGACAACCATGTGCAATCGTTTGTCCGCTTCCAAATACGCGTTGATCTTCGTCGTGATCGTCTGCACGCTGTCGGGTCGATCCCTTCAAGCCGATAACGGCCCCGAAGTCCCGCGGATTGACAGCGTTGTGATGTCCGCTCCGCAGCCGCAGGCATCCGCTGAAGCCGTGATCTGGTACGACGACTTTGACGGTCCCGAGAAAGCGTACACCGAATCTCAGGGGCCGTGGGACGATACGCAGGCTTTCGGTGGACAGGGACGCTCGATGTTGTCCAGGTACGAAAAAGGGACTCGCGGCACGGGCAACCGCAAGGTCTTTTTCGGTGACAGCCCCACGGGCCGAGTCGTGAGCAAGGGGCAGTCGTTCGATGACATCTACTGGCGAGTCTACGTCAAGCACCAGCACGGTTGGACCGGTGGGGGGGCGGCGAAACTATCTCGGGCGACGAGCATCGTGTCACCCGGGTGGGCACAGGCCATGATCGCCCACGTCTGGAGCAGCGGCGAATCGCTGACGTTGGACCCCGCGACCGGAGTTCGTGGCGACCGCGTCGTGACTTCACGATACAACGATTTCCCCAATCTCCACTGGCTGGGCAACAAACCGGCCTCGCAGTTCAGGCTCCACAGCACACAGGAGTCGGGACGCTGGGTCTGCGTCGAAGCTCGGGCCAAACTCAACACACCGGGCAAGAAAGACGGATTAAACCAACTTTGGATTGACGGTCGCCTGGAAGCGGAGCGGAAGAACCTGGACTGGCGAGGAGACTACACGGGACATGGGATCAACGCCGTGTTTCTGGAAACCTACTGGAACGATGGTTCGCCCGTTACGCAATCCCGTTGGATCGACAATTTCGTCATTTCCACGAAGCCGATCGGCCCCGTTGTCTGCCCACGGAACCCGGTATTGATCAAGACGCCGTATCAGGGACCAGGAAAGATGGCGGCGTGCTGGGTCGAAGTCGCCAACGCCGACGAAGAACATACCGTGGTTTGGAAATCTCATGAGCTGACCGCCGCCGAGCGCGTCCAGGTCAGTACCGACGACGGTACTTTCATCGGCCCGTTGGCGAGCAAGTTGCAGCTGGACGCCGGTCGGGGCTACCAATTCCGTGTTCGGCAAAGCAGCGACACCGGCCAAATGTCCGACTGGAGTCCATGGCACCAGCCCGTGAAGACTTCTGATGAATCTGCACGATCGACAAAGCAGGGTGACTGATGAGAGAGAGAAACGTGGCAACGGCACTGGTCCTGCTGACGAGCGGCCTGATGACCGTCGAAGCCAGCGTGCCTTCGGCGTGGGCTCAAGACCAGATGTCCCCCAAGCTCTGCGCAACACTCATCTCTCCATCCCGACGACGTGGAACTGCTCATCAAGCTGAGCCAACTGTCCGAGAATCGATAGGTCATGGCGATGCAAAGTGAATTGTCCCTGCTGCTCCTGTTCGGCTGAGTATTTTTATCGCACGGGCGTATGCTGCGCATCCGGAACGCTTCGTGCGAGCCCTTCCCCAGTCGCCACAACTGCCG
Source organism: uncultured Planctomycetota bacterium (assembly GCA_963700515.1). Taxonomy (GTDB): domain Bacteria; phylum Planctomycetota; class Planctomycetia; order Pirellulales; family Pirellulaceae; genus JAJRVM01. The sequence goes on along the minus strand of CAVOXY010000013.1, from coordinate 144,946 downwards.
ACGGAAGTCTGGATCAATCTACCGGCCATGTCGCGTGAAGCATCCGCGCAAAACAAAAGGCCCCCGGAGTCGCATTGTCGCCCGACGCCCCGGTACCAGAACGCAAGCCGACACGCCGGTTCTCGTCCCTCGCTCGGGCGAGCAGTTGGCGTCACACTGGGGCGGTGTGCCTGCCAGCTGCTCACCACGCGGCGTGCCTGAAGGGCCAATGCCATCGCACCCCTTCCGTAGCAGAATTTGTGTGTGCGTGTCGATCGGATATCTTCAGGACAGATGCATGACGCGAAACGCGGGCAATCACTTTCGCGTAGTGTTGAGCGTTCCTCCTCTTTCAAGCGGAGAGGCGCCGCCCCACTGCCAGCACGGAGGGATTGTCCGATCGTCGCATCCGTTCGCTTCGTGTGCCGTTACCTTACCGCATCCGTCGAAAATTTGACTGCCCAGCCGTGATCCCTCGGACTCTTGGCACACGTTCATCCATTTGGGCCGAAAGTGATTGAGGATTGGCTTTCATGCGTGCTACAATGGCTAACTCGCTAAACGACAACACCTTCTGTCGAAAGGGCGTCGCAGCCATGGAGCCGTCCGAAAGCCAAATCGGCCAGACTCAGGTACTACTGCAGCTGCGCCGCCCAAGGCGACGAGCGGGCCTACGACGAGGTAATTTCTCGGGTTTCAGAGCGACTTCTCAGACTTACCCGCAAGATGCTCCGGGGCTACCCTCAGCTGCAGCGGTGGGAGCAGACCGACGACGTGCTGCAAAACGTGGCAATACGGCTCCACCGGTCGCTCAAAAAGCTGCAACCGGATTCTCCTCGGGCCTTCTTCGGACTGGCCACAGTCGAGATCCGCCGCACCCTGATCGATCTGTGCAGGCATCATTTTGGCCCCCACGGTGCAGCCGGGAAATACCAGTCGGACATCCAGGGCAAATCCAACGAGCAAGAGCGTGGCATCATCAAGAACGAGCCGAACCATGACGATCCTGCTTCGCTGGAAGCATGGTCACGTTTTCATGAGGCCGTGGAGCAATTGCCCGCTGAGGAACGAGAAATCGTTCATCTCACTTGGTACGGAGGACTCGCGCAGGCCGAAATCGCGTCCGTCTTGGATGTTTCCGTCCCCACGGTAAAAAGGCGTTGGTATCGTGCTCGACTCCAGTTGCACGCAATCATGGACGGTCAAGTCCCTCCCGTCGAGGAGTGTTTTTGACATGCTTACCGACGACAAACTGGTTGAACTGTTGATCAGGCGAGACGAACTGCTGGAAAGTGGCCGCGATGCCGGTCCTGCAGAAGTCTGCCAAGATTGCCCGGAACTGATCGACGAGTTCCAAGCACGGCTGGAGTCGCTCAAGAGAACCGATTGGGCCTTCGACCCGGATTTGGACGTACTGGATTCTTTGACACGATCTGTCTCCACCGATACGTCGCAACCTGCGGAGGACCGGCTGCCACAATCGTCACTGACTCCCGACAACTTCCTGCGGGCAGTGATCGATAGCGGCCTCATGACCGCAGAAGAAGTCGAAGTAGTCCGCGGAAAACTCCCTCCAAGTGTCGCCTCCGACACCCAACTCCTGGCCCGTGAAATGGTCAAGCGGAAGAATCTGACCCCCTACCAAGCTTCTGTGCTCCTCGCCGAAAGGAGCGATCCCTTGTTACTGGACAGATACATCATCCTGAACACGATTGGCAGTGGAGGCATGGGTATTGTATTCAAGGCCCTCCACCGCTCGCTGGATCGCATCGTCGCCCTCAAAACCCTGCCGCCGGCCGTTGTCAGTTCCGAGGAGAAGGTGAAGAGGTTTCAGCGCGAAGCCAAAATGGCGGCGATGCTCTCGCACCCCAATATCGTGACCACGCACGATGCGCACGAATCCAATGGCGTTCACTTCCTGGTCATGGAGTATGTCAAGGGCAAAGACCTTTACACACTCGTCAAGAAGCATGGGCCGCTACCCGTGGAGACGGCGGTCGACTATGTGCTTCAAGCAGCACGGGGATTAGCTCATGCCCATACGCAAGGTGTGATCCACCGAGACATCAAACCGTCCAACCTGCTGTTGGATGAGGAGGGTACGGTCAAGATCCTCGATATGGGACTAGCCCGACTGGAAGCGTGGCCCACGAGAGATACGATGGAGACGGAGGAATTGACGCTTGCCAGCAGCGTTATGGGAACTGCGGCATACATGGCACCCGAGCAGGCGACAGATTCTCACCACGCCGATCATCGAGCCGACATCTACAGTCTCGGTTGCACACTGTATTATCTGATTACTGGCCATTCTCCCTATCGCGAAGAAACGTCCGTCAAGACCATTCTTGCCCACCGAGAGCAGCCCATCCCCCCCTTGGGCAACGGACGTGATGACGTGCCCGAGGATCTGATTGCGGTTTATCGCCGCATGATGGCCGAGAAACCGGAAGACCGCTACCAGTCGATGGCTGAAGTGATGGATGCGTTAGGTTGTTGCGAAGTTGCTGGCCAATCGGCGGTTTCGACGGGACTCACTCCGGTTGGGAGGGCAGTCGAACAGACTATGGAATACACGCGGAAGTCCAGCCAGCAGACTTGGCTGTGGGGTTCAACGACAATCGTCGCTCTGTTACTTGTTGTGGCAATGCTCGTATGGGGAGGCTTCCACGGTCGAGAATCAAAAGAAGCGGAACTGACCGGTACAGAGTCAAAGACGGTGGCCAAACAACGACCGGCGATTGCCGTTGCCCCTTTCACAGCCGAGGAAGCCAAGCAGTATCAGCAGGCTTGGGCAGATTACCTTGGCGTTCCGGTTGAGTTTGAGAACTCGATTGGTATGAAGATGGTGCTGATCCCGCCGGGCGAGTTCATGATGGGGCGTACTGAGGAAGAGATTGCTGAGCACGTCAAATTTGAGATGGAAAAAATGCCTTCCAGTTTGGACATAGCGGAGCCGGTGCCTCCTTCTGTCAGCGAGGAGATGCTGAATAGGTCAGGGTGGTTTATCGAAGCCGTGAAGTCAAGCGGTCCGCGGCACAAAGCTGTGGTTCCCGCTCCCTACTATATTGCCGCGACCGAAGTGACATTTGATCAGTTTTGTGCTTTCGTTGATGACACAGGCTACAAGACCGAGGCTGAAACCGACGGGATAGGAGGAAGCGGATTAGTCGAATCTGCTGATGGGCGATTTCTGCCCCAGCCGGGAGCCGATTTCAATTGGAGGAATACGGGTGGTGCCCAGTCCGAGGCACATCCCGTCGTGAATGTGTCGTGGAATGACGCGACAGCTTTCACGACATGGTTGAGTAATAAGTGTGCAAGCGCATATCAACTTCCAAGTGAAACTGAATGGGAGTTTGCTTGCCGTGCAGGCAGCACGGGTCGATGGTGCTGTGGCGATGATGAGAAGGTGCTTATGAATCATGCATGGTATTCGAATATGGATGGCAAAGGCGTTAAACCAGTGGCTATGAAGCGATGCAACAGCTTTGGGTTGTTCGATATGCATGGAAATGCCTGCGAATGGTGTCTTGACGCTATTTGGGTGAATCAAGAGACATTTGCCCTTTCGAACGAGAAGCTTCACGACTCCGACAAACTCGTTTATCCTCTACGAGGAGGTTCGTCGTTTGTGAATCGGATACATTTGGCTGCCGGTCACCGAAATTATGCAGCACCAACGTGGAAAAGTTGTAATAGAGGCTTTCGCGTTGTTCTCGCTTTGGAGACCGCAGCAGAAACGCTCCTGTCCAAACCCGATGGTCAGTTCCCTCGCGCCGATCATGCTGATTCGTCGCGTGTGCAGAATTATATTCAAGCCCCTCCGCTTGCCGTCGCTTCTTTCACGTCAGAGGAAGCCAACCTGCATCAGCAGGCTCGGTCGGATTGATTGGTGAGCGCTCTACAACGAACGACACCATAGACGAGCCCGCGCCAAATAGTCCGGCGCAGACCGTGCAACACTCTCCTCCTCCCCTCGCCGTCGCGCCATTCAGTCCTGAGGAAGCGAAGCATTTCCAGAAGGCGTGGGCCGACTATCTGGATATGCCTGTCGAGTTCGACAATTCCATTGGGATGAAAATGATATTGATCCCACCAGGTGAATTCTCGATGGGTAGTCAAATGTATGAGATCGAGAATATGCTTCGCGATGAGCCGAACAACGAGCCGCTTCAACCGTTCGTTACGTCGAAGACAGAATGGCTGATGGGAGAGGCTGGCCAGCACAGAGTTCGACTCAGCGCAGCTTACTACTGCTGCAACTGCGAGACGACGGTAAGCCAGTTTCGAGCGTTTGTTGAGGCGACAGGTTACACCACTGAGGCCGAGAGCAAAGGAGAAGCTGCACGAGATTGGAGAATTCTTGGGACAGAGCAGGATGATCAGAGGCCTGTTGTGCGGGTTACATGGAATGATGCCGCAGCATTCTGCACATGGCTCGGTTCCGTCGAGGGAAAGGACTATCGGCTGCCAACTGAGGCGCAATGGGAGTATGCCTGCCGTGCAGGTACAACGACCCCATGGTTCTTCGGAAACGATGCGGCAAAGTCATCCGACTACGTGGCCGATACACGTTCCGTCGTGGGGCAGAAGCGCCCAAATGCCTTCAGCCTATGTGACCTTTACGGCAATGTAGCTGAATGGTGCTGGGACTGGTACTCAGCCGAATATTACGGCGATTCTCGTTATCAGGATCCGACCGGTCCTGTATCTGGAGAATACCGCGTTCAACGTGGCCAACCGAACACCTATCCGTTCCGCTCGGCACTCCGCACCTTTGATCGCCCGGATGCCCAATCCGATAGTCTCGGATTCCGCGCAGTTATGATGCTGAGCGAGAAGGAATGAGACTTCCGTCGTCACTTCGGGGTCAGAGATATTAAATTGCAATTTGTCCGCCCGCGTGACGGCCTGCCGCCAAGGAGATGCTGCTGTTCGTTTTCCGCCCGCCAGCTGGCGCCTGGCGGCCACCGTCGCTGCGATGTCCTTGACTGAATGACCCGTATCGTCAGCCCATTTCTGGAAATTCTTTCCACTGCGTGATGGGAAAGTTCGTGATTCGGCGATTCTCCCTCTAAAGCCCTGGGGAGACGGGCTCGGCGGCCGCTAGGCCGCTGCCTGTGCGGCGCACGCGCACAGTATTTTTCGACCCCACGCCGTCGCCTGTCAAGTCTGCTTCGGCCGTTCCTGTGCCACCCGGGCCACGGCCAACTACTTGCTCGCTCGTGACGTGCGAGCTATGTTGGCCGGCAAGTGTGACACCTCGCGAGGGACAGTCCTCGTCAAGCGCCGAGTCGCTTTATCGAAGAACAGTGGGATAATTGTCGTGCGACGACAAACCCATTGTGACAATGTCGCGAGCTGGCTGTCGCTGCCCTACCCGATCGAACTTGGACAACGGAACCACGCTCATGCTCCGTGCAGGCTCACTGCTGATTGGTGTGTTGTTGCTGACCGAATTGCCGTCCAACGTCTCGGCGGGACTGCCGCTTCCCGAAAATCCTCGCTGGGAGCCGGTTGTCGATGAAGTGTATCTGCAAGAGGTGGGCAGTCGCATCGAGACGGACCAACCGCTGCTGTCCGTGGCCGTGCTCGAGGATGCTGCTTACGTCGGCGGCAGGGACGGAGTGCACCGCCTGCAGGAAGACCGGCTGGTTGCCACGGAGGGGCCGCGATCGGAGATTCGTCGCCTGAAGGTGCTGCAGAACGCTCTCTGGGGGATGGGGGAGCAAGGGCTGTGGCGGTATCGCGACGGCGCATGGGCTCAGGTGTTCTCGGGCGACTGCGTAGATGTCTGTCAGCACGCGGGTCAGGTAGTATTCGCGAGCCCTGACCATGTATATCGACTGGAAGGTAACCATGCGGTACAGCTGGACCGCGACAAGAGTCGTTTACCGATTCTGGGAATCGACAGCTACAGTGAGACCATTTACGTCCGGCACGCTGACCGCGTGAGTTTCCTGGATGACGGACGCTATGACATTGAGAATGTTCAAGACTGGGGGCACCTGCCACGTGGCTCGACGACTCGCGACATGATGTCGCTTGGCTCGCAATTGCTGGTCGCGACCGACCGCGGTCTGGCCGTGCTGCGCGGGACGACTTGGCGGACGGTTACCGGCCAGGAAGGCCTATGCTACGAAGACACCACGTGTTTGGCCGAGGGTTTCGACCGCGATTACTGGGTGGGAACCACTCGCGGTGCCATCCGCGCTGTAAACGGGGGATTCCACTATTTCGGCCGTGAACGTTGGATACCTCATGACCAGGTCAACGCGATTGCCAGCAGCCACAACGTCACCTACATCGCCACCGACGGCGGCCTCGGGATCATCCGCTATGAACCCTACACGCTGCAGAAGAAGTCCGCCTGGTACAAGCAGTGGATCAATCAGTGGGGCATGAAGCGACTCGGTTTCATCAACACGTTGATTCGCCACGAGGATGGCACGTACACCCGCTTCCTTGGTGACAACGATGGCGGCTGGGCTTGCCATTTCCTCAATGCGTTGTGTTTCGAATTCGCTGTCACAGGGAACCCAGAAGTGCGTGCCGAAGCAGTCGACGTGTTCAAGACCATCAAATGGACGGAGGAGATTACTCCCATTCCGGGCTTTCCTGCCCGAGCCATTTACGCGGTGGGAGAACCCGCGATCAAGACCACCGGAGGCTCTGCGGGACGGGCCGCGGAATGGAACCTCACGGACGACGGCCGATGGGAGTGGAAGGGTGATACCTCAAGCGACGAGGTCATCGCGCAGTACTACACGAGCTTTGTGTTTTACAAATTGGTCGCCGAAGGACCGGAAAGAGATGCGGCCCGAGAGCACATACAACGGATCACCGATCACATTATCGATAACGGCTGGGTGCTCCGCGACCTGGACGGGAAGCCCACGGTCTGGGCCCACTGGGACCCGGACTTCATCTACAGCCCATTTCACCGGGACGAAATGGGGTTGAATTCAGGCCAGGCACTCGGCATGATCGCCGTTGCCAGACACATTGTCGGTGGGCCGAAGTATGACACAGCCCAGGCTCAGTTGCTCGAGTGGCAGTATCCCCGCAACACGTTGCGGATGAAAATCACTTTTCCGCACTACACGCACTTCGACGATCGCCTGTCGTTTCTCGGCCTCTTCCCGCTGCTAAACTGTGAGCAAGATCCCGAGTTGCGGGCGGTCTACATGCGCAGTCTGCAGCGCTGCTGGGAATGCAAGCGGTTCGAGAACCAGGCGTGGTTCAACTTTATCTACGGTGCGTTGACGGGAAACGAATGCGAGAACCAGGGTGCTGTCCAGCACTTGCGTGACTATCCGTTGGACTGCACCAATTACCGCTTTGCCAACTCGCACCGCCATGACCTGCAGGTGCCCCGCGGCTATACGAATTACGTGTCGGACACGAAGGCCATGGGATCGCGCGAGCAAGGTGTGCGCCGCTGGGATCGCGACCCGCTGGAGTTGGATGGGGGCGGAGGACACGGAATTCTAGATCCCTCGAGTTATCTCGACGCTTACTGGATGGGGCGCTACTACGGCTTCATCAAGGCCCCCGTCACGACGGATCGCGACCTGCTGCAGGTGGAGCCGAGTCCGGTACACCGCGGCGCAGCGCCGTACGACCACACGCCTCGGCCAGATATCTTTTGACGACGCACTGCCGACGTGGCTCACCGACAGATGCAACATGACAACAAGCGATGCAGCACGTCGTCGTTAGCCGAGACGCACGCGTGACTGCTGCCAACGAGCCACAATAACATCAACAAAGGACAAGAGACAATGAAACGCCGATTCCCTTCGATTCTGTTCTTACCTGCGATGATGTTGTTCTGGGCGTTCGCCTCGGGCGCGGAGATTTCGGTCGAGCCGTATTCATCACAGCCGACCGCCGGCGAGATGGCGTTCGTCGCACAGTGGAAACAGTTTCTCCTCGGACAAGGGGACGCAGGCGCCGGGCGTTACGTCGCTGACCTCCCCTTCTCGTTCCGATGCGGCGAGCGAAGCAGCCGAGAATGGGTCACAATCGAAACGGCGAGCATCGAGTCGGGTGATTGGCAGGATGACAAGACTCGCACGCATATTCTGAGTTGGAAAGACGATCAGACTTCACTCCATTGCGAAATGACACTGACCGAATTTCGGGAGTTCCCCGCCTTCCAATGGGTTGTTCGCGTCCGAAACGATGGACAAACCGATTCGGCGAAGGTTCGCGATTTCTGGGGCATCGACACCTGTTGGCACGCAGCCGACGGTTCGATGCCGATCCTGCATCGTTCGGTCGGCTCGCCGGGTCACGAGGACGATTTTTTGTTCCGTAGCGAGATCATGCACAATTCGATGTGGGACCAGCGCCGTCGGATTGCGATGGACACTCCCACGAACGCCAGCTGGGGCCAGTCGCACGCTTACCATTTTCCGTACGACAAGCGTTCCAGCGCCGTGTGGCTTCCACTGTTCAACTATCAGACCGGCGGCGACGGGCTGATCACCGGACTCGGCTGGAGCGGCGCATGGCGAGCCTATTTCGATCACCAGGGGGGCGGGAAGTCGACGATTCTGGCCGGTGTCGAGAACTTCGATTCCATACTTCATCCTGGCGAGACGGTGCGATCGACGCTGAATCTCGCCCTCTATTGGAAAGGAGAGTTGCTGCACGGTCAAAATATGTTCCGCCAACTGGTCCTTCAACATTATTCGCCGCGTGTCGACGGAGAACTGGTCGAGCCGCCGATTTCCGGAGTCGTCTGGGGCGGGATTCCATCGAAGGAGCATCTGGAAATCATTGATAAGATCAAGGAGTATGAGATTCCGTTGGACGTGTATTGGTTCGACGCCGGTTGGTACGGAACAGGGGTGGTCCCATCCTATTCGGTTTTCGAAGGCGACTGGGGCCCCATGGCCGGCGACTGGCGACCGAATCCCAATTGGCACGCTGGAACGCTCAAACCGGTCAGCGACGCCGCCCACGCACTGGGAATGAAGTTCCTCGTTTGGGTCGAACCGTGCCGCGCCATTCACGGCCGACCGATCACGCTCGAACACCCTGAGTACTTTCTGACCGGAAATGCCGACGGCAAGATCCAAGACGGCCAGACACTTCTGCTAGACCTCGGCAAACCCGAATCATTGAAGTGGGCGATCGATGTCGTTGCCGGTCTGGTCAGGGATTACGACATCGACTGGTATGAAGAGGATTTCAATATCCAGCCGAATCCCTATCTCGAAACAGCGGCTGAGCCGGACCGTTGGGGGATGAACGAGATGCGGTTCATCGAGGGGCATTTTGCTTTTTGGGACGCACTTCGTAAAGAGTTTCCGCAGCTGGCGATTCTCAATTGTGCCAGCGGCGGACGGCGAATCGACCTGGAATCGATTTTGCGAGGGCAACCTCTCTGGCGAAGCGATTACAACTGCTTTCCCGAAGCAACATCCGAGTCGACACAGGATCACAGTTACGGCGTTCAGTATTGGCTCCCGATTCAGGGAAGCGCGACGCGAGGTTGGACGGTTCTGGATACCTATGACGCCCGCTCCGCCCTAAACCCCGGCATGGAATCGTGGCTCGTGGCCAAGACGGAGGCGGAGTGGTCGCAGATCAAGGCGAATGCAGTTCAGGCACAACGGTGCCAGAAATACTTTTTTGGCGATTATTATCCCCTAACCCAACAACAACGCAATCCAGCCGCATGGACAGCTTATCACCTCTATCTTCCTGCAAACCAAGAGGGGATGATTCTCGCTTTGCGCCGCGCCAAGAGCGACGTTCGTTCGATGACGTTTGATCTTCTCACGATGGATCCGGCAAAACGGTGGAAGTTTGAAGATTATGATTCCGGAGAAACCTGGGTCGTTTCCGGTAAGCAGATTCGCGAAGAAGGATTCACAGTCGTGATCCCGAACCGCCGCGATTCCCGACTCATCTTCTATTCGGCCGATGGTACGGAAACGAAGGACGGGGAGTAGAAACGACAACAGATTCGTGGGACAGACGAGTGTGTTCGTTTCTATCTGCGCACTTCCTCGACGACGATTTCATAATCTGCATACCATCGAGAATTGCTGGCCGGTAAACCGTCATATATAATTTGACACAAGGTGGGTTGACATTACGGTGGAATCAAGACGGTCGCGGCGGACCATCCACCGTGTAAAATCAACACTCAGCTGAAAATGGCTGGCATAGCTGGTGGATTAGCTTGGATTCAGTTGCTGCCACACCTGATCCCGGCGCACAGTCGAAGGTATTCAACCGCGATTTCGCTTTGTGCAGTCGGTGATCACGACCGAGGACAAACTGCCCGGAAGGAGCCTGATCATGCCTGCAACAGACGGCAAAAGATAGAGTTCTCGACCTGTTAAATGAACCACAGCGCGAGGCGGCGACGCACGGTGACGGGCCGCTGTTGATCATCGCCGGAGCTGGGTCGGGAAAAACGACGACGCTGGTCCATCGCGTCGCCCAGTTGATCGACGCGGGCGTCGCACCACAACGCATCTTGCTACTCACATTCACGCGCCGCTCAGCCGCGGATATGCTCAGCCGCGCGCAACGCGTATTGCCCAAGAACCGGAACAGCGGCCGAGTTTGGGCTGGGACATTTCATGGCACCGGTGCGCGGCTGCTGCGCATGTACGGTGAAGCGATCGGTCTCAACCCGCGTTTCACGATCCATGATCGCGGCGATTCAGAAGATCTAATGCGTGTCGTTGGTCGTCGAGTTGAAGCTGAACAAAGACGACAAGAAGTTTCCCAAGAAGGGAACCTTGATGGCGATCCACAGCTTCTCGGTCAACGCCGGCCGTACGCTGAATCAGGTGCTCAAGTCGAACTTTCCTGGGCATACGGCGCGCCAGGAGCCACTGCAGAAACTCTTCACGGCCTACGAGCGGCGCAAGCAGCAGCTGGCTGTGTTTGATTACGATGACTTGCTCGTGCGGTGGTGCGAGCTTCTGGAGCATGACGAAGTTGGCTCGCGCATACGTGAGCGCTTCGACCACGTGCTCGTCGACGAGTACCAGGACACGAACCCGCTGCAGGGTCGGTTGCTCAAGCTGCTGCGTCCCGACGGACGCGGGCTGACCGTGGTGGGCGACGATGCCCAGTCGATTTACTCGTTCCGTGCTGCCACTGTCCGCAACATTCTTGACTTTCCCAAACACTTTCCCAAAGCACGTGTGGTCAAACTGGAGCAAAACTACCGCAGCACAGAGCCTTTGTTAGCCGCCTCGAATCAGGTGATTGCGGCAGCCAGGGAGCAATACAAGAAGAAGCTCTGGTCCGACCGTCGAGAAGGCTGTCGCCCACAATTGATCACCTGTCACGATGAGGATGAGCAATCCGAATTCATCGTTGGTCGCATCTTGGACCACAAAAAGGCCGGCATCCCGCTGCGGGAACAAGCCGTGCTGTTTCGCGCATCGCACCATAGTATCTCGCTGGAAACCGAGCTGGCTCGGCACAACATCCCATTCGTGAAATACGGCGGGCTGAAATTCGTCGAAGCGGCACATGTCAAGGACTTGATGTCGTTCTTGCGACTGGCCGAGAACCCACGCGATGTGGTCGCCGGCACGCGCGTGCTGACGTTGCTGCCTGGCGTCGGCCCCAAAAAGGCATCGCAATTAATGCAAATGCTGGCGGTGCCCGATGCCGACTTTCAGCTTTGGGCGGCAGCCAAACCACCTGCTAAGGCGAAGCAGCTGTGGCCCGGTTTCCTCATCATGATGCAGGAGCTAATGGAACAGGGCGGCAACGTGCCTGGCCAAATCGAGCGGGTGTTGGAATTCTACCAGCCGTTGTTGGAAGAAAAGTACGACAACCCCGACCGACGGCTTGCGGACCTGGAACAACTGCAACAAATCGCCGCAAAGTTCGATGAGCGGACCGAGATGCTTTCCGACTTGACGATCGACCCGCCGACCAGCGAGTCCGAGTTGCCCGGAGCTGCCAAAGATCGTGATCACCTTGTGCTCAGCACGATGCACTCGGCCAAGGGGCTGGAGTGGCAAGCGGTGTATGTGTTGCACGCCAGCGACGGCATGATCCCGCAGGAGCGTTCCTTCGACGACGTTGACGCGGTGGAAGAGGAACGGCGGATGTTCTATGTGGCGCTGACGCGTGCCGCCGATTGGCTCTATGTCTGCCACGCCCAGGTCCACTTCCAGCGGGGCGGATACGGTGGCTGGAACCGCTGGGACGACGACGTTCCGCGAACTCACGCCGTTCTTGTCGCCCCGTACCCAACAGTGCTTCGATCAACAGACTGCCTCGCAATTCGTTCCGCCGGACAGCCCTGTCACCAGCCAATCGAAGTCCCCGTCGCCTCGCAAATCCACGCGCAAGAAAAGGAAATCTCGCCCAGAGCGCAGAAGTAGACAGCAGAGTAGACAGCAGACACGCTGCTCGCGATCTGTTTGCGGGCGTCATTCTTTACGGCCAGGACTATTTGATCAGCACAAACGAGTGTAGGGGGGCGTGTCTCGACGCGGCCAGTCGAATGGAGGGGGCCAGAAGCGGCTTGATGAGACGTCGATCTGCCCAGGCGGCGCGCACGCTGAGCGCGAATATTCACGGCCGGCGAAATTTTTGACGGCTGGTCGAGCCAGCATGCCAGCAGAAACCAGGCTAGGCGAAGAGACGTCGACTAGCCGTCGCACCTTTCAGGCAGCGGGCCCCCATGCGCTGGGCTACTTCCGCCAGCGCCGACGGTGAGCCGACGGCGTGACAGAACGCGGTTTCATAATTCTGCAGCGTATCGAGCCACGCCTCTTCCTTGATCTCCAGATGATCCAGCAGCGTTTCCAGATCCGCGGGGATCGTGCTCCGCTGGCCGCTGCGCAGTTGCCGCGCCGTCCACTCGAGTAGCTTCAGGTAGTTCTCCAGCGAGATGGGAAGCAAGCCCAGATCGGACGCCCGCCGACCAGAGCGGGATGAATAGGCAATCGTCTCGTTCTCCAAAGTCCCCTCGCGGAACGTCAACTCGCCCAGCCACCCGTCCGCTCGGTCCCGGGCATTGCCGCGCTGCGTCATGGCCTGGATACGTTGGTACGCGGACGTATAGCGGGCACTGCGCGGCGAAGCGGCCTCCCCGGCCTTGATGGGGTTCAAATCCACATACAGGGCACAGAGCAACATGCCACTGGGATCGGCACATTCACGGCACTTGAAGCGAGTCTCGAAAAACCGGCCATGGCACTCGTCTTCCTTATTCGCGCGGCGCGCAATGTTTTCGCAGAGAATCGCCATGAACCAGGAAATGCTGCTCAAGCAGGTGCGCAGCTTCTGAATCTTCTTCTTATCGCGCACCAGTTGCTCGATCCGCTCTTGCTTCACTTGCGGCAGGCCATCGAACAGGCATTTGGCGAGGCGGGTGATGGTCAGCCAGCGGCGGGCCACCTCGCGGGGCGACCAGCGCTTGGCGATATCGGGGCGGGTCCGCAACATGAGGTGGAGGTGGTTGCTCAGTTCCGCGTGGAACTCCACCTCGATGGCGAACAGCCGCGCCAGCTGTTCTTCTCGGATCAGGATCCAATCGCGGCGATGGGAGAAATCCCGGCCGGTGAGTGGATCCCGGCCACAGAGAAAGGCGCGGCGGACACAGCGAGTCCAGCAGTGGTAGACGGCTCTCCGTCCTCGTCCCAGCAGTTTACGACGTGCAGAAGCGACCATCGGGCAATCCCTCCGTGATGGGCAATGCGGTCACACCTCGCCGCTGAGGGGGAGGTGCACCGAGCACTGCGCGAAAGTGATGGCCCGCATTTCGCTCGCTTCGTGTGCCGTTATCTTACCGCATCCGCTGGATCGTGCAACACCCGCCGTAGACGGGTGACATACGTCTGACACCAATAGGGCACGGAAAGCAGCTGGCATGCTTATCACCCGTCGCTGGAATCGGCCCGGCAGGCCCGAAGCTGCGAGGTTGGAACTAAGGAAATTAGGATGTCTGCTTCCAGTCATTCTGCTTCCAGTCATTCTGCTTCCAGTCATTCTGCTTCCAGTCATTAGCTGCTTCCAGTCATTCTGCTTCCAGTCATTCTGCTTCCAGTCAGTCTGCTTCCAGTCAGTCTGTCTGCTTCCAGTCTTGAAGGAAATTAGGATGTCTGCTTCCAGCCTCTGCTTCCAGCCTTGCTTCCAGCCTGCTTCCAGCCGTCGGCGAATGGGTCGGTTGCTCGGCCACGCACCGCTCACTCTGGGGTCCTTTTGTGCATAAGGCGCTTATGACGCAGGGTAAGTACTGGCAAAGTCATGGGACGGACCGTCAATCCTGAGCTCCGAACTGTGCGTCACCAGGTGATGGAATCGCCACCCTCGTAGCGGTATCCTGGTCTTCATGACCGAAGTAACTCAAATTCTGTCCCAGATCGAATCCGGCGACCCATCCGCCGCCGAGCAGTTACTGCCGCTGGTGTATGAAGAACTACGAAAGCTGGCGGCAACCAGAATTTCGCAGGAAAAGCCGGGGCAGACGCTACAGGCCACAGCGCTCGTCCACGAGGCCTACCTGCGGTTGGTGGATGTGGAGCAGGTTCAACATTGGAACAGTCGCGGTCATTTCTTCGCAGCCGCGGCCGAGGCCATGCGGAGGATTCTCATCAACCGTGCTCGCGACAAGAATCGGCTGAAACGGGGTGGTCGTTTGCGGAAGCTTGACCTCCACAAGATCGTACTTGCGTTGGACACACCGGAGGAAGAACTGGTGGCCGTGGATGAGGCTATCGAACGACTCGCCCACGAGAACAAGGCGTGTGCCGACCTAGTAAGACTCCGCTTTTTCGCCGGACTATCGATCAGGGACGCGGCGGCCGCGTTGAATATCTCGTCTAGCACGGCGGATCGCCACTGGGCGTATGCCCGCGCATGGCTCTTCGACACGCTGAGGTCAGGTGCCCCCAAGTCCTGACCAGAGGATTTTTTCAACTTTCTGCTCTTGGCGTGACGTGATTTCCGCGCAGACGGGGCACTGATGGATAGGGACAAGATTTAGGAGACACCTCATGACAGACGCCCAGCCGGACATTTTGGCAGTCTTCAACGCCGCTGTCGCTTGCGGCTCCGATGATGAACGCAGGCAATACCTCGATGAGACCTGTGGGAGCAATGCCCCGGCAAGGGCCAGGGTCGAGGCATTGCTGAGGGCCCATTTCGAAGCAGGGGAGTTCCTGGGCGGACAGGCTCCAGCGGGAGAAGCCACTATCGACCTGCCCGGGAGTGACAGGCCCGGCACTCAGATCGGCGCTTACAAGCTGCTGCAGGAAATCGGTGAAGGCGGCATGGGCGTCGTTTACATGGCCGAACAGGTTCATCCCGTCAAACGCCGTGTGGCTCTCAAGCTCATTAAACCAGGCATGGATAGCCGACAAGTAATCGCCCGCTTTGAGGCAGAGCGGCAGGCTTTGGCCATGATGGATCACCCCAACATTGCCAAGGTGCTGGACGCCGGTACAACGGAAACCGGCCGACCCTATTTCGTGATGGAACTAATAAAGGGTACCCCTCTTACTCGGTACTGCGATGAGCACCACCTGACACTCGACGATCGGTTGGAATTGTTCGTCGTTGTGTGCAACGCCGTCCACCATGCACATCAGAAGGGCATCATCCACAGGGACATCAAGCCGACAAACGTGCTGGTGGCAGAATACGACGATCATCCTGTCCCGAAAATCATTGATTTCGGCGTGGCCAAGGCTGTTGATCATCGATTAACCGAGAAGACCATGTTCACTGAATATGGGCAGCTCGTCGGCACCGTTGAATATATGAGCCCCGAACAGGCCAAGCTGAACCAACTGGACATTGACACCCGCAGTGACATTTATTCGTTGGGCGTGCTGTTATACGAGTTGCTGACGAGTGAAACACCGTTTGACCGGAAACGACTCGCCTCGGCCGCCCATGACGAACTGTTGCGCATCATTCGTGAGGAAGAGCCGCCACAGCCGAGTGTTCGTTTGAGCACATCCCATACGCTGCCCGCGATTGCCGCAAACAGGCACACGGAGCCGAAGAAGCTCAGCATGCTGGTGCGCGGCGAGTTGGACTGGATCGCGATGAAAGCGTTGGAGAAGGAACGCGGCCGGCGTTACGAGAGCTCTCACAGCCTGGCTGCTGATATCGAGCGATTCCTGTCTGGCCAGCCGGTGGAGGCCCATCCTCCGTCGACTGCGTACCGCGTGCGGAAGTTCGTGCGGCGGTATCGTGCATCGGTGGGAACCGCGCTGACGCTGCTGGCCATTCTGATCCTGGGAGCAATCGGAACGACAACTGGGTGGTTGAGTGCCTCAGCAGTCAACAAGGACCTGGAGCAGAAGAAACGCGAACTGGAGACGGAAGTTGTTGCCCGGCGGGAAGCCGAGGGGAAAGCGTTAAGCGAAGCTGAGCGCGAAGCAGGCCGCGCTGGCCGAGACAGCATCACGACAACAAGCCGACATAGCCCGCAAGGCGGCGCAAGAGGAATCAGCCCGACGCCGATGGCTCCTGTACACCTCGGACATGCATTTGGCAGCCCAAGCTTGGGAATCAGGCAACCTGGGCCAACTGGAAGTATTGCTGAGACGGCATGTGCCCAGGGGTGACCAGCTGGATCTTCGTGGTTTCGAGTGGCGCGATCTATGGCGGAATTGGAAGATTGAGTCGGACTTAGACGATATTATCCCGGTCAATGCGAGCAGGTTCTGGACATGGCTGGCGTTGTCGTCCGATGGAAGCCGATTGGCCATTGGAAACCCTGTGGCAAAACCTGCCGTAGTTGTGATCGACATGAAGAAACGAGAGGTGGTGGATACGTTTGGCTCGCCATCGTTGCATTGGAGCGGTGTTGGCTTGGCCTTGTCGAACGATGGTAAGACGATTGCCTACCGGAGCCCTTCACGTCAGCGGGAGTTGACAGCGGGCTCAACCGGTGACCGAGCGGTCAGTTGTGTCTCGGTCAGAACAATCGATACCCGTGAGGAACGATCCATCGATACCGAGACGGGCTTTCCAACAGTCGCGTTTTCGCCCGACTCAATGACACTCGCAGTCGGTCAATCGGAAACCACGGTGTGGCTGTGGGACGTCAACGCATGGCAAACGACTGCCAAACTCGAAGGCCTCCAAGGACGAGCTCACGTCTTGGCGTTCTCACCCGACGGCCAGTATCTTGCCGCCGGCGATGATACGACAGTCCGTGTCTGGAACACTGCAACGGGACAGCTCGTCTGGCAGGGAAGGGGTAACTCGGGTGGCATTCTATCCGTGGCATATTCCCCCAAAGGAGATTTCCTGGCGACGGGAAGCCGCGACAATTTGGTCGTGATTTGGGATGCCACGACCGGCCATCGCCTGCAAACACTTGTGGGAGGTCGCGACGAGGTGCGTGCCGTCGCCTTCTCGTCCGACGAGAACCTGCTTGGGGCCGGTTGCCGAGACGGACGCATCCGACTGTCGTGCCTGCCAGACTATACAGAGCACGACGTTGTCGCCGGGTTTGCCGGTCTGTACGGCATCATCTTCCTTCCAGACGGCCGCCTCGTGTTTCCGGCAGAGGGTGGTCGCCTCGTCACTCGGAAAGTACCGGCAGCGGGATTTCGCCGACTATCGGTTCCCGCGGTGACGGAAGGAGTATTTCATGCCGCTTTTTCTTTCGATGGTACCACGCTTTGCGCGATGGACGGCGGGCCATCGAGATGTGTCTCTATGTGGAAGCTAACGAACGAGGGGGCTCGCGCACTGGATCCATTGGTTGTCGAATGTGACGCTACGGCCCTGGCAGTATCCTCGCGCAATCAGCTTGCAGTGGGCAACTCCGCGTCAGCCACAGTACTACTTTACGACCTCGCAACGCGGCAGTTGGTGGCTCATCTTTCGGCACCACATGAAGTGGGCGTGGCCTGCACGGCATTTTGCGTAGACGGTAAGCGGCTCGCTATCGGGTGCGACAACGGCCGTATCATCGTATGGGATGTGGACAGCCGTCGGGTAGTTGTGGATCGGATCGCGCACCAAGACAAAGTGAAAGATCTTCGTTTCTGCGATAACGGCGCGACACTACTGACGGGTGGGTTGGATCGATTGGCGAAGCTTTGGGATGTGAACCAGGGAAACAGCGTACTCACTTTCGACAAGCACCCCTCCTCGATCCTGGCAGTAGATTTCGTCAATGACGGGACGTTGTTGGCAACCGGCACGTTTGCCGACGATGCAATTATCAGGCTCTTTGATCGAAGTTCGTCCAACGCCATCGGGGAACTACGCGGCCATCTATCTGCAGTGCGCAGTGTGAAGTTTTTGGGGGATGGCAAGGCACTGGCCTCAGCCGGTGGGGATCGCACCGTGAGACTCTGGGACATCGCGACTCGTGAGGAACGATTCGTGTTCGATGGGGGCACGTGTATCTTCGAATTCTTGGCAGTGTCCCCCGACGGGACGACGTTGGCTGCGGGCGGCCGCGACGGCACCATCCGGCTCTATCGCGCGGCAACTCCGGAGGAAGTGCAAGCGGATCCAACTTGGTGGCGTTTGCCTGGCGAGGAGCCGGAGGATTGAGTTCATTTCAGCCGGATCTGACCAGGGCACCCCCCCTGACATGGGCGCCATGTCAGGGACAGCTTCGGTGCAGGAGCAAATTCAACTGCGCAACCGATAGGCACACAACCTGGCAAGTTGCTTGTCACACGGCTTGCCAGACACACCAAACACCTGCCGCCTACTACCCACAGGTGCGTCACACGGGACGACGGGAAATTCAAGAATTCAAGCAAGTGTGCGCAAAAGCGCCACAAGGGCCCTAGCGTGGGTGGTGCAGCACTGAACGGCGGACCCTCTTGGCGCTTTTGGCGCAGGGGCAGACCGAGCTCGCTCATATATATACGAGTGGCGGGCATGTCGCCGGGGTGACGCGAATGGGTCAGCGATCTGGAGGAAACAGGACGTCACATCGCGGAAGGAGGAGCGCATTAAGCGCGAAAAACGCGAAAAGATTCGGCTGTTCCGTGTCGTACCGCGCAGTCGGGGGCATTTTCGCGATGGACGCGCTTAATGTGCAGGGTCCGAGCCGAATTCTCTCCTGACCACAAGCGAGTGGTAAGTATTCCGCACGGGCCATTGGCAGGGACCAGCGATCGGGACAAAAGCCCGAGCGAGCTCCTCCTCTGGGTAACGGCATCTCTGGCAAAGCACGTCGCATGCCGAGATCTGCCCTCCGCGGGACCGATACGGTACGAATACGCTTGACGTGTGTTCTGTGTAGTATGTGATACACACATGAGCGAATTTGGCGACTATCTACGCAAGCGCCGGGAAGAGCGTCGAGTGGACGATCCGGGGTTTTCCGTCCGCCAATTGGCGGCCCGGGTGGGAGTAGAACCTTCGTACTTGAGCAAGGTCGAGCGCGGCCAGCAACCACCTCCGTCGGAGCAAACGATCGCAGTGCGTGGCTGCGAATTGGAGGAAAACCCCGACGTGTTGTTGGCCCTGGCCGGCAAGGTCTCCGGAGAATTGCAGGCCATTATTCGCCGCCGGCCCCAGTTGTTTGCCGAGTTGATCCGGCAGCTGAAAGACACTCCCGATCACGCCGTGTTGCGTCTGGTGCGGGAGGTACGGGATGGCGATTGGTGAACTCTTTCTACAAATAAAGGAGATCCCTGATGATCGAACTGAAACACAACCGACTGACGTTCTCCTTTCCAGAAGTTCACCGTCAGGCGACGTTGACGATCGAATTCCAGCGGACGCTGCGGATTCCTGATGACGACAAGACGTGTAGCTTGGATCTCGATTATTTCCTGCCGCGTTTCTCGCGTAGCTTGTCCCGGATAAACTCTTGATCCCCATCGCTGAGCTTCGTCATTGCGACCTCGATGACTTCATTGTCTTCTCTCTTAAGATGCGCCTTGCCCTCGCGGAACTTAACGAACTCGGCCATCACGGTGTAGCTTCCCGTCTTGTCGGTCCACTTTCGCAACTCGGGTGCGCTCGCACCGACAATGGGAAACTCGCGCGCGTCCGACTCACTGGCTACTTCCGCCGGCGCCAGCAGTTGCTCAACGGCCTTTTCCAGTTGCTCGCCGCGGACGTTCTTGAAACGAATGATCCCTTGATGATCGATAACGTAGATCGTCGGCCATCCGCTCACGCTGTATTGACTCGCGATCGGCCCGTGGGTTGAACCGCCATCCCACCAGGAGCGCCAGACGATGTTCTCGCGATCGACTGCTTTCAATACTTCACCCTTCTTGTCGCTGTTCACGCCCAACAATGCAAACGGGCGACCTTGCATGGCTGCCACGAGCGACCGCTCGTGCGGGTACATGGCCCGGCAAGGCGGTCACCAATCGCCCCAAAAATCCACCACCACTACCTTGCCGCGATAATCGCTCAGTCGAAATGGTTCACCTTCCAGGTCATCCCCTTCGATTTCGGGCGCCAGATCACCGACCTCGAAACCCGCGACAGGCGGCCCGTCGAGCACGCGATCAGCGGTCGGCGGTACGTCACGCCCAGGGTCATTATTGGCCAGGGCACCACCGGGGTCGACATTGGGTATGGCACCGCCATAACGAGACGCCAGCGCGCCGGCGGGTATGTTTGGCTGTGGCCCGGGCGGGGCTGAGACCGTTCCATCCGACCGTAGGTTGGCCGCAGTAGAACTGTCAATATTGACCACCCGTCACCGGTGGAGGCGGCGGGGCAGGTGTCCGCGACTGTGCGACTTGCGACGAGGCGCTCTCGGTCGTCGAAGTGGCCGTCTGTTGATCACCTCCACAACCGCAACAGGCCATCAGGCCAATGACGGCGAGCACACGACATGGCAGGAAATCCCTGCGCCGAAAGAAAGTGGCCATCGTCCCGTACCTCCCTCTTTTCTTTCGCGGATGAGTCTGTCGGGAAGCCTATCAGCTGTGCGGCGGCTCCGCAACGAAATTCTCTCGACCACCTATCGAATCTTGCCATGCACGAAGAGCGTCAGCCAGTCGCCCCAATTCCGGTCAAGACCTGTTCTTGCGCCACTCGCCCCGTGTGAGAGTTGTCACCTCGGTTGTTATGGCGGCCCGAGATAAGACAAGAACGAAATCAAGCGAGAATTGCGACAACACGAATTTTTCAACGACCGTCGCAGCACCTGAAGGGGGCATTGTTCGTCCCCCATCCTGGCCCTCTTTCACGAGGGGAAAGCGAACTTGTGAATTGCCCCCCTGTCTGGTGATTCACGGTTGCGGATGTTCCAAGAAGCGGGTTGGCAATTCCATGTCGTCCGGTTTATTTAGGACGCCGACGCAAGAACACGTCCGTTGGGCGATCGAACCAATGACCGTCGCGCAACTACATCGGGAACGTCGTCGACGCGGACAATTCACGCTGGCGCGCATGCTTTCTACCGTTACCATCTTTGGACTCTTCTGCGGTAGCCTGCGGTTCTTATACATGTGGCCAAGTTCGGTTTCCGCATTGCTCGTTTTTTCACTCGGAGTCATGATTTTGGATCTGCCGTTGGCTCGACTCGCGGATGTATTGAATCGCAAGTCTGGCCGCACGTGCGCCCGCGCTTTTGAGATCTTCAGCATCTGCGTGATGGTCTTCATCCTGCTCGCGATACTTGTAACATTTATACCGCAACTCGAACGGTAGCATGCTATCGGGTCCGGGAGCTGAACACCGCACGCCCACTGAACCGCTGCATCCATGTGATGGAGGCCATCGGATTCACGTCCAGCCGTCGGTGTGTCACAATGGTTTCTGATTGCTCGACGTATTCCGCTTCATTTGGGGCGGCGTCGGGCATGTAAATTCGTTGTTTGGCGAAAAGCCACCGTTGTCATGGACCTCAGCAAAAACCTCGTTCGTCAATACGGGCTCAACGCGCTGGCGTTGTGCGTGTTTCTGGCTGCGCTCATTCGTTATGTACATTTGGCTGGGTGGGAACAAAACCTAGTCCCCTTCGCGTCGTCGGCTTTCGGCTTTGTCTGCGTCGTTGCCAGTGATGAGGTTGCGGACTGGACTGGCCGATACGGATGGACGCGGCAACAATGGTGGCAGTATCCCGGTACATTCGTGCGGTTTGCCGGAGGCGTCGCTTTGGTTGCTGCCACGGTCATTCTTTACTGTAGGTAGCCCATCGCCCCCCAATAACGCATATCCGTTGAGGCTCGGCAACCATGCCGGGCATGCCTCTTGGTTGCGGCAAGGTAGGACGTGCGGTGCAAGAGGATCGTGTCATGCCACGAAAAAGACCACTAGCTCAGTGCGCCCCGCGAATGGTCCACGCATGCGGCCAATTTCCCAACGAGCCTTCTGATGAAGTCGAGGACGGGCCTGATTTCAAGGCGGCGTATCAGATTCTCATCAAGCAAGGAGTCGTTACGTCCCTGGCCGAGCAGGGGCGATTTGTCGAATACCTGCACGAATCGGCTCGCCGCAGGGAGAGTACCGCCCGATGGCTTCGGACGACGTGGAGATGTCGGAGAAGCGCAAGCAGTCCCTGCACAAGATTGTCTTCCTGGCCATCATCGAACAGTTCGTGGCGAGCCGATTACGACCCTGACTGTCCCAAACAACTTCTCCGGCAAATGCTCCCTAAGGATATCCTGGAGTCTCTCCGTCGGGTCCCGACGTGACTCGTTGAAGCTGAATTTGTCCCAGGTCCACTTCCTGATGACAACCTGCGTGGCAAGCTACATCGCTTACCTCCGATTTAACGTCAGCCACCGCCGCCCAGGCTGTCGGTCGTTCCAGCTCGCAGCGCCTTGGACGTCCGTGTCAGCCTGGCCTCGTCCCGCATCTGCGTCTCTGGAGCCGTAGTGGTATCGCCAGAACATGACGGCCAGAAGGCTGCCCAGGCAGTAACAGAGAACGTCGTAGGGGTCAGCCACAGCGGGCACGGCCCAGTCGCCCTGGCTGGGAATTACCACTTCAAATAGTACCGCCCACAGCAGGAGAGGTATCACGATCTCGAAGCCTTCTGGAGGATAATCGTGTTGTCGCAACCCAATCTTCCTCGCCACCCACAGCATGATCGGAACCCAAAACGGGATGCAGACGACGTCATTGAGATACGATTCGAGCAGTGGCGTGCTAAGGTGGCAGTATTCCAGGTCGCGGTTGATCCAGTAAAGGCAGAAGCATGCCAAGAACATGGGATCTTTGAGATAGGCAAATGCCATAATCAGTGACCTGAGTTGCTAACAACGACATAATACGCTGCAAGGAAGAAAGCGACGACAACTGCCAATGCCGCGTGGGCGGCGAGCCGCACGAAAAGTCGTGGCCGTGAAGACACCTGATCTGGTTGCCGAGTAATCGACAGGTATGAAGTTGCACCAGCACACAGGGCGGCGAGACACGCGACCAACAAACTCGCTTTACTGCCCCGTGCCTGGAAGAAAAATTGCGAGAGGGGCAACTGCATGTCCGACAATGAAGTGTCCACGTAAATATCCGTGTCGAATCCCACCCCACCAAGTTGCCCATCTCTCCCGAGACTGCACAGTTGATACGTCCGCCCTTTCTTGCGTAGTGGAAATCCCATTGCCAAGGATCAAGCCGCATGTTCTCAGGAACACTGCTGAGTTCCTCGAGTGAGTCAGGGTATTCACCGTTCGTTGCTTTGTGTTTCTCCAAAGCTTCTTCGATATATAGAAGGCTGCCATGAGCCCACAAGAAACGGTGTGCTGACGGGCACTGACCATAAGGCCACCCAGCTGGCATAACACGTCGTGGCAAAAACCAGCAACCCCACGATGAATGCGAACGCAGCCCGCGTTAAGTAACCAGGGCGAGTCATAGAGTTCTCATTAACCGACAAATTAGTACCTTTCGAGAGGGTCGGGTTATGATGTGCCTTTCTGTGTCGGTATTCATACAAAGGTCCCTTTGTCCCCTCGGCTGTTCACCTGCTCGCCGCGTTTTGCAGCCACTGCGCGAATGAAGGAATCGAACGATCCCCCAAGCTGCTGAACCTCCTCCACTGTAAATTGAATGCCAAGTACGTGCTGCACTTCGATGGCCAGGTCCCAGCGATCAAGTTCCCCATCAGAATCCGTCGCAATATCATCGGGTTGAACTTTGTCGATGCTCAACTGCTCGGAATAGATGCTTCGCAGGTGAAGCGGAATGTCGCGGGGAATCGACGTGGCCGCATAGTATCGTGCGAGGAACTCGTCATCCGACAACTGGGGACGTCCCCGAATTTCCCGCCATTTCGCTCTTTCGGCAGCGGAAGAAACAAGAGGCGAGAGCGTCATGGTCGCCGGATAGCCAGCCAGAATCAGTACGCACAGCGGGATATCGACAAGGAGGATCAGACAAAGCACGCCGCCGAGAACCGGGATCGCCACATGATCGATGGGTTGACGGGGCAGCCACATCAGACCAACAGCCAACGGTAGACCAACGGCGGCGACGAAGAATATCCAGAATGTTTCCCGTCTCGACGACTTGCCGGGCTGCGGTGGACGACCAAAGAGAATCAGGAGACAGATTGGCAGAACCGTCACGAACCCCGCGAGGAATGCGAAACTCAGCAGGAACTCGATTTCGCCGAACTTGGGGCGCAGCCAAAGCATCCCGGCGAGCAAAACACCGAAAGTCAGAGCGGCGATGAAGGTCCGCCATGGCGGTGATAGTCTCGCTGGCTGCATCGCGATCCTCTTACAACGATCATCGGATGCCTTTGCGGGAGCATGCGTCCGGGTGGGCAACAATCCGTGGCTACATGCAACACTCATGGCGAACCGCACACAAAGCGGCCCCAATATTCGTTGAAAGCTATTTCGACTCCGTTCTCCGTGAATTCATCTTCGCATCTGTCCGCCCATCGTTCAACACTTTCCTTAGTCGGAAAGAACGCATCCTGCTCATCAATCATGCACCGCAGGAAACGAGCAATGACAGCTTTTTGAGCATTAATGTAGGAATCGAATTCATGGCGGTAACTGTCGAGGTGGCTGAGCGTCTGAACCACGCTTTCCTCAGCACCTCCAGTGTCGTACTCCGGTGGGTCCAGTGCAAAAGCCCTGAAAGCCGGAAGATAATAATGACGCCCGCGTGCGTCGAGAAACGGGATTGCGTCAGACAGTTTATTAATCACGCTTGGGGAAACCTCGGTCCAATCGATGTCCGTATCCAATGCCCGCGCGGCGGCTAACTGCTCAACCGAGGGGTAGTACTCATCATCCACAAGCCACCCCCCATGGAGTGATACTCCATCATCGAGCAAAACATCGGCAACAGCGCGGCGAATGTCCCGTGCAATTGCTGCTCGCCGTTCTGAGATGTTGCCCTTTGTCTCATTCTGCGCTGCCATCAGGCCGTGTCACAATTCGGTGGTGTGATAGATATCCCAAAAGCACGCGACCTCCTGGCTCGCCAGACCAACTCACTGCTACTCGTCAGCCACCCTGTAGGCCGTCGCGATGGCTCTGCGGATTGAGTCTTCGGTAGCAGCGAACAGCCGTATCTCGCTATTCGCGACGAACCTCAAAAGCTCTCGGTCTTCGTGGGCGAGCGATTCTCTGCTGGCGAGTACCAATGTTCCTTCGTGCTCGGCCACGGGAATGACACAGTGCCCCTTTGCCGTCTCTTCTGGAATCCGTAGCAGCGTCGAGGATGGTACACACAGATCAACTTGCCCAATGCCGTCGCGCTGGCAGAATGACAAAGAGAACTCTCGTGATTCGCCATCTGCATCGGCCGTTGCCGGTGTGGCTCCTCGTGCGAACACCGCGTGCAGTTCGCAGAAGTTCCTCTCTCTTCCGTCTTCATAGATGTGGAAGACCGCTCGCTTGTCACAGCCCTCGAATTCGCAGCGATCAAAACTCATTCTGCGTGTACTTCTGTTGGCAGATCGTCGATCGTGCTGTCCATCCACCAAGTCACCGGTCGGCACGAGCAGCAACGGTTCGATTTCCGTAGGCATTTAATGACCCCATCTTAACCGATTCCCGCCCCGCCACTCCACATCGACCGCCGGATGCCTCTGCGGAGGCATGCGTTCCGTTGAGCAAGAATCGGTCGTATTATGATGAGCCCCAAGAACCTCAGCACTCCGACGAGTTGATGAGACAATCCCTCGGCGCGGCAGCAACCGATCTCTCAGGGGTCGTTCTCGCGCTTCCCATCTTGCTCTGCCTGTGGCCCATGTCCCTGTTCCTGAGCGTGTCCGAGAGATCGCGTCAAGCCGCCGCGTTGGCCGACGGAAATCGGCTGAGGCTGACCTCGCGCGCGATCAGGCGGCACGAACGCCAGACGCGGTTGCGTGGCGGCCTCGGCACAACGCCGGCGTGATGGTTGCTGCTGGCTCGGCCGCTCATCGGTGTGGGGCCGGTCGGTAGCTGGCCAGTTGTGGTCCCCCTGGGATGTACCCAGGGGAAACCAGAGGGAGTGTCGGCGGGTTGGTAGCTGGCCAGTTGTGGTCCCCCTGGGATGTACCCAGGGGAAACCAGAGGGAGTGTCGGCGGGTTGGTAGCTGGCCAGTCGTGGTCCCCGGGATGTACCCAGGGGAAACCAGAGGGAGTGTCGGCGGGTCGGTAGCTGGCCAGTCGTGGTCCCCCTGGGATGTACCCAGGGGAAACCGGGGGGGAGTGTCGGCGGGTCGGTAGCTGGCCAGTCGTGGTCCCCCTGGGATGTACCCAGGGGAAACCGGAGGGAGTGTCGGCGGGTCGGTGCTGCGTTGTGTCCCTGTGTCCCGCCGGGTGTCCGTCGGTAGCTGGCCAGTCGTGGTCCCCCTGGGATGTACCCAGGGGAAACCAGAGGGAGTGTCGGCGGGTCGGTAGCTGGCCAGTTGTCGTCCTCCTGGGATGTACCCAGGGGAAACCAGAGGGAGTGTCGGCGGGTCGGTAGCTGGCCAGTCGTGGTCCCCCTGGGATGTACCCAGGGGAAACCGGAGGGAGTGTCGGCGGGTTCGGTAGCTGGCCAGTTGTGGTCCCCCTGGGCATGTACCCAGGGGAAACCGGAGGGAGTGTCGGCGAGTTGGTAGCTGGCCAGTTGTGGTCCCCCTGGGATGTACCCAGGGGAAACCGGAGGGAGTGTCGGCGGGTGCGTAGCTGCGCGCCGATATGACGACAGTGACCAAGGGGGCTTCGCGTCGTTTCGTGCATTCGGTCGATGTGGCCGCTGAAGTTGTTGACTGCACGAAAGACAGCCATGGCAGGGCGACCAATGGGGTACGTTGCATTAGATCGCAGGCGGCGTGATAAACTTCAGCGCCACACGACGTTTGACGACATATGTTAACGGCTGCGGTCGACTCAGTCGTCAATTGCCTGGAAGACTAAGAGTGGTATCTTGCGGCCTATCTCGGGCTGTTCACTCCACATAATTTGCGTCATGAAGACGTACACCAAGTGCTCGCGCGGATCGATCCCACATAGCGTCATGTACGCCCCGCCGAAATAGCAGGTCCCTGGCGATGCGAGGGAGGAATCTAATACGGGATCCGTCAAAATGGCAAATCCGAGTCCGAATCCTTGTCGGTGCTGGACTGCCGATCCCGCGCGTCTACTTCCACACCCTCATTCTGCTTTGTCAGCATCAACTCGACTGTCTTTCGACTCAGCAGGCGCTCGCCGTTCATCTCGCCTCCGTTGAGCACCATTTGACAAAAACGCCAGTAGTCGGGCACTGTCGAACAGAGGCCGGAACCGCCGGAAAAATGACGCCGAGATCCGGCATACGGAAAGTCAACGTTCACCTCCATCGTGGACTCGCCAAAGACCAGGTCGAACATTCCCTCCGGCACTCTTCTCAGTCTTTCTCCCGTCTTGAATTCATATGCCGCTGCTAAGCTGCACCTTATCTTGTGGCAGGAAAAAGTAGCTGTCTCTCATGCCCAACGGGAGAAAGACCCGTTTACCGAAGAACTCATCCAGAGGCATTCCCGAAACGACCTCTACAAGATGGCCAAGCACGTCGGTGGACAAGCCGTAGTGGAATTTCTCGCCCGGGTGATGCCGCAAGGGAAGTCGTGCTAGACGCCGCGTCATTTCTCCTACCGTTTCTTCATCTCGGGGCCCGGACAAACGAGCTTCTCGATAGATACGGGCGAGATGTTTGTCAAAACCATAACCGATACCTGAAGTGTGGGTGAGGAGATGACGTACGGTGATTTCAGTCTTCGCTGGTACTGTCTTGGAGTCGTCTGGCTCCACATCCGCGTCATCCACCACAAGCACCTTTTGGTCTTTGAACTCGGGGATGTACTTCGAGATCGGATCGGTGAGCAGCAATCGGCCTTCCTCCAGGAGCATCATCGCCGCCACGCTGGTGATCGGCTTCGTCATCGAGGCAATTCGAAAGATGGTGTCCCTCTGCATTGGCTTCGCCGCCTCTTGATCCATCATTCCGGCCGCCCTGAAGTAGACGACCTTGCCTCGACGGGACACCAGAGTAACCGCACCGGCAATCTCGTCACGCTCGATCGCTTCGTCGATGGTCGCGGTTAGTCTTTCCAAACGCTCTGATGACATTCCGACGTCTTCTGGTTCCGCCGTCGGAAGCTCGTGCGCCTCCGTCCCCACAACCAGGCACGACAATATCGCAACGGCGATCAATCCGGCTCTCATAATGCACACCTTGTCTTTCACCAACCCAGATTACTGTGACAATGACGCGCGGTCACCCGCGTCGTTCTCCCGCGCGGGAACGGATGTAAATTACCCCACCAGTCTATTGGGCCACGCATCGGTCCGCAATCAGAGTCGCACGCCGACCTGAGGGATCATTTCAACATCGCCAGAGTGCTCGATGCCGGAACCACTGACCAGGGACGACCTCTCTTGGCTCTGGAGTCGATCCGATGCAATCGCGTCACAGTTTATTGCGAGTCGCGTGCACTTCCGATTTTTGAGCACTCAGACATGATTGTGCTCGTATGCAGGGCGATTCTGTGGGGGGTACGGGAGTCGAACCCGTGACTTCCAGATTAATGGTCTGGTGCTCCTTCCCTCTGAGCTAACCGCGGGCGACATCGTCAGAGTCCATGTCTGGAACGCACCGACCCGAATCTATTAAGATGGATCGGGGCGCCGCTGGTCCAGACGACATCGGAACCTTGCTTCGAAGAGACGCCGGCGGGAGTCGAACCGGCTGAAGGCTGCTTTGCAGGCAGCCGCCGTACCATCTGGCTCCAGCGTCAACTAAACTCGCCCGCCGCGAACGGCGGGCGATCGATGGTCATTCGTCTCTAAAAGCAGTGATCCCGATTCGAGCCATCAAAAGCGGCCTGACTTCAGGCAGCACTTCTTGAATAGCCTGCCGCTGCCACATGGACAGAGGTCGTCGCGTCCCAGTTTCTCCTCGAGCAGCTTGTCGCCGCGCACGATCCGCACGCCGCGTTTGACGCGTGTCTCGGAGGGGAATCCCCGCCGCCGCTTACTCATCGTCTCGAAAAAAGGCCTGGTCGTGATCGTTGCGTCTTGCCATGGGACACGTCCATTCCATCGTGGAACCGAAACTAAAGTGTCGCCGCCAGGAATCGAACCTGATCTTCGAGCTTCGCGGGCTCACGTGCGAATCCGGCACACTCCGGCGACATTGTTCTCAAGCACCCCGCCGAGGAATCGAAAGAGCGTCCGACAGTTTCGAGGTCTGTCATGCCGTCCATCACACTCGCAGGGCGTTTCGTGCAGTAGCCCGTCCAGGAATCGAACCTGGTCCAACAGCTTCGGAAGCTGACATGCTGTCCGGCACACTCACGGGCCATGTTGTTCAAGGCGTCGCAACCTGGAATCGAACCAGGACTAAGACCTTAGGAGAGTCTTTTGCTGTCCGTTACACCATCGCGACACAAGAGCCGACGGCTGGATTCGCACCAGCATCAACCGCTTTACAGGGGCGGCGCGCCTTTCTCAGGTGACACCGGGTTCACAATGATCCCGAGAAAACTTGATCGAGTCACAAGCGCAAAACGGAGGGCGGGGGTATTCGCCCACTTGTAGGCGAGACGACCCTTCCCTTTTCGTTCGGATATGAAACTCGATCGTACAGTCATCATTGTCGGTGTCCTTGTTCTGCTCACGGCACATTTGGCCGTGTGTCTGTCTCACTTAGACGGCAGAGGCTCCTGAAAGGTTCACAGAAAAAAACTCGCTCTGGGCGACTCAATATTGGATGCGCCAGAGTGCGGAAACATTCCCTCTGCTCGAAAATCGATCTCGCAAGCTGGTTGTTCATCGATTGAACCGGTTGTGTCGTTCAGCCGAGCCAGATGTCTTCAAGTTGTAAACGGTGTATCTTCGCACGCTGAAGACCGCATGATATTAAGAGCATCGATCAGACAATTGATGGTCCTTTCGGTTCGTGGTTCGACGTGTGGCCATGGTCGGCAGACTTGGCCGTCAAATCACCCTCATCCACGAGGACCATGACCTTCACCCGCCCGGTTCAGAAATCGGGCTCCTGGGTTCGTGTACAACTATTCACGCCGAATGCCGCTGGGCCGGTACAGCTATCAGCTGAATGTTGACACGATCAGCTAACGAGCTTGGGCAATATTTCTGTCACAAACGACCAGAATCCCACATCGCCATGCGCGAACGTGTACCCCTTCGCGATCTTGTCGGCATCCCTGTCCCAGAACGAACCCATCCACACGATGACGTTCTTGCGTGGTAGATCTATGAGACATTTCTGGTAGTACAAACCAGCCGCATAGAACAAGGGTTCTGCGCCGGGCTCTGCCAGCGCCGTCCAAAACTGATTGCGGTACCCCGTGCCTGGCAGCGCGGAGGAAAGACTCGTCGCTGTCCGATGTCCCGGGTCTTTTCGGATTGACTCGATGAGTGCGCCAACGCCAGGAAAGACGAGTTGGCCATCAATGTGACCCAGCTTGCGGACCATCTCCCCCCACCGCGCCCAATCGCGTGCCGTACAGGAAAGCCCGGCAAATCCGTACGGCGTCCCGATGTTATCTAGCGAGACTGTCAACGTTCCCTCGGGTCGCAGCCGCTGCCAGAACTCTGCCAGATGCTCCACATACGACTTACCTGTCAGTCGTTCCAGAATTAGTTGCAGAGTCATCGGGTTGGCATCTTTGTACGAAGAGAACTCTCCATGCGCGTGTTCGCCCTTCTTGAGTGTGAATACGAAATCCTGGACACCGACGTTCTCTTCGCCCGCTCAGCGGAGGAAACAGGCCGCTGATCCGCATGCATCGTCCCATCAGATGATCGGCCTTGCGGAACTGCGGCGTGCCCCAGGTCCACTCCGGCGTGTTGAGTTCCCACTTCTCCTCATAGTCGAGGCTGGTAGTCTGGTCCAGTAAATGACGAATCGTGGCGCCACGGAAGCCGGTGTCGGCAAACTCGGGAACGTGCTTGGTGACCAGGTCATTTGCATGGAGCAGGCCATTTGCCAGATACGGCGCGAGCACCGTACCGAGAATTGACTTAGCGCCACACATCAGATGGTGGCGGGTGCGCGGAGACATGGCGCCGAAATAGCACTCCACCGCGATGTGACCATCATGCAGACACACCAACGCATCGGTCTCACTCCGGTCCAGCCACTGGGCAACGGATATTCGTTCCGCATCCTTGATCGACGGTCCCCAAAGCACCTGCGCGTGCTCAAAATCGCCGCGAGGTATCATCTTTCTCGGTAACAACGATACTGGCCTACTGCCTCTGTCAACCGACAACGTCCGAAACACAAACGCTGAGTTTTGCTGGGCCCAGCGAACGTGCGCGGTGGTCTCGGCCCAATTGTCCAGCGTGACTCGCCGACCATGGGGAGGAGGGAACCCCTTCATCATGTCCGCAATGTGCATGTCCGGATACGAAATGGCGCCATCGTCATCTTGAGATTGTGAGGTGGGTTGTGGCTGCTGTCCAACCGACCCATTGGCAGCGACCAGCACACTGCCAAGTCCCATACTCGAGGTGAACGCGGTTCGTCCAAGGAAGTCCCGACGACTGAGCATTCGGGCAAGCATATGTAACCTCGCAAGAAGGAGGTATTGAATAGAATTACCTGGTGTGGTCGTCCACCGATTTTTGCGCAGCCACCTTCAGCACGCATATTCTGCCAGACTGGAGGGGGGGATCGCAAGCACATTGAAGTCGTGCACTTTGCGGCCGTATCGCCTTGCCGTTTTTGGCGTTGGAAGCAGCCAGGATCTCGTCACCACTTCCTGATCGCCAAATAGCTTCGCCTTCTCCGCCATCATCCAATGCTCAGCGGTGGGGTATAGCAATCCATCAACAACGAAAGACGACTCGTACCACTGGCTCAGACAGCTCTTCGTGATAGTTCCGTCCTTGGACGGCTGGTGGCCTCAAAAGAAGAGGAAGTCGAACTGCTCGCCGTCCCTGACGCGGGTAACGATCTCCTTGAGACTGGCAGGCAGCGGGGTATGCTCACTCGTCATATGAATTGCCGAGGTCGAGGTGAATGTTCATCAACGGTCTCAGTTCTGTGGTCACGGGCCCTCGCCTCCTAGCGTGCGACGGTGTGGAACCGTCGTGTTCAGGTAGTCCTCAGTCTTGGCCCTCGTTTCAGCTTCAGCCGCTTTTGTCGCAGGCTCACAATCGGTGTGCACGTTGGTTACAAACGGGGTCGAACTGCACGTTCGATCCGGCTCTGGTACGCCAACCACCCCTGCGGGTGACGTAAGGCTCTATTTGATGGCGCGTTCGGTGAGTACGTAAGGCTGGCGTGGACCAGCAATTAGCGTTGGGAAAGATCAGCTTTCATATTCGTGAATGTCCACCCAAGTCTCTCCATTTTCACGCGCCACCAGCGACAATACAACCAAGCCGCTTGGACTCTTCGAAATCCCGACAAGAGGCGCAATCTAGCGAAATGACCTCATTCCGTTTGCCCGTTCGTGCGTCGGAGCTGCGCGTCAATTGATGCCAGTGATTCTCGTATGTGCTGGAGCTCATCATCCTGCTGCTGTTCCCCAGGTGCGATGAACCACGTTGCTACGAACGCGGTAAATGTGCCAAAAAGCCCAACCCCGACGGTCATCGCGATTACCGCCACAAACTTTCCTCCGGTTGAAACAGGGTACTTGTCGCCGTAGCCCACGGTGGTAATGGTTGTGGCGGCCCACCACAAAGCATCCTCCGCTGTGGTGATGTTGGCATTGGGAAAGTCGCGCTCGAGATGGAGCACCGCCACGGAGGATAAGACAACGGTCAGTAATGCCACAAATGCAGCCGCCGCAAACGCTGAGTCTGAACGACGCTTGGCGATATACATCGAGATCATCTTGGCCGATTTCACGCCACGCAGCAGTCGCAAAATGCGCACGACTCTCGCTAAACGACCCAGACGCAATGGTCCCACCATGGGAACACTCGAAAGTAAGTCGATCCATCCCCATTTCATATACTCCAGTTTGCTCTTGGCCGTGATGAGTTGTAAACAGAAATCAAACAGGAACAAAATGCAGATTCCGATATCGGCATATTCCAGCACCTGAATGATGGATGCATCCAGACGCAGGAACGTCATGGCTGCCAGCGCGGCCAAGACGTACACGCAGAGCCCGAGCATGAACAGTTCGTAGATTCCGGCGGCTTTGCCAGTGATGTCTTTTCCCATCTGACGACTTTCCCTCTTTTTGTTATGAGGTATCCGGGCCACGCTCAAGTCTTATCCCGTCGAGCAATCCGGCGCCGTATCGCGCCCGTCAATCCGCCGACCGACGGTCTTGGCGGATTGACGGGCGTGGAAATCACCGAAAGTCAGCGGTGCGAGCAGTCGTTTCTCGAATTGAAATCCCGTGTCCGAAGCGCAAACCCTATTTCTGTTTGCGCGAATAGACGATCTTGGCAATGTTCTTCGCGTTATCGCCCCGGACGAATCGCAATTCGAGTGTGTTATCTGTCGTAAGGTGAGCTGTCCACCAACCGGGGGAAGTTTCACCGTCGACGGAAATCTCGGTCAGCGTATACTTATAGTTTACACCTGCTTTAGCACCACCGGCGAGTGTCTTCTTGTCGATCTCCACATCCATGCAAGCACCCGACCCGTCGGCCATATGTCGGATCACTTGCCAGTTTCTCACTGGACACAGCACACATGTTGCCCGGCGCCATCTTCCATTCTGAGGTCGTCTTGGGCGGTGGCAGGAGGTGACATCCGATCCACAACTGTTCGATGCTCACCCTAACACTTTGAAACTCATGTCCTATGGTAGCGGTCTGCTCGAAGAGGTCTTGGAGCTGACGGATCCACCGACAGCAATGAGCGGATTCCATGAATACGGGTTACATCAATACCATGAGCTAAATCTGGGCTGCCACCATCTATGGCCTCCGAGTTGCCGATTTCGCGCACGGCAGGATTTCTCGTGTCCGAGCCAACTTGGCCGTATTGCTAGCGCAATCCTCGTTTCAATTGGCTGTTTACAGCGTCAAAATCGAGGTCGGCAAACCGGGATCGGTTGGGATAGCGACAATGTCCACCGGCGCTCCAGCACAGTGCGGACTGGGGTCACTCCGACGGTCCTACTGGCTGTCGAGCGCGGCTTCACTCGCTTCCCCTGCTGGACTTGAGTGGCTGGCCGTTGGACCTGTCGCCACACGGAAGCCGACGAAGTTGCTGCGAGTGTCCGGCGGGTACCCGCCACGGTACGCCGACCGGCAGAACAACGCAGGGGCGCCCCAGCAACCGTCCCGGACCGCGCGGAAGGAACCCTCCTTGTACCAATCCTGGCACCATTCAATTACGTTGCCGTGCATATCGAACAGGCCCCAGGCATTGCACAGTCTGCGTCCCACCAATTCCGGCCCGTTTTCCGCGTTCTTGACAAATACCGCATACCGGTCCAGCAGATCTTCGTTGTCCCCAAAGGAAAAGGCTGTCGTGGTCCTAGCCCGACAGGCGTACTCCCATTCGTCCTCGGTCGGCAGTCGGTAGCCGTTCGCACCGGGAATCAACTTCCACGCGTCACACTCTCGGATCTCGTCGCTGACTCCTCGAATCTTTTCCTTCCCTTCCTGCGCATAGCAGGGGTCACGTCCCTCTTGGCGACTTAGCCAATTACAGAACATCAGCGCATCGTACCAACTCACTGCGACCACTGGTAGCGAAGGATTACCGTTGTTGTATTGAGCTATTTTAGCGGGTTCCTTTGGCTTCTCGGCCTCCTTGTCATTCAGGAATCCCAGAAACTGCCCCACGGTGACCTCCCGATCACTGAGCCAGAACTCATTTTCGATGCGGATCGTCTTACGCGCCTTACCTCCGTTCGGGGACTCTGGTCGTTCGACTCCACCCGCCGGAATCAGGACCATCGTCAGGCCTGCCTTTGTCTCCTGCCAATGGAACTGGTCGCGATTGGACTGTTGTTTCGGGATCTCGGGGGGCGCAACGTCCCAGGTCCGCAGAGCCCAGCCAGTTGCACTGTGCGTGCCACTATCCGGTTGACTCTCGTACCATTGTGCCCACAGTTCCTGCCACCTCTTCTTCGCGTCCGCCGAGGGTTCGTTTGTGCCGCCAATGGCCAGGCAAATCCCCGACCGGAGTGACGTGCCATCGCCTGGACGAAATACGTCCGTGAGTTGGCTGATACTCCCCGCGCAGATGGGAACATGCTCGATGAACATCGTGCGCTGGACTGGGTCGAACTCCGTCTCACCGGGTTTCGGCTCGGCACGCAACATTTCGGCGGCAATCCTCGTGTCATCCAAGTAGAGGGCGACCGTGGCAAGTCGGGTTTTCAATATCCAGTCCTGCTTCGCCGTAGCCACTCTCACGGCGTCAAGCAGCGCCTCTTGAGCTGACTCCTGCTCATATGCCAGTGCTGCTACCAAGTTCTCACATTCCCCTTGTCC
Source organism: uncultured Planctomycetota bacterium (assembly GCA_963700515.1). Taxonomy (GTDB): domain Bacteria; phylum Planctomycetota; class Planctomycetia; order Pirellulales; family Pirellulaceae; genus JAJRVM01. Next base: position 109,202 of record CAVOXY010000013.1, on the reverse strand, counting down.
CGCCTCTCCTATCGAGTCGATCAGGAACTGGACTTCAATTTGTCCCAACTCTGCTAAGCCATAGGCAATGTGCAGCTTTCTTTCCTCGGTTAGCTCCTCGAACTGCCTTTGGAGCAACGCCAAGGATTCTTCACGAAAGGGCCTGAGTGCATCAATCGCCGCCGGTACTTGAGACGGTGGCGCGGTCGAAAGGGCACTGATCAATGCCTCGATCGCCTGACGCGACTTCTCTTCAGCCAATTGCTCATTGTGCTGCGACCTTATTGCCCAATAGGAGACGCCAGCAATTCCGGCCAGTAGCACCAGCATCACGCTGGCAACAAGCCCAGACACGACTGGATTCCGCTTCACCCATCTCCATCCCCTGGCCAACTTCCCGATCCTGCCGCGCCTTGATCGGCTGCCCCTCCAGAAAGCGGTTAAGTTCCGCCGACAGGTCCCCGGCAGACTGATACCGCTTGTCCGGTGCCTTCTCCAAACATGTCAGGCAAATCGTCTCCAGATCGCGTGGTACATTCCCGTTCAGCTTGCGAGGACTCGGCGGCTCATCGCGCTGGATCTGCACCAACAGCATCCGCTTCTCACCACGAAACGGCAGTTCGCCCGTGAGCATCTCGAACAGGATCACACCCAGCGAGTACACGTCGGAGCGTCGGTCAGCCTCGTGCCCTTTACCCGCTGCTTGTTCCGGCGGCATGTAGGCAGGAGTTCCCAGCAGCGCACCGTCAATGGTCACCGTGATCTCGCCCGACTCCCGCTTGGCCAGCCCGAAGTCCATGATGTGCGGCTCGCCGTCCATGTCCATCATGATGTTGCTGCGGCTTCAGGTCGCGGTGGACCACTCCTGCCTCGTGGGCGACATGCAGGGCGTCGGCGATCTTGGCACACAGCTTGGCCGCTTCTCGTGGCGGCAATGGCTGTCCGCCCAACCACTCAGCCAGCGTCGCACCTTCCACATAGTCGCTGGCGATGAAGATGGTGTCACCCTCACGCCCGACCTCATGCACGCTGACGATGTTGGGATGCCGCAACTGCGCCGCAGCCCGTGCCTCGCGGAAGAACTTCTCGATGTCCGCCTCGTCCAGCTGCTCCTTGCGAGGGATCTTGACCGCCACGAATCGGTCGAGCGTCGTGTCCTTGGCCTTCCACACGGTACCGAAGTGGCCGACGCCGAGTTGCTCGATCAGCTCGAAGTGGGCCAGCGTGCGTGGTTTTGTGGGACCGCTCTCGGTGGGCGCATCGCCGCCAACCAGGTTGAAGTGGCTGCCGCAGCGACGGGCACTCCACATCCCGAAACGACGAGTCCTCGACGATCTCAATCGCGTTGTGGCAGTGCGGGCAGCGGATGTGCATGGATCGGGCTCCGTCAGGATCTGATGCACACCATTTTGCCAGACAGGGCGCAGATCGCAAGCATCGGCCCAGTATCGAATTTCTGGCCAGGAACCGACCTGCGGCGCTAACGGATTTTGAACCGACGGATTTCCAACCTGACAAGATCTCTTGGGGGGTGTGCGTTTTCAGCGGACGAGCGTGCATGTAACAATGTCGCGTCTTATCAACTTTCCACCTATCTCGGAGGATGCATCATGAAACGCGCTGTACTAACTCTGACCGCTGTTGTGCTGGCCTGCGGCGTTGCTTATGGACAGCAGCAGCCGGGGCCGAACTACGAGCACCTGAAGGTGCACGGCGTCGTTATCGGTACTTGGCGTTACGAAGGACCTTCCTTGGAAGACATGCCTGGAGTTGCGAACAAGGATACGAAGTGCGTGCAACAGATTACGTGGAGGTGGATTCTAAATAGGAACGCCATTGAGGTTACTTGGTCCTCTGAATTCGAAGGGGGAAAAACGATCTCAGGCAAGGGGTTGATCGGTTGGAACGCGGCAGACAAGAAAATCACATACGGGGGCATGGATTCTCTGGGGAGCATGGGCCTCGGCACCATAGAATTTGCCGATGGAGGAAAGACCTCGACGCTAACCGAAAAAGGTATTGACGGTGAAGGAAAAGAGATCTCAGGCACAGCCGAGATCAAGATGACGGGCGAGGATACGTTCACATGGCAAGCGACCGAACGCAGCGGTGGATTGGTTGACGGTCCAAGCCCTATTTACTCTTTCAAACGAGTCGAGCGCGCCCGCAGCGCAAACGGGGCAAGCAGGCTAAGTGACACTTCAGCCAAAACGCACAACCCAACACGGCCTGGCACCATGCTGGGCCGTTTCTAATTCGGTTCGGCACACTCTACCGAATATCACGATCGTTGGATCGTTCGACTCGCGCGACGGCCTGGTCAACCGATATAACAGTTGGAATTCGGCTGGCTCGAAGTCCTGACCCACAGGAACGCCTCACCGCTCCCGCGCCTCTGACACCCTCGCGCCGACCCCTTAAATGCTCCATTGATATTTTGAGTAGGCTTGCTGATCTCGCCACCAACCGGTCAGCCAGGGATCGTGCTCGCGCTGCTTTTCTCACTCTGCTTGCCGGTTACTTTCCTGTTGCGTATGAACCGGTAGACGCGCCAATCCAAATTGGGATTATGTCGGTTTTCGTAATTCGGATTGTCTAACAGATGACTGGCGAATCACGATCGTTGTGGCGCATCGGACCTGCGCAGTCGCTGGCTTCGGATGAGCCTGCGGACGCTATTCCTGATCACGGCGATATCCGCTTTCACAACACCGCGGATGGGCGAACGTGTGTGACCACACGTTGGCAGATAGCAATCGGGGAGATCAGTAAAGGTTATTGTGTGAGGGCTCTGCCACGCTCCTCAGGAGGTCTGGTTCACCCTCGATGATCATTTCTTGGATCACAATGGCGTCGGTTGCGGAGTATATCGTGACGGTTCCTTTCAATGATCCGGGGGCAGTGAATTGCGGCTTTCCGTCCACCGAGAAGACGACGTTGTCGCCGTCTTGCCGGATTTGAATTGAATGGATGTGGCCTGGAACCAGGACGCCAGGTTCGGTGATTGTGGGACGAGACAAGTTCTCTCCATAGCGGAAATGATTCTGGTTTGCCTCTTCCCAGTTGAGGATCCCGTTGACCGGCCCCACGGAGACGCGAAAATTGTGCTTGCCTCGCAGATCGATACCTCCCAGAATGGTGACCGCGGAAATCGATTTGAAGTATCGATTGAAGGTTGTGTAAGCTTTGTCTCCGCGGATGTACAATTTGCCGTTCCTGAACTTCCAACTCCTCCCGGGACCTTGCGCAAGACGAAGCGGTTTAGCGCCGTCGGAGACCTGAGATCGACACGCAGCACGGTGGCCATGGCTGCGAGCCTTTTGGCTACGCGATCTCTTGTGAATCCGGTTAAGCCCGGCAGCGCCTGTCTATACTTGTGCCCGGCTCGATCCCAAAGCTGTTGCTTGACGGATCCTGTTTCCATCTCGCCAAGATCCCACCACGCGTCAGCCAGTGCTGCCTGTGTCTCCGGCGTCGTCGCCCCGGCTTGCTCCCGCGCCGCCAACTCACTCAGCGCCGGATCGCTACTCTTAGCCAGCAGCGGGAGCCCTCGCTCCCAGTCGCCTTTGAACAGACACAGATACTTACCCAAGGTCAGGTTGGCCTCCCCGTCCGCTTCGTTCACAGCCAGGGCGGAGATCGCCCGCTGCGCGCCGATCAAAAGCCTGCCGGGCTCTCTCGATCTGGCGAATACGCTCGCACACCGGGTCAGCCACCTGCGTGTCGGCCGCCGAACCGGCCGAGATGGTCGCCAGCCGAGCGAAGTTGTCGGCCATATCGAATCGGTCGACCGCCAATGCCTGATCGATCAGGGGCATTGCCAGTTGGATGATTCCATCGCGCTCAACTTCTGTCTCCGCCTTCGCGGCAAATTCATCCAGGGCCTCGACCTTCAATTGAAGGCCGTCGACCTGAAACGTGCCGCTCAACTCATCAATGGCCTGGAATAACGTCTGACGGTCGTCTGCCTGGCGGGCAACCTGCATGATCAGTTTCAGGAGCGTCATACGACCGGGAAGATCATTCCTGGTATTGTCCGCCTTCCGGAGCAGCTTGACGGCCAGCGCCTGCCTCTGCTCCGCGTTGCGTGCCGCCTCATAATCCGCCTCATAGACCTCGCGAACAGCTTCGAAGGCTTTCGCCAGGGCGGCTTCGGACGGCACGGAAGCTCTTCGGTCGGGCGGAGTCAGCACGATCGCCGGCTTGACGGCCGCCTCCGGGGCAGACGCTTCGGGGGAAGTGGGCGTGTCTTCTAGACCTGGCTCCTCAACCGCTTCGGCCGCCGGTTCCGATGAGTTCGCAAGCCGCTCCGATGGACTCTCTCGCTGTCCGATTGGACTTGTCGGCGGTGTCGCGATCTGCGGAGTGACGGGCGCTTTCGCGGGTTGCGAAAGCGCCATGGAGGCGTCCGGCGACTCGGCATGCTCGACGTTTTCGGATCTGCTCCCGTTCCTCAGCATGGCAACGGCTGCAAGGCCAAGGCCAACCAGAATCCCCGTGCCGAGTCCTAAGGCCAGATTGAGCCGACGTCGAAACAGCCGCCTCGATCGCATGCGACACGCGGCCGTCTCGGTCGGCGGCCGGCCCGGAGAGGCAGACATCAATGGCGGCGGCTCAGGTATGCTTTCGTCAACTCGCCGGCGCAATTGGCGGTTGTAGGTTTCTCTCTTTCGCGGATCCAGCAAACAGACGCGGGCGCCGGCAATCTGGTTCAGTAGAACGCTGCAGACGTCGCGGTGCGGTCCGTTCTGGAAGGTGCGCAAGTGCGCCATGCGTTGGTCCGCGGCATGGGCTAACACATCCGGGTCGTCTTCAAACAGAGCGACTCCCAGAAGCCTGTAGTGGTTCGGCGGTTGCTCTTCCGGGCCAATACCAAGCCACTTGTGGTAAGGATCGAAATTCTCAGGCACGACCTCGTTCCCGTCGGCAAGAAACGCGAACAATATCATGATCTCTAGCAGTCTATCGACTTTCCACCATCACCGCAACAATCTGCATCTGCCACCACAAGCAGGACAGATCAGGCGGGCGTTATGGTTGGCGACGCGGCGCGCGGTACGTCCGCGTCTTTTCAGGGTCTGCGCTGACACGATGATTCAGGCGAGTGGGGTAGTCGGCGCGTGCCAGAAACGTCATGCAAGGCCGGATCGGGGCAGGCGAGCGAGCACCACATCGCGAAGCCGTTCCCAGGGACCACGAATACGTTGTGTGCCTGGCTTGGTGGCTGTTGGCATCGTTGGTTCCGCCGATTTCGCATGTTTCGCACCAAGTCCTCGGACTTCCCACCACGAAATGTCCTCTCGGCATGACCAGGTTGTCAGGTTCAGTTGCATGAAATAATGTAACTTCTGACCGGCAGACTCGCCGTAAGTCGTTTTGCGACCGCGCGGGTCCCTACTTTTGTGACCCTTGTTCTGGCTAAGCCGCGACGTCTCCATTTCCATGTCGTCAAGAGCATTTCCGGCAGGACTCGTATCCTCTGTGTTCCCTAAGCTGGCCACTGCCACGCCGGCGTGGCGTTCCTTCCGTGCCGCGTCCGAGAGTCGCAGCAATCTCCGCAGTAGTATTGTGCGGCGCAGAGAACGGCCGAGCTCAGTGCGCACGACCACTGGACCAGGAATGCTTTTGAGGATGTCCCGAGGATTGATTTCGCCCGTTATAGAACTGCTCATTACTGTTGCCTCTGTCAATCGGTTGTGATGACAGGGCATACGGTAACAGGTGAGATTTGCAGGACGCTTGCAGAGTTGCAAGAATTTTGCAAGTGGTGGCACAGTGTTGAGCGTTGATGAGATGAGCGTGGCGTTAGCCATCGATACTGACGACGACGTATTCTCCAGATTGACACAGTGTGATCGGTACATTGTGCTTAGCAAATAAGTCGTTCACACGTGTCTTCATGGAGGGAAAGGCAGTGAAAGCCTTCTCTGAGTCATCCCACACGCGGTCAATAATCGGTGCCAACTTGGTCCGACCGGGCATTCCCTTTACTTGACTCCAGATTTCCTGGACCAACCTGAGCGGCTTGTAAGTGAGCGGAACCGGCCTGTTATTCCAGAAGAAGCGACCGTCGGCGGTGGGACCGTTAGTAACAGTCGCACATTCTTGCTGGTCTTCCCTCGGTTCTGGAGTTCTATTCTTGCCTTGGGCGTTGATCTCCCATTCACAGGCAAGAGAGCGGCAAAATGCTGCGGCGGCAAAACCGGGATTTAGGAAATGTCAGTCGATCATCGTCCGATCCACTTGGACGCCTGGACGGAGGTCGAACTTCCTCCAACCCATGATTGATTTGGCATAGAATGCTTGGTAAGGTTGTGGAGCAGTTCAAGCTCGCAGGGGGGCTGGCATTTCATGAAGAACGACGAGTACTTACTGGTAAAAGAGGCCGCCGTTGCGCTGGACGTGGCGCCGAACACGGTCAGGGCATGGGCAGCGGCGGGAAAACTGCGGGTATACCGTCATCCGGTGAACAACTACCGATTGTTCAAAGAGACGGACGTGCGGGCTCTGCGCAGGAAGATCGACACACCGAAATTGATACACACCTCGCGCAAACGCCGACCGAAGTAGGTCGTCCGGGTCGGTGCAGTCACGCGATCGTGAGGGCAGACCGATATGAGCGAACAGCTTGATCTGCGGCAATCTGGGCTTACGCGTTCCCAGTTTCAACTTCTCGCAGATTATGTTCGCCAGGCCGAAACGGTTGATATTCGGGAACTGCTGAAGGAATCGGACCATCATCGTGCCCAAGCACAGGCCGCGCACGCCCAGAATCGTCTGGTCAATATCCGACTGGCAACGGCGGTTCACACAGTGATTATGGAGACCTTCACGTGATGGGATTCCATTCCGCAGAAAGCACATGCGTGGATGTAGGGGCTCAATTCTTCACCAAGGTTGATCGGAAATGTGATTACGCCCGTGCGTCGGAAGTATTTGAGCAGCGCAATCGAGGTAAGCCATGACACCCTACGTCCCGCAGAAACTGCCACTGGACGGCCTTGATTGGATGCGATTCATGCCACTAATCGGTAAGGCAAATGCCTCCCTGGCGCGATACGACGGGATCTTACAGGGCATTGTCAATCCCCAAATACTATTGTCGCCACTGACCACCCAAGAAGCTGTATTGTCATCGAAGATCGAAGGGACACATACATCGCTCGAAGAGGTGCTCGAATACGAGGCTTCGGAAAAGGCAGCGCCCGAGCGGCAAGAGGACATTCGCGAAGTATTGAACTACCGGCGGGCCATGAACGAGGCGGTGGCGTATCTGCGGCGCCGACCGGTCTGTCTCGATTTGCTCAAGAAGGTCCACCGCACGTTGATGGAAGGCGTCCGAGGCCAGGAACGAGGACGCGGCCAGTTTCGTAAAGTCCAGAACTGGATCGGCAGGCCGAACAGCACGATGGACACAGCGAAGTTTGTGCCGCCCGACCCCGTGACAATGAACGAATCATTGTCGAACTGGGAGAAGTACATCCACCATGACGAACCAGACCGACTCGTGCAGCTGGCCTTGGTGCACGCCCAGTTCGAGATTATCCATCCCTTTGCCGACGGAAACGGCCGCGTCGGTCGCATGATCATTCCACTGGTGCTGTACGGTTACGAAATGCTCAGCAGTCCAATGTTCTACCTGAGTGAGTATCTGGAATCGCATCGGGACCTATATTATGATCGGTTGAATCGGATCACCGAGTCCGGCGATTGGAACAGTTGGGTCCAGTTCTTTCTGTCTGCAATCAACGAACAGGCAAAGGCCAACAATGCGAAGGCCAAAGCTATCCTCAATTTGTATGATCGGATGAAGGTTCAAATCCCGGGAATCATCCGTACCGAATACACCGTCCAGACAATTGACGCGATTTTCGATCGTCCAATCTTCAAGACCTCGGATTTCATCGATCGCAGTCGAATTTCCAAACGCACCGCAATGCGCATCCTCGGTGCGCTGGTCGAGAACAGGATCCTGTCGACTTTGCGGGAAGGCCGTGGCAACCAAGCGGCTGTACTGGCATTCGCGGAACTGATTTCGATCACGGAGGGCAGGACCGTTGTGTGACACCGATGGCACACAAATTCGAATTGTGTGCCACGTTTCATGTTTTGTGGCACACAAACGCATTCTGCGTGCCACACGTGTCCCACAGAATCATGTGTGGAGAGATCTAAGCTCAGGTTGGAGGCCTGTGGCGAGACATCACACGCGCAACACAACTCCTGCCTCATTAAGAGGTTATAGAAAAACGTCGGATCGAGCAATCGAAATCGATGCCCTCCGCGTCTCGCCAATGAGACACACGCCCGGTTTGTCGTTCAGATACTTGAAGAAGTGAGACACAACGCGTCCCCCGATTCGAACATGACGGCCACTCGCGGGTCGCCCGAGCTGGGAGCTTGGGAGCTGGCAGGTCGGAACTTACTCCACATATTGCCCCATCGTTTCACAGCGGGTCCGTATCATGATCCATCATGTGGAACTGGCAATAGGAATCATTGCCTAGCCACGAGAAGCCTTAGTTGTCACAGCGGCCACGACTTGGCGTTCCCCGTCTTCTCCTGTCTGTCTGACCGAGTAGCTCTCCGTCACTTTGTCGCTATGCCGTAGCATCACGTCGTGGACTTTCGGCAAGGCATCGAGAAGGATTCCGCAGGCTTTCATTTTCACGTGTTCGTCCTCGTGTTCGGTCAACTCCCAGAGCCGTTCGATGGCGGTACACGTGGCATCGGTCAGACGCTGGACGACGGAATCTCGAATCGCGGCGCGAGCGCCCTCGAGTCGCTGGCGAAATACCGGCTCGGCCAAACGCCGGAAGGCGGTTCGGCGGCTCATGCCGGCAGCAAAGGCCGCGGTATCCACCGAGGCCCCAAGCACCAACATCTCGAAGAGCTTTTCGTCACCCACCGCCGGCTCACAACCGTCGTTTGTATCTGTGCCAGAGCGTGCCACTTCGTGTCGCGAAGCAGATGGGGCTGCAATCAAGTCAGTCGCTTTTTTCTGGTTTGGTTTCATACTCACCTCCTTGCCAATGCGGCCCTGTCACTACACCTGCCCGCGCGCGAACGTTTGGCACCGAAAACCGGCACGTACCACCGGGACAGGCGTACACACAAGGCCATCCACGCAGTCACACGCAACAATTCTATCCGATCTTCTTGGCCACCTCTGCGGCTTTCTGCATGTTCGCTTCCGCATATACCTGGGTCACATCGGCCTTGGCGTGACCGAGGATCACCTGGGCCGCTTCCAGGCCGAAATGTCGGCGAATATCGGTGGCTGCCGAATGGCGCAGTCGATTGGCCGACCAGTGTGGGAGCGGATCAAGCTTTTCTTTGCGCGCTGCTCGTTGGCCGCGATAATCGCGCGAGCGATGGCGCGGTTGTAGCTGTCCTTCGTGTAGCGATCGCCAGCCTTGCGCCGCGGTTTGCTCTTACAGTTTGTTCCGGGACGATTGCCGCACGTTAGCGGCGTGACCGGGGCCGCACGACGCTGTCGGCACTGCTCGTTGGCCGCGATAATCGCGCGAGCGATGGCGCGGTTGTAGCTGTCCTACGTGTAGTGCTCTCCAGCCTTGTGCCGGGGCTTGTTCTTGCAGTTTGTTCCGGGACGATTGCCACATGTCAGCGGTGTGACCCGGGCCGCACGACGCTGTTTGTACATACGATGCACTGTGTCCCGCGGAGAAAAACAGCAGGCCTCTGCCGGTCGAAGCAGATACGGCCGCAGAATTGCCTGGGCCTTCGGGCCGAGATAGACGATGCGCGATCGGCCATGATGTTCCGTCTTGTGTTGGCTGGGGTGATACAACCACACCTCGCCGCTGGTGGGAACGGTGGCAGCGGCAGCTGAAGGTCGAGTGGGACCAAGCCCGAAAGATCATTCTCCAGATGCCAGTGGAATCCAACCCATACGATGTTCAGACCCTGATGGTGGAGCGGATAAACCGGGGAGAATATCGGTTCAAGGTGGACGACTTTGGTCGGGTTCACAATGCCATCACTAGTCTGAGTAGGCTGTTGCGACCAGCGCTGCGGACACATCGTCATGTCCCGCGCGGCAGTGAAGAAGGGATTGCTGCGGGATATGTTTGGCAAACACGGCCACTATCCCAGCCCGCTGGAGGATGCCTTCCGCACCAGCTTCCCTGGCGTACACCAGTTCATTCGCTGGTTCAATCGGGATGACCATGCCGCCCTGCTCCGCCAGCTGCAGCGCGTCGAATCTGACCTTGTCATTCACCACGTCGGAAAACGACTGCAGGCGGCGGGGTGTACCGGGTGCGTCAGTCTTCACGATGCCGTGTATTGTCCCGGCGATGCCATTGGAATGGTGGAGCAGGCCTTTCTCGACGAGATGAAGTCGGTGGAGGTCCAGATGAAGTTGGATGTAGCTGCCTGATCCTTCGCGTACCTTGCCAGCGCCGGTGTGATTAGGCCTAGCGGTCTGAAGGGCATTCACGCGGTTCTGGCCGGAGCACTTAATCCATTGTTTCTTATTGGCCTTCCCCTCGGCATTTATTGGCTGTACCGCAGCGGATTGCATATAGGCTTCTCGCCCAACAATGCCACGAAGCAACATCCTCAGGACTTCGAGACTAGTCCTCCATTGCAGCTGGATATTTTGCCGCCACCGATCGCGCCGCAGACGAATGACACGCAGCAACGTATGCAGCAGCTGGAACGGAAACTCCACCGGTTGAGAAACGCTGCCATTGTTTCTTGGTGTATCCTCGGATTGCTGGTCATCCATGAAGGCAGACGCTTCGTGGGATGGGGGACGGTTCGCGCCCAGAGAGTTCAGTTTCTCGGAATGGACATGCGCGAATCGGGATCTATTCACGGGGGCTGGTACGGTACCGGCGGTGGAATAAGCTTCGTCGAACCCAAGTCGGGTGTAGCTACTGTCACATTGGGTTACCATCCGGCCTATGGCGGTGACCATTTCAGCCTTCAACACGCGGAATACGCGCTTAACAAATCGGGCCAAAGAAGACTGGAAATTAGTAGCAACGAGGGAATACTGCTAAAGGAGTTTGCACCTGACCAGGAATCCCGCAGGAACTGTGGTAGAGTTGTTGAGCATTGGCCTTAGACGATTTCGCAGAATGCTGATGTCGCGCCATTGGGCCGTTGGCTGTGCATCAGACTGACGGTCGTTTTCCCGCCCATGGCTGTGCTTGCTCAAGCTGCGCCCCTAAGCGAAACAAGGTCGCTTCGTCGCCATAGCGGCCCATGAACTGGACGCCAACGGGAAGGTCGTCTGGCGTCCAGTGCAGCGGTACAGACATCGCCGGCTGGCCTGTCCAGTTAGCCAATTGATTATAGGGACAGAAGCCCATGAACTGTCGTCCTAACTCGTCGGAACTCGTCTCGAACAGTCGTGATCCAAAGTTCTTTAATGCCGGCTGTGCAAGCGTTGGTGACAGTATCAAGTCATAGCCGTTGCTGTCACCTTCGCTCAAGAAACTCGCCATCAACCGCGATGATTGGTGCAGACGACGGGCAGCACTTGCCAGATCAATGGCCGTGTGCTGCTTTGCAGCCTCCAGGCATGATCGCGTTGCCGGTTCCAGATCCTCTTCGTCAAGTTCGCGATTTAGTTCGGTCAAGCGATCTTTTACCGACAGAGCCAGCCCGGCCAGTGCGGGAACCCACATGGCTTGGCGCAAATCGTCATATGGAAATATTTTGACAAATTGATCAGTGACTTCGTCCACCCGATGTCCTTGTTCCTCACAGAGGCGAGCTGCGACGTGGGCCGCCTTGCGGCACTCGGGATGCACATCTCCAAGTGGGGGCACCTTGAGCACCAGTGCGATCCGAAGCGGACCCGGAGCCGTGCGAATCTCGTCTCGAAAAGGACGTTGACGCCTAGGTGCCCAGTAGGGGGCACCAGCGTCTACATCGCAGGTTGCATCCAACAGCGCTGCACTGTCGCGCACCGACCGCGTGAGTGCGTGTAGTACGACGAGTCCACCCCAGCCGTCGGAACTGCGAGGTCCGAGTGGCACGCGAGCTCGTGTCGGCTTGATACCGAAGAGGCCGCAGCAGGATGCGGGAATCCTGATAGAACCACCGCCATCTGCTGCACTCCCCATGGGCACAATTCCAGCGGCCACGGCGGCTGCCGTTCCGCCGGAAGACCCACCAGCATTCCACTCCAGATTCCAGGGGTTCCTGGTGACGGCCTGGAGCTTCGATTCCGTGATGGGAAGGAGGCCCAATTCTGGCGTCGCAGTGCGGCCGAAGATGACAAGCCCGGCCTCACGATACCGACGAACCACGATGTCGTCCTCCTTGGCGACGTGATTCTCGAATAGCCGCGAACCCTCGGTGCACAACGTGTCCTTCATCCAGAATCCAAGATCCTTGACCACAAAGGGTACACCCTTGAATGGACCATCCGGCAACCCGCGCTTGATACTGTCACGCGCTTGGTCGTAGCATTTGACCACCACGGCATTGATCGTAGCGTTAACAGCTTCCGTCCGAGCAATCGCTGCCTCCAGGAGTTCCTCTGGCTTCACATCCTTTTTCTGTACTAGCTCAGCCAGCCCCAGTCCGTCGTGCTGCGAGTACTCATCAAATGTAGCGGCACTTGACGTTGGCAGATCCTTCGCGCGGCAGGCCACGCCAAGAGCCGCTCCCATCGCAACGCCACCGGCCAACTTTATCGCCGTCCGGCGGTCCAATATCGTGGCCCCCGCGAGGTCATTTACTTCAGCCATTGGTTTTCTCCTCATCTGCCAGCGCGTCACCTACCAATACACGTTCCAGCCCGAACATCGCAGACCTTCAGGTTACGATTCACCGAATTCCATTTCGAGGAACTGCCCCGTGGCGAACATAGTGCCTCCGCGCCAACCTTCCACGGATAATGCGGAATTGCGGGCGTGAAGCATGACTGCGATTCTACAAACGTCCCAGGGAGGGTGGCAAATCATGCCCCCCGATGGATACCAAGAGGGTTCGATTGCATGGTTTCTCAGGCCCGGCGTCGCAGCCGTCGCTGAGGCTCACGCTTCTCCGACTGGCCGTTCTTTAGACTGCTGGCCAACAGACGCAGCTCGTACCACGCCGCACCCGGCTCGGTGTACCGCAGATAATGCTGGGCGTTCTTGAGCCGCGAGCAGGCCAGATCAAACTGCTCGGTCGGGAGTGGCATGGCCTCCAGCATGCTGCGGGCAGCCTGAAAGTCGCCCTGCGCCACGTCGTCCAACTGGCGTTTCTGCAGCAGTCGCCCCGGGCAATGGTTCACACTTTGGGTAATCTGCGCGACGGTCGTGGTGGTAGCGGGAAAGTCGTGATGCATGGCGGACCTCGTGGACAAGAGCCAGGAAGCACACCCGAGAAGCAAGCGGACGTGACGTTGGTTCTCGGCACCTACACAGATATTCAGCCGTGCGGTCCCACACCCCGCCAAGAAATTCCGGCGGCGACGCGGCATGTTATCGCCCACTAGACTGTTACTATTGCCAGTTACCTCGCTCCGACGATGAACCGGCCAACACGGAAGCTCCAATGCCAGGAAGCCGCCGCAAGAATCACTCTGTTCGCGGTGTTCGCGCCAGCCCCTTAACGGCTCACAGCCAGCCTCGGACGGCGTCGCCAAATTGCTGCATCGTCTGAAATCGTTCGTCAGGATTCCTTGCGGTCGCCCGAACGCAGACATTGTTAAGACACCGAGGTATGGCCCGATCAAACCTTCGTGGTGGCTGCATTTCCTCCTGCAGTAAGCTTTGGATGAGATTTGTCGGCCGCGCGGCTCCTCCAACATCTCTGCCACGCGGAAGTTGTCCCGTGAGAATCGTAAACAGACTACCTCCGAGAACATAGATGTCGGTGCGGGCATCGAGCATCGTGACCCCTGCGAACTGTTCCGGCGCCATGTATGCCGGTGTCCCGACAACATTACCTTCTCGCAAGGGCGCAAGAGGACTCTTTCCAGTTCATCATCCAGCGAAAACGGCCACAGCTCTGGAGCACACACGCGACATGTACTCCAGTCAATCATCCAAGCACGGTCAGATCGATCTACGAGTACATTACTTGGCTTCGGATCCGCATGCACAACGCCGTGCTGGTGGGCCAAATGCAGAGCGAAACAAATGTCGACAAAACCGGCCAGCAGTCGACGCCACAATTGTACACGGTCACGTCGGCCAGTCGGCATTGACTCGAGCTCCTCTCTCCAACTCTTGCCGCGTACGAGCTTCATTGTAAAGAAGCAGGTCGGCGTCTCTTTGGTGACTCCCACGTCGTAGACTGGCGGAATATTGGGGTGGTCCAACGCGCCGACGACATGGGCTTCACGCACCAACATTTCCTCGTGCTTAACGCCAGGGCTGAGAATTTTCAAGGCAACGTCCCTGCCGATTCGATGGTCGGTCGCACGATATACAGTCGCAAATCCTCCTTGGCCGATGATCTCCTGTAACGAGTATCTGCTCGTGAGACGCCGGCGCCAGGCCGCGAGTACCGCATTGGGCTGCGTTGATGACTCCTTCGCGATGTCTCCCGTGATAGGCACGATTGCCGTTTCTGCAAGTTGTTTGTCGGTCTTAGGATGTTCCCCCTCTTTCTCTTTTTCATGGGCGTCAAATAGACGCTCTGCCTCCGCGACTGAAAAACCCAAGGTCATTGTCATGCTGATCAACTCCTTGCGCACATGTGCGGTTCGCGGCGACGCCTCAACGAGTCGATCAAATTCACTCCGATTCTGCAGCTCGACAAGCTCGGCTTCTTCCTCGCGACCTATTGCTTTCAAGAGTGACACATGCTGTGAACGCGCAAAAAATAGCTCGCGATAGCGTTGTGCATTCGCGGCATCGGCGCGGTAGATTCGCTCCGAAATGCTGGTTGCACGAGTCGCCACCTCGACAGCTTCCTCGAGACGGCCCAGGGATTGCATCACTTTCGATAGAGAGAGCAATTCACGTCCCAATCGCTCCTCGTATTCGAGACGATCCGGATAGGCGGCGTGCAAGCCCTCGACATACTTGACTGTCGCAAGTACGCTGCTGATTGGTTCCTCGTCTAGCCAGTGCTGAATCGCATCGCGGAATTCGACAACGCTCGGGTACCGATCGCTCGGTAGTCGCGACATGGCCTTGAGGCAAATTGCATTCAACGCTGCCGGTACAGTCTCAGACACAACAGCGGCCGGCAGAACATTCGCCCGGCGGGCGTTTTCCAACATCGATTCACGATCCTGCCCCTGAATCGGTGCCTTACCCGTCAGGATGTGATAGAGTATCGCGCCGAGACCAAAGATATCGGTTTGCGGAGAGTGCCTGTCTGGCCGCCCTTCCGCCTGCTCAGGACTCATGTACTGAGGTGACCCGATTGCTGATCCTTGGCCGGCTATTTCGTCAAGTGCCACACTTCGGGACGGATCGTGTTGAGGGCTGGAGTCTGCCTGTCGCAGGTTGTCTCCCAACAACTTCGTCAGCCCCCAGTCAACGAGAATCGTCTCCCCGAATTCACCCAGCATGACATTGGCAGGTTTAAGGTCTCGATGCAACACAGCTCGGGAGTGTGCGTACGCGACGGCATCACACAAACTCAATAGCCGCTGGAGCAATCGTCGAAACGACGCGCGACGTACCACTGGCGCTTCTTCGATACCTCTATGGTAGTCGCTAATGGCAACGTCAAGACTGACTCCACGAATGAATCGCATCGCGTAGTACGGACGTCCATCCGCTTGAAATCCGAGGGAGTACACCGGCACAATTCCAGGATGCTCAAGATTCCCAGTGATCTCGGCTTCGAATACAAAACGCCGTCGGGACATTTCCTCATCGGCGAATTCCTCCCGAATCTCTTTGAACGCCACCTGACGGTTGATTTCCGTATCGAGGGCCAGCGACACTTGTCCGAGACCACCACGGGCGTGTGGCCCAATGACTCTAAACCGGTCGCGGGGACGCAGCGGCAAACAGACCGTCGAAGGAGAGTTGTGTTCTTCGACCTTCCCCTCTGCAGCTCGGATCAGTGAGTTGGCCACGTCCTCATCGCGCAAGCCCTCAAGCTGTGACGTCAGTTCGGGTGGCGGAGCAATCGCCTTGAGGCTTTCGTGTACGCTTTTGCCGTGGATGTGCAGCAGATCGTGGAGGAGCATCGCAACCCGATCGCATTCGGCCTCCGCGGCAAATCCGAGTTTCACCATGATCTGCCGCAATGGCTGGTTCTTCTCATCCACCCAGCGATGCATGCCGGCAACCAATTGGTCGGCCGTGATGAAGCCAGTTCGAAGTGCCATCATACCAAACAACAGATTGGCATCACTTTCCTCAGCTCGTTCGCGCTCTCTCGCTCACCTGGGGAAGCACCGTCACTTTTCTTCGTCATCACTGAGCCCCATTCACGGGCTGTGTATGTTTGCCGTACTGATTGGGGAACAATCGCTACGAGCTATGTTATGTGGACGATACAGGCCCTGTCCGGCAAGGACACGCGATACTGTGTGTAGATCCGTCAGTGGCTTCTGCGGCATCGCCATGGCAAGCTCACGAGGCCAGCACTCTGGGAGCTTCAGACCCTCAATTGCGGCCGCATCAATCACCCGACAAATCGTGACGTTCAGTCATGGCGGTGATTCTACAACCACCTGAGGGGGCATCGCAAACCATGCCCCCCGCTGGCTGTTAGCCGGCACCGGTTGGGCTGACTATTACGGTTTGCGTCGGAGTCGCCGCTGGTGCTCGCGGACGATCGGCTCGGCGTTCTTGCGGCTGCTGGCGAGCAACCGTAGCTC
This sequence comes from uncultured Planctomycetota bacterium, assembly GCA_963700515.1. Lineage (GTDB taxonomy): Bacteria > Planctomycetota > Planctomycetia > Pirellulales > Pirellulaceae > JAJRVM01. The sequence continues at coordinate 92,461 of CAVOXY010000013.1, read as the reverse complement.
GTACCACGCCGCATCGGGTTTCATAGGTCGTCCGATTGTTGAAGCCCGTCCATCCGTCCGCGTCCTTCGCAAAGTCAAAAAAACGCCCCTGCACGGTCACGTCATCGATCCATGCCATCCCGGCATTGTCCCACTGTTTCATCACTGGCAGCAAACCGAAACGGCTAAAGGTAGCGCCATCCTCCTTGATTCTCGGGTCCAGGGCGGTCACGATTTCATACTTGCCGAAATGGGCGATGAACCGAATGTCTCGTCACTTTTCTCAGTGCTCAGACACCAGGTAAAACCTAATGGCAGACATGTGCCCGCTAAAGGCGGGCAGGTCTGTAGCATCAACGTCCTTCCCTTTTCTTAGCCGGACTTCGCCGAGGTGGATGACGTTTTGCGCCATGAATGGAACATCGCTACACGCTTCGCACTGCGTGCGTTGACAGGCGGTGTGTCGAAAATCGCGTTGTCCGTGCTTGCGGTTTAACGATGAGATAATCGTTTTGGCACACGTGGCACAGATTCAATCACTGCGCGGTGGCCCACCGGCGAACTGGAAAACGAACTTCCAGTGCAATCCGAGCCCCAACAGAACGCCCACATGCCACAATTCGTGTGCTCCAACGACACCAGGAATCACTGTGGGCCAGTCGAGACCCAAGATGATCGCGCCCACCGTGTAGGCCACCCCTCCCCATAGCAACGGCGCGATGAACCGGTAGCCGTAGCGTTTCCAGAGCTGCTTGCATGAGATCGCCCCACCCCAGCCCATGAGCAGGAAGATACCGATCCCAAGTCCGTCCGGGAAGCTATCCCAGAAGACGATCCGCAGCGTGATCCCGGTCGCGGCAGTGGCCCAAACCAACAGAAGAGGGCCCCAGCGTTGGAGGCCCGTGAAGAGTATGGCGTGCACCGGTGTCACGGATCCGGCGATCAGCGCAAACACTCCGGCCACGTCGAGTTGCTTCATGTACATACCGGCCCGTGCCATTGCCCAGCAGATGGTACACTCCGCTCATCGAAAGCAGAAAAACGGAGGTTACGGCCATCGTCGCCAGGCTGGTCGTACGGCACCAGTTACCACGACCGCGTCGCACGAGGAAGTAACTCAGCACGGCAAATACTCCCGCCGCCAGGAAGTGGCTTAAGGAGTTCACCGGCTCTCGGAAGCCGGGAATCGCGTATACGTTGATAGTGTCCACGCAGTAAACTCAAAGGGTTCTGGCTCGTGACATCGGCTTTTGGCCAGGAACGAGTGTTCTTGTTTCTTAATGCATCATGCTGTCCTTAGGAATGAACGCCCCCCACATGGTGCCGTATCCAATTCGGCGCCGTATTCTACGCTACAGATCGACGGAAACCGCCGTCGGACCAAAGTGGCCAGGGAGTCGGGAAACAGGAGGGCCACCAGAAAACAGCCGGCCTACACGTGCGTTATTGCCCCAGAATTGAGTCTAGCGTTTGGGGGCTCGGAAACGTCATCACTCCAGCCGATTCTGTCACATTGGCGCCATCAACTCCTTCCGCACATCGATAAGGGCAAACCCCAGCAGATTGATGCCCTGCCATTCCGCCGGATTCATTGCTCGCGGATCATCCTGCCGCAGCCCTATGCCCCAGATCTTGTCGTACGGGCTGGCCTCAACCAGTATTTTACCGAGATCGTCAAAAGAAGGAACTTTAGCAACAGCATATTCCGCCGGAGCTCTTCCACGTTTCCGCGCGTGACAATCTCGCGGTAACGCCCAGCCCACACCTTTCCGTCAAGAATCTACACCTTGCGTCCCTGGGCTTTGGCAGCCTTGGGTGTGGTAGCGGCCAAAATCGCTTCCACGGCAGGATCGTCGTCGAACAGCCGGGCCTTCTCGGCCACCATCCAGTGTTCGGCGGTGGGGTAGAGCAGCCCGTCTACCGTGAACGGAGCCGGGTACCAGGCTGAGGCAGCTCCTGGTGATCGCCCCGTCCTTGGACGCCTGGTGGCCCCAGAAGAAGAGGAACTCGAACTGCTCACCTCTGGCAACACGGTACTGTAGCTGATCGGGATCGGTGGGAAGACCATTCGAATGTCTCATGGTGTCGATTGTCCTCGACGTGGATGACCTGCAGGTCGTGGGAATCCTGATGTCGCTTGGATCTGCCGTATAGACCAACCACCACATCTTCAGGTTCGCCCTCCATCTCCTCGGAGCTGACGTAGGTGAGGATGTCGTTGTGGTGGCAGGTCACCACCCAGCCAAGTCGGTCGGGTAGCGCAATGACATTGAAATCCCCGGCGGGGCTGCCGACGTGCACCGGGCCCCACTCGCGCATCAGTTCGACCGCCTGCGCCTCCAGATCGTCTTGTGTGGGTCCATCAGGATCACGCACGTAGCGTGGGCAAAGAGCACCCACGATTTGCCGTCCCCAACGATGATGCGACGCCAGGTATCAACGAGTGGATTCATGGGTTTTCCAGTCGCGTGAAACTTCGACGAGTGTGAGCGGCAGTGTGAAACGATAGAATTGCGGTGTCAACCGGTTGCCGTTTACTCAGTCCCACGGCACGTCCTTTGCCCGGTGTCAGCGACCCGGCGGCCACAAGTACCCGCCGCCACGTCGGAGTCGGCTTCAGTTGTGCCAGGACGGATGGAGTGTTGCTATGGGCGCCACGAGAAACGGGCGGTGCGCCACCAGCCGGGGCACAGGCCGACAGCGCACCTGTGGCATGCCACGAATGACATGCCCTGCGAGTGTTCTATCATAGCGCCACGTGGCGCCGGAACGGTCACCCAGGAAAGCCGTCAGGCTAGCCCGAATGGGTGGCTAGCTCACCAGGAGCCCCAGAATCGCTCCTGACGCATCTTGTCGGTTCCATGACCCGAAAAACCGTCCGGCGCCGGTTGCGGGCGTTAGTCAGCCGCAGACGCAGCTAGCCGGGGCATGCGAGCCCCATTTAGCCTGCGTTGCTTCGCAGTCGTGTTGGGAGTGTCAAATGATGGCGCCAGCCATAGGAAGCAACTGGAATCGAAGCGATCACTCGGCATTCTCTACGATCCACATCCAAATCTGGTGCTACCGGTGGCCACCTGACCGCCGCTTTCTCGGGCCGTAGCGTTGTTGACCTTCAACCTTGAAGAGGAGGGGCTGGTGATGGCAGACGAATAATGAGTCCCGGCTACTGGTCGCCCTTGAGAATAGCTGCCCCCAAAGTGGCCACGGTTGAGAGTGCAAACGCCAATAGTAGCGCCAACACCGCAACCGCGACGAGCACCTCGGGCACATTACCGTCAAGCAGGGGTCCGGCAGTTCGTTCGTACCACTCATTGAGGGCCACGGTACACCTCCACCTCCAGGGTCAATGGAAACTACCGTCACAGTTCAATTATTTGCAGTATGCCGAGGCTTGTCCACAATTCCTGGCGTAGGGGGGCAGAAAGACGGATTTGTTTTGGGCGTCCGTCCATCCAGGAATGCACCGGGAGGCTATCACGGCGGCGGTGATTTGATGTGACTTGGCGGGTGACGCGCCGCCTGCGATTCCTCGGACATGAACGCATAATCACGGCCATCATCTCGGGCTGTCTGCCGATGACTGCATTCTCCAGTTGGCACGCTCACTGCCGACCAAGCTCCGCTTCTTCCCCAGGCGGTGGTAATGGAATCGTTACCTCAGGTTCAACTCCCATCGTCGACAGGCAATCAAGGGGGTAGTCCCAATCTGCATAGGCGTAGACAACACCGCCCGGAGAGGTTGCCGCCAACATCTCACGAAACCAGCGGGCATACGCCTCATCCTGTCCACGCCCCAACTCCGCTAGATTGGAAAATCGGGCCAGGAACTTCTCGGCCATCTGCCGTGGTGTATCGCCTGAAGCGTCTGTCCAGCCGAAGTAGTTGAACCCCTGTCCCGTTGAGTAATGAACAGCGTCCTTGTCCCGGTTCACGACTATTGCTCCGTGATTCCTACCGAATTTCGTCGTCGGGGCTATCGAGCAACGCCAATGGCAACCTGATGGTGCCATTCCTGGCCCAATGCGGAGTCGCTCATATCCCATCGAGTGAAGTTCCTGGACCATTAGGAGCACCGGGCGGGCTGAGTTCGGGGACGTGCCAAACCAATTCTCTTGGGCTGCCACGAGCAGCTTGAAAACCCTCCCGTCATCACTGTCGGTGGTGCGGCCCGACAAGTCCTCAACCCAGCGTGGTGGCAGTCCTTTCTTGCCGTGTAGTGCACCAACTGCTGCCCCGACGATCGCGGCAATAGTGTCGTTGTCCTTGGTGTCATTGACGGCCCGGACGATGGCCTCTTCGGGATCGTCGGCATGTCGCATCAGGATGTAGATGACACTGGGCATCGTTTCCAGGAGGAAAGCACCCGAGTACCAACCCTTGCCCGCCTCAAGGATCGAAAGCTGATTGTTCCAGGCGTCTCCGACCTTCTCCTCCACAAATCGCCAGATCGGCCCTTCATAGTCAGTATGCAGACCACCCCGAGGTCGGTATTTCGTGTCGCCCTCCAGATCTTTCGCCAGAGCCACGAACGTCTCCAGCCACCACTGAGGCTCGTAGGGACGCTTCGTCCGAAGTAGATGCCAGAGAATGTTGACGAAGGCGAGGCAGCAGGCCGTCGATCCGGCATCGTTGTGCGTTAGGCTTGCCGCCAGGGCCGTGTCAACCCAGAGGTTCGGTGAGGGTGCCCTGAGGTAGGGAATGAGGATCGGTGCGATCCGCATTAGTGCCCCGTTTCCGGCTGACTTCGGGCCACACTCGTACCAGGGAAGTTCGGCGTTACGATTGCGAAGAAACTCTCGCACCGTTGAGCCAATCCCGAAGATGTGCCTGTGGCAGAAACAGTCGGCCACGTGGTCAGGATCGAACCCCTCGTCAAGCAGCATCTGCTCCAGGGTCCAGAACGCCAACTGCGTGTCGTCCGAAGGGAAACCCTTCCGAATATTGACATACCGATTCGGGATGTAGTGCCGAATCTCCCCGTGCCGTCTTCTTCGTTCTGAGGGTAGCAGGCCCTCGCTTGTGATCCCAAGGCCATCTCCAATGGCCAGCCCCAGCATCATTCCTTCAATCTTGTCGAACTCGAAATTGGCCGGCAGGGCCTCGGGAGTCTGATCAAAGAGTGGCCCTCTGGATAGCCGAACTCTGCCTGCACCGAGGAGACTCTCGAATAGCTGCTGGTTTCCGGCGTTCTTGCGTTTAGGCATTTCTCATCGCTCCTGCAAGGGCGTTGCCGCTCCGCTTCACTTTTACCAGCGCCTAATCGGCGTCCTGATACGGAACGAGGCGGTCTTCACATCGCAATGTGGAGTGTTGTCCCATGGTTCACACGCCATACGTCCGAAGGTATTCCCCGAAATCCCCAATCATCCCCTGCGGAACGGCAGGTGCCTCCCCCACCTCACTGTCTTCAAGGAACGACCGACGGATCTTCATCGGAAATTCGCCTGTTCCCTCACACAGATCTCGTAATTGTCCACACCAGTCAATTTGCCAAAGATTTCTTGCGAACTCGTTGAGTCTCTCGACCATCTTCTCCAAGTCAGCCGACTCGGCATCGACAATAGCCTGCACCTGGGCGGCAATGTCTTCGGGCTCCATGGAGCTGGGGGCAGGATTCCACCACGCCAAGTAGTCCCGAATGAAGGCGACCAGTTCGGCTTGAGTGCGAAACCAATGGAAGCTGCCGAGACCGCTTCCACACACAGGGGGAGGGGCGTCGGAATAGGCGAACAGCCCCCAGCAATCGGATGTTGGGTCTAGCTCGTGGGATTGGGAGAAGGCGGAATCCCATTGGTCCTGCGTTGGCTGTTCATTCATTGTGAGGTTACCTCCGGTCGGTTCAGTGCCCGTTTCGTGTGGTCTCTCGAATCACTGGCTGAAAACAATTTCGGCTACAGAATTCCAAGAATCCAGCCTTCCAATTCTGCATAATGCCGCTCATCGTCAGTCAGCGACGGCTGGAAATACTGCGATAAGAACCCACGTTCATCCGCTACCGTCAGCCATCGAGCCACGCAGTAGGCGTCATGCTGGTCAGCAGTGCGATCCTCACGAGGGAACCGATTCTTGAAAATCGATGGGTAGATCTCGGCGATCACTGACTTGCCGCCCGGCACCTCCCATCCGTCGAACGGCCAGAAATGCACCTTGTCGCCAACTTCCTCCCTGATTCGGCGCAACCAAGGGATTCCAGCGTGCGTAGACTTGCCGACTGTGCCTTGGCCATCGAGCTTGAAGACGGACTTTGCCGAGGATGTCCACTTCTCTGTCAACCGCAATTCCGTGGGCTTGCCGGTGCGATCAGGAGGGCCTTCGTCACGATCACGTATAAAATCGACGTAGGTGTGGTCATCGTCGGTGGGCCAGTGCTCGCAGAAATCGTCGAGGAACTGCGGCCAGGACTTGATCTTGTATCGCTGGAAGTAGCTAATCGGGAAAGAAAATCCATGATCGATCCCCGCGATAAAGGTGATGTTCTTCTTCGCCTGTTCGACCAGCCATTCGGCGATTTCCTTGCGGCACCAGTTCTTATAGGTCTTCTCGGTCGAAGAGGGCGAGAGGATACGGCGGGGTTCCTCCGTGTCTAAAGCGGCGTAGGCCTGCAAAGCAGTCGTGCGGGATATCGGTGCTTCCCGGCCCGAGTAGTCGATACCAATGTGCATCGTGAAACTGGATCGTGCGGCGTCAGTAGGCAAGGTTGTCCTCCGTCCATCTCCCTTGGTCAAAACTCGAAAAGATCGCAGCATCTAGGACGCAAGGCATGATCTGGCAGGCTTCGCAAAGCCGCTGGACGCCATCTGAAACAAAATCGTAGTAGCTGGCGTCGGACAGTGCTGTGGCACTCAGCTTAACCGGAAAGCCGAAAGCGTGCAGCCACTTTGTGATCCGGCTGTCGATGGGGATCTCGTACCGAGAGAGCCCGAGCCATTGAAGGAGGTTTCGTGACTGCTTCGGCCCAAACCCCACGAAGTTCTCATCGATGAACTCGGCAGCACGCCGCTCTGTTTCAGGCTGAGAGTTCACCCGCACGTAATCAAGTTGCTCGACGGTCTGGCTCCATCCGCCTTGTTCGAGGAATTGTAGATTCGCAGCAACTTCCTTGCCGATGGTGGTCGAGCGTCTGAGACCGCCGAAGTTGGCAAGGGTCGCCCCTTCTTCAAATCATCAAGCTTGGTGAGTGCCTCGTGGACGCTAGCGGGGATCATTTCGACTCCCGCCGCCCATCGGAACATCCGGCGGATGCGGCTGATCTGCTTATTGTTGTGGGTCCGGCACCAATCGGCGTCGATCATGCTGCCCTGCACCGATCGCAACGCCACCGGGCCGAAATTGACGGCTGGCGTGCGATTATAGAGTTTCCGGACGTGCTTCAGTGCGGCCTTGATCAGCCGGACTTCGTCCGTCACCCCACCGTGTTTCCGGTAATACTGCTGGGCGTGGGTGGCATAGGCGACCATCACTTCCCCGACGGTCACCTGATCGGCCGGAACCGGGAACTGCCGGTTGTTGGTTTGCCATTCCCCGACAATCCGGTCATATTTTTCCCGGCTTGCCTTGCTGTTGTACTTGCCCAAGAGAATGTCGCGGCCGTTGATCCGGACACGGGCCTGACCCGATTGCTTGTGACGTGTGTATTTCGGGTCGGATTTTGTGAGAAGTGGCATGATGCGAGACGCTCCTTTCGGTCGTCCAAACGGGAATATTCCCGTTTGGCACCGGTGAACGTGCCGCACTGCCAACGTAGGCAGGTTTCAAAAAACGCATGAAACGGCGGGTTTTTTGGGTTTTTTGTAAGTTGCGGGGACAGGATTCGAACCTGCGACCTCGAGGTTATGAGCCTCGCGAGCTACCGGACTGCTCCACCCCGCGTCATTGTTTGAGTAATTGTATCTGTCAACTATCGGACGTCGAGGGGGGTGGGCTTGAATAGCGGTAAATATCCTTCGGAATCCCTCTTCTCCCCGGACTCGATGACCCACATAGTCGCTACCACCGGAGCGTCGCCAACGATGGTAACAATTGCACCATTCTCAAGCCTTTCGATCGCCGCAACTCTCGCACCGATAGGGACTTCTTGCTTGGCGCTTGACTCCCCCAACGCTAGACTCAAAGAGTCTTCGGGGCGGACGGTGGGCAGAGCTGGGGCAGGTGTCTCGAGGGTCCATTATCCGAATTTGACGCCATCCATGTCGTGCAGCCATGGCTCGGCGTCGGTCCCCTGTCGATCGGAACTCGGGATTCGCCCGCTGGCAAATCGGGTTAGCTACCTGCCGACAGGCAGTGACCGTGGTCAACAAGGACGTACAATTTGTGCTGCGAGCGGGAAAACGCCGCTCGCCGCCCGCGTCACGGACAGGTCCTGCCAGCGGTGGAAACCTCCAGCGCGTGTCAGGCGGTGGGGTCAAGCGCAAGGTTGGTGATGAGCGTGAATGGGCTACTCACGCCTACTCGGAAAGCTTGGGAATGGCTCGACCGCAAAGAGAACAGAGTGACGTGACGGCACCGCCGGTACCTCCGCGATTGCCCCCTACGCCATCGGTCTCAGACCCCGCAGCCGCGAATCCGGTCCCGCCACCCGTCCCGTCGCTGCCGAGCGTGCGTTCGTTGCCGAGGGGTAAATCGTTGCCCGCGGCGAAAAAACCACGCGCTTCGCGGGTGCCGAACGCGTCCACACCACGCTCGACAAGAACCACCCGCTCGGCCATAACCACGCCGCTCACCGGTAACGCCACCGGGCAAGTGGCCATCGATGCCGAAGAGACTGACCCGTTGGCTCCCGATGATCTGGGCGAGATGGCCGTCCGCTCTGCTCCAGCGTGGCTGGTCAGCCTGGTATTTCACACCGTGCTGATCATTGTGCTGGCCTTGCTCTACGTCGCCAAGGACCTGCCAGGCTCCATCGCGTTGAATGCGAGCTACGCCGAAACGCTGGGCGAACAGCTCGAAGACGACACGCTCCAAGCCGCGTCGATGGACGCGCTGCAACTGGAAGGATCCGGTCTTTTCACTCGACAATATGCCAGCCGACGATCCCTTGGCGCGCCCGCCGGATATCACGCCGCGACTGGATGGATTCACTCCGACCGATGTGCTGAAGGCCCCTTCCATTGGTTTCGCTCTGACGGGCCGCGAAAAAGGGATGAAAGAAGCGCTGCTGGCCAAATACGGCGGGACCGCCACCACCGAAGCGGCAGTCGGCCGAGCACTCGAGTGGCTGCAGCGCAACCAGCAACGGGACGGATCGTGGAGCCTCAAAGGGCCCTACACCCAAGGCTCGTTCGACGAAAACAAGACGGCCGCCACCGCCATGGCTTTGCTCGCCTTCCAGGGAGCAGGAAATACTCACGAGAACGGCAAATACAAAGAGCAGGTCAATCGCGGCTGGCGCGTCCTGCTCAAAATGCAGGACCAAGACGGTAACTTCTATCACGGCAATGAAGACGGCCACCGACTCTACAGCCAGGCGCAGGCCATGATCGCCGTGTGCGAAATCTACGGCATGACCAAGGATTCCATGTTTCGCGAACCGGCACAAAAAGCTGTCGACTACGCCGTCAAGATCCAGGCCAAAGAAGGTGGCTGGCGGTATCGACCGGCCCAAGACGCCGACACTTCCGTGACCGGGTGGTTTGTCATGGGGCTGCAGAGTGCGCTGATGGCAGGTCTGGACGTGCCCAGTCCAACACTCCAACGCGTCTCCGACTTCCTCGACACGGTGGCCGTCAGCGATGGGAGTCTCTACAAGTACCAACCGATCCGGAGTGATCCCTCGCTTTCCATGACCGCCGAAGGACTGCTCTGCCGCGAATACCTGGGATGGCAACGACAGGACAAGCGGCTCACCGAGGGTGCTGAGTACTTGTTGGAAAAACCCGTGGATTGGCAGAATCGCGACGTGTACTACTGGTACTACGCCACGCAGACACTGCATCATCTGGAAGATCCGTATTGGGATCCTTGGAACCAGGTCATGCGGCAAGTCATTCCACAAAACCAGATCCTGGAGGGACCAGAAAAAGGGAGCTGGCCAGCCGAAGGTGATCGTTGGGGAGCGCATGGAGGACGACTCTACGTCACCTGTCTCTCGACCTACATGCTGGAAGTCTACTACCGCCACCTGCCGATCTACGCCTATCGGATGCAGTAGGGCTGAGTGTGGTGTTCTTAGTCTTACTCCTAAGGTGGCCTTCGGCCGCAACCAAAGGATGCGTTCCGAGTCTCGTTTGGCTGAGTTGGACGACCGGAACGATTAGCAGGAATGCGGAATGCGGAATGCGGAGTGCGGAATCGGAATTGTCCGTTTCACGCGGTTTCTCATTGTCCACTGCGCAGTCCCGATTCGTTCCCCATTGAGCAGTCGGCGTTGAAAACATGCGCACGGTGCGCGCATCCTACACGCTAGAGCTTTAATCCTCCGTTCCATCGGTTCACGGCGCACGCGACATCGAATGTCCGCCTGCGGCTAGATGTGCCCTGAATGAGTCACAGAGGGGAGCGAGGATTATGATTACGATTGAGATTATTAACAGAACGGACGGCGTGTGGCCCAGTCGAAGTCGGTCATTTAATAGGAGTGTGGTCCGGAACGAGCGGGACGAGGAGCATCCGCATAGACGGGATACGATACCCACCGGTTAGGTCCCGTTTGAACCTGCCGCTGACCGACACTCTGCGGCACCGTGCGGTCATCATCAAACCCCCAGATGTCCCCCGGCAGATACGGCCACGGCTCGAAAATAGTCAACCGGCGATTCCCCATCCGTTGCCTGCCGTATGCGTAATAAGCGGCTCGGTCAGCCGCCAATGGCCCACGCAGCGGCACAGTCGCCGGAAGTCCATTGAGCCAGCGCAGGTATTCGATGGTGCCCACTTGTCTGGCCACGTCAGCGCGGCGCTGCCGTTCACCTCGCCAATGTGCGTCGCGCTGAGAGTCAGGATGCGCGTAAGCGGGAACTTCCTCTTGGGCCAAGCCTGCGGACAGATCAAGAGACCACGCCACGGAAACGACCAGTCCCAGCGCCAACAGACTCGTAATGCGTTTCATTGCAACTCCCCATAGCTGCCGCTTCATGATCGCTCAGACCGCCGACCTGGTGCAAGCCAGTTTTCTCGGCCAAGCTCAAGCAGACGTACCGGGCCGCTCCATTTCGGTCCCTCGGCAGCCCCACTGGCGAATCGCTTCGTAGGCGGCGACCGCAACGGCATTCGAGAGATTCAAGCTCCGCACACGCGGCCCGATGGGAATACGTACCGCTCGGTCCGGATACCGATCGATGAGCGAGCGTGGTAAGCCGCGCGTTTCGGCACCAAATACCAACGTATCCCCTGGCTGATATTGCACATCGGTGTAAAGCATGGGAGCCGATTTGGCGAACAACCAGGGATGAAAATCAGGGATCTTCCGCGGAAGGTCGTCCCAGTCGTCCACCGCTTCCCACTCCAGGTGCTCCCAATAATCGAGCCCGGCCCGGCGAACATGCTTGGCGTCCATGCTGAACCCCAACGGTCGCACCAACCAGAGCTTGGCGTGAAGCGCGACGCACGTGCGCCCGATGTTACCGGTGTTCTGCGGTATTTCGGGTTGATGCAACACAATGTTCAGACGTGGAAAAATACTCACACTCATGGGATATCAGTTGACGCGTGGAGCGTCAAGAGTCGCGTGGCGGCAAGGGTCGCAGGATCGCGCGGATGGCGATGACGGCAGCCGGGATCCGAGCGACCGGTGCCAGAGTGCCATCTGCCATCCGATCGTTTCCGCCAACGGGTGGAGCGGTGGAGCGTGGCGGTGGAGCGGGCGCTCTGGGAGACGCATACCGTTGGTCGGGCGGGAATGTCGCGTTGATGGCCTCCTTCGCGTTCGCAGAGGGGCGGGCAAAAAAGCCTTTCCTGGCCGGGAACGGATCGATAGCATTAACAGAATGGTCCGACTGCGGAAATACGCGATCGTTGTCCTCTGTATCGATCACAGCGAGGTGTCAGGCCATGCTCGAACAAGATCGACTTTCTCGCTACACCGAAGCGTTGGCGTTCGCTCAACGACAGGTCACTCACTGGATGGAGAAGAGGCCCGATTTCTTCCCCGTGTATACAGTAGGCGGACAGTGGCAGGCTGACGACGGCCCGCTCGCCAACTGGTCGGACGGTTTCCCGGCGGGACTGATGTGGCAGTTCTTTCGACGCTCAGGCGAGCCGCGTTGGCGCGAGGCGGCCGAACACTACGCTCGGCTGGTCGAGCCGCATCAGCATGATACCCAATCGTATGACCTGGGAATGATCTTTCTGCATGCGCATCTTCCCTGGTATGAGTTGACGAACGACCGACGCGTGCGCGGTGTTCTGTTCACGGCCGGTACGACCTTGGCGCAACGGTTTCATTATCGGGGACGTTTTTTTTCGAGTGGCGCCCGACGCGATTCGCTGTCCATCGCCATGATGATGAACGTGCCGCTGATCCAGTTTGTGGCGAACACCAAACTGGATCAGGATCTGGCACGATTCGTGGTGGCTCATACCCGTACCACGCGCGATCAACTGGTGAGGCAGGATGGCTCGACCGCTCAAGCAGTCCGTTTTGACAACGAGTCCGGCCAGTTTGCCGATCAACACTCGACGCTCGGTTTGAACAACGCGAGTGTCTGGTCGCGCGGCATGGCCTGGTCGCTCTACGGTTTCACCAGGACGTATACGCTGACTCACGCCGTCGAATTCCTCCAGGTCGCCCAGCGCAACGCGCAGTACTGGCTGACTCACCTCCCGGCCGGCAAAGTCCCGCATTGGGATTTCGCGATCGATGATCCAAACGTGGCGGAGGCTCATTCGCAGCTTGATACGGCGGCCGCCGCGATTGCCGCCAGCGCCCTACTCGATCTCGCCCCACTCGCATCCCAGCGTGAACTTGCGATCGACTACCGATCCACTGCCCTGGCCATGCTCGACGTGCTGACGGGGCCCGAGTTCCTGGCCATTTCAACTCCTGACTGGGAGGGCATCTTGAAGCACGGAGTGTACGACAACCATCGGCACGTGGGCGTGGACGAATCGCTGATCTGCGGTGATTATTTTCTGGTCGAAGCGCTGACAAAAGTCGTGTCGGAGGCGTAATGCATGGTCGACGACGATACTTCTCCTTTCACCGCGCTGTGATCGACCACGGGCCAACGCCCAACACATCCCGTTGGTGAAGAACCGGCTGGACCAACCGGTGGGAGACAGGATACGCACTGACCGCTACAATCAAGCGGCAGTCTGCCACGGCAGTCGCGTCGCGCAATAACCCAGATGTGCCGCGACTCCCGGGAGGCAAGCAGACAGGTATCCGTTCACGGTTGTTCTTCATCAGAATCATCATCTTACTCATAATCGTCTTCGCAGCTGGTCCGAGTTCGTGCCGAGCTAAGGGAAGTTGCCTGCGAGTGAGGCGAAGGGGAGTAAGAGTAAGAGTAAGAGACAAGTAACAAGTAACAAGTAACAAGTAACAAATAACAAGTAACAAAATGCACATACAGCGTAACCCCACACGAACGGTACGCGTCGGATCGGTGTGCCTGGGCGAGGGCCATCCGATTGCTGTCCAGAGCATGACGGCCACCAGCACGCAGGACGTGGAGGCCACCGTCAGACAAGTGAATTTTCTGGTGGCAGCGGGGGCGGATCTGGTCCGCATCGCCGTCGACAGCAGAGCGGATGCGCAGGCGCTGACGAACATCCGCCAGCAGACTAGCGCCAACTTGTCGGTCGACCTGCAGGAAAACTATCGTCTGGCCGAGCTGGTCGCCCCCCACGTCGACAAGATACGCTACAACCCTGGCCATCTGTACCATCATGAGCGGGAGAAATCGTGGCAAGAGAAGGTCCGGTACCTTGCCGGCGTGGCCGAGGAACATGACTGCGCCCTGCGCATCGGCGTTAATTGCGGCAGCGTCGATCCGGACAAGAAGGCCCAATATGACCCGGCCGATACCATCACTCCCATGCTCGAGAGCGCCCTGGAGCATTGCCAACTGCTCGATTCGCTCGGCTTCGCTCGCTATTGCGTCTCGCTCAAAGACTCCGATCCCGCCAAGGTGGTGGAAGTCAATCGCCGCTTTGCGACGGCTCGTCCCGATGTCCCGTTGCACCTCGGGGTCACGGAAGCGGGTCTCCCGCCCGACGGAATCATCAAAACGCGGATCGCGTTGGAGCGACTGATTGCCCGGGGGATCGGCGACACGATCCGAGTCTCGCTGACCGTCCCGAACGACCAGAAGGACCAGGAAATCATCGCCGGTCGCCAGATCATCGCGGACATCTATCAAGGCCGCTTGCTCAACGCCGTCGAGCTGGATAGCAAGCGGCTGAACATCATCTCCTGTCCCAGTTGCTCGCGCGTCGAAAACCAGGCCTTCGTGGAATTGGCTCAGCAAGTCAAAGCCATGACCGCGTACGCCGAGGACCATGCCATTACGATCGCCGTCATGGGCTGTCGCGTGAATGGGCCTGGCGAAACGGACGAGGCGGATTTGGGGCTCTGGTGCGGCCCGAGCTACGTGAATCTCAAACGAGGCGGGCAGCAGATCGGGGCCTGGCCCTACGACCAGATTCTCCAGCAGCTCAAATTTGAGCTGGATCGCTTGATCGCTCAGCGCCAAGAGGCCAGCTGGTGAGTGTCAAACTGGGCTGACCGGGAAGCTGGGTGGTTCTCCGATATCGGCCGCGGAGCCGGCATTCGGCGGCAGGCCGGTTTCTGGTACGATACGCAACTGGGTTGGCGATTCCAGCAACGGGCCGCTACCAGCCCACAGCACGAGAACGAATGACCAGTGACAGACCTTCTGGCGACAACTTGTGAAGTGTGTTTTTCTTGCTGCTTCGGAGTGAGTTGATGCACGCATGGACGCGTACGATTCTGTGGGTACTGCCAGTGGTAGCCGGCTGCACGATGACGCGCGAGCCGATCACCTTGCCAACCGATGATAGCCTGGTCCGCGATCAGCTGGTCATTTTCAGTGACTTTCAGTTGCCCAGACACCATCGACTGGTGGAGGACCTGGTAGCGCGCCGCCACGACGTGGTGGAGCGTCTTCGGCTGCCGGTCTCGGATGAGCCGATTCATGTCTACCTGTTTGACTCACCCAAACGCTATCAGTCTTTTATGACACAGCAGTTTCCACAGTTTCCCGAGCGGCGCGCCTTCTTTGTGGAGAGCGACACGCGGCTGGCAATCTACGCCTATTGGGGAGATCGCGTGGCCGAGGATTTGCGGCACGAGGTGACGCACGGCTATCTGCACACGATGGTGCCCCATCTGCCTCTTTGGATGGATGAGGGGTTGGCCGAGTATTTCGAGGTACCGCGCGGTCAGCGAGGATTCAATCGCCCGCATCTGGACCTGCTGTTGGTAGCCATGCAACAACAGCAATGGGCACCCAACATGGCTAAACTGGACGGAACTTCGCCTGCCGGGCGAGATGACGCAGGAGCATTATGCGGAAGCCTGGGCCTGGATGCACTGGCTATTGGAAACAACACCTGAGCGGCGTGATCTGCTCCAGAATCATCTGGCGCGCATGCGGATCACCGGCTCGGCGCCACCGCTGTCGGACGTCCTCCGATCGGTCGATCCGCTCTACAATCGATCGCTGATCGAACATCTCATTGCCCTTCAAGGGACAAAGCAGTAGGCGGCAAGAGCTTGTCCTTACCCACAAGTCCACCATCGCATGATGCCGGTGGAGAATCTCGAGATGTGGGTCAGGACGAGGCTGGAAGACTGTCCCATGAAACTCGGTGCGGGAGCTAGGGGGCGGCAGCTTTCTCCAATTCGATGGCCTGTTCGACTTCCTGAAAGCCCAACTTGATTAGCACCTGTTGGAGTGGGTCCTCGTGGGCCGCCGTTTGGATTTCGGCCAGCGTGGCACCATCGGCTGCCATGAGTCGAAGTGCTTCACCCAAGAGAAATATCGTGATCGCTTCACGATCCGCTGCCGCCGGGATTTCCAGACGTGTCAGTCCCCGAGCGTGAACACCCCAACCGCTGAGCCAGGGGCTCGATATCCCAGAATACTGCGGAGGCACTGATGGCGCCGCCGTTACGAGGTGTGGCGGTAAAGCAGATAGCGGTCGGTCAACCCTTCCGTGCAGGCTTCCCACCATGTCGTGGACGGAGGATCGGGCTGCGCCTGCACATGCATGCTGCGTTTCAACTGGATCTGATGCCGGTCGATGAGCGGACGAAAACCGCCCAACTGACACTGCAGGATCAAGTGGCGAGCCGCTTCGACGTAGCCTGCCTGGCGAAAGAATGCGAGCGTATCTTGATCGGTGGCCAGCACGCCGGGGACCGTGGCGCCTCCGTACAGCCCGAAATAGTAGGGGGCGATCGAAGAGGTTCCGCCTCCGCATAGTTTCTGGGCACCTCGTTGCCGCAAATAGTCTTCGCAGCGGGTCAGCAGTTCGCGCGCCACATCACCTCGCTGTTGCGGATGGGCCAGCATCAACATGCAGGTGGTACCACGGCTGGTATCGAGCCCGGACCCGTCCGAGTTGACCGCGAACCCCGCGTGAGCGAAGCCAATCGGATGGCTGTTCTCGGTCGCTACAATGAGCCCGTCTCGGTCGAAAAACGGCCTCGACAGAACGGTCGATTCCAACAGTGACGGCGTGAGCGGCTGGTAGACCGCTCGCAACGGCGCATGATTGCGCCAGATCTCGCAAATCGCTGGAGGGTCGGTGTTCCGGAACGGTCGGTAGTCGATCATGGCGGTCAGTCAAACACGTCTGGTGCGGTCCATCGTCACTGCAGCAGCAGGAGTTCCTCACTGAGGGCGTTCATCCCCATCTTCCATCCGAATCAGGATCTCGTTGCCCGTTACTTTGACGTCGTAACGCGGGTGGCAAATCGAAGCGTTTACCAGATGTTGGCCAGTACGGACGTCCAATTGCCAACCGTGCCAAGGGCAAGTGACAACCGAGTCATCCAGGCGTCCTTTGCCCAGCGGACCGCCCTGATGAGGACAAATGCCGTCCAGAGCGTACAGGGTGCCTCCCACGTTGAACAGGG
The DNA here is from genome assembly GCA_963700515.1 of uncultured Planctomycetota bacterium. Classification (GTDB taxonomy): domain Bacteria; phylum Planctomycetota; class Planctomycetia; order Pirellulales; family Pirellulaceae; genus JAJRVM01. The sequence continues at coordinate 75,441 of CAVOXY010000013.1, read as the reverse complement.
CCACCACTTGACCACGCACCTCGAATTCGGCTGCTGTTCCAACGGGACAGGCGTCGAGCGAAGCAATTCGAACCCAGTCTGCCATGTGATACTCGAGCAAATTTGCGGAGGAGCGATGCGTCAGGTCCCAAAGCCAACCGTTACCTGGGTCATTGTGCTGCGAGTTTCGGACTCGCGCCACGATGTTCCCCACTCTGCGATCCCACTGGCTGGCAAAGGGATCCAAACTCGCCCCCCCGCTAGGCAGCCTTGCTGTCACCTGATTGCTGGGACTGCTTTCGCCGATTCGGCGGCTGTCCCTTCCAGCGGCGGTGCACCCACCAATACTGTTCGGGTGCCGCCAGGATCATCTCCTCCATCCTCTGGTTATACCACCGCGTAAGCGGTTTGACACCCGCGAGCGAGTCGTCCCAGGTGGCGGGATCCGCAACTCCCACCACGCCGATTTCGAAATGCATCGGCTCGGCCTGCCGACGAACATAACAAACAAGCTGAGGAGCGCCCGAGGAGAGGGTGAACAGTGCGACCGCCTTGTGGCAGGAAGCCGGTCGCCCCAAGAACTCGACCCAACATCCCTTCTCACCCGCGTGCTGATCACCCAGCAGCGAAAGCGTTCCCCCCGCATCCAAGACCGCCTGGACCTGCGGTGCGCAACCCTGCTTGGGAAGGATGTATTGGCCAGTCGATCCCCGAAATCGGTTGATGAAGCGGTCCAGATAAGGATTGTCCAGCTTCCGTGCAATCGTGAAGGACGGGAAGCCAAACATACCCAGCACGTAGCCGGCGACTTCGAAATTCCCGTAATGTCCGGTCACCAGCACGGTGGGTCGGGGATCGAGCAGATAGCGGACCAACAGCGGCTTGTTCGTGAACTTCACGTAACGATGGAAACTCGTCTCGTGGATCTTCCGCCGCGCCTGGGCCACTTCCGCAACCATCAAGAACAGGTGGGCCCACATGCGTCGAATGAAGCGATGCAGCTGGGCATCGCTCCACTGTGGATAGACGTGACGCACGTTATCGGCCACCACGCGGTACCGCAAACGCGCCACATCGGTCGCCAACCACGCCAGTCCCGTCGCCACTGTCTGGCATGCCTCGAGCGACAACGCCTGCACGATGCAGATGAAGATGCGGATAAGTATGTAAACCAACCAGTCCGTTAGTTGTCGCAGACGCACGGCAGTTCCTTGCGGTTCGAAATACGGCACGTTCCCAACACGGCACGTCCTGCAGCCGCGCGGAACAACGCCGCATTGTGCCAATTTGACCGTTTCGCGCAAAGACCGAACCAGGCGGAAATCAGCCCCGGACCTTGCGCATTCTTCCTGACTTAACAGCGAAGGCACTTCCGCAGTGCGCATAACGTGCCACTCGAAGTACGTTCACATTGCCACCGTCAAATCGACGTCGATCGTGGCTCGACACGCCCGAGCCGAGTGGATGGCGAGCGCACGCAGGACAGCGTCCACCTGTCCGACCAGCAGGCCGACGTTACGAACTCTGGCAGGCGGAAGTGCCGCCAACAAATCAGCAGACCCGATTTCTCCGAGCCTGCAAGCTGGGGTCGGCCTTGAGTGGCAGTTGTACGGCACGTCCTATTTCGGCGGCCTTGTAGATGGCCAGGATAATCTCGACGCTCCGTCGTCCCTCCCGCCCGTCAATCAGTGGTTGCGTACCGGTCTTGATCGCGGTGAGTACGTTCTTGAATAGCTCCGTGTGCCCATGATGTCCGATGGCCGACGGGTCCGCCGCCCCACCTCCGGTTTTCGTTCTGCCCGCCATGCGCTCGCGAAGCACCGCATCGCTCCGCTTCTGCGTGGCAAACTCCCACTTCGTAATGTTCTCTTCTTCCAAAATGGCGGACCCTTCCGAACCGTGGATTTCAATCCGTTTTAAGACGCCGGGGAAGGCCGCCGTGGTCGCTTCAATCACTCCCAGAGCACCGTTGCTGAAGCGGAGTGTCGCCACAGCCACGTCTTCTACTTCGATTCGCTCGTGAGCCAGCTGGGCCGTACGTGCGGAGATATCCTCGACCGGTCCCATCAGCCACGCCAGTAGATCGACGCTGTGAATCGCCTGATTCATCAGCGCTCCACCACCGTCGAGCTTCCACGTGCCACGCCAAGCACCACTGTCGTAGTACTGCTGCGTGCGATACCACTTCACGTACGCGTCCCCCATCGTGAGACGCCCGAACCGACCTTGATCGACCGCTTTCTTGAGCAACTGAGAGGATTCGTGAAACCGCGAAGGGAAGATCGTGGAGAGTACAACACCGGTCTTCTCGCATGCTTCGATGATCCGATCGCAGCGGCTGAGCGTGATTTCGAGCGGCTTTTCGACAATCACGTGCTTGCCGGCTTTGGCAGCAGCCACGGCCGGCTCCATATGCGCGCCGCTGGGAGTGCAGATGGTCACCACATCCACGCGCGGATCCGCCATCATCGCTTTCAGATCGTGATAGGCCGTGCAACTCTCGGCCTGGGCAAATCGATCAGCGGCGGCGGGCATCGTATCATAGCAGGCGACGACCGAAGCTCCCCGAATATCGCCCACTGCCCGAGCGTGAAAATGGGCAATCATTCCGCAGCCAACAATCCCGAATCCAAATGCCATCAGCGATTCTCCTTCCCAATGCGATCTGCAGGACTGGAGCAGGGGAGCAGGGGAGTGGGGGAGTAGTTGGGAGCATCGCCGAGCAACTGGAGATCATGAGCTGTGAACCCATCACTCCACCGCTCCACCGCTCCACCGCTCCATCACTCCACCGCAAGGCACGTATTACTAAGTCGCTCATCACTCCCCGCAAAGAGGCGGCACGCTGCCGTCGACTCGGTCACTGCCATCACCCGCGCTCGACACTGACCCGCCAGCAATTGCTCGGTCATGACAGCCTGGCGGCTTCAGCCACGGTCCGAAGCCTGGCGGCTTCAGCTACGCGTCTGAAGCCTGGCGGCTTCAGCTACGATCTGAAGCCTGACGGTTTCAGCTACGGTCTGAAGCCTGGCGGCTTCAGCTACCGGTCTGAAGCCTGGCGGTTTCAGCTACGGTCTGAAGCCTGGCGGTTTCAGCTACCGGTCTGAAGCCTGGCGGCTTCAGCTACGGTCTGAAGCCTGGCGGCTTCAGCTACGAGCGGAATATTTCCACCAGGAATAATCCCATGCTGGTGCCGTTCAACAGGAAATGCACTACCATCCCGGGGAGCAGTCGATTGGTCTGTCGGTACAAGTAGCCGAGTCCCAGGGCCAGAAAAAACAGTGGAATCCAGTCGGGGCCGTGCGAGACATGCAAGGCGGCAAAGAGGCTGGAACTGACCAATATCGGCAGAAATCCTCCAGTCCCACGCGGTGGGCGGTCTTCACCCATCGTGTAGCGCTCCACCCCGTTTGTTTTCAACTTCGTGCGGTTCGGTACCGTCTGCTACCGGAGGAGCGTAGGCACTCCGCGGTGACTGCTCCTGTGCACTTTCTCTGTCCGCGACGTTTCCCAGCGATGGTTGCGTGTCTGCAACCCGCTGGCACGGCTGCAAGCCGGACGGATCCCGCTCAGCAAACGGTCGCGTCGGAGGTTCGGTCTGGCCCCAGAACAAAGAGAGTGGACTAGCCTGCGAACCAGAACAATCGCTCGAGCCACCCCTGCACCACTCCACGAAACAAGTACTCCTCGAAAATCGGTGCCACGATGACGGCCGAGAACACGCTGGCTGTGATCAGCCAAGGATCGGGATGCTCGCGGATCAATTCCACGATGGGATGTTTTGACTCGAACCACTGCACCAACACGATCTGCAGACCGTAGACGGGCGGAGCCAACACGAAAAACGCGGCGATACCGAGCCGCAGGTCGCGCCAGACCGCGCGGCGGTCGAACCCGAGTTCCCGCAAAGAGACCTGGCAACGTAACATGATAAACAGCGCCGAGGCAGCCGTGGTGGCCAACGACGCCAATGCTTGGGCCAATACAATCGAGCGTTGATACGGCAACGGGGCATCGTCGATCTGTGTCCCTGGGGCAATTCCAAACCACTCGATTGACGATGGCCACGGCCCGCATGGTGAAGAACAGCATCACGACGATGGCCAGGATGACGTCGAGCAAGCCCCACCGCGTGGCGCGTCGAGGTTCCCACGACACGGGGGAATGTCCGCCGATGAGCTGCCGGATCACGTGAAACCAGACCGTGCCAATTGCCCCGACCAGACCGACGGCTGCCACATTGATCAGCACATTGAGCATCGGCATCGCTCTTTCTGGCGGGTAGGGGCGTACTACGAGGGGATCCGGGGATCAATTAGCGGAAGTATTTTGCTGCCGTCCTCATGTACCCGGCGCCGGAGTAGATCGTGGACAGCACGGCCGCCCACACGCTGGTATGGAGCGTCACGAGAATCCACGTGGGGACTTCACGGACCTTGAAGCTCAATGCCACCAGGCTCGTTGTTACCGCCACGCATTGAATCACCATCTTCAGTTTTCCGGCCATATTGGCCGAGAAATCACCACCGCTCTGCTCAATGAATCCCCGCAGTGCCGTCACCAGGATTTCACGCCCCACCACAATCACCGCCATCCACGCCTGGATGCCCGATTTCGGTTCCACGGCCAGGAAGATGAAGGCGCCGCAAATGATGATCTTGTCGACGAAGGGATCGAAAACCCGGCCCAGCTTGGTAACCTGTCCGTACCGCCGCGCCCAGAAACCGTCAATCCAATCGGTGGAAGCGGCAATGAGAAATACAATCATGGCGGGCCAGAAGAGCTTCAGCGGGATCAACACGAACACCACAATCGACAACACCAGGCGTGCCGTGGTGATCTGATTCGGAATGTTAAAAAACTGGCCCTGAATGGACTTCACGCTGTCTGCCATGGGGATTCGGTTCTCGGATTGCAGGATCGCGGTTGTCGATGCACGGTTCTCGCCACGGATCTCGATTCTCGGTCACGGCAGCCGCCACCCCGAAATCGGGGCCACCCCACGAAGGGCCAAGTCACCGGGCCCGACTACCAAGTCCACATCCAGCCCACACCCGGCCACACTCCCCCCGTGGGAAGCAGATTCCGGGCAACGGCTACTCGCTCAGGCGTGCAGCATACCATGAACTGCCGTGGCACTTCAAAGGGCGCCAGTCCCGCCAGCGCGGAGCACCATGGGCGCAGCGTTTAACCCGCATTCCACATCCAGGCAGTGGGGAATCAAACGCACGGTTCGCGCTGGACCCGACAAGACCTACCACGGATCTCCTGTCGCCACGGCGACCAGGTCATACTGCTGCGCAGCTACGATCTCACACCGCACCATCGCCCCCGCGTACAACCCGACCTCGTCGCTCTCGGTAACGAATACCAGACCATCGATGTCGGGAGCGTCTCCGTGTGTGCGGCCTATCCAGACGCCCTGCTGATCGGGTACCGCACGATCGATCAGCACTTGCCGAGTTTGGCCGACCTGGGCCAGGTTCTGCTGAGTCATGATCTGCTGCTGGATTTCCATCAGATGGGCACGGCGCTGCTGCTTGACCTCTTCCGACAAATGCCCTTCCAGAGCAGCCGACGGGGTACTCGCTTCGTAGGAATAGGTGAAGACGCCAAGTCGTTCGAAGCGCTGTTGCTGCACGAATTCGGCCAACTCCTCGAAGGCCGCTTCCGACTCGCCGGGAAAACCGGTGATGAGTGTCGTGCGGAGAACAAGTCCCGGGATCTCGGTCGCGCAACCGCCTCAACAGTTCCTCCGTCTGCTGCCGCGTGACCCGGCGTGACATACGTCGCAGCATTTGGTCATTGATGTGCTGCAGTGGCAGATCGATGTAGGGGACGATTCTCGAGGACTCCGCGATCGTGCGAATCAGCTCGTCATCGATGTACATGGGATAGAAATACATCAGTCGAATCCAATCGACATCGACTTCTTCCAGGGCCAGCAGAAGTTCGCGCAGGCGAGGCTGCTGATAAAGATCCATCCCGTAGTAAGTCGTATCTTGGGCCACCACGATCAATTCGCGCACGCCGTCGGCGGCCAGTTGTTGAGCTTCCGCCACCACGGCTTCGATCGGTTTGCTGGCATGCTTGCCGCGCATCTTGGGAATGGCACAGAAAGTGCAAAGCCGGTCGCATCCCTCGGAGATTTTCAGGTAGGCGAAGTGCCGTGGCGTGATACGCAAGCGATCGGTATCCGAGAGGGCACGCAGCGGGGCCGGCTGGAAGACAAGTCGCTGTTCCTGCATGTCGCCCAGCAATCGGTCGGCCACCTGCGTCACCTGCTCGCGGCCAAACACTCCCACCAGCGTGTCGATCTCCGGACGCTCTTCCAGCAACTGCTCCTTCTGCCGCTCGGCCAAACACCCCGACACGATGACCCCCCGCGTTCTGCCTTCGCGTTTGAGTCGCAGCATCTCGTCGATCGCCGAGTACGATTCTTCGCGCAGCTTTCTCGATGAACCCGCACGTATTGACGACCACGAAATCGCTCCCGTCGGGATCGTCCACCAACTGATAACCTTCCAGCTGGAGCAGGCCCAGCATCCGCTCGCTGTCTACCAGGTTCTTGGGACAGCCCAGGCTAATGAAGGCGTATCGGCCTTTTGTAGTTTTGTCATTGGTCATTGGTCATTGGTCGATTGGTCATTGGTCATTGGTCATTGGTCATTGGCGTGTGCAGAGTATCACGCATCCGGGTTGTTGTTGGTCGGACTCTCCCGTGGATAGACGCGGGCAAATGCAGCATATAGCGTCGCCAGTGATTCCCCAACCCACCCGGCAGGATTGCACACCACTCCACCACTCCAGCACTCCAGCACTCCCCTGCCCCGGTCACACCGAGCGGGACCGGGCGGCATCGCTGATCGCGGTCCATAAATCGGGGAGCAGGAACGGGCAGGAGACCAGCGACACAGCTCCACATTGGCGTACGCGTTGCAGCTGGTCATAGCGGGGAAAGCCGATGAGGGCGATCACGGGGACCTGGGGCAGCTGGGTGGTGATGCGATGGAGCTGTTGCAGATCGGCGTCGTCCAGGGTCGCTCCATCCCAGAGGGCCACCGAGGCGCCCTGGAAGATCGGGCGTTGGTCGCTGGCACACCAGACACTGGCATAGCCGGCGACGCGGCAGGCGGCGGCCAAAGCGTCAAACAAGACCGCCTGACGGGTGAAGATGGCCACCAATCCTTCGCCTTGTGGCACGCCGCGCTGCAACATCCATTGCGTTCGTTCGATCTCCGAGGACGTGCGAGGCAATTGCCAACTGGTCGGTTCGATCCCCATCCGGAGTTCTGTCGCACAGCGGGTCGGCCACTGGTGCCAATAGACGCGCACCACGCCCGGCCACGGCTGTCCGCTGCGTGTTTCTCCCTCGCAGAGACTGCCCAGCAGGGCCACGAAATGGGCCAGCGGCAATGCTCGGCTCATGCGGTCGATATCGCGCGGCGCGAACATGCCGGGGCGTGGTTGCGCGAACACGACGGTGTGCCAGGTAGCCGATTCGGACCTGCTGTACTCCAGCGCCTGATCGATCGAGCCAGCGACCTTCAAGTGCGTATGTTGCCGCAGCCAGTCGAGTGCGTCGCGCAGCTCGTGGTGGTCGGCTTCCCCGATCAGCAGCACAGATGGTCGGCAGCAATCCACGTGATCTACCCGTACTGTTGCTCTTCGAATTCGGCAATGATTCGATGGACATCCGCCGCATTGTCCGCTTGGCGAATCGAGCTGAGGAATTGCGGCTCGCCAATAAAGCGGCTCAGCCGCGCCAAAGTCCGCAGATGTCCACGGTCATCGGTCGACAAGATCAGGAAGAAGATATCGGTCAGTCGACCTTGAGAATCGCCGAAGGCGATTCCCTTATAGGTCCGTCCCAGCGCCAGGAACGGCTGCGCGAGAATGGTGGGCTGCGGACGGCGGGGGTGCAGCAGGGCGACGCCATTGTCGAGCGCCGTGCTGTGCAGGTTTTCCCGCGCGCTGACGGCCGCGACCATCTTCTCGGGGTCCCAGAGCCAGCCGGTATTGGCCGCAGCTTCAACCATCCGCTCAATCACCCGCGACCGGGTCCGCGCGTTGAGCGGCACGGCAATGGCCTCGATGGGCAGCACATCGGCAATGGAGATATCTTGCTCGTGCGGGGCATGGCGTTGCAGAACGCTTTCCATCCGAACCAGTTCGCTGTCGTCGTCCAGTGCGCCGATCTGTTCCTCCAACCAGAGATGAATCTCGGCTTCCGAAAAACGCCACTCGCCGCCGATCTTGCGACCGGGCAAGCGGCCACGATCGACCATCCGCCGGACCTGGGCCGGCCCCAAGTGCAAGTAGGCAGCCAGACTATCTATATCGAAATCGCCTTCAGCCATAGGTGCGTGGCTCGCAGTGGGGGCCGTGTTTCTTCAGCCGGATTTCGCCTGTTCGTCGATAACATCTGCGCGCCGTGCGCGGATATCTGGATGACGGGATCCAGTCCCATCCGTACTCGCTCCTGGGATCCCGAGCTACTCTGGCTGCGGCCGCAAGCCGAGTGCTACTCGGTAACATGCGCTCACGGTGCGACATGTTTGTGACGCCGACTGCTCGATGGAGAACGAATCATTCGGGTCGTCAAGGTCAGCAAAACCAGACGCATTGAAGCTCTTTTTGGCTGCGGCCGCCGGCCGCGTTAAGACATTCGGACCTCGAATTCGGGTGCCCATTTTGGTCCGCCACTGGAACAATCGCAAAGGGGATGCCGGCATTATGTCTGTGCGCACTGCCCGGGTCCAGGCCAGGGGCGGCTGCAGGTCGCTCCGTTCCCGGCTGGCTGAGCGGTCGAGCAGGCGGCTCCAGCACCGTCTGCGATCCTCCTAGCGAGCAAGAAACTTCCCTTGACACTCGGCCGAAAATGGGCACAATCCGCCCAGACACAGCATCACACGGTCGATGGCTCGACCACACTTGCATACCCGTCAGGCACCCGCAACCTGACTGCTGGCATGATGCCGGCTGCATGCAGTGAACAAAGAATCCCACAAAATAGGCGGCGATCCGAGGCAAGGAGGCCAAGGTGATGCAGCAACTCTTGGACCGCACAGGCGGCATCTCCCTCCGCGACGTTCTGCCCCAGGGGAGATTCCTAGGCACCGACAACATTCAGGTCCACAGCTGCTGCAGCGACTATCGCAGCTGCCGGCCCGGAGACGTCTACGTGGCGTTGCTCGGTGCCGACGAGGACGGGCATGACCGTATCCACGAGGCACTCCAGCGGGGTGCCGTGGCGGTGGTCACGGAGCGGCTCGTTCCGGCCAGCGTGGCCCATTGCATCGTCCCCGATACACGTGAAGCGTATGGCATCCTCTGCCAACACCTGGCCGGCTTGCCGCATCGACACCTGGAAACGATTGGCGTGACGGGCACGTTCGGCAAGACCATGACGTCACTCTTGATCGCTTCGGTACTGGAAGCCGCTCGGCGACCGGCCGGTGTCCTCTGCTCGCTCGGCTACAGCGACACTGAGGTGACCGGTCCGGCGGAAACCGCCACTCCGCAGCCCGCTGAATTGGCCCGCTGGCTGGCTCGCATGGTCGTCAACGGCTGCTCGCACGCCGTGCTGGAAGCATCCAGTGAAGCGCTGGCATCGCGACACCTGGCCGGTGTCGAGTTGGACGCTGCGATTCTGACCAATGTCCGCCGAGAGCACCTGGACCTCCATGGCAGCCTCAAGAACTACCGTCGCGTCAAGCAGCGTCTGTTCGAACACCTCAAGCCGGGCGGTTTTGCGATCGTCAATGCCGACGACCCCGAAAGCCGATTTATTCTGCCGGAAATCAACGCACCGGTGATCACCGTAGGGATCCACCAAGAGGCGCAGCTGCAGGCCCAGCTTCTGGAACGCTGCCCCAGCGAGCAGACTTTTCTCTTCCTGGCAGGACAGGAAACCGTCCCCGTCCGCACTAAGATCATCGGAGATTCGTTCATCTACAACTGCCTGTCGGCGGCCGCCGTCGGCCTGGTCATGGGGTTGGATCTGACCGACATCGTCCGCGGACTCGAAGCACTCGAGCAGGTGCCGGGTCGCCTGGAACGAATTGAATGCGGGCAGGAGTTCAGCGTCTTTGTCGATCAGGCCCATACGCCCGTCACGTTGGCCGCCGCCCTGCACGCCTTGAAGCAAGTCACGACGGGCCGGCTGATCTGTGTCTACGGAGCCACCGCGTGGCAGGACGGCCAACAGCGAGCCGCTCTGGGGCACGTAGCCGAAAGAACGGCTGACCTCGGAATCATCACGAGCAACAATCCGGGCCACGAGGCGCCGCTGCAGATCGCTCACGACATCCTGGACGGATTCAAGGATCCGGGGCGAGCTCATATCATCCCCGACCGAGCCAAAGCCATTCAGTGGGCCCTCGGCGAGGCACAACCTGGAGACACGGTACTGATCGCCGGCAAGGGCGATCAACGGTATCAGATCATTGGCCAACGACCGATGCGATTCGATGATTGCGAAGTCGCTCGCCGTTGGCTGCGGGGCGTCCGCCCCAAATTGGAGAGTACGTCCAGCACCGTGACGCTCCCGTTTCGATTGGGCTGCCAGTGGAACTAGCCGACGGCATACAAACCATGCGTGATTCCTGCAATGATTCTGTGGGTTTACCCGCGGCCGATCGCTCGCTACTCGATCTATCGATCGGAAGCCTGGCTGACGTTGTCGGCGGCCAGCTTTCCCTGGGTACCATGCCACCGTTGGGAGGCGAAGCAGAACCGATCGGACGGATTGTAACCGACAGTCGCCAGGTCCAGCCGGGAGACCTGTTCTGGGCCCTGCCGGGGAAGACAGTCAACGGCGCTCATTTCGCCGAAGAGGCGATCCTGCGCGGTGCTCAAGGCACGGTCGTGGCGGGCAGAGACATCGAACCCTGGGGAGGACGATTCAGCGTGCGCGTACCCGACTCCCAGCAGGCACTCATCCGACTAGGGCAATGGACACGACGACAGTTTGAGGGCAACGTAATCGCCGTAGCGGGTGGTCCCGGGAAGACCACGACGTGTGCCATCATCGACCAGCTGCTCCGTGCGAGCCTGCAGGGGACGTGCGATAGCGGTCTGCGGTCAGACGCGACGGCCGCTGCCCTGACGATGCTCCAATGGCCACCTCAAAACGATTACGCGATCCTCGAGATGACAGGTGGCGACGAAGTGCAATTCGCGGAAATATCCGCCTTGTGCGATCCGCAGATTGTCGTTATTACGTCCCCACGGAAAACAACACATCACAAATCGGTGGGAGACCTGGCCGCATTCGCCAAAAACCTCGTCAGGCTCCTGGATTCAGTCCCTTCCGACGCGATCGTCGTCATGCACGGCGATGAACCGTGGCTGCGAAGTGCGGCACGAAAACACTCAGCACAAATCCTTTGGGTAGGTCGTGGCAGTGACTGCGACGTGGTGGCGACAAATGTCAGCTACCGCGACGGCCAACTGGCGCTGGACGTCGATGATCGACGCTTCCTGTTTCCCGTTTGGGGACGACACAACCTGGTGGCAGCCCTGGCTGCCGTGACAATCGGAAAACTGCTGTCCGTGTCCCCGATCGACATGCAGGCGGCCGCACGAAGTGTGCGCCTGCCAGACAGCCGGTGCAACGTGACGTCGATCTCGGGCATCACGCTGATCGATGATACATACAACGCCACGCTCGAATCGATGAATGTGGCACTGGAACTGCTATCCGAAACCTCGACGCAAGGCAAGCGACTGATTGTCTGCGGCGACTTGGATGTGGACCACGAACAGGCTCCTCAACAACACGGCCAGTTGGGACACCGAATCGTGACATGGAGTGGCGCCGATGTACTGATCTGTTGCGGTGATCACGCGCGTGTCACGGCTGACGCCGCGATACAAGCCGGCATGCCTCGTCGATCCGTCGAAGTGTGCCAGAGCGAACATGAGGTGACGGATAAATTGACCAGCTCTTTACAGATCGCCGATGTCCTGCTCGTCAGCGGCAAGCGATCGGCAGCAATGCAGCAGATGGTCCGGCAAGTGCCGGCCCGCAGCGGCGCGGGCGGCAGCGTAACAACGCCTGGGAGAAATGAAGGGGCGAGTGAGCCCCACACCATACATTTGAAGTCCCGTCGTACGTGTCGACTTTGCGGGAAGTCGGTGCAACCCTCCCTCCTGGGTTGAAGCGATATGCTCGCTGATCAGGCAGTTTCTGGGTCAACTGCCACAGCGAGTGCTTCGCGATGGGACTTACGTCTGTGCACCGGAGCGGCCTCGGTCGCTCCGGTGCCAGGGAACACGAGAGCGGAGTGCGTCACCAAACGCACTCCGCTCTTTTTGTTACTTGTTACTTGTTACTTGTTATTTGTTACTTGTTATTTGTTAATTGTTAATTGGTAACTAGTTAGCCGAATGGTAGAGCACACTCATCAAGCCCAATCCAAGCTCACTCTGCGAATAATGGCGAGATTAGGGAAAGGGAAAACTGATCTTGACTTGACCGTCTCGCCAATCGGCTAAAGTGTTACGTTATTGGCTATTGGTAGTCGTTGAGGATTTCTTTGTGTTTCGGACGTTGCACAACGTATCGAATCAATACACAATCAGTAACAAGTAACAAGTAACAAGTAACAAGTAACAAATAACAGCAGGTCACGGAAACATGACGTCACATCCGGCGACGATCGTTACGGGGGCTTCGCGCGGCATCGGCCGCTCGATCGCCCTCGCGCTGGGGAAGGCTGGGTACGCAGTGATCGTCAATTACGCGCACAGCGCGGCCGCGGCCCAGGAAGTAGTCGACGAGATCCGTCGCGCGGGGAGCCCCGCCATGGCGGTCGCGGCATCCGTGGGAGACGCGGCCGGTCGGCAATCGCTGATCGATGCCACGCGGTCCGCCTTCGGACGACTTGATCTCCTGGTCAACAACGCCGGCATCACTTCCCAAGGCCGGCGGGACGTGCTCGATGCGACGGAAGAGAGTTGGGATACGGTCTTCGACACAAATCTCAAAGGTCCGTTCTTTCTGACTCAGGCGGCTGCCAAAGAAATGATCGCCTGCCGCCAAGACGGCGTTATCACTCGCGGCACGATCATCAATATTTCGTCGATCTCCGCCTTCGCCGTCTCCACCAATCGCGCCGACTACTGTATGACGAAGGCCGCCCTGCGGATGATGACACTCCTTTATGCCACGCGATTGGCTGACGAAGGCATCCGCGTCTATGAAGTCTGCCCCGGCATCGTCGCCACCGACATGACTGCGGGCGTCAGCGAGAAGTATGACCAACTGATCGCCGACGGCTTGACCCCTATTCGTCGTTGGGGACAACCCGAAGATGTCGCAAAAGCAGTCCGATCGCTGGCGAGCGACGATTTCTCGTTCACCACCGGCGATCGCATCCATGTGGACGGCGGCTTTCACATTCGGCGGCTGTAAAGCGACGCCGAGGTGATTGGGTGAGAGACGAGAAGATGTGTGACAACAAATAGGTGGGGGAGAGCGATTCCCCTGTCAGCCATCTTCTTGTCCTTTTTGCCAGCGCGAGTCGGAATGCCGAAGCCCCCCCTTCCGGAACAGATATAGCCTGTCATCCAGTGCTGGATCGACGCGATTGAATCGACTTCGTCGCCGCTCCGATCCGCTCCCCCGGGGACCAGTGAGAATGGGCAAGATGACGATGATTTTGCGGATTCTGTCAAGTCTGCCGATTGTCCGGGCCGATGAACTCCATCATGCGGGGAAAGCTGAGTTTGTGAGTTGCGCATCGCGAAGCGCGTAGCACGCTGGGAACCAACGGAACTGGACCAGATAGGAGCAATTCCCGATTTGGTGGGCGTCACTGCCACGCCGTGAACCGATCGGGGAGAGTCTATGCCGAGCCGTGCGGGATACTCAATACGACATTGGTGCCAGGTAATCTGCGGGGCAACGCTCCTTCTGTTGAGCCTCGTGGGGTGCCAGACGCTGCCGGTCCCATCCGCTCGATTCGCGACCGTGACATCGCCGCCTGATGTACCCGGTCCCACTCCGGCAAAACGCATCCCGAATGCCGTTCTGACGGATGCGGCGGCGGGTGAGGAACGTGAGTCCGCGCTGGTCGATGCCGCACCCCAGATCAGCGTGCCGAGGCCAGCCGAGCTTCCCACGGCTCCACCATTGCCGCAGCAATCGGAGCCGATCCGCTCGGCACAACCGCCGCGGCGGTCGGTGCAATTGACGGCGCAGGCAACCGCACAGCCGCTTCCACCGCCAGCACCAGAGCAGATCACTGCACCGAATCCGATTCCGCACTCCGCCCAGCAGAATCATTTTGGAATTATTTCTGAACGAATCCCGGTGACTCCAAAGGACGCTTACAGTGCACTCCCGTCTGCCGCCTGCGATCTCGCTTGCGATCTGCCCCTCAGCGGGCTCTGCGGCACCGCGCCGTGTCCGCCGCTGTTAGTGCTGCCCAAAGGCAAATGGCGCTGCTATTTAGGTCCGCTCTTCTGTCATGATCAACCGGAGGAGCTAGCGGAATTGGCGGAAGCGGAACTGCAGGTTCCGCACTCGCTTTTTCACCCGGTTCCAACCGCACCGGTCTTTGCCTCACGCTTCGACTATGCTCCACCTCAACTGATGATGGCCCCCGTGAAGGAGCCTGGATTATTGGCGCCGCACCGTGCTCCACGCACTCTGCCACCGCTGACCGAGATGGGACCGCTGGCACCCTTGCCTCCGAGTCCCTCCCCGACGTCCGAGAACGGACCAGACCTGGAGGTGATTCCGGTCCCGGACGCGTCTCCACTCACCCCCACCCCACCGCTCCCACGCCAGAGCGCGGACCAGTTCTCGCCGTCCGCTCAGCGTCTGCAATCCGTGCTCAAGCGGCAGTAGCTTGCGGCAGAGCGATCGGCACGGGCAAGACGGATCTTACCGATTGTATTGGTCAGGTGAATGTCTCGTTGCGCGTCTTGCGTCAGGACCCCGCCGGCAGCGGCAGAGCCTTGTCAATTCTCACCGCCAGAGCCGGTGGATGAGCTTGGACTGAGCTCCGACTAGGCCACTTTCGGGCAAAAAGTCGATCATTTTGAGTCAAGTTCTAGCGATCAACGGGAGCAGGTTGGTCGAGCCGAGCGGCAGCTCGTAATTGGTTCGAGGCCCTGCCTCACCAAGATATCCCTGCTGGCAGTTTAGGCAGAGTTTACCGCCCACCCACCCACCGCTCAACAGTGAACCCTTACGGCGACGAAATACAGAGGGGACTGCCTTGCTCTGTGGTTTCAGAGTCTGCAATTTCGTGCTGCTCTTGGAAATGCAGAAGTAGACGGTCGCTACGCCGAAGTCGACGGGAGATGACGGTTCACCTACTTTGACGAGCCCACCGATGCCACTACTGATACGATCTGACCGTCATCGCTCCGCCCTCCTTCTCGCTTCGCTCACTTTCCTCACTTGTGCTGCCGGCAGCTCGACTCCTGCCACGGCCAGGGCCTCCAACCTTCGTCGCTCAGCGATTGTGGATGCTGTCTCCAATGCGCGTCCCGCCGTGGTGAACATCCACGGTCGCAAGACGGTTCCCGTCGAATACGATGCCCAAGGCCCCACGGAATCGGGCAGCCAGGTAAACGGCATGGGAACCGGGATCGTGATTGACGAGCGCGGTTATATCATCACCAACTATCACGTGGTGGAAGGTGTCTCGCGCATACGCGTGACGATGGCGGACGAAAGCACGGCTGTGGCCGAACTGATTGCCAACGATCCCAAGACCGATCTGGCCATCATCAAAATCTCGGCTGAGGCGCCACTGCCGGTGATCCGGATCGGTACTTCCGAAGACTTGATGCCGGGCGAGACCGTGGTAGCGGTCGGCAACGCGTACGGCTATGAACACACGGTTACCCAAGGAATCATCAGCGCTCTGCACCGCACGGTGCAGGTCAGCGACTATCAGAAATACATGGACCTGATCCAGACGGATGCCAGCATCAATCCTGGCAATTCAGGTGGTCCGTTATTGAATATCGACGGAGACATGATTGGCATCAACGTGGCCGTTCGCGTGGGAGCCCAAGGCATTGGATTCGCGATTCCCATCAACGAGGCGATGGAGGTGGCAGCGGACCTGCTGGCGGCTCAACGGGCCTCACAAACTGCTGACGGTATCGAAGTCAAAACTCGATACGACGCGCACACCACACGAACGGTCGTGACATCCGTCGCCAGTGGCAGTGCCGCCGAGAAAGCTGGCCTGCGGTCGGGCGACGTGATTCTCACAGCCGGGGACCGCGCCATCAATCGCCGACTCGACCTGGAACGAACCCTGCTCGACCGGCAGGTCGGAGAGGAGATCGAGTTCGACGTCGCAGCGGGACGGACAAACGTCTCATCTAAGTCTCGTGATGGCGGAAGGAGCGGGACTTCGTTTCACGGTGATCGATCTGGCCTGGAATACGCTCGGCCTGCGTTTGAGTCCCATTCCCAACACGACCTTCAAGAAATACCATTCTCGGTATCGTGGCGGCTTAAAAGTCATCTCCGTACGACCCGATAGCCCGTCTTTCGAGCACGGCATTCGGCGGGGTGATATTCTGGTCGGCATGCACAAGTGGGAGACGATCTCCGACGACAACGTCGCCTACATTCTCAACAGCGCCGAGTTCAAGGCGACCCAGCCGTTCAAGTTCTACATCCTGCGGGGAACCGACACGCTTTACGGGACGATGCGGGCCGCATTCGAGGAGTAGATCGCCTAGAATCAACTCCATGGAATCCGAATTCATCCGTTGGCTCCGCACGCAACTCCCTCCCCACCCGAATCTCCTGCTGGGGCCGGGAGATGACGCCGCGGTCTTGCGCATGACACCGGGTTGCGAAGTGGTCGTTACCAGCGACCTGTTGACCGACGGTGTAGATTTCCAATTGCAGCAGTGCGATCCGTGCCGCGTGGGGCGCAAGGCGATCGCGGTGAATCTGAGCGATTTGGCCGCCATGGCTGCTCGGCCCGTGGCGGTCGTCGTGTCGGTGGCGTTGCCGCGGCGCGGTGCCGCTGAACTGTCTCGCGCGCTGTACCAAGGAATCGTCGAGCTGACGACCCGCTACGGTGTGGCCCTAGCCGGAGGCGATACGAATACCTGGGATGGCGCGCTGGTGATCAGTGTTACGGCGATCGGTGAAACCACTGCCAAGGGAGCACTGCGTCGCAACGGCGCTCGTCCCGACGACCTCATCCTGGCCACCGGATCCTTTGGGGGCAGCATTCTCGGAAAGCACTTCGACTTCGAGCCTCGTGTTCGCGAAGCGTTGCTGCTGCACGAGCGCTATGAACTGCACGCGGGAATCGATGTGAGTGATGGCTTGTCGCTGGATCTGGCTCGGTTGGCCGCCGAGAGCCAATGCGGAGCCTCCCTGTCGCTCGAAGCAATTCCCATTGATCCGGCCGCGCAACGACTGGTCGAACAAGGTGGCCAGCCGAGCACGGCGTTGGAGCACGCGTTGGCCGACGGCGAGGATTTCGAACTGCTCTTGGCCGTCCCCCCGCAGCAGGCACATCAAATCCTGCGGGATCAGCCGCTCAACACGCCCATTACCTGTATCGGAAAGATGGTGGCTCAAGCGGGGCTCTGGCAGCGTGAGCGGGACGGCACGCTGCGGCCACTCCAGGCGAAAGGATTCGAGCACACCGGAAGCTAGTCCGCCTCGCACGATGCGGGGTCAATAGAGCGCTGGTCGAGAACATGTGCGCACGGTGCACGCATTCTCATAAAACCGACCATTGGATGGGAGAACGATTAGGGAATGCGGACGGTGCACGCAATGCGGAATGACAGAATTGGACGAGAGCCGATACCCGGACGGATGCGCAATGCGAACACGGTTGCGGCCGATCGCCCCGACAGGGGCTCAGACACTCCGCATTCCGCATTCCGCATTCCGCATTCCGCATTCCGCATTCCCTAATCATTTCCACTGCTCAAGTGAGTCGCCCCGAGTGAGGCTCCCCAGGGTCCCACAGCACTGGCAAGGCCAGCGGCACCTTTCGCAACGTGAACCATGAGACCGTTCACGAGCCCGCCAGTTCCTGAGCGATCCGCTCCAGAGCCTCTTCGAGGGAGGATCCGCGTGCGACAAGCTCGAACTGACGAGTGGTCTCACCAGAAATTTCGATGCGAATTTCGAGCAAGTCTTCTGGCAGGCACACCGCCACACGATCGGCCCACTCGATCAGCGTGAGCCCCGGCCCGGCGAAATACTCTTCGACCCCCAGTTCGAGAAACTCATCCAGGTCCCGCACACGGTAGGCGTCGAGGTGATAGATTGAGCGGCGAGCGTGGTAAGGCTGGCAGAGCACGAACGTCGGGCTGGTGACCACTCCCGGTGGCACACCGCAGCCGATCGCAATGGCTTGCACCAGCCGCGTCTTGCCGGCGCCGAGCGTTCCTTCGAGCGCAATGGTGGCGGGGTCCGGCAGTTGGTGCGCCAGGGCCTGGCCTAACCGGTCCGTATCGTTCTCGTCGGAGGCCTGAAAGCAATACCGCTGCATCGTAAAGCCGTGGTCGCCAGTGGTGTCGTTACCCAAATTACAGTTTGAGTAATTAGAGAATGAATTTGCTCAAGTCTTCATCCTCCGTGACCTTATCCAGGCGTGCGTTGACGTAGGCGGCATTGATGGTGACGCGCCCCATCTTCATGTGCGGCGCTTCAAAGCTCAGCTCTTCCAGCAGTCGCTCGAGGATCGTGTACAGTCGGCGAGCGCCGATGTTCTGCGTCGACTGGTTTACTTTGTACGCGTGGGCCGCGAGCGACTCGACCGCATCGTCAGTGAATTCCAGTTCCACACCTTCCGTCTGCATGAGTGCGATATACTGCTGTGTCAGCGATCCTTTGGGTTCCTTCAAGATACGCACGAAATCGTCTTTCGTCAGATCGGACAATTCGACACGGATCGGGAATCGCCCCTGCAGTTCGGGCATCAGATCGCTGGGCCGGTTCCGGTGAAAGGCCCCGGCGGCCACAAACAGAATGTGATCCGTTTTCACGTAGCCGTAGCGTGTTTGGACTGTCGTCCCTTCCACAATCGGCAACAAATCACGCTGGACACCCTGGCGGGAGACGTCGGCTCCCTTCGTATCACTTGACACGACTTTGTCGATCTCGTCGAGAAAGATGATCCCCAGGTTCTCGGCCAGTTCAATCGCCTCGGCATTGATCTTTTCCGGATCCAGGAGCGCGTCACACTCTTGCTCGAACAGCACGTCGCGGGCCTGGGCCACGGTCATTTCGCGCGTCACCGACTGGCGTGGCATGATTTTTTCCAGCATTCCTTGCAGGTCGACGTCCATGTGTTCCATACCCATGCCGCTGAAGACCACCGGTGTGGCCTTCTGTTCGACCGTCAGTTCCACGGTCCGCTCGTCCAACTGGCCGTCGATCAGCATGTGCCGCATCTTGACGCGATTCCGCTCGTGGCGTTCGGCCGCCTCGGGATCCACGTCGCCGTGCTGGACGGGGCGGGGAATCAACATCTCCAGCAGCCGTTCTTCCACGCGGTTCTTCGCCTCGTCCTGCACCTGGACCCGTTCCCGCTCACGCACCAGGCCAATCGCGTTCTCCACCAGTTCCCGCACCATGCTCTCGACATCGCGCCCATAGTAGCCGACTTCCGTGTACTTCGTGGCCTCAACCTTGATGAACGGAGCGCCGGTCAGCTTGGCCAGTCGACGCGCAATTTCTGTTTTGCCTACGCCGGTGGGACCGATCATCAGAATATTTTTCGGCGAGACCTCTTGCCGTATCTCGTCCGAAAGCTGTCTGCGCCGCCAGCGGTTGCGAATCGCTACCGCGACAGATCGTTTCGCATCATCCTGCCCGACGATATAGCGATCCAGTTGCTCGACAATGATGCGGGGAGTCAGATCCTTCAGCGTGTCAGACGAATCGGTCGCGCTACCAATCAGTTTTTGCACTCCAACTCCTCCACCACAATGTGCGTGTTCGTGTAAATATCAATCCCCGCCGCAATCATCAGCGACTCGCGAGCGATCTCCGCGGCGGTCAGATTGGAATGAGCCTTCAGCGCGCGGGCCGCCGCCACCGCATAATTGCCCCCCGAACCGATACCGACAATTCCATCGTTGGGAGCAATCACGTCACCCGTTCCACTGACCAGCAGCGTGTGCTCCGCGTCGGTGACGGCCAGCAGTGCCTCCAGCCGCCGCAAGACACGATCGGTGCGCCAGTCCTTCGCCAGTTCCGTGGCCGCTCGAGGAATATTCGCCGGGTAGTCCTTCAGCTTGGCCTCAAAACGCTCCAACAGGGCAAAGGCGTCAGCACTGCCCCCGGCAAAGCCGCACAAGACACTCCCATCCGCCAAACGGCGGATCTTCACCGCGTCACTCTTCATCACCGCCGTGCCCAACGTCACCTGGCCGTCACCAGCCATCGCCACGCGCCCTTTGTGTCGCACCGTCAAAATGGTTGTTGCGTGTATTTTCATCGCTCAATGCCTAACGCGGCCGGTGGCCGCAACCAAACGTGGCTGCGGCGTCTCGCCGCAGTTGCTGCGCACGTGTGCCGCAGCCACAAACATGCGCACACCGTGCGCACATGCTATCGACCATCACTCTACGCGACATCTTGGACCAAGCCAAGAAGTCGAGGCCGCCTTGCAGCGGGGATAGGGGACAAAAAGATCTGATGACAAGAATCCAGCGCGAGCCAGCGTCCGGTCGTCACTTCGTCCATCACTGCCACGCTGCCGGCCGATGTGCCCGCACGGTTGCCGCCGCTCACCACATTGTGGCGGATACCTGCCGATCCCTCCAGTGGCCCCAGGCGGCCGGCCAGACCGACCAGGGCCGGCGCTTCCTTGCAGCCGGCCACGAGGATCGAGTATTCTGACCGTCATGAACGCGCCAGAAACATTCCCCCGCAGTCCGGAATTGATGTCACGCCACGATACGGCCCTGCTGGTCATCGACGTGCAAACAAAACTGCTCGCGGCGATGTCGCCCTCAGCCACCCTGGTCTGGAATATCGGCCGCCTGATTCGCGGTGCGCACGTGCTCGGCCTGCCCGTTGCGGCGACCGAGCAGTATCCCCAGGGGCTGGGGCCGACGACCAGCGAATTGGCAGAATTGCTCCCGGAGATTCCCGCCAAGCTGATGTTCAGTTGCCGAGAATGCGGCCATCTGCTGGACGGATTTCGAGACCAGGGAATCTACAAGATTCTGGTCGCGGGTATCGAATCGCACGTGTGTGTTCAGCAGACGGTGCTGGACCTGTTGGCGGCGGGCTTCCGCGTCTATGTGACCGTCGACGCGGTGGCGTCGCGGTACGGGATTGACTGCGAAACCGCACTGCGGCGTCTGGAATCTGCCGGTGCGACCCTCACCACGACGGAGGCCGCGTTGTTTGAGTGGTGTGAGGTGGCGGGAACCGCGGAGTTCAAACAGATCAGTGCGCTGGTACGCGAAGCCCCCCCGAAATAACGATGCGCTCACGCAACCCCTCGGCTCCCCCTGCGGCCACCACGGGATGTGACGCCGGCCTCGAATCGAAATGCCAGTAAATAACGCCTTGTGGAGCACAATCCATGAATTGCTAGTTATTCACTGTAACTCCAGCGGCGCGGCCCGACAGTCTGCTCGCCGCGTGGGCGGGTCGGGACGCGAATGGTCGCGGAGCAGAGCATTTTGGCTTGGCAGTACGTCTTCCGGGAAAGGCGTGTCGGCGAACAGTCGGTGGGAGCCGTTGATGGGGCGACTGGTGTCGGCCCAATCGTCGTCTGGGGCGTAGCATTTTGAACGGCAAATGCTTGCACGGGAGCATCGGCACTGTTACATTGCGCGTCAAGTAGCTTGGCTGTATTGTGGCTTCCAACGCCATTTACACAGCCCGATGCTGCTCAGGCTGTTTGCATCTCGTGCCCCTCGAACATTCTGTCAGGGAGGATTGAGAACTCGCCGCGTGCATTTCCCAATGCTCGAGAGATTCCTCATTGGCGCGCTTCTCATAACCGCCATGCTTGTGCTCAGTCGAAAGGTTGGCGAGCGTATTCTGATCGGAAATCACGTCACGGTAACCGTGGTTCGAATCACCGGCGGGGGAGTCCGTATCGGTATTGAAGCCCCCCCTGAGATGGCGGTGATTCGCGAAGAACTCCAGGACGAAATGCGGCGACAGGTTGATCCACCGCAGCAAGATTCGTTGAATCGCCGGTAAGAGGTTTCAACGAACAGGTCAGCCGCCGCGCAGGGCGGATGACCATCTCATTTACGGCCGCGGAATGTTTCCACCTTCGCGCTATTCCAGTAATCCTGTTTGATGGCTCCTGTCTCATCGCAACGAGGCTGGCTGGAATTTTGATTTGCCATTGACGACCGAAATGGCCGGGCCTGGACGAAGGTCGACGATGGTATCGGGCGGTAGCTGGTCCAAGCAGCCATTCTGTTTCACGAAATGCTGCAGCCTGGCCAACTTTTGGGCGGCGATGGCCTCCCCGGCCGTCTCGTGTCCAGGTGCGTGTCCCCAGAAGATTTCCGGCGCGGTTTGACCACTCTCGGGAGGAGCGGCAACCGAGGCCGCTGCAATGTTCCCACGTTGTCGCGTCACCGCATCCGGATTCCCGCCCGTGGCCAGCAGGACATAGATCGGCTCAGGCGGCTGGCCGATTTCCGCCGAAGGGTCTTTGTGCACCACGATCCACTCCAACCCAAACGATTTCCAGGCTTCACGAATGACCGTCGCAATACTGGCGGCACCTGCCACGCCGGGATCGCCGTAGGGTGTCCCGACAGCGCCGACCGGTGTTGAGTTGCCGGCCTCCACGCGCAAGTAGTTGCGCGTTTGGCTGGCCGAGAACTCATCGGGAGGCAGAAATACCCCGTCCGTATCGACAGGCCAAAAACAGTCGCCTTTCCAGCGTGAATCGCGTGTCCGCACCATGATGACTGGCTCACGATAACGCAATTGGACAATGACCCGTGGACCGTCGCTTCCCTGACGCTTGCCGGCCCACAGCGCTTCGGCCACCCACGTATTGAGCTCGAAGGCTTGTACCACGCGTTTGGTCAAATCGGGATCGAGAATCGACAGTTTGGCGAGACTCCCATCCCGCATCACTTCGGCTTTTACATCCGATTGGATCCACGGTGGCTGAGGCGTGGTCTCAAAACTGTCGGCGGTCAAAGCGTACTGAGGACGCCCTTCAATGAGGCGGCCCCATTTGGCCCAGCCGAGATAGCCGCCCGCGATCAGCAAGATCGCCATGATGGCCAAGCCGAAAAGCCCCCGACCACCGCCCGCCAGCGGTGAGAGCAGTCGTCGCAGCGCAGCTGTCGCAGAACTCGCGAGGCCCTTACCTTTTTTGGAAGCCATGACCATCCTCCATGATGGCGCCCGAGACACCGAATCAGAACGACCCTCTTGGTCGCCCCCTGACAGACCACGCGAAACTACCCAGTCAACCTATCTCTAACCAGGGCCGCCCTTTGCCACATAGAAAACGTTGGTCATTGGTCATTGGTCATTGTTGGTCGTTGGTCGTTGGTCGTTGCGGCAGTTTGTCAACCACAGCCGCATGGGCTTGAACGCAACTCATTACGCTGAATAGAGTTCTAGACGGCAAGTAGCAATAAAACAAATGACCAATGACTAGTGACCAGTGACCAATTCAGACTTCGCGCCGCTCTATCTACCAAATCTCGACATCGGTTTCCAGTTCGACCCCAATTCGATCGCGGACTTGGGTCTGCACCAGATCGATCAGCCGCAGCACTTGATCACTGCTCAGCACCGGTCCGAGCAATGATGAAATTCCCATGCTGTTCGCTGATTTCAGCTCCCCCGACCTTGGTGCCTTTCAGTCCGGCTTGTTCGATCAGATCTGCAGCGCGCAGGCCACTCGGGTTCTTGAAAATGCGGCCCATACTCTCGTCACTCGAGGGCTGTTTCGATTTTTTGACGATCCAGAGCGTCTGCATGCGTTTGGTCAGTTCGGTACGGTCTTCCCGTTCGAGCGTGAAGGTGGCTCGGAGAATGACCAGCTCGTCGAGGCTGCTATAGCGATAGGCAAATCGCAGGTCGTCACGTTGATGTTCCACGATCTGGCCGCTGCGGGTCATGACTTCGGCACAGCCGGTACACTGTCCGATATCGTGATTTTCAGTTCCCGCGTTGCCTCGCAGCGCCCCGCCAATGGTACCGGGATACCGACGAGGTGTTCCAGGCCAGCGAGACCTTCGCGCACCGCGGTCGAGATGACGTGCCCCAGTTTCGCACCGGCTCCGGCCACGATGACATTGTCATCGACGGTGATTTCAGAGAAAGCAGCTGCGCTCAGGCGAATCACCAGACCGGGGACCCCCTGCTCCCGGATCAACAGATTCGACCCACCTCCGAGCAGGCGAATGGGCAATTCTTGCTCGCGACAATGTCGCACCAACGCCTCAAGCTCTTCGAGCGACGTCGGTTCGGCAAAATACTCGGCCACGCCTCCCAATCGAAACCACGTGTAGGGTGCCAGGGGTTCACGTTCGCAAACGATGTGTTCAAATCCACTCAGGAGACCCATCTTGTACATCCGTAACAAAGACCTGTTGCGTACCATTCACGCCCCTTGCATCCGCCTGTCCACCCGGACCACGCAGACCTGCCAACCGGCATCCAGCGGGAGCCCCCGGGGACGCTGGAACGGTCCCGGACGGGGATGAATCTCTGCTGGGAGTTCACGACATTGTGCGCTGGGCGGCGGGAGCTATCAACGACTCGACCCCATCTTCAGGTGGCATCGACCTTGCGCCAAATCGTTCGCGATGGTACCAAATTGCCCGTCTTGCCGCGACCTCCGTTTGACAACTTCCCACCGCTGGCTGACTGAGATTGAGTCATTTCAGCGGTTTCGACCGCAAGAGGAGGCTATTGGATACCACCGATACACTGCTCATGGCCATGGCGATCGCTGAGAATTCCGGCAAAACGTAGAGAACTCCCTTGCCGGCCAGAGGCACGATCAGGCCGGCTGCCAAGGGAATCAGCACCAGGTTGTAGCCGAAAGCCCACCACAGGTTCTGTTTGATCGTCCGCAGCGTCGCCCGCGACAGCCGGATGGCTTCCGCCACTTGGCGGAGGTCTTGTTTGACGAGCACGATGCTCGCGGTTTCGATCGCCACGTCGGCTCCCGTGCCGATGGCGATCCCCAGGTCGGCGGCGGCCAGCGCCGGCGCATCGTTAATACCGTCTCCCACCATCGCCACGATGCGGCCTCGTTGCTGCAACTGCCTGATCACATTCTGTTTTTCATCGGGCCGCACCTCCGCTATGACGGCAGACAGGCCAACTTGCAAGCTGACCGCCAAGGCCGTGGGCCGTTTGTCACCCGAGAGCATGATGACATCCATTCCCATGTTCTGGAGCTCTTGGACGCCTGCGCGGCTATGAGGAGCAATCGAATCGGCCACCGCGATAGCACCCATCAGCTGGTCGTCCTGTGCGACGAACAGAACCGTCTGTCCGACAGAGCGGAGCTGGTCGATCGTACTCCCTTCCCACAAGGGGGTGGGGATGGCGTACTGCTCGAGCAGTTGCTCTGTCCCCACGCAGATGCGTTGTTGTTGCCAGCGCGCGACGATTCCCTGGCCAGGGACCACTTCCAACTGTTCGGCATCGGCGCAGTGGAGCCCTCTTAACTCAGCTTCCTTCACAATCGCTCGGGCCAGCGGATGATTGCTCAACTGTTCCACGGCCGCTGCGGCAGTCAACATTCGGTCCTCGGTGATTCCCTCGACGGGTAACAGCTGTACGACGGCCGGTGTACCCGTGGTAATGGTGCCGGTCTTGTCCAGCACCACCGTGTCGATGCGTCCCGCCTGCTCCAGCGATTGGGCGTCTTTGACCAGAATCCCCTGTTCAGCACCGCGTCCGCTGCCGACCAACACGGCCGTGGGAGTCGCCAGGCCGAGCGCACAGGGACAAGCGACAATCAGGATCGAGATGGCGCAGGTCAGCGCCACTTGCGGTTCCCCCAGAGCCAGCCAGACAAGCAGCGTGCCGACGGCAATCGCCAGGATCGCCGGCACGAACCAAGCCACAACTCGATCCGCAAAACGCTGCACATTGGCTTTGGACTCCTGAGCGCGCCTCACCAGCTCGATTGTCTGAGCCAGCGCCGTCTGGTTCGCTCGCCGGACGACCCGGGCCGTGAGTGATCCGCTGCCGTTAATGGTCCCCGCGAGAATCGTCTGATCGGGGCCTTTGTCGACCGTCGCCGATTCGCCCGTCAGCCAGGCTTCGTTCACATCGCTGTATCCCGCGATGACCTGTGCGTCCAACGGAATGCGCTCACCAGGACGCACCACGATCGTCTGATCGACACCAACTTGACTCACCGGCAGTTGAGTGATGTGCCCGTTGATCTGCAGGTTGGCCGTGGGCGGAGCCAGTTGCAGCATCTGGCGAATCGCCGTCGAGGCTCTTCCTTTTGCCTTGACCTCCAGGAATTTCCCCAGCGTAATGAATGTCAGGATCATGGCAGCGTCGCGAAACGTGAGCATGGCGGCGCCTCCCACGAGTCCGACAACTCCCGCCACGTAAGCAGTCGTCGTGCCCAACGCCACCAGCGTGTCCATGTTTGCCGACAGCTGCCTGAGTCGGAGCAATGCGCCGCGGATGTAGGGCCAGCCAACGTAGAACTGAATCGGAGTGGCGATCGCCAGCTGTAACCAGCCACCGAGCCAGGCGGTCGAGGCCGGCCAGAACATGTCGACCAGCATCAGTGGTATCAGCAGAGTGGCCGCCACAAGTAACCGCTGTCGCCAGACGGCCGCCTCCGCTTCTTCACGCCGTAACATGCTCGCTGCCGCCTCCTCGGGGGCTGCGGAGGGTTGCGCATCATATCCGGCCCGACGCACGGCCGCGATGATATCGTCGGACGATAAGCGCTGCGGCTGCTGCACGACCGAAACTTGATTCATGGCCAGGTTGGCATGAGCGTCACGCACCCCGGTCAGCATCCGCAGGGCGTCTTCGACACGGGTGACACAACTTGCGCAGTGCATACCTTGCACGTCGAACAGCAGTCGCTCATCCGCTCCCGTTGCCTCCGTGGCGGCGTCTACCGGAGCGACTCGCAACGCCACGAGAGGGGGCGTCGGGGGCTTCTCGACCTCGTAGCCGGCCGTCGCGATGGCTTGGGAGATTCTCTCGGGTGACGTCTTGGCAGCACTAAATTCCACCGCTGCCGTACTCTGCTGCAGGTTGACCTGACAGGACACGACACCGTCAACCGCGGTGACGGCCGCCGTGACAGCCTGCACGCAGTGTTCACACCGCAAACCCTGGATGGGCAACGTAAGCCTTGTCATCCACTCACTCCATACCAGGCTCGCAATTCTATCCTTTGAATCTCTGTCATTCGAATTGGCCCGGCGTTGGTTGTTTCCGCTTTCCGCTTTTGGATTTTGGATTTTGGATTTTGTATTTTGTTATTTTTTAGCCGTTGACAGTAAGGACAGCAACGAAACCGAGGAAGATTTCTAAGCTGACGGTACCGGATGCACGATGCATGGCGTCCAAGTCAATAGATGCATGGCTTCCAAGTCAATAATTAATGGTGAATGGTGAAAAATTGATGGTTCGTGATTCGCCCTTGTTCTGTTCTTGCACCGCAGCGGAACGCCCCAATGACTGGCTTTCTCATCCACCTTCCCCTCATGCACCATGCACCATGCACCATGCACCATTCACATTCGCTATTCCGGTCTGTTTACCCCCTGGCACGCCTTACCGGGTGAAAACAAACGCACCGTGCACTGCAGACGGCTAAAGTGTTACGGATTTTGTATTTTTTGGATTTCGGCTCTCGGATCCGAGTAAACCCCACCTGCGGGCGTCCAGCCGGCCAACCTCAGTCCACCTACCCAGCCCCACTGACTCCCTGGCCCCCTTCCTGCCACAATGGGATACCTCACTGCAGCGTAGATGAAAGGACACGACGATGCGAGCGGAAGTCATTACCTTGGGTGATGAGCTGACCAGCGGCGTGCGGTTGGATACGAATTCCCAGTGGCTCAGTCAGCAGCTGGAGCAGCAAGGAGTTCCCGTGTCATACCACACCACGGTGGGGGACCAGTTGGACTCGATCGTGGCGACGTTTCGAGCGGCGTTTTCGCGTTCCGACATCGTGGTAGCCACGGGTGGATTGGGGCCGACGGCGGACGACTTGACCCGCGAGGCGCTGGCGGAGTCAACCGGCTGCCCGCTGGATCTGGATGCATCGATCCTGGCCCACATCCGCGATTTGTTTGCCAGCCGTGGCCGGACGATGCCGGAGAGAAATACGGTGCAGGCCAAGTTTCCTCGGGGCAGCCGCGTGATCACCAATCCGCACGGAACCGCCCCGGGGATCCAACTGCAGTATTCACGCACGTCGCGGACCCCTTGCCACGTTTTCGCGCTCCCCGGCGTGCCGGCTGAACTACGGCAGATGTGGACCGAATCGGTGGTGCCGCAGCTCAACCAGATCTTGGGTCCCGACCACACAGTGATTCGACACCGCTCGATTTGCTGTTTCGGCGCTGGCGAAAGCGACATCGAGCAGCGGCTGCCAGATCTAGTTCGGCGGGGGCGTGTCCCGGCGGTCGGGATCACGGCAAGCGAAGCGACCATTACGCTGCGGGTGACGGCCTCCGCCCCGTCGCCGCAAGCCTGCCAGGCGGCGATGGAACCGACCGTGGCGACGATCTACCAGTGCCTGGGAGACCTCATCTACGGTGAAGGGGATGACAAGTTACAGGACGTAATTGTCCGGTTGTTGCAGCAACAGCAGCGGACCGTGGCCACTATCGAATGGGGCACGGAAGGTCTCGTGGCGCATTGGCTCTCGGATGCCGCGGCGGGAGCCGATTGCTATCGAGGGGGCCTGGTGGTCACCGGCGAGCATTCGCTGCGGAAATTGCTCTCTCTCACAGATACCCTGTCCCACCAGGCAATGGACGATATCTCTCAGCTCGTGACGCGCATGGCTGTCGAAATCCGCGATCAGCTGGCAGTCGACTACGCTCTGGCGGTGGGCCCCCGTCCTGCTCAGGAGACCGCTGGCCAGGGACCAGCCCACATCCATTTCGCGCTGTCCACTCCTCGCTCGACGGTTGTCAATTCCCAGGTATATGCCGCTCATCCCTCGATCCAGCGCCCACGCAGTGCAAAACATGCGCTGAATCTGCTGCGTCTGTCGCTATTGCACGCGGACGATTACGATTTCGGCGTATAACGGACGCAGAGTGCGTGCATCCATCTGGAGCCGACACAGGATGGGGGACAATTGGGATTGCGGATTGCGGAATAGTGTTTGCAGCTAGAGGCGACTGGGCGATTTCGACAGGACCGTTCATGATGTGCGCGGGGGGGGATGCTCCAACATGACAAGCCGGCGATTCCACGCTGCCCTGTGCAGTTCGGTATTCCGCATTGCGCATTGCGTATTCCCCACTCCGCATTCGTTCCCAGGACAGGCCGCCACCTCGCGGCTCCACGCTCGGAGCAAACGGATGGTCGGCCGTGGATCGAACGATTAGGGAATGCGGAATGCGGAGTGCGGAATGCGGAATAGTGTTTGCAGATAGAGGCGACTGGGCGATGCAGACAGGACCGATAATTACGTGCGCCGGGGGGGGATGCTCCAACATGACAAGCCGGCGATTCCACGCTGCCCTGTGCAGTTCGGTATTCCGCATTGCGCATTGCGTATTCCGCACTCCGCATTCGTTCCCAGAACAGGCCGCCACCTCGCGGCTCCACGCTCGGAGCAACCGGATGGTTGGCCGTGGATCGAACGATTAGGGAATGCGGAATGCGGAGTGCGGAATGCGGAATATTGTTTGCAGATAGAGGCGACTGGGCGATGCAGACAGGACCGATAATTACGTGCGCGGGCGGATGGTCCAACACGACAAGCAGGCGACTCCACGCTACCCTGTGCAGCTCGGTATTCCGCATTGCGCATTGCGTATTCCGCACTCCACATTCGTTCCCAGGACAGGCCGCCACCTCGCGGCTCCACGCTCGAAGTACCCGGATGGTCGGCCGTGGATCGAACGATTAGGGAATGCGGAATGCGGAGTGCGGAATGCGGAATATTGTTTGCAGATAGAGGCGACTGGGCGATGGAGACAGGACCGTTCATGATGTGCGCGAGGGTGATGCTCCAACATGACAAGCCGGCGACTCCACGCTACTCTGTGCAGCTCGGTATTCCGCATTCCGCATTCCGCATTCCGCACTCCGCATTCGTTCCCAGAACAGGCCGCCACCTCGCGGCTCCACGCTCGGAGCAAACGGATGGTTGGCCGTGGATCGAACGATTAGGGAATGCGGAATGCGGAGTGCGGAATGCGGAATATTGTTTGCAGATAGAGGCGACTGGGCGATGCAGACAGGACCGATAATTACGTGCGCCGGGGGGGATGCTCCAACATGACAAGCCGGCGATTCCACGCTGCCCTGTGCAGTTCGGTATTCCGCATTCCGCATTCCGCATTCCGCATTCGTTCCCAGGACAGGGCCTCCACCTCGCGGCTTCCCGCTCGGAGCAAACGGATGGTTGGCCGTGGATCGAACGATTAGGGAATGCGGAATGCGGAGTGCGGAATGCGGAATATTGTTTGCAGATAGAGGCGACTGGGCGATGCAGACAGGACCGATAATTACGTGCGCCGGGGGGGGATGCTCCAACATGACAAGCCGGCGATTCCACGCTGCCCTGTGCAGCTCGGTATTCCCCATTGCGCATTGCGTATTCCGCATTCCGCATTCGTTCCCAGGACAGGCCGCCACCTCGAGGCTCCACGCTCGGAGCAACCGGATGGTTGGCCGTGGATCGAACGATTAGGGAATGCGGAATGCGGAGTGCGGAATGCGGAATATTGTTTGCAGATAGAGGCGACTGGGCGATGCAGACAGGACCGATAATTACGTGCGCCGGGGGGGATGCTCCAACATGACAAGCCGGCGATTCCACGCTGCCCTGTGCAGTTCGGTATTCCGCATTGCGCATTCCGCATTCCGCACTCCGCATTCGTTCCCAGGACAGGGCCTCCACCTCGCGGCTTCCCGCTCGGAGCAAACGGATGGTTGGCCGTGGATCGAACGATTAGGGAATGCGGAATGCGGAGTGCGGAATGCGGAATAGTGTTTGCAGATAGAGGCGACTGGGCGATGCAGACAGGACCGATAATTACGTGCGCCGGGGGGGGATGCTCCAACATGACAAGCCGGCGATTCCACGCTGCCCTGTGCAGCTCGGTATTCCCCATTGCGCATTGCGTATTCCGCATTCCGCATTCGTTCCCAGGACAGGCCGCCACCTCGCGGCTTCACGCTCGGAGCAACCGGATGGTTGGCCGTGGATCGAACGATTAGGGAATGCGGAGTGCGGAATGCGGAATAGTGTTTGCAGATAGAGGCGACTAGGTGATTTCGACAGGACCGATAATTATGTGCGCGGGCGGATGCTCCAACATGACAAGCCGGCGACTTCACACTGCCTTTGTGCAGCACGGTATTCCGCATTGCGCATTGCGTATTCCGCATTCCGCATTCGTTCCCAGAACAGGCCGCCACCTCGCGGCTCCACGCTCGAAGTACCCGGATGGTCGGCCGTGGATTGAACGATTAGGGAATGCGGAATGCGGAGTGCGGAATGCGGAATATTGTTTGCAGATAGAGGCGACTGGGCGATGCAGACAGGACCGATAATTACGTGCGCCGGGGGGGGATGCTCCAACATGACAAGCCGGCGATTCCACGCTGCCCTGTGCAGTTCGGTATTCCGCATTGCGCATTCCGCATTCCGCACTCCGCATTCGTTCCCAGGACAGGCCGCCACCTCGCGGCTCCACGCTCGGAGCAAACGGATGGTTGGCCGTGGATCGAACGATTAGGGAATGCGGAATGCGGAGTGCGGAATGCGGAATATTGTTTGCAGATAGAGGCGACTAGGCGATGGAGACAGGACCGTTCATGATGTGCGCGAGGGTGATGCTCCAACATGACAAGCCGGCGATTCCACGCTGCCCTGTGCAGCTCGGTATTCCCCATTGCGCATTGCGTATTCCGCATTCCGCATTCGTTCCCAGAACAGGCCTCCACCTCGCGGCTCCACGCTCGGAGTAACCGGATGGTTGGCCGTGGATCGAACGATTAGGGAATGCGGAATGCGGAGTGCGGAATGCGGAATAGTGTTTGCAGATAGAGGCGACTAGGTGATTTCGACAGGACCGATAATTACCTGCGCCGGGGGGGGATGCTCCAACATGACAAGCCGGCGATTCCACGCTGCCCTGTGCAGCTCGGTATTCCCCATTGCGCATTCCGCATTCCGCACTCCGCATTCGTTCCCAGGACAGGGCCTCCACCTCGCGGCTTCACGCTCGGAGCAAACGGATGGTTGGCCGTGGATCGAACGATTAGGGAATGCGGAATGCGGAGTGCGGAATGCGGAATAGTGTTTGCAGATAGAGGCGACTAGGTGATTTCGACAGGACCGATAATTACCTGCGCCGGGGGGGGATGCTCCAACATGACAAGCCGGCGATTCCACGCTGCCCTGTGCAGTTCGGTATTCCGCATTGCGCATTGCGTATTCCGCACTCCGCATTCGTTCCCAGGACAGGCCGCCACCTCGCGGCTTCCCGCGCGGAGCAAACGGATGGTTGGCCGTGGATCGAACGATTAGGGAATGCGGAATGCGGAGTGCGGAATGCGGAATAGTGTTTGCAGATAGAGGCGACTAGGTGATTTCGACAGGACCGATAATTACCTGCGCCGGGGGGGGATGCTCCAACATGACAAGCCGGCGATTCCACGCTGCCCTGTGCAGCTCGGTATTCCCCATTGCGCATTGCGTATTCCGCATTCCGCATTCGTTCCCAGAACAGGCCTCCACCTCGCGGCTTCACGCTCGGAGCAAACGGATGGTTGGCCGTGGATCGAACGATTAGGGAATGCGGAATGCGGAGTGCGGAATGCGGAATATTGTTTGCAGATAGAGGCGACTGGGCGATGCAGACAGGACCGATAATTACGTGCGCCGGGGGGGGATGCTCCAACATGACAAGCCGGCGATTCCACGCTGCCCTGTGCAGTTCGGTATTCCGCATTGCGCATTCCGCATTCCGCACTCCGCATTCGTTCCCAGGACAGGCCGCCACCTCGCGGCTCCACGCTCGGAGCAAACGGATGGTTGGCCGTGGATCGAACGATTAGGGAATGCGGAATGCGGAGTGCGGAATGCGGAATATTGTTTGCAGATAGAGGCGACTAGGCGATGGAGACAGGACCGATAATTATGTGCGCGGGCGGATGGTCCAACACGACAAGCAGGCGACTCCACGCTACCCTGTGCAGCACGGTATTCCGCATTGCGCATTCCGCATTCCGCACTCCGCATTCGTTCCCAGGACAGGCCGCCACCTCGCGGCTCCACGCTCGGAGCAAACGGATGGTTGGCCGTGGATCGAACGACCAGGGAATGCGGAATGCGGAGTGCGGAATGCGGAATGTTGTTTGCAGATAGAGGCGACTGGGCGATGCAGACAGGACCGATAATTACGTGCGCCGGGGGGGATGCTCCAACATGACAAGCCGGCGATTCCACGCTGCCCTGTGCAGTTCGGTATTCCGCATTGCGCATTGCGTATTCCGCACTCCGCATTCGTTCCCAGGACAGGCCGCCACCTCGCGGCTTCACGCTCGGAGCAAACGGATGGTTGGCCGTGGATCGAACGATTAGGGAATGCGGAATGCGGAGTGCGGAATGCGGAATAGTGTTTGCAGATAGAGGCGACTAGGTGATTTCGACAGGACCGATAATTATGTGCGCGGGCGGATGGTCCAACACGACAAGCCGGCGATTCCACGCTGCCCTGTGCAGTTCGGTATTCCGCATTCGCGCATTCGTTCCCAGGACAGGCCGCCACCTCGCGGCTTCCCGCGCGGAGCAAACGGATGGTTGGCCGTGGATCGAACGATTAGGGAATGCGGAATGCGGAGTGCGGAATGCGGAATAGTGTTTGCAGATAGAGGCGACTGGGCGATGCAGACAGGACCGATAATTACGTGCGCCGGGGGGGGATGCTCCAACATGACAAGCCGGCGATTCCACGCTGCCCTGTGCAGTTCGGTATTCCGCATTGCGCATTGCGTATTCCGCACTCCGCATTCGTTCCCAGGACAGGGCCTCCACCTCGCGGCTCCACGCTCGGAGTAACCGGATGGTTGGCCGTGGATCGAACGATTAGGGAATGCGGAATGCGGAGTGCGGAATGCGGAATAGTGTTTGCAGATAGAGGCGACTAGGTGATTTCGACAGGACCGATAATTATGTGCGCGGGCGGATGGTCCAACATGACAAGCAGGCGACTCCACGCTGCCCTGTGCAGTTCGGTATTCCGCATTGCGCATTGCGTATTCCGCACTCCGCATTCGTTCCCAGGACAGGCCGCCACCTCGCGGCTTCCCGCGCGGAGCAAACGGATGGTTGGCCGTGGATCGAACGATTAGGGAATGCGGAATGCGGAGTGCGGAATGCGGAATAGTGTTTGCAGATAGAGGCGACTGGGCGATGCAGACAGGACCGATAATTACGTGCGCCGGGGGGGGATGCTCCAACATGACAAGCCGGCGATTCCACGCTGCCCTGTGCAGTTCGGTATTCCGCATTGCGCATTGCGTATTCCGCACTCCGCATTCGTTCCCAGGACAGGGCGCCACCTCGCGGCTCCACGCTCGGAGCAAACGGATGGTTGGCCGTGGATCGAACGATTAGGGAATGCGGAATGCGGAGTGCGGAATGCGGAATATTGTTTGCAGATAGAGGCGACTAGGTGATTTCGACAGGACCGATAATTATGTGCGCGGGCGGATGGTCCAACACGACAAGCAGGCGACTCCACGCTACCCTGTGCAGCACGGTATTCCGCATTGCGCATTCCGCATTCCGCACTCCGCATTCGTTCCCAGGACAGGGCCTCCACCTCGCGGCTTCGCGGTCGGAGTACCCGGATGGTCGGCCGTGGATCGAACGATTAGGGATTGCGGAGTGCCGGGTGCGTAATACAGAATAGAGGAGGCCGACCACCCCGGCCGTGGCTCCAGGTGACCACGGTGCTGCTGATTCCAAAATCGGCATTTCGCAAACCTCAATCATTCCCGCTGCTCAGGAAAGTCGTCCTAGCGGACGCCCCCTTGTTGGCGGTGGCTGTGTGGCTGCAGGCCACGTTAGGACCGTCAAGTCACAAGTCAGTATGATCGGGCTGCCTGCCAGCGTCGGCGACGGCAGTCCTCGGATAGCCAGCCCCGCAATTTCGGGGACAAGCCTAAACCATGCTCAAATTCCTTCACCTGGCGAACTTCGCGACCGATGCGTGCGGACTCCGAAACGCACTTGGGCCACGACCGCGGTTGCCGCGGTGCCTCGGCGCATTTACCGTCTTGCTGCTTGGCTGTTGGGCGATATTTCCCGTGCGAGCGGACTGGCCCATGTGGCGGGCCGACGCGGCACGCTCGGCGACCACCGACGAGCAGTTACCCAGTTCGCTCGCTCTACACTGGTCGCTCGAACTGGCCCCACCTCGACCTGCCTGGCCAGCGGAACAAGGAAAGGTCCGCTTCGATGCGTCGTATGAACCAGTGGTTGCTGGTGGGCGAATATATGCTCCGTCAATGGTCCATGACAGTGTGACGGCCTACGACATCGCCGACGGCCGACCACTCTGGTGTTTTTATGCCGACGCTCCCGTTCGGTTTGCACCAGTCGCGCATGGTAATCGATTGCTATTTGTCTCGGACGATGGCTACTTGTACTGCCTCTCGGCCGACAAGGGTGAGCTGATCTGGAAGTTCCGTGGTGGGCCGGCAGATCGTTGGGTCTTGGGCAACGACCGATTGATCTCGATGTGGCCGGTGCGCGGGCGCCGGTGACACACGGCAACACGGTTTACTTCGCCGCCGGGATTTGGCCCTTCATGGGCATTTTTGTGCATGCGGTGGACATCGACACCGGACACCCGATTTGGACGAACAGTGGCAGCGGTTCCAATTACATTGTGCAGCAACACGACAGCCCGGCGTTCGCCGGAGTTGCTCCGCAAGGTTACCTGGCAGTGAACGAGCAGATCGTGCTCGTGGCGGGCGGCATGACGGTTCCGGCGGCATTTGAACGCGCCACAGGCCGCCTGCTCTATTTTCGGCCGGGCGATCGGACACTCGGCAAAGATGTGGGTGGCTACGAAGTGGTGATCGGCAGCGGCTGGTTCGCCAATCGCGGAGCATTGTTTGTGTTGGCCGACGGCGAGCCACGCACGGAGACTCCGGCCAGTATTTACTCATCCGATGCTGCGATCGGGATAGCGGGCAAACATCTGGTGGCTCACGGCAACGAGATCGTGCGCTATGTTGAGACTTCGGTCGACAAGAAGGGTGAAGAGACGAAGACAGTCAAGTACCGCGTGCCGGAGCTGTGGCGAGCCCGACTCCCCGAGCGCATCTCAGCGCTGCACGTCAAGGCCGGTACTCAGTTGCTGGCCAGTGATGACAGGGGGCGCATCGTGCTGCTGGACATGCCCGCGGCTTCCGACCAGGACTGTCACGTCGCCTGGGAAGGTCAAGTCACGGGTACGATATGGCGGATGCTGGTGTCCGATCAGCGGCTGTTTGTGGTCACCGAGCAGGGAGCTATTTTCTGTTTCGGAGATGCCGGGCAGCAGCCCGCGGCGACGGGGTCAGCGCCGCGCGCTCGCGAGTGGGTCGAACAAGGGTTCCGAAGACCTGAAGCCGCCCACTCGTGCCCACGCTTCTCGCTCTGCGCTGCGACAGATCTTTGCAGATCTGGCCGACCAGGCGGGCTATGCCATCCTCGACGGCTTGACAGATCTGGCACTGGCGCGTGACCTGGCTCAACAGGCGGCGTTCCAGATACTCGTTACGCAACCCGACGCGGCGCTGCGCAGGCAGTGGCGCGAGGAGTTGCAGAAGGCAGGTCTGCTGGGAACGCGTGTGGCTGTCTTGCCCGGTTCTCTGACCAGTCTGCAGCTGCCCCCTTACATGGCGAGTCTCATCGTTTCCTTTCAGTCGAATTTGTCTCAAGGCGAATCGGCCGACGTGCTGCAGCGGGTCTACTCGGTCCTCCGACCGTACGGCGGTACGGCGGTGTTAGGTGCGGCCACACCCACCCGCGAGCTGCTGCTGCAGGCTCGCCCGGCGTTGCAGCTACCTGGTTCCGTGCGGCAGAGTGGGGGACTATACCGTGCTCACGCGGCCGGGACCTTTGCCGGGAGCCGGCACGTGGACCAGCCAGAACGCAGATGCGGGCAACACGTTGGTGTCTTCTGAAGAGGCCGTGAAGGCACCGTTGGGCTTGTTGTGGTTCGGTGGCCCGCCCAATCGCGGCGTGCTGCCACGACACGGACACGGTCCTGCGCCACAGGTCATAGGAGGCCGGTTGTTCATTGAGGGCCGCGACATGTTGCGTGCCGTCGACGTGTACACCGGCCGCCTGCTGTGGCAGCGCCAGTTCAAGGACGTCGGTATCTTCTACGACAACACCGGCCATCATCCCGGCGCGGGGGCCATCGGTGGCAACTATGTGTCCACGGCCGACAGCATTTATCTCATTTGGCAACGAAGCTGTCTCCGGCTCGACCCGGCCACGGGCGCCACGCTCGCCGAGTTCCAACTTCCCAGCGACGAATCGGCTGAGCATCCTTATTGGGGCTACCTGGCGGTGGCGGGTGACCGTTTGGTAGCCGGCAGTACGCCAATGTTGCTGAACACACTGGGACCCGGCGAAAAGGCGCCCGAGGAGGACGAGGTGCGTGAAGTGCCGTTCTATTCCCAATTTGGTGAAGGGAGCCGCCGCCTGGTGGTCATGGATCGCTTCACTGGCCAAGTCGAGTGGACGCGCAACGCCCAATTCAACTTTCGCCATAATGCCATCGCCGTCGGTGACGGAAAGCTGTTTTGTCTGGACCGCATGACCGAGAAGCGTTTGGCCTACTATCGTCGCCGTGGCGATGTGCCGGTCGCGGATTTCTGTTTGTATGCGCTCGACCTGAATTCCGGCGAACCCGTTTGGCAGTCAACCGAGCACGCCTTTGGGACCTGGTTGGCCTACGACACGCAGTCGAAACTGTTGTTGCAGGCCGGGAGCAAGAACCGGGACCGAGCCGATGATGAAGTCGGCGAGGGGATGTCGGTTCACGACGGAGCGACAGGACGCTCTACTGTGGCGAAACAAGCGCGACGTTACGGCGGTCCTCCGTTGCTCTACCCCGACACCATCGTCACGCAGGGGACGGCGTTTGACCTGCGCACGGGGGAGCCGAAACTGCGGCAGCATCCGCTCACCGACGAAACGCTCCCCTGGCAGTTCGCCCGCAACTACGGCTGCAATACGGCGATCGGCTGCGTCAATCTGCTCACATTCCGCAGCGCCGCGGCGGGGTATTTCGACTTGGCACACGACGGTGGAACCGGCAATCTGGGAGGATTTCGTTCCAGTTGCACCTCCAACTTGATTGCGGCTGACGGCGTACTCAACGCGCCGGATTACACGCGGACCTGCACGTGCAGCTATCAGAATCAGTGCTCACTGGCCATGATTCATATGCCGGATGTCGAGATGTGGACATTTAACCCGATCGCGTCGAGCGGCCAGCGCGTCCAACATCTTGGCATCAACTTCGGCGCACCGGGCGACCGACGCGCCGAGGACGGTACGCTGTGGCTCGACTTTCCCAGCGTCGGCGGGCCGTCTCCGGACGTGCCTTTGCTGATTTCGGGAGATCCGTTCGCACGTGCTTGGTGCCGCCGAGTCTGCCAGTCCGACCAGCAGCCGAGCACGATGTTTCGCTCGAGTACTTTCGCCAGCACGCGTCGGTCATCACGACCTGCGAACCGAAGTGGGTGTTTGCTTCCGGTGTCCGCGGGGCGCGCGCGTTGCGCATCCGTCTGGCGAGTCGCGAGGAAGTGGGAGACGCGAACAGCAGACTATGTCGTACGACTCTACTTGCTCACATCCCCGCGCGATTCGTTAGAGAACGGTGAGTTGCAGCTGAAGCTGCAAGGAAAAACACGCGCACGCTGGACCGCGCGGCAACGCTCGGAACTGTTCTCGCAGGGAGCGATTCAAGAGTACTCGCCGGTGACCGTAGGTGAATTTCTGGAGGTCGAGTTGACGAGGCCCGCTGACGCGACTGCGTCCCGGCTGCTGGAACCTGGTCTGCTGGATCTGTGCGGAATCGAAGTACTCCTTGCCCACCCGTGACATTATTGGCGCAGAGTGCATTCGTCCTGCCGCCCCGGCAGCGTGGCATCGCCGCGGGCACTTGAGCCGTTTCGGTCAGCGACTGCCTGATGATGTAGTAGCCTCGCAATTGGCCCGCAAACGGTGTAGCTTAATACCATAGCGCGTTTCATGCGCTCAGATGCGACAGTGTCCCGTCGCACGGCAGCACGCTTGCCAAGGCATCGGCAAACTCAGCGGATTCCGCCGGGCGGGCCACAGGCCCGGCACAGGCAGACTGGCAAGTAATCGACGACCTTCCTTCTCACGCGCCGGGAGCAGACCACCATGCTCGAATCGATCCCCATCCCGCGGACATCACCCCGCCGCCAGGGCGCCATCAGTCTCAATATGCTGATTATTGTCTCGTTGATCGCCCTGGCTGCTCTGGTCGCGTTCCTGGCGCTGCTCACTCGCAAATCGCCGGGGGTAGCCGATTTGACGGTCTTCTGTGCGGCCGGCATCCGTTATCCGATGGAGCAGATTGCGCGGCACTACGGGGACGAATATGGCGTGACCATCCAAGTGCAATATGGCGGCTCGAATACACTGCTGAGTCAGATCGAAGTGGGGCAGAGCGGAGATCTGTACCTGGCCGCTGACGAAAGCTATGTGCGGCTGGCCCAGCAGAAAGGCCTGGCTCAGGAGGTTCTGCCGTTGGCGACGATGCGGCCCGTCATTGCGGTCCGCCACGATTCCACTCTCAACATCACCGCACTCTCTGACTTATTGCGGCCAGGTATCCGCATCGCTTGTGGTAATCCCGATGCGGCCGCGATTGGCAAGACGACAAAAATGTTACTCGAGAAGTCTCAGCAGTGGGATGCGTTGTCGCAGCGCATAGACGAAAATGGCGTGTTCAAACCCACGGTGAACGAAGTCGCCAATGATGTGAAGCTGGGGAGTGTCGACGCGGGCATCGTATGGGACACGACCGCGGCCCAATACCCCGAGTTGCAGGCCATCCACGTACCCGAACTAGAACAAGCAGAGGGAGTGGCCAACGTCGATCATTTGTGTTTTGAAGTTCGCCGAGAAACCACAGGCCGCGCTCCATTTCGCGAGGTACGTGGCGGCTTGCGACAAAGGGCTGAAGATCTTCCAGGCCGAGCACTTCCAGGTGGTGGACGGGGATATCTGGGAAGACGTGCCCGAATTGACGTTCTATGCCGGCTCCGTAAATCGGCGGGCGTTGGAGCCGATCCTAAAGGAGTTCCAGGAGCGGGAAGGGGTCACGGTAAATACCATTTTGAATGGCTGCGGGATCTTGACCGGACAAATGCGGGTGATCGTCGACAAGAACGACGACCGGGTTCCCCGATACGTACATGGCTTGCGACGTCTATTATCTCGACACGGTCAAGGAGTGGTTCCAGGAAGCGGTGAACGTGTCGGACACCGACATCGTGATTGCGGTCCAGAAGGGCAATCCCAAGGAGATCCACACTTTGCAGGATCTTCTGAAGCCGGGAGTACGGGTCGCCATCGGCCAGCCCGACCAGTGTACGATCGGTGCCTTGACGCGCCGCCTGCTCGAGCACGAAGGAATTTACGGCCAGCTGTTGAACGACAACGTCGTCACGCAGACGGCGACATCCGCGTTGCTGGTCCCCGCCGTGACGTCGAAATCCGCGGATGCCGCATTGGCCTATCAGACCGATACGCTCGCGGAGAGTGACAAGGTGGATGTGATCATCATCCAATCCGAGCTGGCGAAGGCCATTCAGCCGTTCAGCATCGCTCGTTCGAGCAAGCAGAAGTACTTGGCACGTCGGCTCTTTGCAGCCATCAGGCGATCGCGGAGCGCCTTTGAATCGACCGGTTTCCACTGGAGATTGAACGCCGAAGACCCGCCGAGTTCGATTCCCCAGGAAGCTTCCTCCACCGCGTCACCTGCGCAGCCTGCGGATACACCATGACCGCCGAAGACTCTCCGTCCGCTGAATCCCAGACCCGGCCGTACCGTGTGGCCTCCGATGTGCCGTTCTACATCATCCTCGGCGTGATCGGAGGAGCCTACGTACTGCTGATTGTGGGCCTGCTGGTGGCGGACGTGGCGTACATGATGCAGGGAGTCGGGCACGACGAAGTCGTCAACGCCTCTTGGGCCAAAGACCATCCCTGGCTCTCCCGCGCCGTCGACAATCCGATTGGCAAAGCGCTCTCCAAACCGGAGATTCAGTACTCCGTCAAGCTGAGTCTGATCTCCTGCACGATTACCGCCATCCTCTCGCTGTGGGTGGCGGTGCCGGTCGGTTACCTGCTCTCCCGGCACCAGTTTTTCGGACGCAACTTGATCGACGCGATACTCGACATCCCGATTGTGCTGCCGCCGCTGGTGGTCGGTTTGAGCCTGTTGATTCTGTTTCATGTATCTTCCGCGGCCACTGCGAGAGGCGGTCGTTTACCAGATACCGTCCGTGATCCTGGCGCAGTTCATGGTGGCCTGTGCCTTTGCCGTGCGGACGATGCGGGCCACTTTCGACCAGATCGACAGTCGCCGCGAGCAGGTCGCATTGACACTCGGCTGCACGCGGGCTCAGGCTTTCAGCCGAGTGGTACTTCCCGAAGCACAACGCGGGATGCTGACCGCCGCCACGTTGGCCTGGGCTCGATCCCTGGGTGAATTTGGTCCGTTGCTGGTCTTTGCCGGGACCACACGCAATAAGACAGAAGTGCTGTCCACCACCGTTTTTTTGGAGATGAGCGTGGGTGACCTGGAGGCTGCCGTGGCCGTCTCGTTGATCATGGTCATCGCCGCCGTGATCGTGTTGGTCATTGCCCGCCTGTGGGGTTCGCACAACCTGTCCATATGATGCCCTTATGATTTCCATCCGCGGACTCACTGTACGAGCTGGTGATTTCCTGCTGCAAGGCGTGAATCTGGACGTGCCGTCCGGCGGATGCGCCGCGCTCATGGGAAAGACCGGCAGTGGCAAGACGACGCTGCTCGAGGCGGTCACGGGGCTCAAGCCGGTCGTGGCCGGGACCATTCGCATGCACGGCGTCGATGTGACCCGTTTGAAACCGGCCGAACGGAACATCGGATACGTCCCTCAAGACGGTGCCCTCTTCCCCGCCATGAGCGTCCGAGACCAGCTGGCGTTTGCCCTGGTCATACGTCGGCGGCCCCGCCGCGAGATCGAAGAGCGAGTGCGGGAGTTGGCCGACCTGCTGGAGATCTCGGACCTGCTGGATCGTACGACGCTGGGACTCAGTGGCGGAGAACGTCAGCGTGTGGCCCTGGGCCGGGCGATTGCTTTCCGACCCACCACGCTCTGCTTGGATGAACCACTCAGCGCATTGGACGACGCCACACGCAACCAAATGTACCAACTGCTGGCCCTGGTGCGCGCGCAGACCAAGGTGACGACCTTGCATGTCACCCACAGCCTCGACGAAGCTCAGCACCTGGCCGACATTGTCTTCCGGATCGAAGACGGCAATGTCTCACCAGTCGGCTAGTCTCCGACATCGTTTAACCCGCAGCCGCCTTCTATATCCGAGCTAATCCACCAGCTCTGGTGGTGAGAACTGACAAGGTTCTACCGTTGCCTGCGTGATTTTGCAGTGGTGGAGTGTGGGAGTAGTGGAGAAGTGAGTCATTGGCACGAAGATATATTTGGTCGCTCCACGGTAGGTTTCGTTCGTTGCGAGGGTGGGCGTTTTCCCCAACCCTCCGACCCTCCAACCCTCCGATCTCCAACCCTCCAATACTCCAATACTCCGGCCCCTGGGCCTTCCGCATACCACCGGCTATGCCGGTGGTCGCTGATTCGCCCGCCGCGTACCGCCACCACTTGCAAAACGCGATCCTTTCCCCTTATGGTGTCCTGTACGAGGTCCGCTTCCGCAGGGTTATCTAGCCGCAGGAGACAACAGACATGAAAGTTGCGACGATCGAAACCCCTCGGGGGACGATACGTATCGAGATGTTTGAGGACAAGTGTCCCATTACGGTGGGCAAATTCGAGGAACTGGCTGCCAAGGGTTTCTACAACGGCCTGAAGTTCCACCGGGTGATCGAGAACTTCATGGTGCAGGGGGGGTGCCC
Organism: uncultured Planctomycetota bacterium; assembly: GCA_963700515.1. Classification (GTDB taxonomy): domain Bacteria; phylum Planctomycetota; class Planctomycetia; order Pirellulales; family Pirellulaceae; genus JAJRVM01. The sequence goes on along the minus strand of CAVOXY010000013.1, from coordinate 32,106 downwards.
GCAGGGTACCGGAACCGGCGGTCCCGGCTACCAATTTGAAGACGAATTCCACCCCGCTCTGAAACACGACGGACCGGGTGTCCTATCGATGGCCAATGCGGGGCCGAACACGAACGGCTCCCAGTTCTTCATCACGCACATTGCGACCCCCTGGTTGGACGGAAAGCACTCCGTGTTCGGCCGCGTGCTGGAGGGCCAGGACGTGGTGGACGCCATCGTGCAAGGCGATAAGATGACATCGGTTACGGTCACCGAAGAGTAGACTGCTCGACGGAAACTGAAAAAAGTATCGGAGCCGATCATGACTCGTCGATTCGGGCGTGCTTGCCTCTTGACCGCCGCGATGTGCCTGACCTTCGCAGCCATCGCCCGGGCCTGTGACACCCCTGTCTACCGCTACGCGATGTACCGCTGGTTACCAGCTCCCTACGAAGTGTATTACTTCCATGAAGGTGAACTGGATGATGCCGCACAGCAACTGAAGGCGGTTGTCGAGAAGGCGGGCGAGACTGCCGAGGCCCCGACCAATATCGTCTTTCTTTCGGTGGACTTGACCCAGGACAGAGACCTGGTGGGGGTACCTCCCGACATCAAGACCGCCTGGCAGAAACAGGACCAGCCACCGATCCCCAGCTATTTCGTGTCGTCTCCGGTTGGCGGGCACTTGTTCACCGGCTCGCTGTCGCTCCCGGACCTCGAGGCCATGATCGATTCGCCAACACGTCAACAAGTGGGACAGGCGTTGGAAGCTGGCAAGGCGGGCGTCTACATTCTCCTGACCAATGACGACGCCGAGGCCAGCGCGCAGGCCGAACAAGTGATTCAGGGCGTGGTGGATGACGTGGCGGCGGGCAAGTTGTCGCTCTACACACTACCGAGTGCGATTCCCGGTGAACCCGGTGCGGCGGAGGATGCCGGCGGCGCAACGCTGGAAGTCGGATTGGTGAAGGTGGCACGCGGCGATGCCAAGGAGAAATGGCTGGTCGATATTCTGCTGAGCTTGGAACGCGACCTGCGCGAAACGCAAGATCCGATCGTGTTCATGATCTACGGCCGCGGACGGGCACTCTTCTCGTGTCTCGGCAAGGGCATTCACCGTGAAAACCTGATTCAAGATGTGGAGTTCATCACCGGCGCTTGTTCCTGCACGGTGAAGGAGCAGAATCCGGGTGTGGACCTCTTGATGCGACGCAATTGGGATGCGGCGGCCGAAGCGATTGCGGCCCGCTACGGAGCTGAGGAAGGGAGCCGTTACGATTTTGGTGGCGATGCCTTGTTTCCCGAGCTGATTATCCCGGCGGAAGGTGAGATGCCCGGTAGTGGCGTCGAGCCGTCCCAGGGCGAGGCGGCCCAAGGTGGGACGGCCCAGGGTGAGATGGTGGCGCAGAGCTCGAGCCGGCTGCCACGCGTCCGCAGCCGGAGGCCACGGCACCCCAGGCCATCGACGAACCGTCTTTGTTGAGCGAAGCGGCCGATCCAAAGACGCAGACGGTCACACTGGCTCCCGCTGACAAACTCGACCCGGTGCCATCATCCTCGTCGGATGTGGCGACAGCACCGACCCCTTCGAAGTTCCACGGTATGTTGTGGGTCGGCGCCGGGCTGTTGGCAGCACTGGTCGTGCTGTTCGCCGCGACTTTTGTCGTGCTGCGCCCGCGTTGATTCCCGGCCGGGGGCGAACGTGGCCCACCAACAACCCAGCCACACTAACCCAACCGCCAGGTTGCGACGGTAAGAGCGGCGCAGAAACTGACACCCTGGCGCTTCGTGAAAGGTAGTCCCACGGTTTTCTTGCTGCCACTCCCGCCATTAGCAGCCCTGCCGCCGGCTCAAACGTGTTCGTGGAAAGCCTGTCATCATGATCCGATTCCAAAGCGTTTCGAAAATCTACCCGACGCGGCACGGTGACGTGCGCGCCTTGGACGATGTATCGCTGTTCATCGACCGCGGGCAGTATGTGGCTCTGTGCGGTCCCAGCGGCTGCGGGAAATCGACGTTATTGTCGCTTGTCGGTGGCCTGGCACTCCCGACTCAGGGGACCATAACTGTCGGCGATCTGGTGGTGTCCAGCAGTGCGTCCGCCCAGCGTGCCAAGTTTCGCTCCACCGACGTGGGTTACGTATTTCAGATGTTTCATCTGATGCCGTTTCTCAACGTATTCGACAACGTCTTGATTGCCGCGCCGCACGCGGCTGACAAAGCCACGCACGACTACGCCGACTTGCTGCTGGATCGGCTCGGCCTGCAGGACCGTCGGTATCATCGGCCGGGTCAACTGAGTGCGGGCGAGCGACAGCGAGTGGCCTTGGCCCGCGCCCTGTTGAACCGCCCCAGAATTCTGTTGGCGGATGAGCCGACGGGGAACCTCGACCCCACGAACGCGGCGATCGTCCTGGATCAGATCCAACAGTTCCACGCCGACGGGGGCACCATTCTGCTGGTGACCCATGAACAGCAGGCCGCCTCCCGTGCCCAAACAACGATTTTCCTGGAGCAAGGCCGCCTGCTGCAATCCGCCGCCACGACGTAGAGCGGATTCAAGGCCGTTTCGAGCGAATAGCCCGTTCCTCGGCTCGTCTGCCACGGCCGCTGACAAATCCTGAAAAACGCTTTGTCGAAGCGGGCGATTTGGTACACTGACGCACGTGGCGTCACGCCCCCCAAAAGGCTCGTATGTCGGAGGAGGAGGGCGCACGCACGGCCGATCATGTTACAGACTCAGACGGTCCGTCTGGCGCTGCCGGTAGCCGGTGGAGCCGCGGCCATGTCGCTCCGGTCGCACCGCAACGGGTGTTGGATTTGCCCACCGGTGAGCAGGGCACAAACGAGGTCTTCTTCAGCGTTTGAGCCGTTGCTGAGGAAGAATCGGCTGACACTGTGAGCTAAGAATATCGATCGTGGGCTCCGCCACTAAGAGCGGATCGGGAGTTTTCGAAAAATGGCCAGGAACAAGGACCACGCAAGGCACCCCGAGCAAAGTGGAGGGCCCGAAGAACGCAAGGACTGGCGCCGCAAGAGCACCCGCGGTGCCGATCCTCGGCGTGCCAGCGACAGTGAGGGGTGGCATGCGGGAAATCGCCCCACGCCACGCTACTCGCAATACCGCTACTTGATCCGCTTGATGGGCATGACCGCCATCTTGGGCCTGCTGTTGGGCACCTGGTTCTTCTATGTGATTCGGCGACACAAGCAGGTCCCGCTCTATACGATCGTGGTGACGGAATACACATCACCGTACAGCGAGGATGTTCTGCCCCCCAATTCGCTTGCCTACGAAGATCTCCAGTTGTTCGAAGAGATGTTTCAGCGACGTGCCGGCAGCGGGATTACCCGCAACGTGGGATTGGTGAAGCTAGGTGAGGGGAGTTACAAACGAGCCTGGTTGCGGGAGGAGCTCCCGCTCATCCTGAAAAAGGATAAAGGCAACGACGTGCCGCAGCCGGGCGGCCCCAGCGATGATGTGGTGATGTTCTACATTAGCGCTCATGGAGCCGTGAACGACCAGGGGCAAGCTTGCCTCTTGATGACCGATTCCGATCCGCTCGACTGCAGCACATGGGTTCCACTTGCCGAGGTATTGACATCCATCATCCAGGTTGAGCGTTTCAGCGAGTGCAAGAAGTTAGTGTTTCTCGACGCGTCACGGATGTGTGAGAACTGGCAGATGGGCATGCTCTGCAACACGTTTTCACAACGCGTTGCGGAGGCGGTCCAGAGTGTGAATGACGCACATCTGGTCGTGATCGATTCAGCCGATATCGGCCAGACGGCCTGGACAGAACCGGAGGAAGCCTGCACTGCCTTTGGACACGCCGTGGCGAATGGACTGGCCGGTGGCGCCGACACGAGCGGTTGGTTGCGTCGGGTCTTGGGGCTCACCGATATCACACTCCAAGAACTGGCATCGTATATCGTCGACGACGTGCGAAATTGGAGTCAGAGAGAACGCGGGGCATACCAGAGCCCCACGGTCCACTTCGCGGGTGGCGATTCACTACCGAACTGGAAGTTGGCCGATTCGGCTGGAAAATCCGTGGCAGACGTCGATCGGAGTGCCCAGATTGCATCGCTGCAGTCGGTCGTCAGGCAGCGTGTGGCCGACGTCAGCAGGTTTTGGGAGAAGATGGATTTGCTCGCCAGCGAGAACGTCGTACTTGCGGACCCACTCGAGTGGGCCTCCCTGCAAACCCGTCTTGTGCGACTAGAGTCACTGATGGTTGCCGGCACACGGTATGACACGCAGTACGCGACGCTGAAGTCCAACATCAACGAGCGATTGGGCAACGGCAGCGGTGAGCCTGCCGATGGTGCCGGTCACCCGGCGCTCGCTAACCACGCTGAAAACAGTCCAGACAGTCTGGCCCCGCAGGACGTTTCCTCACTCCCCTTGGTGAAGCAATTGCGAGCGGTTCCCATCGAGGAGGATTCTCGGTCTCGTCAGCGCACGCAATGGGCCAGCAACCCGGATCCGAAGGGCGAGCAATGGAAAGATCTGGCGTACATCGATGCGATCGATATCAGCACTCAATGGCTGGAGCAGATGCCGTCACCTACTCGCGACGACATTGCGCGGGCCGTGGCGCTGGCAGATCGCTGTCGCGGCAGCCGCGGATGCGACGTGGTGGAAGTACAGTTTCTGCGGATGCTGGCCCACGACACGCTCCCGGACAGCACTTTGCGTGAGCAGATCAATGCGGCGATGAACTGCCGATTCCTCGCGGAGCGAGCCGTGGCGCCCCCTGACCCGCGGGCGTTGCACTGGATCGAGAACATCGTCAGGCAGGCGGATCCCGCGCGGCGAACACAGGAAGATCAACTGCTATTGGGTGACCAATCGCCCGCCCGTCTGGAGCAGTGGAAGACACTCAAGACAGAATACGCGCAAGCGGAGACGACCGGCATCGAGGTCTCCGAAGTATTCCAGATTCGCGATCGCGCATGGGCGGATATCACCGGCTTGGCCATGTGGAAAATGCGCGACGCGCGAAAGAACCCGCGCGGCCAGCAGGAGGCGCTTCAGATGCTGCTCGAACTGATTCGCCAGGCTCATCAGCTTGATGCCTTGCTGGTGCAACGCGAAGGTAACTGGTCGCCGAGCATTCAAGATCTGGCGAAGCAGGTGCGCACGGGGATGGCGAATTTGCGAGCTCAATACAATAAGAGCGTCGGCGAGATCATCAACAACGACACCAACGATGCGGATTCCCTGCACCGCATGGCCGTGATCCTGGACGCTCCGTTACGATGCGGTGCCGGCGAATCGCTGGCAGCCAATCCGAATGAATCGCGCGGGGCCGTGGTGAAACGATACGTCGACTGCCTGTTCCGTCATCAATCAGCCAAGGCCACCGACGATGATACCGCGACGTCACAATATTTGCAGGAAACGTCTGCATTGGGATCGTCATCCACTGACCGCCATTGTGAACGAGGCTCAAGGTTCTGGCGAAGCGAAAAGACTCGACAATCCCTTGAAGGTGGGACACTGGGAAAGACAAGAAACCGAGCTCCGCGCGTTCATGAAAGTGAAGCTTCCGCAGACACTCCGCGACGCGGTCACGGCAGCCGTCATCGATTTGCGAGGTGAGAACGAGGATCCCACGAAACAAGCCCATCAGCGAGTTGCGTGAATCCGACAATCTGTTCCGCGTCGTGGCCCCGGTCGCGACGGCGGTATTGAACACGCCACCCAACGATGACCTGAATCCCGTTCGCCTGACGCGACAAATCGCTCAACTGCGACAGTTCTCTGGCAGGATCAGCGGACGTTGGACGACTGCTATCTGATCAAGCAGGGCGGACGACGACACATACCCGTCGTTCGTGCAATTGGCGAGCGCGGGATACGAGAACGCCATCGAAAAAATGGAAGTGGCGATTTCAGGCGGTCTCCCACGCGACCTGCGATTTCACGAGCGGATCGAGCGGATTGCGGGTGACGATCTGCGCAAGCTCGCGGCTACCCGCAGCCAGGCCCGCGGGCTGCCGGCGGAAGCGTCCGGAATTCAACTGCGAGAAAATGATGATGACCTGCATGATGCCAGCTCACAAGAAGTGTCGCACACCATCAATGTGCTCGCCGCGCCGGCCCTCCCCCCTGACGGCCTCGGTTTTCTGGAACTGACGTTCGACGACGGCAAACCGTTTCCCGTGCAAGACGCCCGACTTAATCAGGCGACGCCAACATTGCGTCACAGTATCTCGACGCAAGCCGATCCGCGGCAATTCCCCTTCACCGTCCGACGCACCGAGCTAGTCGATGTCAGTAATCTGGAGGTGAGGTCCTATTTCCGCGGCGGGTGGCAACCGCAACCGATCTGGATTCGGGGTCCCAAGAAAGGGCTCAAAATCGTCTACCCGAGCCCGGAATACCAGATCCCGCGGATTACCGTCGAGGGGGATAGCACGAAACCCGCACTGATCGTATTTGTTTTCGATTGCTCGGCAAGTATGGCCGATAGGATCTCCGGAGGAGAGGGCGGGACGGACAACAAGATGGAACGGGCACGTGTGGCACTGCTGGGAATCCTGGGCAACTTGCTGCAATTCCAAAAAAACAAGCAGGGAAAATACTTGATCGGCCTGGTCGTCTACGGGCATCGCTCGAATTGGCGCAAGGGGATTAAGAAGGCGACTGACAACCCTGCAGACTTCGATGTCCGTCAAGGGTACGCCAGAACATACACCCGAACAATGATGTCGAGACGATACCCGACGCATTAGTCCCACTGACCGACGATAGTATGAACCTGCTTCGTAAGAGGATTGATGCGCTCGAACCCTGGGGCGTCACTCCTCTTTACGCGGCCTTGAACGAAGCCATCGGAATGATCTCGCGGACCCGTGGCATGGAGGCATGTTCGAAGCACATCATCGCGATCACGGACGGGGTCAATGAAACCCCGGCAACTGCCAATGTCGCCTTCCAAGTGACGTCGGGAAGCGTCATTCAACGGGCCGGCCAAAATCCCGACGTCCAAATCGATATCGTCGGATTCGACGTGCGGTTTGTGGGTGACGTAACGAAGAGAATGTCTCGAAATGAGTTCGATGCCAAGAAGAAGCAACTTGACGAAATCACCAGAAACTCTCACGGCGAATACTATCCCGCGAGTGAACCTGGTGAGCTGACGACAAAGCTGCAAGACGCCATCAAACCAGCCGAGGTTGGTGTCCAATACAAGGCACTTAACGAGACGGTCTATCAGACCGGATCGAGCTTTTCGCTCGGCACAACTTGGATCGACGAAGCCTGGAAAGGACAAGCCGACCACTGCAAGTTGACGATTCAAGAACCACGAAGCGGCTTGAAATCGGAAGCGGAAGTCGATCTGGAGGGGGGCGAGCATCTGCGACTCGTTTACGATGGCAGCGCGCTGGTGCACCAACAGTATCAATCTGGAGACCTGCGACCGGATGACCCCCGCCCCAATGTTGAGGGCAACTTCTATGTCGCGTCCCTGGTTCCCCAATGGGACGGTGATGAATTGGTTTTCCGAGTGATGGTCCGCAACAGAAATGCCGAGCAGTTCAGTGCCCGTCCGAAGCAAGTTTGGGCCGAAATCACGCCTCTGAACAGGGAACCACAAGACACATACGTGTTCTACGATCTGGAGTACGAGAACGACACCCAAGTACCCGTCTTGCGATTCCGTACGCTGGACTGGCCGGCTAACGTCGACAAAGCCCACATCAAGCTCTGGTTCCAAATGGAGAACGAGTGACTCCGCAGCGGATTTCGACGAGCCGATCACGAAATTCCGTCCTGACCAGCGATTCCCCATTGGCATCGAGGGTGTCGAGTTCGAGGTCGAACCGCAGCGGGTCTCGACGAAAGACCGGAGACACAACGTATGTGGTGTGGGAACATTATGACGCTTCACACGGCAGCGACATGCCGTTGACACGCGTCAAGATGACGCCCACTCCCGGCGTACACGGAGCATGAATACCGCCGTGAGGATGGCAACGTGCGGCATGTGTTTCGGTATTCCGCCCGAGCCAATCCCCTCTCCGTACTGCGATTGCAGATCACCCCGAAAAGCGCGGATCTGCGGAGCGACGACCACGGTCTCCATCACCGACAATCCGCTCGAAGCAACGCTCCCCCCCCGAAAAAGGTAACCGGCAACCCGCGCGTGGGTAACTGGCTGAGCCACCAATGGGGGAGCTTTGCCAAGAATGGGCAGCATTTGACGCACTTCCAGTCATGCGCGGCCACCAGAGACTCGATACTTAGTGAGTGAAGCAGGAAAGGCGGAGTCGGAGGAAATTCGCCATGGAAATCGTGCTGCAAGTCGTGTCTGGCAGCGATTCCGGACGCAGGGTTTGGCTGATGCCCGATCAGCGACTTAAGGTTGGCGCCACCGAGTGGGCTGACTTCGCTGTCGGTAACGACTCCGGACTCTCAAGCGTCCATTTCTCGGTTCGCTGCAACCGCGATTCCTGCCACATCTTCGATCTGCAGAGCGAATACGGGACTTTCGTAAATGGGCAGCGGATCTCTTTCAGCCACCTGTCCCACGGCGATGTAATCCGCGCCGGCCTCACCCGTTTTCGCGTGGAATTCAATCGCTGACCGTAGCCACGTTCGCCGAGAACGTGGATGCCGCTGGAAAACGTCTCGCGACCTTCCGCCCACGCTCTGAGCGTAGCCCTGGCGATGTTCTGGCCGAGCAACCGTGAGCGACTCTTGCCCCAGCTGCGACCCCACAACGTGCTGCCTGACTGCCCAAAAACGTGCAGTCCATCGCGGCAGCTGTTAGATTGAGCATTCTACCTCCTCAGATCGTGTTCGTCTCGACGCAGCGGGTGCCACGGAGCGTCGACACGGAGCGTTCGGCCCTCTCCTCCGCAAACTCTCGCGTGCGGCAGGAGAGTGTACACATGAACACTATACCGGAGAAATGATACAAAATGCATGGTATCTCGCGGCACCCTGCATTACGGAGGCCTTAAACACCTCGCATTGACTAGAAAAACCTATCCAAACCGTGTATTTTTAGTTGTTATTGGGTAAATTGGGTAGTTATTATGGCGCATTGAAACGCTCCAAATCGCTGCGGCAAAAAACTCCTCCACCTGCGGAAATTTCGGCGTCAACACTAGGGGTTGAACGCACCTGGGAGATTCGAAAATGACCTCACGAAATCGCCAACATGATCGCTCCAATCTCCGCTCGCTTCGGGACGAGCTGCTGGCTCGGCGTCGTTTCCTGCAGATGGAGGTTCTCGAACCGCGTCGACTGCTCGCGAGTGACGTCACGCCGATCACCTTGCTGGGTGACATCGTGATTCAACAGGATGTCCCGGGGGAAACGAGCGATCTGACAATTGACGTTTACGACAATGCCGGGGTTGCCACTTTTCGCTTCGTTGATTCGGCAATTCAGTTCCGCATCAACGGTGTTCTGTCGGGAACGACGCTGGAAATTCCTGTCTCCGATGTAACCTCCATCACCATCAATACGCTGGATGGTGATGACGTTATTGCGTTCCACAGTCTCGCGGCGGCAGCCGTTCCGATCACCGTCGACCTGGGTGCCGGCATGGACAGCTTGGACGCCTCGGTAATCACACAACCCCTTACCGTTATCGGAGGTGACGGAAACGACACGATCACCGGCGGCGCAGGCGATGATTTCATTGACGGCGGTCTGGGCAACGACACCATCGATGCGGGTGGCGGCAATGACATCGTCGAAGGTGGTGCCGGGGACGACAACATCCACGGCGGTGACGGCGATGACCTGCTCGGTGGTGATGCCGGCAATGACAATCGATCTTCGGGCGACGGCGGTGACGACACCCTGCTCGGCGATTCAACGTACGACAGCAGCGGCGTTGCGACCCCGTCGCGGATTCGCCGGCGACGACACGCTGGCCGGTGGCGATGGCATCGACACCATCCATGGCGAAGATGGCAATGACATCATCACGGGCAACGCCGGCGACGACACGATCACCGGCGGCGACGGCGATGATGACATCGAAGGCAATGCCGGCCTGGACAACATCAGCGGTGACGCGGGCAACGACTTCATCGACGGCGGCAGTGAGAACGATACCATCTCGGGTGGCACGGGTAACGACATCGTCGAGGGAGGTGCAGGGCGACGATACGATCAGCGGCGGTGAGGGCGACGACCGCTTGGGTGGTGATGCGGGTGACGACTCCATCGCCGGGGATGGCGGCAACGACACCATCTGGGGCGACTCGACCTACGATCGCGCTGGCGTGGCGACCCCGTCGGGATTCGCCGGCGCAGGACACGCTGGCCGGCGGCGACGGCAACGACACCATCCATGGCGAAGATGCGACAGATGCACATCATCACGGGGCATACGCCGGCGACGACACCATCAGCGGTGGCGACGGCGACGACGACATCGAAGGCAATGCCGGCGTGGACAACATCAGCGGTGACGCGGGCAACGACTTCATCGACGGCGGCAGTGAGAACGACACCATCTCGGGTGGCACGGGCAACGACATCGTCGAGGGAGGTCTGGGCGACGATACGATCAGTGGCGGTGAGGGCGACGACCGCTTAGGTGGTGATGCGGGTGACGACACCATCGCCGGGCGATGGCGGCAACGACACCATCTGGGGCGACTCGACCTACGATCGCGCTGGCGTGGCGACCCCGTCGGGATTCGCCGGCGATGACACGCTGACCGGCGGCGACGGCAACGACACCATCCATGGCGAAGGTGGCAACGACAATCATCACGGGCGACGCCGGCGACGACACATCAGCGGCGGCGACGGCGACGATGACATCGAAGGCAATGCCGGCATGGACAACATCACCGGTGACGCGGGCAACGACTTCATCGATGGCGGCAGTGGAAACGATATCATCTCGGGCGGCACGGGCAACGACATCGTCGAGGGGGGCCCGGGCGACGATACGATCCGCGGCGGTGAGGGCGACGACCGCCTAGGTGGTGATGCGGGCAACGACACCATCGCTGGCGATGGCGGCAACGACACCATCTGGGGCGACTCGACCTACGATCGCGCTGGACGTCGACCCGTCCGGGATTCCGGCGATGACACGCTGACCGGCGGCGACGGCAACGACACCATCCATGGCGAAGGTGGCAACGACAACATCTCGGGCGACAATCGCCGGGCGATCGACGACCGATCAGCGGTGGCGACGGCGACGATGACATCGAAGGCAATGCCGGCATGGACAACATCACCGGTGACGCGGGCAACGACTTCATCGATGGCGGCAGTGGAAACGATATCATCTCGGGTGGCACGGGCAACGACATCGTCGAGGGGGGCACGGGCGACGATACGATCTCCGGCGGTGAGGGCGACGACCGCCTGGGTGGTGATGCGGGCAACGACACCATCGCTGGCGATGGCGGCAACGACACCATCTGGGGCGACTCGACCTACGATCGCAGCTGGACGCCGACGCCGTCCGGGTTTTCAGGCGATGACACGCTGACCGGCGGCGATGGCAACGACACGATCCATGGCGAAGGTGGCAACGACAACATCTCGGGCGACGCCGGCAACGACATCATCACCGGCGGCGACGGCGACGACACGCATCAGCGGTGGCGACGGCGATGATGACATCGAAGGCAATGCCGGCATCGACAACATCACCGGTGACGCGGGCAACGACTTCATCGATGGCGGCAGTGGAGAACGATATCATCTCGGGTGGCACGGGCAACGACATCGTCGAGGGGGGTACGGGCGACGATACGATCACTGGCGGTGAGGGCGACGACCGCCTGGGTGGTGATGCGGGCGACGACACCATCGCTGGGGATGGCGGCAACGACACCATCTGGGGCGACTCGACCTACGATCGCGCTGGCGTGGCGACCCCGTCCGGGATTCGTCGGCAATGACACGCTGACCGGCGGCGACGGCAACGACACGATCCATGGCGAAGGTGGCAACGACAATATTCACGGGCAACGCCGGCGAATGACACTATCACCGGCGGCGAGGGCAGATCCGATGACGATCGAATCGGGCGAATGCCGGCGTGGACAACATCACCGGTGACGACGGGCAACGACTTCATCGACGGCGGCAGTGGGAACGATACCATCTCGGGTGGCACGGGCAACGACATCGTCGAGGGAGGCACGGGCGACGATACGATCCCCGGCGGTGAGGGCGACGACCGCTTAGGTGGTGATGCGGGTAACGACACCATCGCCGGGGATGGCGGCAACGACACCATCTGGGGCGACTCGACCTATGATCGTCGCTGGCGTGGCGACCCCGTCGGGATTCGCCGGCACTGACACGCTGACCGGTGGCGATGGCATCGACACCCTCCACGGTGAAGGCGGCGACGACACGATTTTCGGTGAAGCTGGGGACGATCACATCTTCGGCGACGCTGGTGACGACGTGCTCTATGCCGATCTGCCCAGCACCGTCCGCTCACGCTCGGTTGTGCCGGCGCCGCGTATGCCGGCAACGACGACGTGGAGGGAGGCGACGGCAACGACATCATTTATGCCGGCGCCACAGGTGGTGCGGTGCGACTTGGCGAGCAATACAATGACGTGCTCGACGGTCAGAACGGCGATGATGTCATCGTGCTTTTCTGCAGCAGCGCACTGATCTCGGGTGGGAATGGAATTGACGACATCGATGTCATGTCGACAGCCGCCGGCACAACGACAACCGTCAATGGTGGGGCGAGCAACGACTACATCCGCATTAGTCCGCACGATACGAATCTCAATACGATTGCGGGAAAGATTGTGATCGACGGCGGCAGCCAATGACGCTCAACAGCGATACGTGTCCACGGGCGGAGAACGTGTGCTGCCGCCGAGGCGAAGTGGAGTACTGCAATTCGGTGTTTGAGGAAACGGTTGCGGACGAAAGACGAAGGCGATACCGTTGATATCTACGACAGCAGCTACAGCGCCACCGGTAACACATACGTCATCTCACACGCCGGCGGCATCGCAGATGCAGTTGGCGATCAGCAAGCCCGTTACGCGTCCGCTCGCCCAACCCGGCGTGAATATCGCGTGGGAAGCGGTCGAAAACGTGAACTTCTTCGCCGGCGCGAAGAACGACATGGTCGTGGTCGAGCTGCCTAGTCCGGCAGACGACGCGTTGCCCGGTGTGATCACGATTGACGGCGGAGCGGGCGACGACAACTATGTCGATTTCCACGGCACTGCCGTTCGATGACAAAATCGTGGTGGACCGGCTTGGGGGTCGACAAGTGATGACCGTGGCTGGGCCAATGGTCACCGTCCGCTCGCCGTTCGAGAGTGGCCAACGTGCGACGTATCCGCGCTCAGGGTGAAGCGGGAAACGATGTACTCTACAACAAGTCAGGTGCTGTTTCCGTGCTGGAGGGCGACACAGGTCAGGATCAGTTGGTGAATGGTCATGTGGCTGGAAAGCTCGACACCGCTAGTGACACCTTGAGTGGCGTTGTTGTGGAAGGTGCCGATGGCTCGTTCCTGCTGGGGGGAGCGGCAGCTGATGGTTTGTGGGGCTCGGGGAATCAGGTTACCTACCTTCCCGATTCGTACGGTCTGGTGAATCCGCAAGGCATCGTGATCGGCATTGCTGACGCGCCGTCGGACGGGGATATAATCGCCTTCTCGTCCGGCATCAAGGCGATCATCGTCACGCGGGGGGCAGACTGCCTGAGGACCAGTTGCGGATCGAACCTCATTATTTCCTCGGATGGCAACCTGGTGATCGATGTTTGCGCCTGGCTCTATGCGACCTTCTACCCCCTTGGCGGCAGTGGGACCACGGCCGATTCGCTGCCCGCCGCGAAACTGGCTGACCTCACAGCGCTCACCACGCCCCCGATTGAGGCGGAAGGCGAAGGGGAGGCGGAGTTCCATAACTCCAGCATGGCTGCGGACGTCAACAACGATGGTATTGTCAGCCCCATCGACGCGCTGCTGGTGATTACCGCGTTGAATTCCGGGGCGACGCTCGATTTCGTCGCCGGTGGCGAAGGAGAAGCGGCAAGGAAGCTCTATCTGGACGTGAACGGCGACAACCACATTTCTCCGATCGACGCCCTGTTGGTCATTACCAAGCTGAACGGTGCTCCGACCGGAGGGGAGGGCGAAGCGGGCGGCGACGTGACCGAATCGACCCGTGCGGTGACGCTGCTCAACGGCGGTCAGTACAGCCCCTCCACCGAATACGTCTGGAGTCTCCCCGCACGGCTGCAGCAAGTGGCGATTCGAGTCGCGACGCTCGAGGCCATGCATGTCATTCCGGTGGGCGTTGAGACCGCTGACGCCGCCGACCATCTTGTACAGAGTCTCCTGGAATCTCGCTCGCTGGAGAAGTTCGAACTGGCAGATCTGAATGACTTGCCGAACCAGCCGTTGGACGAGACAACGCTGGCGGTACTGGCAGACGCCTGGTACAAAACCGATCTTTAGAGTGTAGCTCGAATTCATGCGACAGTTGCGCTGTCTTCGTGGCTGCGGCATCCTGTCGCAGCCACGCACGTAGGCGACGGCAGGCCGCGTTAGGCAGTGCGTCGGCTGCGGGCTCGTAGGCGGTATTCCGCTCCCTGGTCCCCGCTCCCTCGCGGCGCTCACCTCACGCGACGGCACCTGGCCTGCCCCGCCAGGCGACATCCAATCACTCTTCATCGAACCGTGCTGTCGTGATCTAGGCAAGCTGCATTGGAGTTCGTCCTACCAGTCCTGCCCTTCGGTCTGCCGGCCCGACTGAATTCCTCGCCGATTGGGGTATATGAGTTGCGAAAAAGGGGGATGTGGAATAGTTTGAAGCGGGATAGGCGTGGACGGTGGGGCACGTTCCGCTGATTGCAGCCCGGATCGCTCGTCCGCCTCGGGAGGTGTGCGAGGTCATCGGCCACCATTTCCTGAGCCGAGTGCGGCGGCAGTTGGCGAAATATGTGTTTGTTCCACGGCCCAACCAGTAGCCACTGCGGCGGCCCTCTGACGAGTGCGGGACGTGCCCATCCCCCAGCCGGTATTCAACCGTGCACCTGTCCGTAGAGCTCGACATGCGTGACCGGCCGCCGGGCCAGCTGCCACGCGATCGTGACGGCAGTTGAACTTAACGGAGAAGTAACCCGATGTTGGAGCAGCGGTTTCAGCCAGGCGATGAACCGGTTCCCGGCTTCATGTTGCGCAAGTTCCTCGGTGCGGGGAATTTCGGCGAAGTGTGGGAGACCCGGGCGGCAGGCGACGTGAAAGTCGCCATGAAGATTCTGTCGGAGATTGACCGCAAAGCCGGCCGCAAAGCGTTCAAAGCACTTCAGCTGGTGAAGAACTTGAACCATCCCCATCTGGTCAAGATCGTCGGCTTCTGGCTGAAGGATGAGCAGGGGAATCTTCTCGACGACGTCGTCGATCCCCATTTCTCGGAGGAGTCGACGGCATCGGGATTAGCACCCGCGGCCGAGGCCGACGATGCCGACTTGACATCAACCATGAAAATGGGTGATTTGCTGACTCCCGACACGGTGCGGGAGCCGCCGAACACGGCCGATCGCCCGGCGCAGCTGTTCATTGCCATGGGGCTGGCCGAGGAAACGCTCGATCAATGCCTGCAGCGACACCAGAAGCAATCGGCGGCTCGCGGGAAGTCCAGCAGCGCGTCTCCGGCACTCAGCGGGATCCCGCGTGAAGAGTTGTTGCGTTACCTGGAGGGCGCGGCAAAAGGACTCGATTTCCTCAATCTCGATCACAACATCCAGCACGGCGACGTCAAACCAGCAAACATCATGATTATCAGTGGCGAAGGCCAGGTTTCGGATTTTGATCTGGCACACACGCTGATCGACCTGCGAGCCACGACCACCAAGGCTGGGACGCTCGCCTACATGGCGCCCGAGGTGTGTTCGGACGGAGTGCCGAGCCCATCCAGCGATCAATATGCGCTGGCAGTCACCTATTACGAGATGCGCACCGGCAAGCTCCCCTACTCGAAGGAGACGGTTTCGGTCGTCATTCAAGAGAAGGTAACCGGCCGGCTCGACTTGAATCTGCTGCCGAAAGCCGAGCGGAAGGTAATCCGTCGGGCCGTTTCGGTGCACCCCACGGCCCGCTACGGCAGCTGCGGTGAAATGATCAAGGAACTGCGCGGGCACGAAATGCCTTTGTCGCGCTTTCTGAAATACGCGGCCGCCCTGCTCCTGTTCCTGGCGGCGGGACTCGCGACCTGGCAATACCTCGCACCGGCGGGCTACAAGCCGCTCGACGTGGTCCGCAAGGATGATGGTCTGCGACAGGAGAAGATGGCCGATCTGGGTCAACTGATGGAGAAGGCGGCCAAGGACAAACAGACAACTGACTGGAAACGAATTCCGCACCGCCTTTTTTTCGTTCGAGGACGTTTTGATCAACGTCAAAGAGACCGAGAAGTCGACGCTGAAGTCTTGGAATGTGACTCTCGTTAACGAGGCGCTGTCGGAGCTGCGCAAAGAACTGGTGGCCTGTAAAGGGAAGCAAGATGCGCTCAGTCTGCAGGAGGGACTCCTCGCGCTGTTGAAGAAACATATGTCAAGTCTTCCCGATTGGCTCGTGGAGGACCAAAACCAGGTTGCCGTTTGGAATTGGAAATTGGCACTCGACGAGGCTCGCTTGAACGCCGTCGCCATGGAGCCCAACGTCCGTTTCGCGGCGATCGAGGGGCAGCTCAAGGATGTGCCGCGCCCGAGTCCCTTGGATGATTCGGATCGGTTGGCGTCGACCGCATTGAGCGCTTTGTCGATGGCGGAGCGATCGGAAGCGGATCTGCTGAAATCCGAGGTCATTGATCCGCTGGCGGAACTTTGCCGCCAGGACGGGAAGTTTCAATCGCTCACGACGACGGAACGCTCCAGCATTGTTGAGGTGCTGCAAAGCGTACGGACGCAGACGGATCAACGTATGAAGAGGGAAGGGAGTACACCTTCTGCCACGGCCAGCCTCTTCAGCCGGGACATGGCTGGAAACCTGGAAGTAATTACGGGTATTCGCGTGCCACTCCTGCTGCAAATCAACGCCGTGCGTAGCGCGTTGGAGACGGCCGCCAGCAGCGACGATTTCGTCAAAACGCAAGGGCTTCTGACCGACGCATACAAGAGTCTTACCGTTCCTCAAACGAGTTCAGCCAGCACGGCGACTGACAATGCGGCACTGCAGCGGATCGAGGAACTAGAACTGCTCCTGTTTCTCAGAACCCCGACTCGCAAGTGCTTCCCCTGAACGACGTGCGCACGGTGAATGCTCGCTGCACACCCGCGGAGCAGGTGCGGAAGGTACTTGCCACGCGCAATCCCTATTACGGTGCCGAATTGTTCTGCAATGCAATGTTATCTCGAGCCGAGCTGTCAGTCCTGGGCCAACTCAAGGGTGCGTCGTTAACCTTGGAGGATCTGGCTGCCGTACTCAATGCAGCCGATTTCACGCTCGCCTTGGGCGATCGGAAATCGGCCTACCAGCACTGGCTGAACTGGATTCGTGGGGTGGCCCATCTGAATCCCTCCAGCCCGGAGTATGCGGACTATGACAAATGGGCGGAGTTATGCCAGCCTTTTCCTGCCGAATCGGACGTCAGCAAACGGGTCTCCCCGCTCGTGGCGGCCATCATAGGTCTGTGCCAGACGGAATGTCTTGCGGTGAGTAACTTGGGGACCAAGGACTGGCGATTGCCCGCCGACAGACGCCAGCAGTTTGAGGCCAGCCTGGCCACTCTTGCTCCCGAAAAGGCTTCGCCGTTTGCCTCCTATTACCTGTTCTGCGAAGCGTTACATCAATTCACGGTCGTGACGCAGAGCACCTCAACGGCGGCGCAAACGACGCTGACGGCGAAGCCGCGCTGCTGGCGGCGACGCAGCGGTTGATTTCCGCCCTCCAGCAGCAGGAATCTCTGCAGAAGCTCCTCACAGCGCGTCCGAAGCGGATCGCCTTGACGACGAAAATCGTGCTCAAAGCGACGCTCGTTGGTGATGCATCGGCAAGAGAGCCCGACAAAGATCAGGGGTTCGTCCAGAATCCGTTCCGTGACGGTGGCCCGGAAGCTGCTTGCACTTTCCTGCGGTTTATGGTCGGCCAGTCCGTGGCGGCGACCGGCCCGAACCCGCCTCACCCGCCAGTATCCTCAGCACAGGTGCAGCCGTTAACATCCGTCGACGAAGACCTGTTAGCCGTCGCCGCAGCCGCGGCCTATTTTCAGAAACCGCCCGATTACGCCGCTGCCGCTCAATTCGCCGACTCACTGGTAGAGCGATATCCACGAGATGCCAGGCAACTTCCCCCAGACCTTACCTCACACGTGCTCGCAAATCTCGTGAACTGCCTGTTCATCAGCGCAGAATCGCATGCCCGGATGGCCGCATTGCCGGCCACGCCAGAGAACGAACGAGCGGCTCATATAGCTTCGGCGATTCGCAGCATCGCGATTGTGGCGCAGTGGTTCGGTGACAAGGCCGTGCGTGAGAGGGCAGGTATCTCACACGTTGTCTATTTCCAGAAACTAATGGACGGCATGCAACTGGCCGACCAATCACACATCAGTACCCTCATCGAAGCGGTACGCAGCGAGCCCATCATACCGTCGCATCAGGATCAGCCGGCCGAACCCCTCGCGCCGGCCACGGTACCGCGCCGGACCCCCGCTGCGGACGACACTGAACTGCGCGCCGATGCGGCAACCATTTACTCCGCTGCCGCATCATTCCTTCCTTCCACTTCCGCCAGCAATCCCCCGACCTTGCTCGAACAGCAACGGATTCGACCTGTCTATTATTTGATCGCCTCCAAACTGGAACCCGCCAACGTGCAATACCTTGTCGACTACGCGGTGGCTTCCCTCGGTTTGCCCGCCGTGTATAGCGACCCGGAAATCGAGATCGAGTTCTTGAAGGATGTCACCAGCCAGATCGGTCGGATTGACGCCACGCATGTCGGCAAGAGTCTGCTCGAAGGGCGATTGTACGTCTTGGAGGCGCGCCGAGCTGCCAGTCGCTTGGAACAGGTGGGCAAGTATCAAGCGGCGCTTTCATGCCTGAGCGGTTTGAAGACGACGGACATCCGTCCTCAGTACCAAGCGACGATTGAACTGACGAATGCTAATGCAGAAGTTGAATTGGCCAATGTGTTGCCACATACCGAAGAGAATCTACCGGAGATTCGTCGCCTGTTGGAGGATGCGATTAAACACTGTACCAATCTCAACAACATGTCCGAAGAACAGAAGAGTCTCGTCTACCTCCCCTTTCTCTACATGGCTTGGGGGAACGCAACCGAGGACATGGAGTATCTGGTCGCGGTTCCGAAGAAATATGAGGAGGCCATTGCGCTCTTTCAAACGGGGCGGGATGCCGCCGTTCAGAAGGCTGACGACCGTTTCCAAGATAGGTTTGACTTCAGTATCGCGCGCTGCATTTTCCGCATCTCTTACACTTCAAGTGAAAGAAGCCGAGAGGACGATCTCGAGAAGGCTCGGCAACTTCTCCAACATATTCTTCACGTCGATGACGCGTCAGATCCTGCCAGGGTCGCCGATGCCGATATTCCGGACAAACCGCTCTTCGCCGAAGGTTGTGTCTACCTGGCGCGAATTCACGAGCGTCTGGCACTTGGCCAGGCAGATGCCGATGCACGTCTCGCCCAACTGGAGAAATCGGCCATGTATATGGCGGGGGCGGTCAAGTTGGCCTACAGTGCGGATCTCCCCCAGCGTTATCTCTGGAAACTTGAGTATGCCGAAACTACGGCCGATGCCTGCGCGGCATCCAACACCCAACCCAAACGCGATGCTTGGATGCAAAAGTCCAAGAGCTTGATAGACGAGCTGCTGACAGGCAGAGACGACATGATGTCGCACCAGGACCTGCCTCGAGACTATTCGGAAATCGCTCTGTCGGCCATTGTGAAAGTGCTCATGGAACTCGGCTTGGACTTGCAACACATCAACCCCTATGTTGATTCAGCATTGAAGCAAATACCGGATTCGGACATCCGCGCCCACTTGCTGCTGCGACGCGCACAGTACGCTTGCGACGGGCTCATTCGATACGTTGATTTGGCCAAAGTGACGGATGTCGCCGATAGGGAACTGCGTCTGGCCCAATCAAATGTCGATCAAATTCCCGACCCACCGGCGGACGAATCGCGTGCTATCTGGGCAGCCCGCGTCGCCGGGCAGCGCGCGCTCCTTTCGGAACGGGCATTTTGGGCCTGCCTGCGCGATACCAGTCTCTCCCCGGAGAAGAGGGCAAGTGCCGGAATCGCGGCCGTCGATGAACTGAATCGCGTCGTGCAAGCATTCGAACGGCTGCCCACGATGGTCGCCCAACGCGATGCCGTGTGGCTCCGGTATGCGCAAGGCTTGATCGCAAAGGAATTGCTCAAAGGAAATGCCGACATCAAGAACGCACTCGATGCGAACACCAAAGACAGGTTGACGAAAGAGACCATCGCGGAGCTTCGCAAGATTAAAGAGGACGCCTGGAAGCAGCGAACGGCGGCGTTGTGCGCCAAGACGGTTTTGCTGGAAGGGTGGACTTGGGGATATGGCGAAATCGGGGGACTTACTCTGCGGCAGCAGAAGCCCATTGACTATAATGCCGTCGTCCGCCTGCTCCAAACCTTGGGGGGGTGACTAACCGCTCTTCTCCTTCGTGCGGGACCGTTCCCCCCGGTCTCCAGGTATCGGCGGTTCTTTCCCCAAGACAAATCTGGCCGATCGCCACTGGGCGGTGTTCCTGCCGCCCTGCTCGTCACGTGACCATTCTCTGGCACTGCCCCGCCTGGTTCCGACCCCGGACAAGCCGACGTCGAGCTAGTTCCCCCCCACCAGACCGCGAAACAATGTAAAGCTATCAAGAATTCAAGCCGAAGATGCTAATGAGGCCTATGCAGCTTATCTCGGTTCTGCGCTATCCAACGGAAGTAGTGACATCCTCAACTGCCCGCGAAGTTGAGCCAATCCGCTGGGATATCGAGAACCTTGATGCCGCGCGTTCCCACAAAGTGGGGCCGCTTGATCCAAAGAAAGGGGCTGCAAGACAATTTTAGGGGGGAGCAGCGAATGTCTCTTTTCTGCCGTGCGCACGGCCGCCGAGGCTGGCTTGCACTATTGGTGGCGCTTCTCCTGCCCGTGGTGGCAGATGCCCAGGATTCCGATTTTCTTGGCCCTCCGCCAGGCTGGAGTGACTGGTTTCCTGCCGACGGCTGGTATTCCCTGACAGTGCGGGGCCAGTCCCAGTCGGAGCTTGGCTTCACATCCGTGCAGCTTCCGAGTGTGGACAACCGCGCAGGACGATTCCCCTCTTTGCGCGAACAACAATTGTTCGAGGCGTCGCAGGCCGGCGCGGCGGAGCAAGCCACGACGTCGGAAAGCGTCCAGAGCACGCGCGAAACAGCGATTGCGTCGACTCCCAGCGGGGGCAGCATCGATACGACGTCTTTCGCGGCGACACAATCTCCCGAAATCGCCAACCTGATCCAGCAATCAAAGCGCGTCCAGACGACGGAGTTCCAGAAGCGGTCGCAGACCTCACTGGAGCCGAATATTCGCGGCTTCCAGGGCCCGAGCGTATATATGCTTTCCGATGATCTCTACTGGTCGCCCATCCGCCCTGACCTGGACTCCATGCTCAACCGATTGGACCCGTCGCTGTACGAAGAAATATCGATCATCTCCGGGCCTTACGGGCTGCGGTACGGACCCGGCTTCGCTTTCATGCGCATCCTGAACGTCGAGACGCCCAGGAACCCGAACGGATACGAGTCGCACTTCCGCACCGGCATTTCCACACGCACCAACGGTGGGCAGGTCTACGGCCGCCAAACGGTGTTTGGCGGGGGATGTGACTGGGGATATATCTTGAACTACGGCAATCGCGTCGGTGGTGATTATGATCCGGGCGGCAACTCCTCACAGCCAGCGGTACCGGGCAGTTATAAGAGCCAGTCGCTGATGGGGCAAGTTGGGTTCGACCTTTCGCCGGAATCAAGCCTCGAGTTCCGCTTTCGACACTTGGAAGACACCGATACCGAATACCCACTGCAGTTCTTCGATGTCGACTTCATGGGCGTAGACGCCTAC
This sequence comes from uncultured Planctomycetota bacterium, assembly GCA_963700515.1. GTDB lineage: Bacteria > Planctomycetota > Planctomycetia > Pirellulales > Pirellulaceae > JAJRVM01. The sequence goes on along the minus strand of CAVOXY010000013.1, from coordinate 10,046 downwards.
AGCCTGCACTACAACCATGAAGACCCCTGTGGTGAAGGTACTTTTTCCGCGATGGGTTGGTACTCTCGCAGTCGCTTCCACGGTGACACTTTGCCGCAACAGCCCAATTCGCCTTACTACAGTGTCGCACGCGTCAATGCCGCTTTGGATGCCGCGATTCCGACCACCGGCAGCGATTTGTTCGGCAACACCGACGGGCACTATATGGTGACCGGAGCGCGGGTCAACAAAACCTACGGCGACCCCGACTGGACATTGCTGTCAATGGGTGCCGACATCCGTTACATGACCCAGCGGATCAACGAGCATTTTGTTGACGAGAACAGAACGCTACCACCCTTTGACACAAGGCTGCCGAGCAGCGACTTCACGAATCCCGGCCTCTACAGCGAGTTGACACTCAGCTGGCTTCCCTACCTGACCACAACGCTGGGCAGCCGCATCGACTGGGTACATACCTCCACCGACACGGGCGATTTCCGGGGGCCCATCTCGAACTTGGATCTCTACCGCTCTGAGCTCGAACAGAACGACGTGCTGTATTCGTTCTACCTCTCCAACGAGTTGGAGCTGAACTGCAATTGGACGGCACGCCTGGCCGGCGGCTACTCGCAACGGCCTCCGTCGATGCTCGAACGGTACGCTGACGGCGTGTTCGTGAGCACCTCGCAAAACGGTCTGACCCGCGTCATTGGTACACCCACCTTGCAGCCGGAGAAGCTGTGGCAAATTGACGCCTCGCTTGAGGGGCAATATGAACGATGGGGCGGCAAGATTGGCGCGTTCTACAGTTGGGTTGACGATCCAGTCACCTATATCGGCTTTCCGGCTCTCGACCCCACGGGCGCCTACCTCGTGCGGTACCTCAACGGCAACTTGTTTGTCCGCACCGGCTTCGAAACGCTGGGCGAATGGAACATGACCGACACCTTCGCGATCTTCGGTGCTGCCCGCTACCTGTGGGGCGAGGACCAAGGCATCCCAGTCCAAGGCGCAGGAGATCAGAATATTCCTCTCACCGGCATCTACCCCTTCTCGAGCGACGTCGGTGTCCGCATCCACGACGCCGAAGCCGGCAGCCGATGGGGCTTGGAATTCGCCGCGCGGATGGTCGCCAGCCAGGACCGCACCGGTGCGCTGCGCCGTGGCACGACGAGCGTGCAGAACCTGGACCCCAACTGGGAATCCCGAACGGGTGGTTTCACAACATTCCGCCTCGGTGGTTACTACAATGTCACCGAGAATCTCTACGTCGTCGGCGGTATCGACAACCTGTTTGACCGCAGTTATCTCGAACACCTGAATCAACGGCTCGTAGGGGACACGATCAACGGCCAATCATTCCAGCAGGTCGCTGTTCTATCACCCGGCATCACGCCCTACTTCGGCGTCGAATGGAACTACTGATCCGCATTCCAACGGCCGTCACGGCCCAATTACCAGCTCACACACGCTCCACGCCGGCCGCGGCGGTGGAGCGTGTGCCATTATGGGCAACGCTGTGAAGCATTTTTGAGTCGAGAGAAGTGGGATGCAAGCTCGTAGCCGGAGTCGCCAGTCTTCGGAAGTTGCCCATATCGGTCCGAATTCTGGCGAATTCGGCTACGGAAATGCTTCACAGCGTTACATTATCGGGTGTGACTCTCTTCCGCGGCCCCCGATTCAAACGCCCGTGCCAGTCCGGTTGGTTCGCCAGGGACTTCTCCATTTGCAAATTCGTTTTCGCGGAATATCGACCCTTTCAATGGCCGGTATTCACCGAATATAATCACCGACATGGTGACAAGTCTTTCCTCTTGCCGGTGCCAGCGGGAAACCGGGAGAGTCGTCTGTGCGAAGCAGGTTCGGCCGACCGTGTCGCGACATCCCCGTCCTGCTCGGCGTCGCGCAGTGGTGAGATAGTATTTTCGACCAGGTGAGCGAAGCGAGATGTTTTTCAAACGCAAACCGAAGAGAGACAGTGCCGCTGAGCCGCGTGCGGTCGACCCGCGCCGTGGACGTGCGCGTCACGACCATCGAGCCTGTGCAGTTCGATATCCGGCAGACGTTAGACGTGGGCGACAACGAGGACGATTTCCGGAAGATCAGTGATTTCGCCGCCCCGGAAACGGTTGACGCGCCTGAGCGGCTTGACGGCGGCGCTCAGGCGTTTCGCCCCTGCTTCCGCCCCCCCATGGCCGTACTGAAGATTCTTGATGACAACCAGAGGACGGGCGAGTTGCTCCGTATCCGCCGCAACCGCCTCACCATCGGCCGTGATAAAGGCGACGTGGTGATCGCCCACGACAAGCTCATGTCGGGATGTCATGCCGAGCTTGTCCGTCGCTTCGAAGAGGAAAAATATGTGTGGCATTTGCATGACTTGAAGAGCCGGAACGGCTCGTTCGTGAAGATCGAATTCATGCGTTTGCGGGCGGGAGACGAATTTATTTTGGGGAGCGCCACGTACGCGTTCGAAGAGTCACGCCAATCGTCTCCGCGGTTGGTCGAGGTCGGCAGTCGGCAGGCGCGTCAGGTGAAATTTCAGCAACCTGAGTTCTGGATCGGGCGAGATCGAAAGCACTGCGTATCCGCACTGGCCGATGATGGCCTGTTAGAGGAGAAGCACGTCAGAATCCACTTCGCCAAGGATCGGTGGTGTCTGGAGGCCGCACCGTCGAAAAACGGTGTCTGGGGCGCATCGACCAGGTTCAGTTGAGCAACGGCACCAAATTTCAGCTCGGCGAACAACGTTTTCAAATCCTGATGCCGTAATGCCGCAACGCCGTAGCCAATGTACGGTTACGTCAACCATGCGGCTTTCCATGGCCGCTGGCTCAGTCCAACTGTTCGGTCAGATCCCGGGGCTGAATGGCCTGGTCGTTGTCCGCCACCGTGACGTAGATGTCGCGCATCATTCGGAACACGGCGTGATAGGCGTATTCGTCACCCGGCTGTGCGGGGGCAAAACGAACTCCGTTACGATTCATGTAAGCCAGTAGTGCCAGCACGTCCTGTCCATCGGTTTCCGGATGAAACCCGCTGACAACCTGCAGCACGCGGGCGTCGCCCGTATTCTCGTAGCGGTGGATTTCGCTCCCCAGAGCGTGCAGGAATGCGCGCGCCGCGTGGAATTGCCGAAACGTGTCCCACCCGGCTTGGGCCTGCTCCTGGGCGACATAACGTTCGTAGAAACTCCTCGACAACGCTCCGTAAGCCGTCTTGAGCTGCAGCAGACTTTCACTATCGATCTGACCGCCCGTGCCGGCTTGCTCGAGCACCGCGCGGCGGGCGGCCATATACGCTTGTCGCTCGGCCTGGAATACCTCGTCCCGCAATTTGAAAGGCCACCACTCCAGGTCGATCTTCGAACTGCCGTCGGCTCGAAACAGCAGCTTGCCACCCTGCACGCCCGTCTGGCTGAGCTGCAGGGAGCGCAGTTGCTCGGGAGTCAACTGCAAGTCGGCACAGTCGTCAGGGCTCGTCGTCCCCTCCAGACGCGCAATATCATATGTGCCAACCGTATTTGCCAGGCGATCCAACAGGAAATTCAACGCATTCCCATTCACGATCGAGTTGGCGTTCAGCTGCGGATTGTTCTTGATGCGCTCCCACATCCGGCTCCTCATCGCCCGTTGATCATTTAACCGCTGGTCCTTGGCAATCTGCCGCACCTGGTTCAACTTGATCCGGTTCTTCTCGTACTCGATCTTCCGTTGCCAGTATCTCTGCATGTGCTCGAGCCAGTTATCCAGCTCCTTGTCCACCGCGTCGGCCAACAAGACGCGTGCTTCGGCAAAATCGACGGCGCGTTCGCCTTGCGCACGCATCAAGTCAGCTTGTGCATGGATGTAGGAGGAAAACGCGGTGCGCGGATTATGTCCATGCCAGTTCTCGTACCGGTGCGGCCAAGGGTCGTGCACCTGTCCCCAGGTCGGGCTCGGACAAAGCCCGAGGAAGATGCATACCAGGAGGGAGCAGGCCACTGACCAGCGAATGCGGTTGGCCTGATGCGTACGGCTCAGAAGAATACGATAGGCATTTCGGAACATGTTCCAACTCCGCTTCAATGCGTTGAACAGGACTTCATTTCTCCAACGCCATCACTTCTCGCACTCGCTCGAACAACGTGGCGTCAAACGAGCGGCCGTCCGGAGGTTGGTCCGGCTCACGTGGCGGCGTCGGTCGCGAGTAGATACCGATGACTTGCCCCGCTTCATTCACCACCGGACTGCCGACATACGTGTACTCCAATTGCCCTCGGACCGCCTGGTTAGGTCGGGCCGGCTCCAGGTGCACGAGCAACCGCTGTACTTCCGGTGCATCCTTGTCATAGCTGACCAGTCGCCCGATTCTGCCGTCGAGCGTCCAGGCCATGTCGGCGGAATTGGGATCGAGAAACGGGTCCTTGAAATCGAATGCCAATCCCATCGCGCGGACGGCCAGGTTGGGACGCAGAGCCTGCGCATCCGACACCGGAGCCGGTGGCAAGATCGTGTCCAGAGGCTGATTCACTTCGATCGTGGCCGCGTCAAAATAGACCTGCCGCTCGGCCGCCTTCAGCGCCTTGAGACCGGCCTCCACCCAGGCTTCCCGGATCCGCTCGCGATCGAGCTCCTCAGGCGCGGCGTCTCCCTGCGTCGTGCGCAGCTCATCCAGTTCCTTTTCGGCCTGATCACAGGCCGCCGCCGCTTCCACGTATCGAGGATGGACTTTCGTACGCACGATGGAGATCCTCTCGTTCTTCGTGGGCCAGAAGACCACGACCTGGGGAAACCGCTCCTGCAAATCGCGCAACCTCACGACCACGGAAGCACTGGAGGCCAGCGTATGGGGGCCAACCGCCCAGGCGGTCCCGACCCGAAAGTATTTGTCCGCTTCATCCCCAACTAAAACGAGAAACAGGGCATCGGTCGGACGCTTTTTTGCATTAGCCGCGGAAGAGGGAGTGTCTTGGGGTCCCGTCGATGAATCTGCGGTGTCTTTCTGGGGGGCACCCGCGTCCTGGCCCGCTCCGTTGGTTGGCTCGCTCGACCGTGGTTCGACCTTCCTGTGTGGTTCAGCGCTCAGGAGCATCCCGACCTGCTCGTTGCTCGCCACTGCCGGCCCCTGGCCAGAGCCACCAAAGGCGTAAATGATCAACGCCACTAGCAGGGACATGAGCACGGCCCCCCCTGCCGCCACTGCAATCAAGGTGCCGGTTCCATACGACAGCAGTCCAGCCGCCGAATCGCCTTCCCCTGCCCTGGTCTGCTGATCGGCTTGGCCGGCAACCGTTTTACCTTTCAGAGCGTCGACCACCGCGGCAACCTGCACCGGCGTGGAGCCAAGGAACACCGTATCACCAATCTTCACCGTTGTGCGCGTGACCTGCCGGCCGGGTGACCCCACACCCGTGCCGGCCGTCGAACCCAGGTCCTCCAATGTCATGGTGCCATCGTGCAGAGTCAGCTGAGCATGATGGTCCGAGACACCAGCGCCCTCGACGACCACATGATTGGTAGCGGCTCGTCCGATGCGAACCGTGCGGCTCCCCGGCGACACCAAATGGCTCGGCCAAGGAAGCGGTGTCGAGGTCCCTAGGGTGATACGGTCCGACGCGCTCACTAGCCGCGAACTCGAAATCCGTTCGCCATTAACGTAGGTGCCATTGGTCGACCCGAGGTCCTTCAGCAGCAGGCCCTCGGGCGTGCGGATGAGTTGGCAATGGCGACTGGAGACCGTGGGCTGATTGACGACGATGTCACATTCACTGGTTGCCCCGATGATCCACGACTGGCCGCTCACGGCAGGCTCCTTATGGCAAAGTCTGCACCGGATTCGCAACACGCCACCAGCGCCCTATGGTACGATGCTCGAAACGAAAGTCAACTTGCTTTTGGCGCGCTGCGCAACGGTCCACGCCCCCCTCCCGCTTCAGCCCGCTGCTTGGCGATCGGGAATGCCGCACTCCCCGGGGGATTCACCGTGTAATAACGAGTCGCGCGCGAACTTCAAATGATTTGGCACATATCGGGGCTATGGGAATCCGCCACACGCCTTGCATGAATCCCCAACCGAAACAGACGGGAGCCTGGCATGCTGATCGAGGAACCGCTTGAAATCACCAATCCGCCGCTGCCGGCACAGGCCACCGAGTTGATCGAGCGGGGCCGAGCGCTTGTCAAGACCGTCAACTGTTTTGATTTCGTGCCCAGTGATTACGAATTAGCCTGGCGGGTCATGAGCACTTTGCCGCGAGGCCGCTTTTGCGAATGGGGGAGCGGCCTGGGAATTGTCACGGGCTTGGCCGAGATCCTGGGATTCGCCGCGCACGGTATTGAAATCGACGCGAAACTGGCTGACACATCGCGCAGTTTGCTTGCCCAACTCGGATTCAGCGCAACGATCGAGGTCGGGGACTACCTGACCAGTACCCGTGAGGCAGACGTCTACTTCGTCTACTGCTGGCCGGGCCAGACCGCCGCCACCGAAGCGCATTTCGAAGCGGTCGCGCCCCTGGCAGCCAGACTGTTGCTTTGCCACGGTCAAAGTGATATCCGCTGTAAATTGCGCGAACACGGGAGAACCATCATGCTGGAGCAGAACAAAGCGCTCATGAGGCGATTTGTCGAGGACGTGCTCGACACCGGCGCTGTCGAACGGGTCCCCGATTTCATTGCACCCTGCCATGTCAATCACAACGATCCGTCGGGAGGATGCAATGGCATCGCCGGAATGCAAAGGCACATGGAGATCTTTCTTCGTACCTATCCTGACATTCGCGTGACGGTAGAAGAGCAGATCGCGGAGGGGGATCTGGTGGTGAGTCGCCTCACCTACCGAGGCACGCATCAAAGCCGTTGGCTGGGCCTGCAACCAACTGGCAAACAAATCACTTTGCGAGGTGCGAAGATCGTCCGAATCCGCGATGGCCTGATCGTCGAAAGCTGGGGCTTCTTCAACACGCTCGAAGCTCTGCGCGAGATCGGCGCCCTGCAGTTTCCCAGCCCGGTTGCCACGCCAGATACCGCTGAAGCAGACGGTCCAGACATCGATTCCGAAGCGAAGTGAGCAACCGCCAGACTGGCCGGCGCACATGTCCGTCCGCCGCCACATCCGACCCCGCCGCCACCGCACCTGCTGCGGTGGGGCGACGATTGGTCCGCTATCGCCCAACAAGCCATCCCCTGTCGGTCGAGCCAAACGCCTGGCAGCAAACCGCCGCGTTGGCCGAGACCGGGAAGCTAAAAGGGGTCAGGACTCTTTTTCAGAAAAAGAGTCCTGACCCCTTTTTGTTCCCCGCGAGGAGGGGAATCCGAATTCTGAAGTGATTCGACGATAAGGACAAGAAGACAGGCTGACGGACACATGTCTCTGGGACAATGTATCTTTTTCTCATCCGATCTTTTTGTCCTACAGCCTTCTCTTGATCCCACATCTCCCTTCAAGCCACTCACTGGCGAAACGAAAACGGCATAACGTCCAAGACCATGGCCGTCGCTGTCCGGAGAAACGACCGACTGAACAACCGGACCGATCGGGACCGGGCGACTGGCGGGAATCTTTCCAAGCAGCACACTTGATGGTAAACTGAACGGGCCATGACCACACTCAATGAAATCCTGATTGCTGCTCAATCTCTGCCAGCAGCAGAGCGTGCTCAACTTATTGCCGCACTATGGGACAATGTCCCTCCTCACAACTGGGTGCCACCGAATGAAGCGTGGGTAGCTGAAGCTAACCGACGCAGCAATGCAGTCGACGCTGGTGAGATGTCTGGCTCATCGTGGGCCGATGTTCGCCAGCGGGCACGTCGCAAGGCTGGACTCGATGGCTAGTCTCATCATCTGTTCCGCTGCCGAGACAGATTACACTGAATCGCTTTGTTGGTACGCCGAGCGGAGCATAGAGGCTGCCTGCGACTTTGACGATGAATTTGATCGCGCGTTGCACGAGATCTTGTCGGATCCAATACGGTTTCCGCTATGTGACTCGCGCCATCGTTATTTCCTCATGCGGAGGTTTCCCTTCCGCATCATCTACCGGGTGAATGACGACGAGGTGATTGTCATTGCTGTGGTTCACGCGGCACGATCCTCCGACTTCTGGGCAAATCGATAATCCTGGTGGCAGTGCGGACAACACAGATATCGTCGTTTACCAACTGCCGGACCAGGAGACAGGACAGTAGCGGAAAGCTAAAAGGAAAGCAAAAAGAGTCCTGACCCCTGGTATGTCCCCAAAACACATTAAAAACAAACAGGAGGACCATCCCAGCGCTTCTATTGGAGGAATTTGCCCAACCTTCAATCAGGAGACACTCGGATGGTTACGAAGACCAAGAAACGGAAATCCACGGGCTCGAAGAAACGATTCATCGGCAAGCCGAACGGCCAGATCCAAGAGCGGGTTCAGGCCGTCGGGCCGGAACACTTCGGCATCGTCGCGGTCGACTGCGCCAAACGCCGATCGAAATGGATGCTGTGTAACTTCTATGGCAAGGTCCTCATCGAACCGACGAAGCGTTGAGCATACCAGTGGCAGTCTGCGAGCGATGACGCAACTCGTCGCCGAGGCCTGCCAGGCGGAAGGATTGACCGACACCATCGTGGCCGTCGAAATGACCGGCATCTATCACAAGCCGGTCTACCGAGCGTTCCGCAAAGCGGGATTCGACACGCGCATCGTTCATCCGTTCGCGTCGAACCATTACCGCCGGCCGCTGCATCCCGATGAGAAGACCGACGACAACGATCTCGAAGCGATCTTCCACGCGGCGGTCAAAGGTTACGGCCTGGCCACGCTGCCGGTCGGCGAAGTCTATCAGTCGCTGCAAGCCGTCTCGCGGCATCGGCACAACCTGGTCAAGCAACGCGCGCGACTGATGGTGCAGATTCGTCGGCTGCTGCATCAAACGATGCCGGGCTTCGCCGATCTGTTTGAAGACGACAAGTTGTTCCACAAGTCGATCGCGTTGCCGGTGGCCTTGCAGTTCTCTTCCGCCGAAGCGATTCGCCGCGCCGGCGTCGATGGAATCGCGAGCCACTTGAACGAGACGAAAGTCCGCTTTCAAACGCGCACGATCGAACGCATTGTGGCGTGGGCCGGCACCGCCGCCGAGCCGTCGGAACTCGCGGCGATGCACACGCGACAGTGGCAACAGCTCAACGAAGTACGCCGCTTGTTCGACGAACAGATCGTCGCCGCGGAGCGAGAAATGGCCGGTTTTCTCGTGAAAACGCCGTATATTCTGCTGCTCAGCGTGACCGGCATCAACGTCGTCTCGGCGGCGCGGCTTGGCCGGAGAAGCCGGACCGATCGAGCACTACGCCTCGGCCCGCGCCATCAACGGACGTGCCGGTCTGTTCCCGTCGCGATACCAAAGTGACGAAGTCGATCATGCCGACGGCTCGCTCGTTCGCCAGTGCAACCGCAAGCTGCGCGGAGCCGCGATGCTGGTGGCCGAAAACTTGATCAAGTGCCATCCGTACTATCGTGGCTTGTCGGCACTGTGGAAGCAGCAGAAGGTCGATCCACGCGACCGTCGTTGCCGGATTGCCAACCGCGCGATGCGGATGGTCTATCAACTCGTCGGTGGCCGGCAACTGTGGCGTGGCAAAGGTGTCGATCGCGAATATCTGCTGGCCAAGCTGCAAGAGTTTCATCGCGTTCACAAGACGCCGATCGAGCAATCGATTCGAGACCTGAACGAAGCGTTTGCCTGGTTGCCGAAATCGGCTTACGCCGCCGAAGCGAAACCGCTGGCGGAACTGGCTCGCAAGAAGCGTCGCGGTCCCCAACGCATCGGTGACTTGCTGATCCCGCTGCTGATTCGACTTGGAGTTTCTATCGAAGAGGAAGCAGAAGTAGAATCGAATACGTCCGAAGCTCGGAGTTCTGACTGACTTGTCGTGCTGCTAGGCACACTGACAACATCGTCTTGACCCCGAGGGTATCGGCGACGTGTCGCATCGCTTCGTGTGATGTTGCACTCGCTGAGTCAGCCCGTCGAAAAAGCGTGATGCTCTGTCAGCGGTTCGAACGCCGGATGAGACAGTGTGGAGCTTTCGAGCTTCGGATATCTA